>JAJTGD010000003.1 GCA_021299035.1 Oxalobacteraceae bacterium | reverse complement strand
GACTTTCAAAGCGTCAACACTCGCGGGCTATTCCCTGGCGGTGAAGGCGCAGGCTACGCAGGCGGGATCATGTCAGCGGCAATCGATGGGATTCGTGTCGCTGAGGCAGTATCGCAGTCAATCGTCGAGAACCAATCGCGAGCTGCATAAAAAAACGGACCGCTTCGCGGCCCGTATTTATTGGCGTCACCGACCGCTGAAGTTACTTTTTCGTGCGGCTTGGCTTGGCTGCCGACAGCTGGCTGCTGATTTCTTCGAAGCCGCTTTCCATAGTCGCCAGCGCTTGCTTGCTGCCTTTTACCATTTGCTCGATGGCGGCGTTGGTGTTGGCAACGCTGGCTTTCAGCAACGTGATCACATTTTCCGATCCAGCTGGAGCAGATTTCGACATTTCGTCGATCAGCTGATTGATCTGGCGTGTGCTCTGGCCAATCCGAGTCTCAGTCGCGCTGGTGAACTCGGCCTGCGCCTTGGCCATGATGGAAGCCATGTGGCGTGCGTAGGTCAGCGCTTTTTCCGCGCCGGGTTGTGCCTGAGCCGACGTAGCGTCGATCAGTGCCTGTGCATCTTTTGCCGCCAGCATCTGCGCCGCAGCGGCCGAGGTCTGCGACAGTGATTCTTTGGCGGTTGCAATATTCAGCTCAACCAGTTCCGTGACGCTGTGCAGGGCCTGATTGGCGAGTTCGTGCATTGCCTTTAACTGTGCGTCGATCGAGTTTTTGGCGACTTTGCTGAGATGTTCTTGATTTGCGAGCATGCGATTCTCCTGAAATTCGGTGAGTTAAGCAGCGTTTGTGCGCCGCAACAAAACGGATTTTAAGGCCGAACCGCGGGAAGTCAAGTAATTTTTGTGCGCCGCATCAAAAATGCCTCCGAAATTTTGGGGGGTGACGTCAACCTCACTGGGCAGGCGACGCGTAGCAATCGGAGCAGCCAGCGACGTAAAATCACGGTCATAAGGTCAAAATCTGCAGGAATATGCACAGATCCGAACAGATCGACGCAAATAGAGCGAAGTAGATACGAATTGGCGGAAGATAAGGCGGACTCAACCCGCTTTAGGCGACGTTGCCCTCGCGTGCCCGGCGCCAAGCCTCGATCAGTTCCCGGGCACTCGGCGCCAGATCATCGAGCGATAAGGTTGCCGCGCGATGGAAGATCATCAGCGCATAGACATCAGCAAGCGCGTTGACCTCGGCGGACAGCGCGCGCTCTTCCCCTTGGGAAGGCCGCATGCGGCGCCAATAGTTGATCGCTTGTTCGAGTTCGGAAAGAGTCAGGTTCACAACCGCATTTTACCGGCGCTTGGCTCAGAAGCAGAGCCACAATTGATTCGCAACGGTGACTACGAAGCCTGGACGCAGGTAACTGACGAAAGCCAGTGCCGCCAAGGCCGTCGCGATCAGGCCCAGCAAGCTCGAGCGTACACGGGGCTTCATGCGGTCTGGGGCGAGCGTGTCACGGGCGCCTCGTTGATCGGCAGGTTGAGGGCACAAGCGGCTAGACCGAGCGCAATGGTGATCATCCACACAGTGTCATAGCTGCCTTGCACCGTGTAAAGGTAACCGCCGAGCCAGACACCCGAGAAACTACCTAACTGGTGCGAGAAGAAAACAAAGCCCGACAACATCGACAAGTGGCGTACACCAAACATGCCGGCAATCACGCCATTAGTAAGCGGCACGGTGGACAACCACAACAGCCCCATGGAAGCCGCGAACAAATACACCGATGTCGGTGATAAGGGCGAGAACACAAAGACAGTGATGATGAGCGCGCGTACAAGGTAAATGGCGGCCAGTAATCGTGGTTTCGGCAGCCTGCCGCCCAGCTGGCCTGCCATGAAAGACCCAAAGATGTTGAATAACCCAATCAAGGCAAGCGCCACAACGGCCACCTGCGGGTCGACTACGCCGCGATCTTTCAAATACGAAGGCAGATGCACCCCAATAAACACTACCTGGAAACCGCAAACAAAATAGCCAGCCACCAGTAATCGAAACGGTCGGTGTGCAAATGCTTCACGCACTGCTTCGGAAACACTTTGGGATGCCATACCGGGACTTGGCGACTCGGGCGGTTCATGCAGCATGAACGACAGCGGAATCATCAGCGCCACGACCGCCGCTGCCAAGCAATACAAAGCGCCCTGCCAGCCAGCACCTGAAATCAACAGCTGTTCCACAGGCACCATGGCAAATTGACCGAACGAACCGGCTGCGCCAAGCACGCCAAAAGCCCACGACCGCCGGGCCAACGGCGCGGTGCGACCAACCACACCCGACAAAGCACCAAATGCGGTGCATGACAGCCCTGCCCCAATTAGGACACCCGACCCGACCACAAAGACTGAGGGCTGAACAGCGCTGGCCATCGCCAGTAACCCACCCATATACAGCAAGGCACCGAGCAACACGACACGGGGCGCGCCAAAGCGATCTGCTGCCATGCCAGCCACCGGCCCGAACACGCCCCACATCAGATTTTGCAGCGCCATCGCCAAAGAAAAGGTATCGCGCGCCCAATCATGATGCTGCGACACGGGTTGCAGCCAAAACCCGAACCCATGACGAACGCCCATGGCCAACGACAAGATGATGCCGCTGGCCAGCAGCACCGTCGTTAGGCGCGTAGATTCGGTCGCTTGGCGCATGAGGGTAGAGAAATATCCGCGCTGAATGATTCAGCTGTTCGTGATTCGTTGACGCGCGAACGCAAGCGCGGGCAACGAGGGATTTAGGCGGCCTTTTTTGCGACCGCTTTTTTTGCAACCACCTTTTTCGCTGCGACTTTCTTCGCGGCGGATTTTTTTGCAGCTACTTTCTTGGCTGGCGCTTTGGTCGCAGCCGCTTTCCTCGCCGGGGCTGCTGGTGTCAGTTTTTTTGCCGCACCGCGTGAGCCGGTTTTGGCTTGATCGGCACCTTCTTTGCCCGCCTTCGGTTTGCGCTCTTCAAACTCGAAACTGACTTTGCCATCTGCGCCACGCGCTAGATAAGCCTTGAAAGGGCGACGCGTCCGCTGCGAGACAAATCCCGGTAGCAGATCGGTACGGCCCTCGTTCAAGAGCTTGACCATTTGCTCGGGCAAAATCTCTTGTTGCAAGATGATGCGGCCGCTGCGGAAATCACACGCCTTGGGTCTGGCAACGGTTTTTTCGCACACATAGGCCAGGCCCATTTCATACACGCCACTGCCACACTTCGGGCAAGCGCCCAGCGGCGTTTGAGCCGAGAAGTCGACAGGCTCTGCAGACTCATCGTCGAGATTGCTCTGCCCGAAATCAAACTCAAGCTTGTGGTTGTTGGTGTCTGCGTCGTGAGAGATCTTTAAAATAGCAGCGAAAGGCCGGCCCATTTTGGAACGAAAGCCTTGCAGCGGGCCGATGGTTCGCTGCGCAAGAAGTTCTTCCACTTCCGGAATTTCAAATTGCCGACCACCAGGTACTTTGCTGATCGAGAATTCACACTTCGTACAGGCAAAGCGTCGGTAATTTTCTTTCACAACGCCACCACAATTCGGGCACGGCGTTTTCAGCGTGGCGTAATCACCCGGGATCGTGTCGTTGTCGTATTCTTTTGCGCGCTTGACGATGGTCTGTGTCATCTGCGCGATCTCGCGCATAAAAGCTTCACGACTAATCTCGCCGCGCTCCATGCGCGCCAACTTCGATTCCCATTCGCCGGTCAGTTCAGGCGCCGTCAATTCAGCCACGCCTAAACCACGCAGTAGGGTCATTAGCTGAAACGCTTTCGCAGTCGGGATTAACTCGCGACCTTCGCGGATCAAATATTTTTCGTTGAGCAGCCCCTCAATAATGGCTGCTCGCGTGGCTGGGGTGCCCAGACCTTTGCCCGCCATCGCATCGCGCAACTCTTCGTCATCGACAAACTTGCCTGCGCCTTCCATCGCCGATAACAGCGTGGCTTCCGAATAGCGCGCCGGTGGTTTGGTCACCAAGGCATGCGGCTCGATCTTATCGGTCTTGACCTTTTCGCCAGCAGCGACAGCGACTAAGGTGCCGCTTGCCTCGCCCTCTTTTGCGTTCGGGTCGACCGCTTCCTTGCCATACACCGATAACCAACCGGGTGTGGTCAAGATTTTGCCCTCGGTCTTGAACTGGTGGCCAGACACCTCGGTGAAGCGCGTAGTCACCAAGTACTCAGCAGCGGGAAAGAAAATCGCCATGAAGCGTCGAACCACCAAGTCATAGAGCTTTTGCTCTGGCTCTGACAAACTCTTTGGCAGCTGGCCGGTCGGAATGATCGCAAAGTGATCACTGATTTTCGTATTATCGAAAATACGCTTGTTCGGCTTGACCCAGTTCTTGTTCAGTATCTGCGCCGAGAATGGGTAGTAGTTATTGATCTCACCCAGCGACTCCAGCGTCTGCTTTACTGTGCCAAGATAATCTTCCGGGAGGTGCTTGGAGTCGGTACGTGGATACGTCAGTACCTTGTGCCGCTCATAAAGCGCCTGCGCCAGCCCAAGTGTATTTTTGGCAGAGAAACCGAAACGCGCGTTCGCTTCACGTTGCAGACTGGTGAGATCGAACAGTGCTGGCGCCATTGAAGTGCTCGGTTTTGATTCTTCAATCACATTGCCGGGCTTGCCACGGCAGGCGGCGACGATCGAATCCGCCGCGGCCTTGCTCCAAAGTCTTTCAGCACGCTGCTCAGGGTCCGTCTCGTCTTTCTTGAATTTGGTATCGAGCCAGCGGCCTTCGTAGATGCCGGCAGCGCACACGAACTCGGCTTTAACTTCCCAGTAGTCGCGCGGCTGGAATTGTTTGATTTTTTCTTCACGCTCAACCACGATCGACAGCGTTGGTGTCTGCACTCGACCGACGGTGGTGAGATAAAAACCGCCCTCTTTCGAGTTGAACGCGGTCATCGCGCGCGTGCCATTGATGCCGATTAGCCAGTCGGCCTCGCTGCGGCAGCGCGCGGCGTCGGCCAGTGGCAGCATCTCCTCGTCGTCACGCAGATGCGTGAATGCGTCTCGAATTGCTCCCGGCGTCATTGATTGCAGCCAGAGCCTTTGCACCGGCTGTTTCGCCTTCGCGTACTGCACAATCAGCCGGAAAATCAGCTCGCCCTCGCGGCCCGCGTCACAGGCATTAATGATGCTGCCGACGTCTTTACGCTTGAGCAGCTTGTTCAGCAACTTCAGGCGCGATTCAGTTTTCTGGATCGGGTTGAGCGCGAAATGTGGCGGAATCATGGGCAAGTTGGCGAACGACCATTTGCCACGCTTGACGTCGTATTCCTCAGGCGCCGCGATCTCGACCAAGTGACCGACCGCGGAAGACAGCACATAGTTGTCCGACTCGAAGTACTCATCATGTTTGGTGAACCCGCCAAGACTCTTCGCGATGTCATTCGCGACGGAGGGCTTCTCGGCAATGATGAGTGTTTTGGTCATAGTGGGTAAGTATTCGACAGCGGCGGTGCGGTTGTCGCCGTTAAGATCTGGCGCAAATCCCGCGCCTCGCGCTGGGGTAGCGCCTGAACCGGCGGGTTCGGCAGCCAAACGCGGCCAATGATAAGCGGGTTGTCAAACAGTTCGCAAGCTGGCGAAACTTGACAGCTCGCCGCGCAGTCCGCCGTGCTCGGGCTGACCGGCCTTGGTGCGCCGACGGCTGCGCGCCCTAATGTGACCAAGTATTGCCTGGGTGGGAGCGCCGCGACCTTGCCATTGAGTGCATCGCCTTTTAGCGCCCATGGGTTTGCGCTCGGTTAGTGATACAGCGGCGGATGAGTGTTTTCTTCGTCGGCAAAGAGTTCGTCGAACATCAGGCTGTCGGGCTCTTTGCCTTGGCTCCAGAGCACCATCAGCACAATGACCTTCAGTTTATCGAGAGGAATGGGCGATTCATTGACCGCACAGGCCCGCTCAATGACGATTTCGCGTTGAATCGTGCTGATGACGTCCGCAGACTCGAGAAATTCAATGAAGCCGATCGCCTCAGAACCCAGCATTTCGTACTCTTTGTCAGCGTAAACGCGCGAGCCGAATGAAAAGGCCGTCTGATGGGCCTGCTGGCTGAACATCTCATTCGTGGTTTCGGCGAGGTCGGTCAACCAGCCCAGCGCACGCGAGATCTCTTCCTGCTCGAAACCAACCGCCGACAGTTTTTTCACCAAAGCCGCCGAATCAGGGCAGGCGTCGGGCCGGTAATAAGTTTCGTAAAGGTAAACAAGTACCTCAAACATTCTTATACTGTAACGGCATCTTTTCCTACGCACAAGTCAGAATCTTATAAAGCGCCCTTCGCCGACCTGCAGAATGGTGCAGCCATCAAAGATTTCTGTTTTATTTCAGCGCCTTAGCTTTTCTGTCGAGCGAAACACTTAATGCAATTAAAAACAGCTTTGACGGCTATTTTGAAGGCTAAAACGCCTTTCAAGGTCTTCAAAGCTTTGTCATCAGCAATTTAATGAGCGCTTGAAAACATCGGTGACTCGCTTGACCGAGGCGCTTCGCATTGCGTTACGACAGTTTTTTGGTCGGAAAATTTTTACGAGCTTAGCTTTTGATAGCGCCCGTCGGTCAGGCGTTCAAACTTTCCGTCGAGTTCCAGCAGGAGCAAGCTTGCTTGGATGTCAGAGGCGGGCAAGCCAGTGCGTTCGGCTAACTGATCTACCGAGGCAGGATCATGGCCAGCGGCTCGCATCACTTGTCGCACGTGCTCAGTCGCCTCGGTAGGTGATTCAGTCGTCGGTGATGCTGTCATCGTGGCAGACATGAGAGCGGAATTTGTCACCGTGTCAATTGCATGATGCTTCGATGGGGCCAAGGCGTGTAGTTGTAACTCTTCAAGAATGTCTTGCGCGGACTCGACCAGTTTGGCGCCTTGGCGGATCAATTGATGACAACCTTTTGCCAGGGGCGAGTGTATTGATCCTGGAATGGCGAATACTTCGCGCCCTTGTTCCAAGGCACTGCGCGCGGTAATCAGTGAGCCTGATTGAAGCGCGGCCTCTACCACCAGCACGCCAAGCGACATGCCGCTAATCAGTCGATTACGACGCGGAAAGTTTGCGGCAATCGCGGCAGTCCCAATCGGATACTCACTAAGCAGACAACCCTGTTCCGCAATGCGATGCGCTAGCGCACGATGCTTGGCGGGATACACCAGATCCAGCCCAGTGCCTGTGATGGCGATCGTTGATCCATGACCAGACACTGCGCTACACGCACCCGCGTGTGCTGCCGCGTCAATCCCTAGCGCCAATCCGGAGACGACGCACAATCCCGCGTTGCTCAACGTCTGCGCGAAGCGTTCGGCATTTTGCATGCCTTGTGCGGTCGCGTTACGACTACCCACAATAGCGACGGCGTGACGTGACAATAATTCCGTGCGACCTTTCGCGTAAAGCAGCGGCGGCGGATCAGCGATGCTGAGCAGTGCAGGCGGATAGTTCGTATCAGCGAGCGTGAGCACATGATTGCCGGGCTCCGACGCCCAGGCGAGTGTCTTGTCGATCTGTGCTTGCAACGCCTCATCAGGCTTGGTGGATAGCGCGAGCGCGACTTTTTCGGGGACGCATTTTTGGAGCGCAGGGAAACCCGCCGACAATATTTGGCTGGGCAGTCCAAAGCGAGCGAGCAAGTCGCGCGCGGTGTTCGATCCGACGCCATGCGTTAGTACTAGATGCAGCCAGGCTGCGAGCTCATCAGGGTCGTTCATTCGGACTTGGGCTTCTGATTGGATAGTCCACGCGGAGGGCGTCGCGGCTTTGCATCACCAGCGCCAGCGCACTTTGTTCAACCGCCTCAAAAACTAGAAGTGCAGCAATCGAGCGCGATGATGGCGCGAAAGATTTATCAGTACCGATTGTATCGGGCGCGAGCACCTCCACGACACTACCGGGCGTCAACCCATCGCCCAGCCCTTTATTCAGAGCCACAACATCATGCTGCGACGCCCAGCGACTTTCACGCAGAACGGCGGCAATCTTGCCTTGGAGCGGCGGAGCGGCATGCGGTACCAACACCGCCGACCGCGCTATGGCTGAGGGAACAAGCAGGTCGCCGCGCATCAGTTCGGCCTCCGCATTCAGCACCTGTAAACGTTGCGGGCCTCTGGTAGCAAGCTGCCTTACCTGTCCGACGCGCAGCACTGGCACCCACAGCGGCGGGCCGCCATCCGGACCTTGCAGCGGCGCTAGTTCGCGCATGACATCGAGGATCTCGCTTTCGGGTAGTAGGCCCGTTACTGCCACGGTGTCACCGGGAACAGCTAGGCGGCGGCCTTCCGGGGCGTCGGCGATGCGCGGCGCATTGGACACCGATGCGACGGCCAGCAGTCGGTAGCGGCGAGCAAGATCTGCCAGCCGAGGCGCCATCATCGGAATCGGCGATTGTTTTGGCGTAGCCACACCCCGCACTGCAGGCGAGCGTCGGATGGCATCGACCGCTAGGCTCTCGTCAGGCGCTACATGTAGCTTGCCCTGCGTGCGATCCAGCACAATACGCTGGCCGGGGTAGATCCAATGCGGGTCGCGAATCTGATCATGGTTATTTGACCAAACCGCTTGCCAGCACCAAGGGTTCTGCAGAAAACGCGCAGCGATATGCCATAGCGTATCGCCCTGCTGCACGGTGTGAGAGTCCGGCGCCGAACTGAGGACAACGCACTGGTTGGCGGCCTTTACAGCAGGGCATAAGGACACTGCACCCGCGGCGAGACACAGGGCGGCTATGCTAGACTTCGTCATCACTTTTTTCAGTTGTTTATCTAGGTGAAAGTGTGTTTTTGCAGGGATGCGATCGGCTAATGCGCTGCGGATTGTGCATGAGCGCACCCCACTCTTGAACTTTTCATCGCTGAATTTCTCGCGACTGTTGCGCAAAAGTTGTATGGCACGCTTATCCATTCTTCGATACCCCGATCCGCGCTTGCACACCATCGCCAAGCCGGTGACTGCGTTCGACGAGCGACTAGCAAAACTGGTTGCTGATATGGCAGATACCATGTACACCGCCCCCGGTATCGGGCTGGCAGCAACCCAGGTCGATGTGCATGAGCAAGTAATCGTGATTGATGTCTCGGATACGCGCGATCAATTGCTGGTATTGGTGAACCCTGAAATCGTCTGGGCCAGCGATGAGCGTCAGGTGTATGACGAGGGTTGTCTTTCGGTGCCGGGTATTTTTGATGGCGTTGAGCGTCCGTTGCGCGTGCGTATCAAGGCGCAAGATGCCAGCGGTAAGCTACAAGAATTCGATGCCGAAGGCTTGCTGGCGGTATGTGTTCAACATGAGATGGATCACCTGAAGGGCAAGGTCTTCGTGGAGTACTTGTCGCCGCTCAAGCGCAATCGCATTAAAACCAAATTACTCAAAGAAGAACGCGAGCTGAAGAAAGAGCGTCAAGCAGAAGCGGTACGTTAAGCATGCGCGCTATTTTTGCGGGCACGCCAGAATTCGCCGCCGTAGCCCTTGCAGCCTTACACGCAGCGGGTATCGAAATTCCCCTGGTATTGACGCAGCCTGATCGCCCGGCCGGTCGCGGGATGCAGCTACAAGCGTCTCCCGTTAAGCAGTTCGCGCTGGCGCATCAGATTCCGGTGGCGCAGCCCACTTCATTGCGGCTGGATGGCAGGTTTCCTGAGCAAGCCAAGCAAGCCCATGATCTTCTGAGGGCAACTGCCCACGATGTCATGGTGGTTGCCGCCTATGGTTTGATACTCCCGCCGTCGATATTGGCGATACCGCCGCTGGGGTGCATCAATATTCATGCCTCGCTGCTACCGCGCTGGCGCGGCGCTGCGCCGATTCATCGCGCGATCGAGGCCGGTGACGCGGAAACTGGTATCACCATTATGCAGATGGATGCCGGGCTCGATACCGGTGACATGATGCTGGTGTCGCGCGAGCCGATTTCGCCTCAGGACACCACGGGCGAATTACATGACCGACTGGCTGCTTTGGGCGGGCGATTGATTGTCGACGCATTATTGCGCTTGGCCGAGGGTCGCTTGACCCGAACACCGCAGCCAGACGAAGGCGTGAGCTACGCAGCCAAGATTTCCAAGGATGAGGCTGCGCTTGATCTGCGACTTCCGGCGACCACGCTGCTGCGGCGAATTCATGCATTCAACCCTGCGCCGGGCGCATCAGTGCAATCGGGCGATAGTGTGTTGAAGATTTGGCGCGCAGAACGGATCGCGGGTATCGGCGAGCCTGGCCTTGTGCTGGCGGTTGATGCGCGAGGTGTGACGGTTGCTTGCGGCGAAGACGCCTTGTTACTGACAGAATTACAGAAGCCCGGTGGTAAACGTCTACCAGCCGCGAATTTTCTGCAAGGCTTCTCGATAGAAGCCGGACAACGGCTGCAGCCGGCGAGCTGATTTCCCGTATAATTCGTCGCGCGCCGATTTGACTCTGTCAATACCAGCTTGCGGGCGCGGGGGAAGCTTCCCCAAGAAATACTGCTAAAGCGGAACGCACACCCGGCTTCGCTTATGCAGGCCGGGTTTTTTATTTTGCGCGAACAGCGCAGCGACAATACACGATGAAACGCGACGCTATTTCCCTGGTTGAGACACAGCTGCGAGAGCTGATGTCACGCCGCATATTGGTGCTTGATGGTGCAATGGGCACCATGATCCAACGTTACAAGCTCAGCGAAGAGGACTATCGCGGCCAGCGCTTTGCCGATTTCTCTGTGCCCGGCAAAGAAGTCTTCGTCAAGGGCAACAATGAACTGCTGACGCTAACGCAGCCGCACATCATTCAAGAGATTCACGAGCAGTATCTCGCCGCGGGTGCAGATCTCATCGAGACCAACACCTTTGGTGCCACCTCGGTTGCGCAAGATGATTACCACATGGCGCACTTGGTTCGCGAGATGAATCTCGAATCAGCGCGACTGGCGCGCGCTGCGTGCGATAAATACTCCACACCTGAAAAGCCGCGCTTCGTCGCAGGCGCGCTCGGTCCCACCCCGAAAACTGCCTCTATTTCACCGGACGTGAATGACCCGGGTGCGCGCAATGTCAGCTTTGATCAACTCGTCGCCGCCTACCATGAGCAAGTGACCGCGTTGGTCGAGGGTGGCGCCGATGTGCTGTTGGTTGAGACGGTCTTTGACACACTCAACTGCAAAGCGGCGCTGTTTGCGATCGATGCTTTTTTCGAGCAAACCGGCACGCGTTTGCCGATCATGATCTCCGGCACCGTGACCGACGCCTCAGGGCGCATCTTGTCCGGACAGACCGTGACCGCTTTCTGGAATTCGGTGCGTCATGCCAAGCCGCTCACGATTGGTTTGAACTGCGCGCTGGGTGCAACACTGATGCGTCCCTATGCAGAAGAGTTGTCCAAGATCGCCGAGACTTTCGTTTGTATTTACCCGAATGCGGGCTTGCCAAACCCGATGTCAGATACAGGGTTTGATGAAACACCTGACATCACCGCTTCTTTGTTGAAAGAGTTCGCGGATAGCGGTTTTGTAAACATCGCCGGCGGTTGCTGTGGCACCACGCCCGATCACATTCGAGAAATTGCCAACACGGTTGCCAGTATCGCGCCGCGCAAGGTGCCAACCCATATCCACCAGATGAGATTGTCTGGCTTGGAGTCGTTCACGATCGACGATGACTCCTTGTTTGTGAATGTGGGTGAGCGCACCAACGTCACGGGGTCAAAAGCTTTTGCGCGCATGATTCTCAATGAGCAGTATGAAGAAGCGCTGGCCGTCGCGCGTCAGCAAGTTGAGAATGGTGCGCAGGTGATCGACGTCAACATGGACGAAGCCATGCTTGACTCGGTCGCAGCGATGTCACGCTTCCTGAATCTGATCGCTTCCGAGCCGGATATCGCGCGCGTGCCGATCATGATCGATTCCTCCAAATGGAGCGTACTCGAGGCTGGGCTGAAGTGTGTACAGGGCAAGGCGATTGTTAACTCGATCTCTCTAAAAGAAGGCGAGGAAGAGTTTCTGCGTCAGGCGACGCTGTGCCGGCGCTATGGCGCGGCGGTGATCGTGATGGCTTTCGACGAGACAGGTCAGGCCGACACCTTCCAGCGCAAGACCGAAATTTGCCAGCGCGCCTATCAGCTGCTGATCGAGAAGGTTGGCTTTCCACCGGAAGACATTATCTTCGACCCGAATATTTTCGCGATCGCTACCGGCATCGACGAGCATAACAATTATGCCGTCGACTTCATCGAGGCCACGCGTTGGATACGGCAGAACCTGCCGCATGCGAAAGTGTCGGGCGGTGTCTCGAATGTCTCGTTCTCATTCCGCGGTAATGACCCGGCACGTGAAGCGATTCATACTGTTTTCTTGTACCACGCTATTCGCGCGGGTATGAGTATGGGCATTGTGAATGCCGGCATGATGGGTGTGTATGACGATCTGGACCCCGAGCTGCGCGAGCGGGTCGAAGATGTGGTGTTGAATCGCCGTGACGATGCGACCGAGCGCATGATCGAGTTCGCCGCCACGCTGAAAGCGGGCGGCAAAAAAGAAGAACAGAATTTGGTCTGGCGCGAGGCGCCGGTTGAAAAGCGTTTGGCGCATTCGCTGATTCATGGCATCACGCAGTGGATCGTCGAGGATACGGAAGAGGCGCGTCAACAAGTTGCCGACAAAGGGGGGCGTCCGATTCACGTGATCGAAGGCCCGCTGATGGATGGCATGAACATCGTTGGCGACCTGTTCGGTCAGGGCAAAATGTTTTTGCCACAGGTGGTGAAGTCGGCGCGTGTGATGAAGCAGGCAGTGGCGCACCTGGTACCCTTTATCGAAGAAGAAAAAGCCGAGGAAGAACGTCGTACAGGCGTGGCCGCAAAGCCCAAAGGCAAAATTGTGATCGCTACGGTCAAGGGTGATGTGCACGATATTGGCAAAAACATCGTCACCGTCGTCCTGCAGTGTAATAACTTCGAGGTGGTGAACATGGGCGTGATGGTCCCCTGCACCGAGATCCTCGCCAAAGCAAAAGAGGAAAACGCTGACATCATCGGACTGTCCGGGCTGATCACGCCTTCGCTCGAGGAAATGGCGCACGTCGCCAAAGAGATGCAGCGCGACCCATGGTTCCGTGAGCGCAAGATGCCCCTGCTGATTGGTGGCGCGACCACGAGCCGCGCGCATACCGCGGTAAAAATTGCGCCTAACTACGAGGGGCCGGTAATTTATGTGCCGGATGCATCACGTTCGGTATCTGTCGCGCAGTCACTGCTGACCGATGAATCGCGTGACCGGTATCTCGACGAGATTGCCACCGACTATGAACGTATCCGCGTGCAGCACGCTAGCAAGAAAGCCTTGCCGATGCTGTCGCTCGAGAAGGCTCGTCGTAACAAGATGCAGCTGAAATTTGCCGGTGAGTTCGCGCCGGTGAAGCCGAAGTTCATTGGGCGTCGGCATTTCCGCAATATGGATCTTGGCCTGCTGGCGCAATACATTGATTGGGCGCCTTTTTTCCAGACGTGGGATTTGGCGGGTGCTTTCCCGGAGATCTTGACTGACCCGATCGTTGGCGAATCCGCCAGCCATGTGTATCGCGAAGGTCAGGCAATGCTCAGAAAAATCGTCGAGGGTCGTTGGCTGACCGCCAATGGCGTGATCGCGTTGTTACCCGCCAATAGCGTCGGCGATGACGATATTGAGGTCTACACCGATGAGACCAAGAGCGAGGTCGCATTTACTTATTACGGCCTGCGTCAGCAAAATGAGAAGCCCGTGATTGAAGGCGTCGCGCGTCCGAATCAATGCCTCGCTGATTTCATCGCGCCTAAAGATTCCGGTGTGACCGACTACATCGGCATGTTCGCCGTCACCGCTGGCATTGGCATTGAGAAGCATGAGAAGCGCTTTGAAGATGCAGGTGATGATTATTCATCGATCATGCTGAAGGCCTTGGCGGATCGCTTGGCAGAATCCTGTGCCGAGTACCTGCACGAGCGTGTTCGTAAAGATCTGTGGGGCTATGCAGCGGATGAGAAGCTCAGCAACGAACAATTGATTGCGGAGCAGTATCGCGGTATTCGTCCGGCCCCCGGTTATCCCGCTTGTCCCGAACATACCGTGAAGGCGGATATGTTTCGCATCCTCGAAGCAGAGGATATCGGCATGAGTCTGACTGAATCATATGCAATGTTCCCCGGTGCAGCCGTCTCAGGTTTTTACTTCGCGCATTCAGCATCGAAATATTTCACGGTAGGCAAAATCGGTGAAGATCAGCTTACTGATATGGCGTCGCGTCGCAAGGTGCCGATGGACTTGTTACAGCGCTGGCTCGCGCCTAATCTCTGATATTAAAGCCGCCAATAACGCTGCTAGCGTTGTTGGTGGCTCTTGAGGAGCGCGCTCAGGCGTGCAAACCCGTGTCGTGATGTCGACGGACTGCGTGCAGTCCGAGTTCCCGGCGCCATCCTTGCTGTTGGTCGGGCGCTGTTGCTACATGATCTTATAGCGGCGCGCCGTCGATAAAGAGCTTCAGCTCGCCACTCTCAAACGAATGCCAGGTCTCGTTAGTGGTAAGCGGTTCGGTGACGATCACTGCTACACGATCGTTCGGCGTAGTCACCTCGGAAAAGTCGACCGACAAATCTTCATCGGATAACTTCGCCTGCGTAAAGGGATGCTGCCGCACGATGTAGTGCAGTCGTGTCGAGCAATGTGCGAAAAGTGCTGTGCCATCCGATAGCATCATATTAAACACACCAAAGCGGGCAATCTCACGCGTGAGCTGGTCAATTTCTTGCCGCAGTGCGTCCAGCGTTGGCGGTGTGTCACCGAAGCGGCGGCGTAACTGCTGCAGCAAATAACAAAATGCGTGTTCGCTATCAGTGGTACCTACTGGCCGGAATGCACCATCGAGCGTGGGTGAAAATTCTTTCAGATCGCCATTATGGGCAAATACCCAGTAGCGACCCCAGAGCTCGCGGATGAAAGGGTGACAATTTTCGAGGGCAACCTGACCTTGGGTAGCCTTGCGGATGTGCGCGATCACGTTTTTCGACTTGATCGGATAGCTTTTGATCAGTTCCGCGACAGGCGAGGCAACGGCTGACTCATGATCGACAAACAGCCGAACGCCGGCACCTTCAAAGAAGGCAATGCCCCAGCCATCTTTGTGTTCGTCGGTGCGGCCGCCACGAGTCGCGAAGCCAGTAAAGCTGAACACGATATCAGTCGGCACGTTGCAATTCATGCCGAGTAGCTGGCACATGGTCAATTCCGTGTTGGGTTGTGATACTGAACACGGTATCACAACGCAGCTCGACTTAATCCGGCTGGCGGAGCTGAGTGGCGCAATGCCACAGGGTGTGGCCAGACGCAGCGTATTTCTGCTCGAATGGTGTTAATGCCATCGCAGGGTCGACCGGCCATGGCTCGGCATGCACTTCAGCCTCGGTAAGTTGGTTAAGCGCTATCGCCATTTCCTCGACATAGATTTTCCAGTTGCTGCGGCATTCGAGATAACCGCCAAGTTTGAGGAGCGTAGGGAATATCGGGTGACCATGCCAGCGTCGCTGAAGCTGCGCTTTTTTGGGCCAGGGATTGGGATAAAGGAGGTAATGTCTGGAGGGATGAATTCGCGCGAGCGCCATGCGCTGCCAGAAGTCCACCAGATCAGCACGCACAGTGATGAAGTTGGTCGGTTCCGGCTCATGCCAACGAATGTGGCGCTGCAAGCGATGCGCGGATTGATCGACGCCGATGACGAAGCCATCCGGAAATTGCTGCGCCAGCTTGCGCGTTGATACGCCGACGCCGCAGCCGGCGTCGATGATCAGGTCGCCGCCATGCGCTTGCCAAGCGGCGACCGCGTGTTCAAAAGGGTGCTGGCCGGAAGCCGATAGGGGCCTGAGAAATTCACAACGCGCATGTCGTTCGATCACCTCGGCCAGGCGAGGATGGACGCCAGTTTGATTGCTGGTAACGACGCGTGAAGGAGTCTGCATCAGAAACAAACATGCCCGCTCAAGCGGGCATGCATGGGAAGAAAAAGGGGAGCGAGTGTTAGCTTACTGGACAATCACTGGCTGCGCCATCAATGGGCTGTAGCTATCGAGGAATTCATCGATTTCTTCCTCGGTCGGTTGTTGGGCGCTTAATGCGCGCACATGTTGGCGGAAATTTTCAGCGAGTGTGCCGGCGAGGAAAATCTCACGCCGCGCAGGCTTGTCGAGGATTTCATAGCCGCCGAAGCGCATGGCCTCCAAGCCCGCCTCAGCGCGAAATTCAACCACCGAGTAGTGCTCGCTGTTATAGATCAGATTCATGCGCAGTGCTCCTGAAGTTTGTGAATCATCGTACACACGCAACATAGGGTGGAGGCTGCTCGGGAAATTTCAATAGGTGCGCCCCAGCTTTCAGTTTTGCTGCGGGTCTTGTGCAGCATTTTCCATTATCAGCACCGTATATCAGGACCGATCGCCAGCAGCTCGAGATATTGCGACCCTTGCAGGAATAGCAAAATCTGCTCCCGGTGCGTGGCGTCTGACAGACTGAGATACAGCTTCGCGGGTGATTTCCGGAGCACACGATTCAGTGTGACTCGCATGGTGAGATTGCCTGTGCAGCAAGGGCAGCCGGGCGCGACGCGAAATACCTCTAACGACACTTCCGGTGGCAACTCATTTAGTGGTGCGGCACCGCTTGGTATTCCTTCAATGATGGCCGCACAGGCCACGCCTACAGGTACGGCCGCAGCAATGGCGCGTTCACGATCATCACCACGGCCGCCGACGACCAGCGAGAGTTCGGTCATCCGACTTTCTTTGCAGCGCCCTTGCTGGTATCTACACCGAGTTGCTTGAGCTTGCGATAGAGGTGGGTCCGTTCCAGCCCGGTTCGTTCGGCGACGCGCGTCATGCTGCCACCTTCGCGTGCTAAATGGTGCTCAAAGTAGGCGCGTTCAAAAGCATCACGCGCCTCTCGAAGTGGCAATTCGAAGGAGACGCGGAACTCGTTTTCGGCGCCAGCATAGGCAGACGAGTGCATGCCATTCAAATGACCGTTTCCAATTTGTTGCAGCTGCGGCGCCAGCGAGAGCTTGTCTTGGCCCAGTATAGTGCGATGCGCCCCGCCTACCATCGTGCCGCGGGCGTGCTCTTGTCCACGCGTCAGGCCTTGCTGCACGGTGCGCAGCAATTTTTGCAGCGAGATGGGTTTCTCCAAGAAATTCATTGCGCCGATGCGGGTGGCCTCAACCGCCGTGTCAATCGTGGCGTGACCGGACATCATGATGACCGGCATGGTCAGCAAGCCATCGCGTTGCCACTCTTTCAGCAGGGTTACGCCGTCGGTATCCGGCATCCAGATATCCAGTAGTACCAAGTCCGGTGTGCTGGCCAAGCGTAATTCACGCGCAGCGTTTGCGTCTTCCGCTGTTGTGACGACGTGACCTTCGTCGCCCAGAATCTCGGACAACAGCTCACGGATTCCCATTTCATCGTCAACCACCAGAATATTTGCCATGGGGGCGCCTCTTTAACTCGTCACAACATTGCCATATCGCAGGATTGTATTTTTTACAACTAAAGTTGTCAAACTGAATATTTTGCAAGTTTCATTAATAAAATCAGCACCTTGGCGCCCGACCCGTCTTTGCGGTTTTGGGCCTCGATACGCCCGCCGTGTTCCTCGATAATTTTCTTTACTACCGGCAAACCTAGCCCAGTACCCTTGGGTTTGGAGGTGACATAGGGTTCGAAGGCGCGCTTGATGAGCGCGGGATCGAAGCCCTGGCCGTTGTCCGAAACCGTCAGACGAACCGCAGTTCGATGCTGGCCATCCGCATCTGCGTAGTCAAAGGCTTCGGTGACAATTCGGATTTCAGGGCTGCGCCCAAAACGTCGGATATCTGCAACCGCGTCTTGTGCGTTTTGCAGGAGGTTGTGTACCACCTGTCGCATTTGAGTTGCATCGCCCAAGATAATCGGAAGATTTGGCTGCAATGTTGTGCTTATCGCGTCCGAAATTTCCATCCCCGAGTACAGCTCCAATATTTCTGAAATCAAACCATTCAGATCGAGCGGTTGAAGCAAGGGTGGCGGTGTTTTGGCGTAGTCACGGAAGTTATCGACCATTTGCTGCATGGCAACGACTTGGTTGACGATGGTATTGGTGCCACGCTCAAGCAGCGCAACATCGTCGCCTGCAAGTTTGGGTTGCAGCTTCATTTGCAGACGCTCTGCTGATAACTGTATCGGGGTCAGCGGGTTTTTGATTTCATGTGCTAACCGTCTCGCAACCTCGGCCCATGCGATCGACCGCTGACCGGAAATCACATCCGTGATGTCATCGAACACAATGATGTAGCCTCTACCGGTCCCCACCGGTAGGTGTGACCCACGCGCCAGCAGGGTGATATCGCTGGAATCTGGCTCATCATCGCTCTTCTTTGGGATCTCGATTTGTTGCTGCCAATGCTGCGCCTCTGCCCCGGATCCATCAGCCGCGGCCTGCGCGCTTAATCGGCTGAAAGACCGCATCACCGGCTCACGAAACGCCGCAAGCGGCACGATTGATGACATGGACTGACCTAGCAGTGGCTTCAGATCTAATCTCAAAATACGTTTGGCAGACGCATTGAAAGTTACCAATAGCCACTGTTCATCGAACACCATCACCCCGGCCGACATATTCGCGAGCACAGATTCCAAGTAGGCTTTCGCATCTTCCAAGGCGCGCCGGTTACGTTCCACCGCCTCTCGCGCGTCCGATAACTGCATGGTCATCATGTTGAACGATTGGGTCAACGTTCCCAACTCATCGGACGTAGCCACGATCGGTCGTGGCGATAAATTACCCTCTGCCACCGCTTGAGTGCCCTCGGCCAACAACAACAGCGGTTGCGCAAAATCGCTAGCAAGAAGGAAGGCGCTCACCATCGCTGCAAACACAGCCAGCAGTAGCACCAGCGTTAGCGTCACCAGGAAAAATTTTCTCAGGCCGGTCCGGGCTAATGAGCGCTCTTGATATTCGCTATATGCAACGCGCAAGGCCTCGGCATTGGCGAACAGTTTTTCAGGCGCTGGCTGGATCAGCAGCAAATAGCGAGCATCGCCGCGCAATTTAAACAGCGAGCCTTCACTGCGAATCGGGACGATCACACGCAAGCGGATCTGTTCAGGTGTTGCACCATCCCTGTCGGTATCCGGAATGCCATCAATCACACCATAGCCTTCGGAGGAGTGTGCACGCGCCAGCATCGACGGTGTCGGCAGCTCGGGCAATAGTCGGGTCAGTTTTGTGTTGGTACTCGCCACCAATTTGCCACTGGCATTGACGACGATGGCTTCTTGTAACTGATTGACTTCGATGATTTTTGGCAGGCGTGCGGCAATCAGGCTGTCCGACATATCGGCCAACTCTTCAGACACGCCGGCAGCCTTCAGTCGTAGATCCCGCAGGGACGACTCAAGTGCAGCACGGCCTAGATTCAGGCCTGACTCCAGCGCACTTTCGACCTTCACGTTGAACCAAGACTCAATCGAGCGAGATACGAATTGAACTGAGACTAGATAAATCACAATACCCGGCACGATGCCCATCATGGCGAACATCAGCACCATGCGCGCCATTAATCGTGACCCAAACCGCCCGCGCCGATATCGACTGTATAAGCGAGCGAGCAGGAACAATACAACCGCCAGCAGGCCGACACCGACCACCACGTTGGCGCCAAGAACCCAAGAGTAGTAAGAGTCAAATAGTTGCGTGTCTCCACTGGCCACCGCCAGCAGGAACAGCAGCACACCGACGGTCGTCGCCGACACCATCAGCAAGTACCGCAGCGCGCGTCTCATTTCGCCTCGGTGCGGAAGATGAACTTATTCCAGCCTGAAGACAAACGCCATTCATCGCTGCTCATGGCGCTGACCTGAATTGGCTTCGGCAGCTCGGACACGTCGAGCGCGAGTTGGATCGCCACCGTGTAGTTACCGCCGCGGCTGAGCGCACCCGGATCGGCGATCATCCAACGCCCGGGTCGCCGCAGGAGCGAGAGCATGTCATCCAGCCGTGAAAAATTCTGATGAAGACTTCCGTCGATCGATGCGCGGTATTGCTGGGTCAGCACGTTGTAAGACAGACGAATCTTGCGCGTTGCCTTAACCGAGACCTCATCAAACCAGTACCAGCGGTAGCGGGTGATTTCGGCTTGCAGCGTGAAATACAGTGGCACACCGCGCGACAAGGCGTCCTCAACCGAGCGCGGTAGCTCAACCGAGTAGCGCGACGTCAACCGGTACCCTTCCTCGCTTGGCTCCAGCGAGGCCTCGACAAACTCGATGCCCTCGGCGGCGTGCGCGGAAAGAGGTAACCAAGCTGGCAGCCATAGCAGCCAGAACAGCAGTAAAAATCGATGAATCACGCTCAAGAACGGGCTAATGCCCAGAGGAAAATTTGAGCGATAGTATCAAAGCGCCGGTTTCCGCAGTAGCGCGTAGAACAAGCCGTCATGATCCGACGCCTCATCCGCCCTCGGTAGCAGCTGCCCAGGCGCCTCCAGCCTAACCGCGTGCTGCCGGTCCACGAAGGCCTGAGCTTGCAGTTCGGACTCCTCCGGCCACAAGGAACACGTCACGATCAGCAGTAAGCCGCCCGGCCGCAACATGCCCCATAAGTTGTCGAGAATCTCAGCCGAGCGTTCGGCTAGCTGATGACTATCCTCGGGTCGGCGCAGCCAGCGGATATCAGGATGCCGGCGCACAATGCCCGAGGCGGTACAGGGCAAGTCGGCCAGAATTCGGTCATAAGCCTGGCCGTCCCACCAATCCCGTAAGCGGGCATCGCCCATCTGTAGCTTGGCATGGAGTGACAGTCGATTCAGGTTGTCACTCACACGGTTCAACCGCTGCGCATCATGATCAAGCGCCAGCACGTCGCAATTGGCAAGCTCGAGCAGGTGGCCGGTTTTGCCGCCGGGGGCGGCGCATGCATCCAGCACCCGCATACCATGCTCAACCTGCAGCAAGGGCGCCGCCAGTTGAGCAGCAGCGTCCTGCACCGAGACCAGACCCTCCGCGAAACCCGGAATCTGCGTCACCGGCACCGCGCGTTTCAATTTGACGGCGTAATCGCCAATCCGCGTCGCAGCGATGCCCTCGGCGACGAGTTGATCAAGGTATGCCTCGACTTCTATTTTTCGACGATTTACCCGCAGCGTGAGCGGTGGCTCTCGATTCCCTGCCATCAGGATCGCCTCGGCCTGCTGCGGCCACGCGCGTTGCATCTCGTCTATCCACCAACGCGGATAGTTCAGCCGTGCATCATCGTCACGCAGCACGGATTGCATTAATTGATCGCGCTCACGTAAAAAACGACGTAACACCGCGTTCACCATGCCTTTTGCACGACTGAGCTCGGGATCTTGGGCGCAGGCCTCGACCGCCTGATCGACCAGCGTGTGTTCGGCGTAGGGTGGCGTGTCATCAGACAGCAGCGCCAGCGCGCAACCAAGCAAGGCGCTGAGACGTGGGGGCGAAGGCGGCTTGCTGGCCAGTACGGCCATCAGCGCGTGCGCGCAACCCCAACGCCGCATGCTTCGGTAAGTGATGTCCTGAATGGCGCCACGGCTCGCCGGGCTCAGTGTGTGCCTGCTGAACAGGTCGGATAGTGCTGCAGGCAAGGCCTGCCCCGCACCTACCTTGGTCAGCACATGCGCTGAATGGCGCAGAGCCATTGAAAGCGATTCAGGCAAGCCTGACGCCTTCACCACCGGCCATCGCCGTTCCTGCATGCCTAACTAAACGCCCCACATCACGAATGCATGTTCACGATGGGCCGCACGCAGCATCTCCAGCAGCGGATAGGCGCGTGCACCGAAGCTGACCACTTCGTCCAAACCCTTTTTGGCGCCACCGTCGCTGTCTTCATCGTCGGTAGGCGCTGCAGCCGATACCTTACGTGCTGCAATTTCAGATTCGATGCGCTCGATGGCCTGTCCGGTCTCATCCGCCGTAATCACTCCACGCTCAATATCTTTGCCGAGCAGATCGAGAATCGGCTTGGCGTGAGCTTCGTACATCAGTATCTCGGCGGCAGCTTTCGATTTGAATGTGACCAGCATGGTGAAACTCTCCGACAATCAGCGCCTCGCAAGGAAGCAGTTGACAATTTATCAAGCGTAGCATGGCCAACAGGCCTTAGGCAGGCAAATTCAGCCCTTGTTCAACCCGATGGCAGGCGCTTCAATCGACCACTGACGCATGAAGCGCCAGAGCGCGAATACCTGTAACAGCAAGTAGCAAGCGACTGCCATGCGCATAGCGGCGGCACTTTGCCAACTGAACGACACGAACAGATCGACCAGCAAGCCGATTCCCCACTGCACGGAGAATGCGCCGACAAACAGCGTCAGATTGAATGCGCTGTTAGCGCGTCCGACCAGTGCTGTTGGGAATGCCAGGCTGACATGGGTCTGGCCGAGCGTCGTAACAGTGATGACGACGGCAAAAACAATCCATAGCCACCAACTGCTTTCATAAGGCAGTAGCACCATCAGCGCTTGCACTACGACCGATATCGATAAGCCCACTGCAACCACGCGCAGCACAGGCAAGCCGGTGCGCTGACCATAAGCCACATAGCGTGGCGCCCACCAGGAAAGCCCAAGATAGGCGATTAGCAGCGCCAGATTGAACAAGAACAACACATGCGAGGTTTCTTCCACCGACATGCCCAGCACCGTGATCATCCAAGGTCCGGCCCAGAGCGACTGTAGCGCCATGAAACCGCCTTGATGCACCGCGCCCAGCAGTGCCATCCGGCGAAAGTAAGGATCCGCAAAAATAGCGCCATAGCCCGGCGCATCATTGGCTTCAGAATTCGACGCAGCGTTGCTGCTCGGCGCGCGAGCGAGATCATGCATAGGCATCGATTGTTCGATATCGCGCAAGCGACTGAACAGCACCCACGCCGCTAATAGTAGTGCTACAGCGACACCAAAAAAAACAGTTCGCCAGCCCACCACGGGCAGCAGTAAGGCGACCGGTACTGTTGCCGATAGTGCACCCGCGGTACCAATCACTAGCATGTAGCTACCGAGTTGGCTTTGGCGTTCTGGCGGGTACCACACCCGAAACGCTTTGAACGCAGCCATCAGGCAGGCTGACACGCCTACCCCAATCAAGGCACGTCCAACCCAGACACCCAGCAGCGTATCGCTGGAAGCAAAGATCGCCGCACCCAAGGCACCAAACAGCAGTAGCGCTGATTCGGTACGGCGAGGACCGTGACGGTCAAGCCAGACGCCGATCGGCAACTGCATCAGACCAAAGCCCATGAAGTAGGCCGCAGAAAGCAGACCGAGATCCGCATTGGTCAAATGCAAGTCGGCGCTCAGCGCTGGGGCGATGACGGCATTGATCGCACGCATCGCGTATGACAGGAAATACGCTAGCCCAAACACCAGCACCACGCGTGTTGCCGTTCGGCCCTGCAGGTAAACCGGGGTGGTACTCATCGCCCGATGTTAACAGCGCCCAATACTTGGACGCGCTCCGCCACTCAAGCCGCGGATTGCAGCGCGCGCCGGTATTGAATCGCTTCCGCAGCATGTGCGCTGCCGATCTGTGCGCAGCCTTCCAAATCGGCGATCGTGCGAGCAATTTTTAATACGCGATGATAAGCACGTGCAGACCAGTGCAATCGCTCGATTGCAGCGCGCAGCAGTGTGACAGCAGCAGCGTCGGGCTGACAGTGATGATCAATTTGGTTCGACGGTAGCAGCGCGTTGGGTGATTGCTGTCGCACGATTTGTCGCTCACGTGCGAGTGCTACCCTGCGAGCGATGTTGGCCGATGATTCACCTGTCGGCGCATCTAGCATTTCTGCGGTGCTCATTGCGGGGACGGTGAGCTGTAGATCAATCCGATCGAGTAGCGGACCAGAGATGCGGCCTTGGTAGCGCGCAATCGCGTCCGGGGTGCAGCGACAGGCCCGTTGTGGGTGGCTAAGGTAACCACATGGGCAGGGGTTCATTGCCGCCACCAATTGAAAGCGACAGGGAAAATCTGTTTGCCTTGCCGCACGCGAGATAGTTACTTTGCCCGCCTCGAGCGGCTCGCGCAGTACTTCAAGTACTTTGCGCTCGAATTCAGGTAACTCGTCCAGAAACAGTACGCCATGGTGGGCCAGCGAGATCTCGCCGGGGCGCGGTACCGCGCCGCCCCCCACCAGTGCCACCGCAGAGGCGGTGTGATGCGGCGCCCGAAACGGCCGTTGCTGCCAGCGGGATGTGCTGAAGCCCCCTGCGATGGATTGCAGCGCAGCGCTTTCCAATGCCTCGTCCTGGGTCATCGGCGGCAGGATGCCGGGGAGGCGTGAGGCCAGCATCGATTTGCCCGAGCCCGGTGGGCCCACCATTAGCAAGCTATGCGCGCCGGCAGCGGCGATCTCCATCGCGCGCCTTGCCTGTGGTTGCCCGCGTACGTCGGCGAAGTCCGCAAACTTTGAGGTCGACGCGACAGACACCGGTGACATCGACACTAAACGCGCTGCCGCATCACTAGCCGTGAAATGGGCGAATACCTGAAGCAAAGAGTCAGCCGGCAGGATACGTGCGTCCGGCACCAACGCCGCTTCCGAGGCATTGGCCCGCGGCAGAATGAACGCGCGCTGACGCTCAGCCGATGTGCGCTGAACCGCAACGCTCATCGCCAGCGCAGCGCGGATCGGACGTAGCTCGCCCGACAGCGATAATTCACCGGCGAATTCATAGTCATCCAGTTGGTCGGTTGCCATTTGCGCGCTGGCGGCGAGGATGCCAAGCGCAATCGGCAGGTCGTAGCGGGCAGATTCTTTCGGCAGATCGGCCGGCGCTAAATTCACCGTGATGTGGCCGGCTGGAAATTCAAAGCCCGAGTTACGCAATGCGGCGCGCACTCGGTCGCGTGATTCGCGCACCTCGGTGTCAGCCAGCCCGACGATAGTGAAGGTGGGCAGCCCGCTGCTGACATGCACCTCTACAGTGACCTCGGGCGCGCGCATGCCCGCCAGTGCGCGGCTGCGCAGGACGGCCAGTGCCATGGCCGGATCAGTCTTTAGGACGTGTTTCTAGCTCGGCGACTCGCCGCTCCAAGGCCTCGAGCTTGGCGCGGGTACGCGCCAGCACCTCGGCTTGCAGCTCGAACTCCTCGCGCGTCAGAAGATCGAGCTTTGAGAAGCCCTGATGCAGCATCGCGCGCAGATTGTTTTCCAGATCTTTGGCAGGCGATTGCTGCAGTACCTCGCGGATCCGATGCTGCAATTCGTCAAGAAAACTCGGGCCTTGGCTCATGACTAGTTTGGGATTCATGCACCACTTTGAGGCGCCTGCCCTGTTGCGGTGCGGTTTGACGGGGGGTTAGCGCAGAATCTGGGTGCGAATGCTAAAGGAATTAGCAGATTTGGCAAGCATTTCCGCTGATCCTTGTTGGCACACGTCCTGCTATACACCCCTGCGCTTATGCATCAGTGGCGAAGCGGGTGTTTTCACACTGATTTTTAGGGAAAAGGAAATTCAAATGAAAAAACTGATTCTTGCCGGAGCCATTACCGCGGCATTTGGTGGTCAGGTGGCCAATGCCGCCGATGCTGCGCCTGCGGCTGCCGCGCCTGCCTCCGATCATCAAGTCACTTTCAATGTGGGCGTGACTTCTGACTACGTGTTTCGTGGGATCTCCCAGTCGCGTAACCGCCCGGCGCTCAGCGGTGGTTTTGACTACAGCCACGCGCCGTCCGGGCTTTACGTGGGTACATGGGCATCGACCATCAGCTGGGTAAATGACGCCGTTCCAGATGCCGAGTTAAACCGTCGGGCCAATACCCCAATGGAGGTCGATTTTTATGGCGGCTTCAAGGGAGATATTGTCGGTGCTTTCAATTTTGATGTGGGCGCGATTCACTACTATTACCCGAACGAGCGGCTGAGCGTCATTACCCCTGGACTCAATGCGAACACGACAGAGGTTTATGGCAAGTTGGGTTACGGGCCTGTGTATTTCAAGGCGAGCTACGCCGTTGGCGATGCTATCTGGACCTCAAATAAATCTGGCAGCTACTACCTTGATTTGGGAGCCGACATTCCAGTCGCCGACAGCATTCAGATAAATCTCCACTATGGACATTGGGCATTTAAGAACGAACCCGTGTTGTCTCCAAATGCTTCGAACTACAACTACAGCGACTGGAAAGTCGGGTTAACCAAAGATTTTGGTGCGGGTCTTTCTGGTTCAATTGCCGCAACGGGAACCAATGCGACCAACTTCATGCCCGACGGGACAACGGCCGTCTGGAACTATGGCAACACCGGATACCTTGGCGGCAACAAAGGCATTGTCTCTCTCACCAAAACTTTTTGATCAACTGCAACGAGGATGAAATGAAACTCATCACTGCCATCATCAAGCCGTTCAAGCTCGATGAGGTGCGCGAAGCGCTCTCAGCAATCGGTGTGCAAGGCATCACCGTCACTGAGGTCAAAGGCTTCGGGCGCCAAAAAGGACACACCGAGCTTTATCGCGGCGCCGAGTACGTGGTCGACTTTCTGCCAAAGACAAAAATCGAGGCAGCAGTCGACGAGGCGATTGTCGAGCGTGCGATTGAGGCGATCGAAAATGCTGCACGTACCGGGAAAATTGGCGACGGCAAGATCTTCGTCTACGACCTGCAGCAAGTCGTTCGTATTCGTACGGGCGAAACCGGCAAAGAAGCACTCTAAGGGGATATGCAAATGAAAAAGTGGTTCATTAACCTAGCGAGCGCCGGCTTGCTGCTATTCGCGATCGGTGCAACGCCGATCGTGTCAGCTGAAGATGCTGCACCGGCTGCCGCAGCACCAGCGGCCGAGGCACCCGCTGCAGCGCCAGCCGCAGCCGCATCGGCTGCACCTGCTGCTGATGCAGCGGCTCCCGCAGCAGCAGCACCGGTGCCCAACAAAGGCGACACGACCTGGATGATGGTTGCCACCATCATCGTGATCATGATGTGTTTACCCGGCTTGGCACTGTTCTATGGCGGCTTGGTTCGCGCCAAGAACATGCTCTCGGTGTTGATGCAAGTGATGATGATTTTCTCGCTTATCACCGTGCTGTGGTTTATCTATGGCTATTCGTTGGCATTTACCGAAGGCGGCGCCTTTTTCGGCGGGCTGGATCGCTTGTTTATGAAGGGCATGACCCCAGATTCACCGGGCGCTACCTTCAGCAAAGGTGTAGTGATCCCCGAGATGTTGTTTGCCTGTTTCCAGGCCAGCTTCGCGGGCATTACGTGCGCACTGATCGTCGGTTCATTCGCCGAGCGAATCAAGTTCTCCGCCGTGGTGCTGTTCATGGTGCTCTGGTTTACCTTCTCGTACGTGCCGATGGCGCACATGGTGTGGTTCTGGCCCGGCCCGGATGCGTTCACTGATGCAGCTGCTGCCGAGAAAGCCACAGCAGTCTCTGGTTGGCTGTGGCAGAAGGGTGCATTGGACTTTGCTGGCGGCACGGTGGTTCATATCAATGCCGCGATGGCCGGTCTGGTCGGTGCGTTTATGCTCGGCAAGCGCGTGGGTCTAGGCCGCGAAGCCATGGCACCGCACTCGCTGACGCTCACCATGGTCGGCGCATCGATGCTGTGGGTGGGCTGGTTTGGCTTCAACGCGGGTTCGGCACTCGAGGCGAACGGTTCGGCTGCACTGGCCTTCGCCAACACCTTGCTGGCCACGGCGGGAGCGGTAGTCTCCTGGAGCCTTGCGGAATGGGTCCTGAAAGGCAAGCCCTCGATGCTGGGTGCCGCCTCCGGCGCGGTTGCTGGCTTAGTGGCGATCACCCCAGCGGCCGGCTTGGTCGGGCTGATGGGTGGTTTGGTGATCGGCCTGCTGGCGGGCGTCGTCTGCTTGTGGGGCGTGAACGGCCTGAAGCGACTGCTCGGTGCGGATGATTCACTGGATGTGTTCGGTGTGCACGGCGTCGGCGGTATCCTCGGCGCGCTGCTGACGGGCGTGTTTGCGTCGCCTAGCCTCGGTGGTGTTGGTATCTACGACTATGTTGCAAATGCGGCATCGCCGGAATATTCAATCGGCGGCCAGCTTTGGATTCAGTTGCAGGCGGTGCTAACGACTGTGATCTGGTCGGGCGTAGTTGCCTTCATTGCTTACAAAGTGGTCGACATGATCGTTGGCTTGCGCGTAACCGAGGAGGAAGAGCGCGAGGGTCTGGATATTTCCAGCCACGGCGAGACTGCCTACCATTCCTGATCTCCCCGCAGTGCGGGCTCTTCGGAGCCCATTTTGAACGCCCTCATCCGAGGGCGTTTTTTATTCCGTTAGAATCTATCCCCCTGCGCGCGTCGCGCGCCCCGAATTCACAAGGTTTTCCATGGTTCCCCATCTGGTCACGGCCCTCAACGGCCCGTTGCTCGAACTCGAGAAAAAGATTCTTGACGCTACTCCAGTCATCGAGCGCTGGTTCCGGCTCGAGTGGCAGGAGCACACGCCCCCGTTTTACTGTTCGGTGGACATGCGCAACTCCGGCTTCAAGTTGGCGCCGGTGGACACCAATTTATTTCCGGGCGGGTTCAATAACATCGCGCAGGAAATGCTGCCGCTTGCCGTGCAAGCAGCGATGGCGGCAATCGATAAATACTGCCCGGATGCGCGCAACCTGTTGCTGATTCCAGAACGGCATACACGCAATACCTTCTACCTGCAAAACGTCGCGCGCTTAATCGCGATTTTTCGCCAGACCGGTCTCAATGTCCGGCTGGGTTCATTGTCTGAGGACATCAAGAGCCCGACCACATTAGAACTGCCAGAGGGCGGCACGCTCACGCTGGAGCCGCTCGAGCGTTCTGCCAATGGCCGTCGGCTGGGTCTAAAAAACTTCGACCCTTGCACTATCTTGCTCAACAATGATTTGTCGGCAGGCATTCCAAAAATTTTGGAAGGTCTGCATGAGCAAACCTTGCTGCCGCCGTTACATGCTGGTTGGGCGGTGCGGCGCAAGACCAATCATTTCGCTGCCTACGATGAGGTTGCCAAGAAATTCGGCAAGCTGATCGACATTGATGCATGGATGGTGAATCCTTATTTCGCAAAATGCGGCAGCATCAATTTCCATGAGCGTACGGGTGAAGAGTCCCTTGCGCAAAGCGTTGATGCAGTACTCACCAAGATTCGCAAGAAGTACAAAGAGTACGGCATCAAGGAAGCACCTTTCGTCATAGTCAAGGCGGATGCCGGTACCTATGGCATGGGCATCATGACGGTGCGCGACGCTTCAGAAGTGAAAGATCTGAATCGCAAGCAGCGCAACAAGATGGCCGTAGTGAAAGAAGGTCTCGAGGTGAGTGATGTGATCGTGCAAGAAGGCGTGCACAGCTTCGAGCAAATTAATGAGTCGGTGGCCGAGCCGGTGGTATACATGATCGATCGCTATGTAATCGGTGGTTTTTATCGGGTACATGCCGAGCGCGGGGTTGATGAAAACCTGAATTCGCCCGGAGCGCATTTCGTACCGCTGGCTTTTGCGCAGCAGCACTCACTGCCCGACCTGGGGGCAAAACCGGGTACCGCTGCACCTAACCGGTTTTATATGTATGGCGTAGTGGCGCGCTTGGCCTTGCTGGCGGCATCGCTGGAGATTGAGCGCACCGATCCGAACCCGGAAGATTACTAATCACTCCGTCAAGCCGCATGAAAATCGCTTTCGCCTGCGACCCGCTGTCCGGCTTCAATCTGAAGAAGGACTCCACTTACGCCATGATGCGTGAGGCGAGTGCGCGCGGTCATGCGCTGTATGCGTTCGGGCACGCCGATATGATCGTTCGCGATGGCCGCGTGTTAGCCAAGGCGTCACGGATTGAACTCACCGGTGAGGCGGGCGCGTGGTATCGCGTCGAAGAAACTGCGCAGCAATCGCTCGACGAATTTGATGTGGTGGTTGAGCGCACCGATCCGCCGTTCGACATGGAGTATGTCTACGCCACCCATTTGTTGGAGCTGGCTGAGACACAGGGTGCGCGCGTGGTGAATCGTCCGGCGGCGATTCGCAACCACAACGAGAAGCTCGCCATCACCGGGTTCACGCAGTTCACTGCCCCCACGCTGGTCAGTAGCGACGCCGTGCACTTGCGCGCCTTTCACACAGAGCATCGTGACATTATTCTCAAGCCACTGGATGGCATGGGCGGCATGGGCATATTCCGCGTGCGTGATGATGCAATGAACCTCGGTGCGATCATTGAGACCCTGACCGATGATGGTCGTCGTACCATCATGGCACAGCGCTATATTCCCGAGATCGCCAGCGGTGACAAGCGCGTGCTGTTAATCGCTGGGCAGGTCGTACCCTATTGTTTGGCACGCGTGCCGCAGGCGGGCGAGGTAAGAGGTAATCTCGCTGCGGGTGGTACCGGGATTGCGATGCCACTGTCGGCGCGTGAGCGGGAAATTGCCGAGGTACTGGCGCCCGTCTTGCAAGCACGTGGGCTGATGCTGGTAGGATTGGACGTCATTGGTGCGCACCTCACCGAGATTAACGTCACCAGCCCGACCTGCTTCCAGGAAATCATGCAGCAAACCGGCTGCGATGTTGCTGCAATGTTCATCGATGCGCTCGAGCGCGGCGAATATTGAGAATCACGACAAAGACATTTCAGGGTAAAGATAACCGATGGTCGGCATTCTGCTACTGACGCACGCGCCGCTTGGGCAGGCATTCATTGCGGCTGCCACCCATGTGTTCCGCGCAAGCCCAGCGCAGGTCGAGGCGATCGATGTGATCGCGGATCAAAACCCGGATGAAGTTCGGGCCTTGGCACAGGCAGCGATTGCGCGTGTCAATGATGGTAGTGGTGTGCTGGTGATTACCGATGTGCTGGGTGGCACGCCCGCTAACTGCACCTTGCAATTATGTGTGCCGGGTGAGGTTGAAGTGATCGCCGGCATTAGCCTGCCGATGTTGCTGCGTGCGATCACCTACCGTCACGACACTCTGGATATCGTCCTTGAAATGGCGTTGGCAGGTGGCCAAAATGGCGCTTGTCGCGTCGATGGCCGGGTGAAACTGGCGCCCACCTAAACTATCCAAACACGACACTCATGATTAGCAGAGACATCGAAATTATCAACAAACTCGGATTGCACGCGCGCGCGTCGGCCAAGCTGACCCAGCTAGCAGCGAAGCATCAGAGCGAGGTATGGATGACCCGCAACCAGCGCCGTGTGAATGCCAAGTCGATCATGGGTGTGATGATGCTGGCCGCTGGTAAGGGAAGTCATGTCACGATCGAGACCGAAGGGCCTGACGAGCAAGATTGCATGGACGCGCTGGTGCAGCTGATCGAGGCACGTTTCGGCGAGAGCGAATAGGTACGCGATGGCATCATTCACGCTGCACGGCATCCCGGTCTCGCGAGGCATTGCGATTGGTCGGGCACATCTGTTGCGGCCGGCAGCGCGGGATGTCAAACACTACCTGGTCGCCGAGGAGCGTCTGGAAGCAGAAGTCGATCGATTGAGTAGCGCTATTGAGCGCGTCAACGAAGAGCTGCGTATCCTGCGCCGCGATCTTCCTATGGATGCGCCTACCGAGTTAGCGGCGTTCATCGATGTGCATGCGTTGATCTTGGCTGATCCGATTATTTCGGAAGAGCCGCTGCGCATGATTCGCAGCCGACACTACAACGCCGAATGGGCCCTGTTATCACAAATTGATGCCTTGTCAGCCCAGTTCGACGAGATCGAAGATCCTTATCTGCGTGAGCGCAAAAACGATATTCGGCAAGTTGGCGAGCGGGTACTCAAGGTATTGACCGGATCTGCGCAATCGTTTCCGACGGTACCTGCGGTTGAAGCGGATCAGTACGTACCGCAGATGATCGTTGTTGCGCACGACATCTCGCCGGCCGATATGCTGCAGTTTCGTGATCGCGCATTTGTCGGCTTCGTGACTGACCTCGGTGGTCAGAACTCGCACACCGCCATCGTCGCCCGTAGTCTGGACATACCTGCAGCGGTGGGTATGTCAAATGCCTCGCAACTGATCAGTGATGATGACTGGGTCATCATTGACGGTGATGCAGGTACCGTGATCGTTGATCCGGCACCGGTCGTACTGGAGCAATACCGTGAGCTTCAGGCGCAGCTGCTGCGTGAGCGCAAGAAGCTCGGCAAGCTGAAAAAAACGCCAGCGATTACGCGTGACGGCACATTCATCCATTTGCTTGCCAACATCGAGTTGCCGGAAGATTGCGCCGGCGCTTTGGAAGCGGGCGCCGTGGGCGTTGGGCTGTTTCGTTCCGAATTTTTGTTCATGGGACATAGCGGCCAAGCCTCAAGGACGCCATCCGAGGATGAGCAATTCGAGTCTTATCGCAAGGCGATAGTCGCGATGAAGGGTCGGCCGGTCACGATTCGTACGCTCGATGTTGGCGCTGACAAACCGCTCGACAAAGATGAGGAAACAGCGCTCAATCCCGCGCTCGGGCTGCGTGCAATTCGCTACTGCTTATCCGAGCCGCAGCTGTTCCTCACGCAGTTGCGCGCGATCCTGCGCGCATCAGCCTATGGGCCAATCAATCTGTTGATCCCAATGCTGGCGCATGCTTTCGAGATTGATCAGACCTTGGCCATGATCGAGCAGGCCAAGCAACAACTGCGTGACGCCAAAAGAAAATTTGATCAAGAGATAAAAATCGGCGCCATGATCGAAATTCCCGCAGCGGCGTTAACGCTGCCCTTATTCGTCAAGCGACTCGATTTTCTGTCGATTGGCACCAATGATCTGATTCAGTACACGCTGGCGATTGATCGGGTTGATCACGAAGTTGCCCATCTCTACAACCCACTGCACCCGGCGGTGTTGCAATTATTGTCAATGACGATTACCGCAGGCGCGAAAGCCGGCATACCCGTGGCGGTTTGCGGTGAAATTGCCGGAGATACTAAATTGACCCGCCTGCTGCTGGGTATTGGCTTGCGTGAATTCTCCATGCATCCGGCACAGCTGCTGTCGGTCAAGCACGAGATACTCAACTGTGATCTCAGCCTGCTAGAACCCGCTGCGAAAAAAGTGCTCAAAGTCTATGAGCCATCGGCGATCGCGGATGCGATGGAGAAGCTGGCCCAAGTTTGAGTGTTGATGGGCAAAATCGCTGGCCGGTATCCTTCGCAGGCACGACCGCCAATAAGTTGGCGGTCGTTTGACGCTTTCCTCTGGTTTCGCTATCCTTCGCGCAATGCGCCGATTTGACCTTAGCTTGCGGGCGCGCGGGAACTTCCCGGACAAATACGGCTAAAGCGAGCTCGAGTCGATACGAGTCCAGCCCGATAGCCAGTGCTCTCGGGCTTTTTTATTGACTGTTCAAGATGAAATCCATAGGTACTGTCACACCACAATCGATGCACTTCAGCGAACCGCTACCGCTGCAAAGTGGCGCGGCACTAGCCGATTACACTCTGGTGTACGAGACTTACGGCAGCTTGAATGCCGATCGCTCGAATGCGGTGCTGGTCTGTCACGCCTTAAATGCCTCACACCATGTCGCCGGTAGCTACGAGGGCAAGGCCAAGAGTGAGGGCTGGTGGAACAATATGGTGGGGCCCGGCAAGGCGCTAGATACAGACCGTTTTTTTGTCATCGGCGTCAATAATCTGGGCTCTTGCTTTGGGTCCACCGGCCCGATGCACAACAATCCTGCGACTGGCAAACCCTACGGTGCAAGTTTTCCGGTAGTGACCGTGGAGGATTGGGTGCACGCCCAAGCGCGGCTAGCTGATCGGCTGGGCATTCAGAAATTTGCTGCAGTCATGGGTGGTTCACTCGGCGGTATGCAGGCGCTGGCGTGGAGCGTGCTCTATCCGAGCCGCATTGCGCACAGTCTGGTCATCGCTTCCACCCCCAAGCTGTCGGCACAAAATATTGCGTTCAATGACGTAGCACGGCAAGCGATTTTGACCGATCCGGATTATCACGACGGTGACTTTTACGCGCACGGTGTTGTGCCCAAACGCGGTCTGCGCGTGGCGCGCATGATTGGTCATATTACTTACCTGTCGAATGACGACATGGCCGAAAAGTTTGGCCGCGATCTGCGCAATGGCGATTACCAATTCGGCTTTGGCGTTGATTTCGAGATCGAGTCATATTTGCGCTATCAAGGCGACAAATTTTCCGAGTATTTCGATGCCAACACCTATCTGTTGATTACCAAGGCATTGGATTACTTTGATCCCGCACGCGCTAATGGTGGCGACCTTGCCGCTGCATTGGCGAATACTCAGGCAGAGTTTTTGGTGGTGTCATTTAGCACCGACTGGCGCTTCGCGCCCGATCGCAGCCGTGAGATTGTTCAAGCCTTGGTAAAAAACCAGCGCCGTGTCACTTATGCCGAGATTGATGCGCCTCACGGCCATGATGCGTTTCTACTAGATGATGCGCGCTACATGGGTGTCGTACGCGCCTATTATGACAAGATCTGGCATCAGCTTGGCGCGACATTGCCAACGCCGGTAGCACTGGGAGAAGCCGCATGATCACGCCATCCGTTAGTGGCTTGCGTGCCGACCTTGCCTTTATCGCGCACTGGGTAACACCTGCGTCGCGGGTGTTGGATTTGGGTTGCGGTGATGGCGCCATGCTCGAATATCTACAACGCCAAAAGCAATGCACAGGCTATGGTGTTGAAATCGATGATGAAAAAATCCCACGCTGCGTGCAACGTGACGTCCATGTGATTCAGCAAAATTTGGAAGATGGGCTCGCGATGTTTGCAGATAATGCATTCGATACCGTGCTCTGTCTGTCAGCGCTGCAGATGATGAAACATGTTGAAGAAACGCTGCGTGATATCGCCCGTGTTGGCCGCGAAGCGATTGTGTCGTTTCCGAATTTTGCGCATTGGCCGCACCGTTTGTCTTTATTAATGGGGCGTATGCCGATCTCCGAGAGTTTGCCTTTCCAGTGGTATGACACACCGAATCTACGTTGCGCCACCATTAGCGACTTTGAAGATTTGTCGCGCGAAGTTGGTTTGGAAGTGATAGATTTTGTCGCACTCAGTGAGGAAGGTGACCCCGTGAGTTTTCTGCCGCACTGGCGTGGCAGTCTGGCAGTATTCCGGCTGCGGAAGCGATGATGCTGCAATCTGAGCTGATCAAGTCGCCGATGTACTCACCCCCTCGCAGCGGTTCCCAAGCATGAGTGATTCAAGCGCAGAGCACCCAATGGCACATCCGCTCGGATGGCGACGCTACGCTAATCGCAAGATGGCGATCTGCGTCATGCTGGGTTTCAGCTCGGGCCTGCCGCTGTTCTTGCTCTACAACTTATTGGCCGCCTGGCTAAAAGCAGAGCAGGTTGATCTGAAAGCGATTGGTCTATTCGCCTTGGTGGGTTTTCCGTATACCTGGAAATTTCTCTGGTCGCCGCTAATGGATCGTTTCAACATCCCGCTGCTTGGGCGTCGCCGCGGTTGGATGTTAGTGACCCAGATCGCTCTACTCGCTGCCATTGCGAGCTTCGGGTTTTTCTCACCGCAGATTGAACTAAGCGCTATCGTTGTCCTGGCGGGTGTGGTGGCGTTCTTGTCGGCCAGTCAGGACATCGTGGTCGATGCTTACCGACGTGAGCTACTCACCGAGCATGAGCAAGGCTCAGGTACAGCGCTGTTCGTGAATGCCTACAAGCTCTCTACGCTGATACCGGGATCGCTGTCACTGATTCTGTCCGACTTTATGAGTTGGCAGATGGTATTCGGTATCACGGCATTGTTCATGCTGCCGGGTGTGCTCACCACCCTGTTGATCAGCGAGCCTGCTATTTATGGCACGCCGCCGCGTACCTTGCGAGAAGCGGTTGTTGAACCGTTTCGCGAATTCATACAACGCAGCGGTTGGTCGCATGCACTGCTCATTCTGGCATTCATTTTTTTGTACAAGCTTGGTGATTCGATGGCCACCGCGCTTGCAACGCCCTTCTACATGGAGCTGGGCTTTACTCGTACGCAAATTGGATTGGTTGCAAAAAATGCGGGTCTTTGGGCCAGCTTGGCGGGTGGCATTCTCGGCGCGATATGGTTAGAAAAGACCGGGGTTAATCGCGGCCTATGGATTTTCGGCGTGCTGCAAGCCGTCGCGATTTTGGGTTTTGCCTTGTTGGCGCAAGTCGGCTTGGGTTCGGGCCCGGTTGCCGACCCGGCACTCGTCGCTGCGGAACCGAACACGGTATTACTAGGCTTGGTGATTGGCTTGGAGGCTTTCGCGGTCGGTTTGGGTACGGCCGCATTTACCGGTTTTATCGCGACTACCACCGACCAGCGCTATACCGCTACCCAGTTTGCACTGTTCACTAGCCTTGCCGCTGTGCCGCGTACCTTCTTCAATGCACTTACTGGCTTCATGGTGGCGGAGACCGGTTGGTTTATTTTTTTCCTGATCTGCTTTGCGTTGGCGGTACCTGGGATGTTGTTACTGCCAAAGATAGCGCCATGGAATGAAAGACCGCGCGAAGCATAGAGCGCTTCCATGCTGAATTCACTCTGGCTGGGATTTTTTGTCGCTGCTGCCTTGAGCGCACTGTGGCGCACGCTGGCCGGTGACGTCGCGGTGTACTCGGCGATGGTTGACAGCTTATTCGCCATGGCGAAGTTGTCGGTGGAGGTCATGCTGCTGCTGTTTGGCACGCTGAGCTTGTGGCTGGGTTTTCTCAAAATTGCAGAAAAAGCGATGCTGGTGCAAACACTGGCCCGCTGGTTATCGCCTTTGTTTGCGCGGCTGATGCCGGGTGTACCCAGCGGCCACCCAGCCCTTGGACTGATCACGCTGAATTTCACTGCGAACGCACTCGGCCTCGACAATGCCGCGACACCGATCGGCTTGAAGGCGATGCGCGAGTTGCAAACGCTCAATCCACAACCAGATGTGGCAAGCGACGCGCAAATTCTTTTTCTGGTGCTGAACGCCTCATCGCTCACGCTACTACCGGTGACGATATTCATGTACCGCGCGCAGCAGGGCGCGCCTGATCCAACCCTTGTCTTTTTACCGATTCTGTTGGCAACCTCGGCCTCAACGCTGGCGGGCTTTTTATCGGTCGCTCTCATGCAGCGACTACGGCTGCGAGATCCAGTCGTACTCGCTTGGATGTTAGGCACAGCCCTATTGCTCGGCGGCGGTATTGCATTGCTGTCTACCTTGTCAGTGGCAGCAATTGCTTCTCTTTCTTCCACGCTCGGTAACGCGGTGCTATTCGGTCTAGTGATGTTGTTCGTGCTGGTGGGGGCGCTGCGCCGTGTTCCGATATTTGAAGCTTTTGTCGATGGTGCGCGCGAAGGCTTTGAGGTCGCCAAGAATCTATTGCCGTATCTCGTGGCCATGCTGTGTGCCGTCGGTATCCTGCGCGCTTCCGGCGCATTAGAGGCCTTGTTGAGTGGTATCCGATATCTGGTGGAGTGGATGACCTGGGATGCGCGTTTCGTCGACGCGTTACCGGTGGCCTTGGTCAAGCCGTTCTCTGGCAGTGCGGCGCGTGCCATGATGATCGAGACCATGAGCGCACATGGCGTCGATAGCTTCCCGGCCTTACTCGCGGCGACGATGCAAGGCAGCACCGAGACAACATTTTATGTACTGGCGGTTTACTTTGGCGCGGTTGGCATACAGCGTGCACGCTATGCAGTGACCTGTGCACTGCTGGCAGATTTTGCGGGGGTGGTTGCCTCGATTGCGGTGTGCTACTGGTTCTTTGGCTGATCAGGCAGGGAAATCATACACAATCGATAGCGGCGCATGATCTGAAAACCGCTCCTCTTTGTACACCGCCGCAGTTTTCGCGCTGGAGGTAATTCCCGGTGTGGCGACGTGATAGTCAATGCGCCAGCCGACATTGTTGGCCCATGCTTGTCCGCGATTACTCCACCAGGTATAGGCCTCGCCCGTAGTGTCTGGATGCAGTTGTCGGTACACGTCGCACCAGCCCAGCTCGTCGAATAGCTTCGTCATCCATGCACGCTCTTCCGGCAGGAAACCAGAATTTTTTTGGTTGCTCTTCCAGTTTTTCAGATCGATTTCTTTGTGCGCGATATTCCAATCGCCACAGATCACAAACTCGCGTCCGGAATTTCGTAAAACTTCCAGGTGGGGCAAGAATACGTCCATGAACCGAAACTTCGCCTGCTGCCGATCATCGCTCGACGAGCCCGAGGGGCTGTACAGCGAAATGATTGATAGATTGTCGAAGTCGCACTGCACATACCGCCCTTCAGCATCGAATTCTTCATTACCAAAGCCGATACTGACCTTGCTAGGTTTCATTCGGCTATAGACGCCAGTGCCCGAATACCCTTTTTTCTCTGCATAGTGGAAATTACCGTGAAATCCGTGGGGCGACAAGAATTCAGGCGTCATATCGGCTTGCTGCGCTTTCAACTCTTGTACGCAGACGAAGTCCGCATCTTGTTTGGCCATCCAGTCGAAAAAGTTTTTCTTGGCGGCCGAGCGTATGCCATTCAAGTTGGCGGAGATAATCTTCATGAGCGTGGTGGGATTTTGGCGTGCGAAGGGCAGAGCATAACGCAGGCCGAGCACATACCGCTGCGCGCTACAATGTGCCGATTATCCAACCGAGTCAGTCTATGAGCACGCTTCGCCAGCAATTCATTGAGTTTTCCGTTAATGCCGGCGTACTTCGCTTTGGCGAGTTTGTCACCAAGGCAGGTCGTCACTCGCCGTATTTTTTTAACGCGGGTTTATTCAGCGACGGCGCGCGCCTTGGCAGGCTGGCCGAGTTTTACGCGCAGACCCTGATCGACTCGGGTGTCGGGTTCGATATGCTGTTTGGCCCGGCCTATAAGGGCATTACCTTGGCATCGGCCACGGCCGTCGCGCTAGCTGCGAAAGGTCGCAACGTGTCTTTTGCCTACAACCGTAAAGAAGCGAAAGATCATGGGGAAGGCGGCACCATTGTCGGCGCCAAGCTCGAAGGCCGCGTGGTAATTATTGATGATGTGATCTCTGCCGGTACGTCAGTGCGCGAGTCGGTGCACATGATCCGCCACCACGGTGCGACGCCGTGCGCGGTGCTCATCGCACTCGACCGCATGGAGAAGAGCGGTGCCGAGGGCGCGCTGTCGCAGCTGTCGGCGGTACAGGAAGTCGAGCAAAGCTACGGCATGCCGGTGATACCGATCGCGAACCTGAACGATCTGTTCACTTACCTGTCCGGACCGGGTGCAAGTGCTGAGCTGGCGAAGTTCAAACCGGCGGTGGCGGCTTATCGCGAGCGCTACGGCGTTGCGTAGGCGATAGTGCTGTAATTTAGCCGAGTTTTTTCTTCAGCAGCTCCGTCAGCTGCGCCGGATTCGCCTTGCCTTTGCTCGCTTTCATTGCCTGACCAATCAGCGCGTTGAAAGCTTTCTCTTTACCAGCTCTGTATTCCTCGACCGACTTGGCGTTTTCAGCGAGTACCTCGTCAACAATTTTCTCGAGTGCACCGGTGTCCGAAATCTGCTTCAGGCCTTTGGACTCGATGATTTCGTCAGCGAGTACAGTCGAGGTTGACTTGGCTTCCCACATCGCGCCGAACACTTCTTTCGCGATCTTGTTGGAGATCGTGCCATCGGCAATACGCTTCAGCAGCAACGACAATTGCTCTGCGCTGACCGGTGACGCGGCGATATCGATAGCTTCGCGGTTGAGCGTGGACGAGACATCGCCCATCAGCCAGTTCGCCGCTGGCTTTGCCTGCTCCTTGCCCGTTGCGGCGACTACCGCCTCGAAGTAGGCGGCCATTGCTTTCGACTGAGTCAGCACCATGGCGTCATATTCGGACAGTTGGTAATCATTGACGAAACGGTCGCGCATCGCGCCCGGCAATTCCGGCAGCGATGCTTTTACACGGTCTATCCATTCCTGCGCGATCATCAGCGGCGGCAGATCCGGATCGGGGAAGTAGCGATAGTCCATCGCATCTTCTTTGCTGCGCATGGAGCGTGTTTCTTTTTTATCAGGATCGTACAGCCGGGTTTCCTGAACCACGCTGCCGCCATCCTCGATCAATTCAATCTGGCGATGCACTTCATAGTTGATCGCTTCTTCCAGAAAGCGGAATGAGTTCAGGTTTTTAATCTCACAGCGGGTACCGTATTCCTTTTGCCCAACCGGACGCACCGATACGTTCGCATCACAACGAAACGAGCCTTCCTGCATATTGCCGTCGCACACACCCAGCCAAACCACCAGCGCGTGTAATGCCTTTGCATACGCCACCGCTTCTGCGGCACTGCGCATGTCGGGCTCGGTAACGATTTCCAAGAGTGGTGTACCCGCGCGATTCAGGTCAATCCCGGTCATACCGTGATAGTCCTCATGCAAGGACTTGCCCGCGTCTTCTTCAAGATGCGCGCGAGTGAGTTGCACGGTTTTCATGTCCGGCTTGCCATCCTTATCGACGACAAAAGAGATCGCGCCACCTTGCACCACCGGAATCTCGAACTGGCTAATCTGGTAGCCCTTGGGAAGGTCAGGATAAAAATAATTTTTGCGCGCGAAAATCGATCGCGGTGCGATGTGGGCGCCGATCGCGAGACCAAATTGAATCGCGCGCTCGACTGCGCCTTTGTTCAACACTGGCAGCACACCCGGCAGCGCAAGATCAACCGGACAAGCCTGGGTGTTCGGTTCCGCACCGAAGGCAGTCGACGCGCCGCTAAAAATTTTTGACTCGGTGGTGAGCTGCGCGTGCGTCTCAAGACCGATCACGACTTCCCATTGCATGATCATCAATCCTTATTCGACGGCGGGCCGACGGCTATGCCAGTCGGTAGCGAGTTGAAACTGATGCGCCACATTCAGCAGCTTCGCCTCATTAAAATAGTTACCGATCAATTGCAGACCGACCGGTCGATGGGCATTTTTTTCGCCTTGTCCAAACCCACACGGTATCGACATGCCGGGCAGTCCGGCAAGGCTGGTCGACAGCGTGTAGATATCGGCCAGATAGTTGGCAACCGGATCATTCGCCTTCGAGCCGAGGTCCCACGCCACGGTTGGTGCGACCGGGCCCATGATGACGTCGCACGACTTGAACGCATCTTGAAAGTCATTCGCTATCAGCCGTCGGATCTTCTGCGCCTGCAGATAGTAGGCATCGTAATAGCCGTGCGACAGCACATACGCTCCAATTAAGATGCGTCGCTTCACTTCATCACCAAAACCTTCGGCGCGTGACTTGCGGTACATATCACTCAGGTCGGTGTAATCCTTCGCGCGATGACCATAACGCACGCCATCAAAACGACTCAGATTAGACGACGCCTCGGCCGGTGCGATCACGTAATACGCGGGTATCGACATGGACGTTTTCGGTAGCGACACATCGACCAGCGTGGCGCCGAGTTTTTCATAGTCTTTCAATGCTGCCTCTATGGCGGCACGAACATCTGCGGCAAGACCATCGCCAAAATATTCCTTGGGGATGCCGATTTTCAGGCCCTTGAGTGAATCGCCGAGATGGCGAGTGAAATCCTCAGCATCGCTCTCAATACAAGTTGCATCACGCGGGTCATACGCGGTCATCGCGTTGAGCAGCAGCGCGCAATCTTCGGCGGTCCAGGCCATTGGCCCGCCCTGATCGAGCGATGATGCGAAGGCGATCATGCCGTAGCGCGATACGCGGCCATAGGTCGGCTTGATGCCGGTGATGCCGCACAGTGCTGCAGGCTGACGAATCGAGCCGCCGGTATCAGTGCCGGTGGCCGCGGGCGTCAGGCCGCCAGCGACTGCAGCCCCCGAGCCGCCCGACGAGCCGCCCGGCACAGCGGCCTTATCCCACGGGTTTTTCACCGGACCGAAAAATGAGTTCTCATTCGATGAACCCATAGCAAATTCATCACAGTTCAATTTTCCGAGCGTCACCATGCCTGCCGTGCGGAACTGTTCCACCACACTTGCATCAAATGGGCTGTTGTAGCCGGAAAGCATCTTCGATCCAGCGGTGGACGGCCAGCCGCAGGTCACGAAAATATCTTTGTGCGCGATAGGCAAGCCGATCAACTCGCCTGCATCGCCGCGCGCGAGACGAGCGTCCGCTTGTTTCGCCTGCGCCAAGGTCTGCTCAGGGTTCACGTTAATGAAGGCGTTCAAGTCGCTGCTCGTGATGCGGTCGAGGTAGGACTGCGCCAGCTCGGTGGCGGAAAGCTGTTTGCTTTTCAGCAGCGCTGACAATTGTTTAAGTGTTTGCATGCGTGTTTCTTGATCGCGAGATGCGCCTTGCAGATGGGTGTGTGGGCGTCGAGTAGGGTGGGTTGAGGCGTTTTACTCGATCACTTTGGGCACGAGATACAGGCCGTCTTGCACGCTGGGGGCGGGTTGCTGGTAGTCGTCGCGGCGATTCGGTTCGGTGACCCGATCTTCGCGTAGCGGCATGGCGAGATCATCGCGCCAAATAGCCACCGGGTGAGCGAGCGGTTCGACGCCGCGGGTATCCACCGCTTTCATCTGCTCAACCAGGGCGAAGATATCGTTCAACTTGGCCAGCGTATCGGCGGACTGCTGTTCGGAAAGATCGAGTTGCGCCAGTTTGGCGAGTCGATCAATGTCGGAAAGGGACAGAGACATGAGGAAGCGAGCTGGGTTGCTCGTGGCAAGAGTTCAAAAATGACAATCAGTGCAGTAGGCAAGCGGCATCGAGTCGCCAGAACAGCGTTCGCATTATCGAAGCATCGAATGGCCACTGCTTCCAATTCGACCAGGCGCATTAACGAAAACGGCTTTCGCATCACGCTCTGTTTTCGCCGGAGAAAGCTGAGGAAATACAGGCGATTCCGGGTTTCTGACAGCCAATTTCGAACGGATTATAAGGTAGAATGACAAGTTAAATAACGCACTCGGCAGCTAACGGGCCAAGACCCGACCGACATCGCTTTCGCCGGAAACGGCAAGTTTCACGCGCTTCTGGGATCCATATTCATGTTTTCATTCCTTCGTAGCTATTTTTCAAACGATCTCGCGATCGATCTCGGCACCGCCAACACACTGATTTATGTGCGCGGTTTGGGCATCGTTCTGGATGAGCCCTCAGTGGTCGCCATTCGTCAGCAGGGCGGCCCGAACGCCAAGAAAAACATTCAAGCGGTCGGTAAAGAAGCCAAGCAGATGCTCGGCAAGGTGCCGGGCAACATCGAAGCCATCCGCCCAATGAAAGACGGCGTGATCGCCGACTTCACCGTCACCGAGCAGATGCTCAAGCAGTTCATCCGCATGGTGCACGACACGAAGTTATTCAAACCATCGCCGCGCATCATCATTTGCGTACCTTGCGGTTCGACCCAAGTTGAGCGCCGCGCGATCCGTGAATCTGCACTGGGTGCTGGCGCATCTCAAGTGTTCTTGATTGAAGAGCCGATGGCTGCTGCGATTGGTGCGGGCTTGCCGGTATCCGAGGCGACCGGCTCGATGGTGGTCGATATCGGCGGCGGTACGACCGAGGTCGGCATCATCTCGCTCGGTGGCATGGTTTATAAAGGCTCGGTTCGTGTGGGCGGCGACAAGTTTGACGAGGCAATCGTCAATTACATTCGCCGCAACTACGGCATGTTGATCGGCGAGCAAACCGCTGAGACCATCAAGAAGCAAATCGGCTCCGCCTTCCCGGGGACCGAGGTGCGCGAGATGGAAGTCAAAGGTCGTAACCTGTCCGAGGGTATCCCGCGCTCCTTCACCATCTCTAGTAATGAAGTACTGGAGGCGTTGACGGATCCGCTGAATAGTATTGTGTCTGCTGTCAAGAATGCACTCGAGCAGACGCCACCTGAGCTCGGTGCTGATATTGCCGAGAAGGGCATGATGCTGACCGGTGGTGGCGCGCTACTGCGCGACCTCGACCGCCTGCTGATGGAAGAGACAGGCCTGCCCGTGCTGGTCGCCGAAGATCCGCTCACCTGCGTGGTGCGTGGTTCCGGTATGGCGCTCGAGCGCATGGACAAGCTCGGTTCCTTGTTCTCCTACGAATAAGTGAAGGGCCGCGCGATAGTGAGCTGCAAGCGGCCCCCGTCAGTTCCCGAGTCAGTCTCGGCGCCGCTATATCTTTTGGGCGCCGAGTCTCTCCACAGCCCTAGCGTTTGATGGAATACAGTCCACCACCACTGTTTAAGCAAGGTGCGTCGGCACGCGCGAAGATGCTGCTGTTCGCGTTGATTGCGGTCGGTTTGCTGATGGCGGACTCGCGCTTTAAAGCGCTCGCGGCGATCCGGCAAGCAGTCGGCGTCGCGCTGTATCCGGTGCAGGTGGTTGCGATGCTGCCGCGCGATGCGTTTTTTGCCACCACCGATTATTTCTCCTCACTCTCCACGCTGAAAGACGAGAACCGACAGATGCGCGAGCAGCAAGTACTCAACGCGCAACTACTGCAGCAAAGTCGTCAACTCCAGGCAGAAAATGCTTACCTGCGCAAGCTACTCGACGCATCCGAGCGCATTCAGCTAAAGACGGTGATGAGCGAGATTCTGTACGACGCTCGCGATCCTTTCTCGCGCAAGGTCATCATCGACCGCGGTGATTCTCATGGCATCAAGCCGGGACATCCTGTGATTGATGATCTCGGTGTAGTGGGGCAGGTGACCCGCGTGTTTCCGTTCACCTCCGAAATTACGCTGCTCACCGACAAGGAGCATGCGATTCCCGTACAGGTATTGCGTAGTGGTGTGCGTAGTGTTGCCTATGGCCGTGGTCAAACGGGTGAGTTAGAACTTCGTTTCATGGCATCGAATGCCGACATTCAGCCGGGCGATGTACTGACGACGTCTGGCATCGACGGCGTGTACCCAGCGGGTCTGGCGGTTGCGACCGTGATGACGGTCGACACCAAGACGTCTGACGCCTTCGCGCGCATCTTGTGCCAGCCTTCAGCGGGCGTTTCGCGTCACCGGCAGTTACTGGTGCTACTCGGTGATCTAGCGGCAATGCCGCCACTACCGCCGCCGGAAAATACGAATGCCGATCGTCCTCGGCGATCGCGCAAGGAGGGTGCTGAGTAATGATGGATCGTGAAAACATTCTGCTACCGGTCAACCCGGCGTTCATCGCGTTCAGCCTGATAGCGGCGTTTTTTATGAACCTGTTCCCCTGGGGTAGTTGGAATTGGGTGCCTGACTTCGTTGCCTTGACGCTGGTGTTCTGGAGCATTTATCAGCCGCGCAAAGTAGGTATCGGCATCGCTTTCCTGATGGGGCTGGTGATGGATGTGCATAGCGCCTCGCTGCTCGGCGAGAACGCGCTGGCGTATACCTTGTTGTCTTATTTTGCGATCACGATTCACCGACGTGTGCTCTGGTTCCGTGCCACCGTCCAGGCACTACATGTCTTGCCGTTGTTGTTGGTGATGCAGGTGGTGCAGGTGCTGGTGCAGTTGGCGGTGACCGGCAAGACGCCGGGGTGGAGCTACTTTGTGCAGAGTTTTGTTTCGACCGCAGTCTGGCCAATTGTTTGTTGGCTGTTGCTGGCGCCACAGCGCCGCGCCGTCGATCGCGATGATACGCGCCCGATCTGATGCCGTCGTCTGTCATGTCTGTGTGTCGTAGGCCCTCGCCGTGACTGAAATCAAAGATACCGAACGGGAGATACAGCTATTCCGGCTGCGCCTGTCGGTGGCCGGCGTGGTGGTGCTGACCTGCTTCGGTTTATTGATGCTGCGGTTCGTGTGGCTACAGGCTGTCCGCCACAGCGAGTACTACGAGCGTGCGGAGAGTAATCGTATCTCGGTGGTACCCGCGGTACCAAACCGTGGACTGATCGTCGATCGCAATGGCGTCATCCTTGCGCGCAATTATTCTGCGTATACCTTGGAAATTACGCCAGACAAGATCAATCGCCCGCTCGACACCGTGATTGATGAACTGGCGAAGATCGTCGATATCCAGCCAAAAGATCGCAAACGCTTCCGTCGTCAGATGGAAGAATCAAAGTCCTTCGAGAGTTTGCCGATCCGTACCCGTCTGACAGATGAAGAGGTAGCGCGCTTCGCCGCGCAACGGTATCGCTTCCCTGGCGTTGACATCCAGGCCCGTCTGTTCCGTCAGTATCCTTTGGGTCAGACCGCGTCTCACATGATTGGCTACATCGGTCGCGTGAACAAGAGGGAAGCAGAGAAGCTCGAAGAGAGCGAAGACGCGGCCAACTATCGTGGCACTGAATACATCGGTAAAGAAGGTATCGAGAAAAGCTACGAGCGTGAGTTACATGGCATCACGGGCTATGATGAGATCGAAGTGTCGGCAGGTGGTCGTGCCAACCGTACGTTGTCACGTAATACGCCAACGCCAGGCAACAATCTGATCCTGTCGGTCGATATCGAGCTGCAGAAAATCATTGAGAAAGCCTTCGGCGATCGGCGCGGGGCGTTGGTAGCGATTGAACCATCCACCGGTGATGTGCTGGCCTATGTCTCCATGCCCACCTTCGACCCCAACCTGTTTGTCGAAGGTATTGATTCCAAGAGTTGGGAAGAGCTCAACACCTCACTCGACAAGCCGCTGCTGAACCGGCCGCTGATTGGTTCCTATCCGCCAGGATCGACCTTCAAGCCCTACATGGCGCTTGCGTCGCTCGAGCTGGGCAAGCGCACACCGGAAATGGCGATTTCCGATCCGGGCTACTTCTGGTTTGGTAATAACAAATTTCGTGACGATAAAGAGGGTGGTCACGGCCGTGTCGACATGTACAAGTCGATCGTACAGTCATGTAACACCTTCTACTATGTACTGGCGAACGATCTGGGGATCGATGCGATTCACGACTTCATGAAACCCTTCGGCTTCGGGCAGCTGACCGGTATCGATCTCGAAAACGAGCGGCGTGGTGTATTGCCGTCGCAAGAATGGAAACGCAAGACCTTTAAGCGCCCCGAGCTGCAGAAGTGGTATGCGGGCGAGACGATTTCCGTTGGTATCGGCCAGGGTTACAACTCATTCACACCGATACAGCTCGCACACGCCGTATCGAATCTGGCAAATAACGGCGTTGTGATGAAGCCGCACTTGGTGAAGACCATTGAGGATCCCAATTCCAAGGCGCGTAAGCTGACCGTGCCGAAAGAAAGCTATCGCATTCCGCTGCGGCAGGAAAATATCGACTTCGTGAAAAGTGCCATGATCGGCGTGACCAAGGAAGGTACCTCGGCGCGCTCCTTCGCAACAGCGCCCTATACCTCCGGTGGTAAAACCGGCACTGCGCAAGCCGCAGCGATGAGTAAAACCGTCAAATACGATGCCAGCAAAATCGCCGAACGCTTACGCGACCATTCGCTTTACGTCGCCTTCGCCCCGGCCGATAAGCCCAAGATAGCCCTTGCTGTCATTGTTGAGAATGCAGGCTTTGGCGCTGCGGCTGCGGCGCCGATTGCGCGTTTGGCGATCGATTACTATTTGCTGGGGAAACGCCCTGATGAACCGGTAGCGAAAGTTGATGTGGCAGCCGATGCCCAAATCCGCACAGACGCGTCCAAACCAGAGAATAAAAAACCTGAAGGAAACAAGCCAGAACCTGGCAAGCCTGAAGCCAGCAAACCAGAAGGCAAAAAGCCGGAAGCGGACAAGCCTGAACTCGGCAAGCCTGAGGCCAGCCGGCCAGAGGCGAACAAGGCGGGCGGTAGCAAGCCAGAAAGCCTGAAAGCCGATCCCAACAAACCGGAAGCGAAAAAACCAGACGCAAGCAAACCAGACGCAGGCAAACCAGCAATTGCACCGCCCAACAATAATGCGGCAGGGGCAGTGAAGACGAATAATCAGAGGAGCGTGCCGTGATGCTGTCCTATGCTGATAGCGCCCGAAGCATGATCATTGAATCGATCAAGCGTCGGCTACTGATTTTTGATCGCTCATTAGCGATTATCGTCGGCTTGATCATGCTGCTGGGGTGTCTTGCAGTGGCTTCAGCGGCTATGGATTATCCGGGGCGATTCGAAGGACATATTCGCAACATCGCCATTGGCATTATGGTGATGTGGGTTGCTGCAGTAATACCACCACAAAAGCTGATGCATTTTGCGCTGCCGATTTATCTGGTCGGCGTGGGGTTGTTGGTGGCTGTTGCCATGTTCGGTTTAGTTAAAAATGGCGCCCGTCGCTGGCTCAATGTGGGCGTGATTATCCAACCATCGGAAATCATGAAGCTTGCGCTGCCACTCATGCTCGCGTGGTATTTTCAAAAGCGAGAAGGCATGATCCGTTGGCGCGATTTTCTGGTGGCCGGCGTGCTCGTATTGGCACCGGTTGCATTTATTCTGCGCCAGCCTGATCTGGGTACGGCGATGCTGGTCTTGTCGTCAGGATTTTTTGTCATCTTTCTGGCGGGGTTATCGTGGCGCTTAATCATCGGCATGATGATTGCCGGACTTTCCAGCCTGCCGCTCGTGTGGTCGATGCTGCACGATTATCAACGCGGGCGAGTGATGACCCTGATCGATCCGACATCTGATCCGCTTGGTAAAGGCTTCCACATTATTCAATCAACCATTGCGATTGGCTCAGGCGGATTGATCGGAAAAGGCTGGTTGAATGGATCACAGGCACACCTCGAGTTCATTCCTGAACGGACCACCGATTTCATCTTTGCCGTGTTTTCGGAAGAGTTCGGATTACTCGGTAATGCTGTGCTGCTCGTGTTGTACCTGATGCTAATTGGACGTGGACTCTTGATCTCGGCCAACGCCCCCACGCTATTCTCCCGCCTATTGGCTGGCGCGATCACGCTGTCGATATTCGTTTATGCCTTCGTCAACATGGGTATGGTCAGCGGGATACTGCCGGTCGTCGGTGTGCCCTTGCCCTTTATGAGCTATGGCGGCACGGCATTCGTGACTTTGTCCTTGGCCGTCGGCACCCTGATGAGCATACAGCGCCATCGCAAGTTAGTGCAGACCTGAAATGCGTTTGGTCTCGCTGCGATTGTTGATGACCCGGCTGGGATGGTTGGCACTCGTGGTGGCGCTTTCCGCTTGCAGCACCATCGACGTACCCACTCGCGACGACCGGGTAGTCCGAGAGCCGCCGCCGCCAGTCGCCAGCGCGCCTGCAACTGCCTCGCCAAAACGCCCGGGCGCCTACTATCAAGACGACGGACCGCCCGAGCAAGTGCCACCCGGGCTGCTCGACACGCCCGATGCTGAGCCCAAAGTTGAGCCCTACTTGCGCGGACCGAGCAAGCCCTACACCGTGTTGGATCAAACCTTTGTGCCAATCAATGATGCGCGCCCTTTCGTCCAGCGTGGTGCGGGCAGTTGGTATGGCAGGAAATACCACGGGCGTAAAACCGCCTCTGGCGAGATTTACGATATGTTCGCGATGACCGCGGCCCATCCGATCCTGCCTATCCCTTCCTATGCGCGTGTCACGAATCTGCGCAACGGTAAGCAGGTGATCGTTCGCATCAATGACCGTGGCCCGTTCCTGGCATCGCGCATCATCGATCTCTCATACACCGCAGCACTCAAGCTCGACATTATTCGCGGCGGCAGCGCAGAACTCGAAGTGGAGCGCTTGCTTCCCGATGACATTACCCGACTGCAGGCAGCCAAGCGGGCATCCTCCAGCGCAGAGCTAGCCAGAAAACCGACCGATGATCCGATTGCATCGGCAATACCGCAGCCCGATCGTTCTGACCCGGCCACCAAAGCCATCGAGCCTGCTTTTTACCTGCAGCTCGGCGCCTATACGGATGAGGCGAATGCGCGCACGATGAGGGATCGGGTGCTGACAGCCTGGCCAAGTCATCTTCCGCAGCCCGTGATCGTTCAGAGCGGTGGCTGGTACCGGCTACACAGCGGGCCTTTCACCAGCCGAGGACTGGCGACCGATGCGGCACGCCATCTACAGGGCGCAGCACAAATACAGACTACGGTAGTGCAGCGCTAAGCCACTCGCACAATATCGCTCGCATTGCTTGCGGTACCCTGCCCTGATCATCGTCTTGAAGCGTTCAGGATGATGGATTGGCGATTTCCAGCGCCATGGCATACAAGGTATTTTTTTTGATTTTAGTGATTTTTGCAGCCAGCGCAGCGGCTTGGCTGACAGGACATTCTTCCAGCAGTATGGTCAACAGACGGCGCGCCTCGAGCATGCTGTCAGTATCGATATCCCCTCGGTTCGCACCCTCAATTAAAAGCACGAACTCGCCCCGTTGACGATTTGCATCTGCGGCAAGCCATTCGTGTGCCTCCGATAAAGCGCAACGATGAATTTGTTCGAACAGTTTCGACAGCTCGCGCGCAATCACAATGCGTCGCTGATCACCGAATAAACGCCGCATTGCGTTAACCGTATCAAGCACCCGATGCGGCGCTTCATAAAATACCAGCACGGACGGTGAGTCGATCAGCGACTGTAACGCTGAATCGCGTTGCGCATCTTTCGATGGCAGAAAGCCGGAAAAATGAAAGCCTTCGCCCGACAAGCCGCTGCCGGAGAGCGCAGCGGTGGCCGCCGCCGGTCCTGCAATCGGTACCACGGCCAAGCCCTGGTTGATGACAGCATCCACCACGCGGGTACCCGGATCGGAAATCGCTGGCGTACCCGCATCCGACACCAGCGCAATGCGCTCACCCCGATGAAGTCTTTCGATAATTTTTTGGGCCGCTTCAGCCTCGTTATGCTGGTGCGTGGTGATGAGTGGCTTGGATAAGCCGTAGCGCTTCATCAGCTGACCGGTGTTGCGCGTATCTTCGCAGGCGACCGCATCGACCATCTCAAGTACGCTCAATGCCCGAACGCTGATATCCCCCAGGTTACCAATCGGTGTCGCAACCACATACAATGCGCCCGCCGGAAAACGCTGCAGCGTGATTTCTTCCGCGAGTGAATCGAGTAGCGCGATCAGGTGGGACGAGAGCTGAGATGACATAAGAGACCAATGAGAACTCGCCACGCACCGAGGTCGGAAGCGACAGCTTGCCATATTGTACAAAACACACTAGCGCATCAATGAAGCACTGCACTACAGCATCAGGCCGACTTGCCGAGGATCGCGCGCTGGCGTATCTGCAAGCCCAAGGGCTGATTTTGATAAAACGGAACTTTCGTAGTCGACGTGGCGAGATTGATCTGATTATGCGTGATGCCGCGACGCTAGTTTTTGTCGAGGTGCGGCAGCGCCGTAGTCGGCAATTTGGCGGTGCGGCAGCCAGCATTTCCCCATTGAAGCAGGCTCGGCTGTGGCATAGCGCCCAGTTTTTCCTGCAAAAGTATCCCAATACATCCGCCTGTCGTTTCGATGCTGTGTGTATTGATGGTGAAGCACTAACATGGCTTCGTCATATTTTCAGTGCTTAATCTCCCCATTTGATGAAAGCCACGGCGGACCATAGGGCGGGCTCAGCTTTATAATCCTGTGTATGAGCAAGCAACGAATACTCGACCAGTTTCGAGAAAATGCCGAATTAAATCGTCAGGCCGCTGCTTCGCTCGCTCAGCCGATTGCGGAGGCGATCGAATTAATCTTCATCGCACTCTCGAATGGCAGCCGTATCCTTGCTTGCGGCAACGGTGGCTCGGCCGCGGATAGTCAGCACTTTGCGGCAAAACTGGTCGGTCGCTTCGAACGTGAGCGTTTGCCTTTGCCCGCCATTGCCTTATCCACCGATACTTCCGTGCTCACGGCCATAGGTAATGACTACGGCTATCACGAGATATTCGCCAAACAGGTGCAGGCACTCGGACAGGCAGGTGATGTACTACTGGCGATGACGACCTCCGGTAATTCAGGCAATGTGGTCGCCGCGGTCGAGGCGGCACAAGAGAGAGATATGCGCGTCGTAGCGCTGACCGGCAATGGCGGCGGCGCGCTCTCCAGTATTCTGACTGATGTGGATGTTCATATTTGCGTACCTCATCAGCGGGTATCGCGTATTCAAGAGCTGCATCTGTTGACTATTCACTGTATTTGCGACGGCATTGACGTCGCGCTTTTTGGAGGAGACACCGAATGAAACTAGCACTATCGACGGCCATCGGCCGTCCACTACTGGGGCTTGCGCTGGGCGCAGTGCTCTGCGCCAGTCTGCAGGGCTGTGTGCCTCTGGTGGTGGGAGCGACTGCCGTAGGATCGATGGCAGCAATTGATCGCCGCTCGATTGGCACACAAACTGACGACAAAGCCATAGAGCTAAAGGGCGAGGGCCGCGCTAACAAGATTACCGGTGATAAAGGCAGGGTAGCCGTCACCAGCTATAACCGCATGGTGGTTCTGACTGGCGAAGTCGCCGATGAGAAAATGAAAGCGGATGTTGAGGCACAGATCGCAACCTTGGTGGATCCGAAAAAAATCGAAAATGATCTTGATATCGCACCGGTATCCTCCATAAGTGCGCGCTCCAATGATTTACTGATCACCAGTAAGGTCAAGGCGGCGATCATCGATACCAAAGATCTCTATCTCAGTGCTTTCAAAGTACATACCGATCGCGGTGTGGTTTATCTGATGGGGCGCGTTACCCAGCGTGAAGCCAAGCTCGGTGCTGAGGTAGCGCGTAACGCAGCGAACAATATCCGCAAAGTGGTCAAGCTGTTCGAGTACATCAGCGAGGACGAGCTGCTTGAGCTGAAGGCCAAGTCATCTCCCGAAGAATCGCGCACCTCGGCACCCGCCAAGTAAGCTTATCCCGCGGCCGGGCTGGTTCGAGTCCCGGCCGCGCGCCTATAATGGCGGGTCATTGTCGCTCATACGAATAAACCTATGTCCAAGCATTTCCCGCGCCGCATCGGCGGCCTCACCATTCTGCAGACGATGTCGATCGTCGCAATTCTGGGTGTTGTTCTTTTCCTCGCCCTGTCCCTGCTCAAACGTGAGCAGGCGCCCACAGCGACGTTCAATACCTTGAATGGCCAGCAGCTCACCACCACGTCGCTGCGTGGCAAAGTCGTGCTGGTGAATTTTTGGGCAACCAGCTGTGGTAGCTGCATCGCCGAGATGCCCCAGATGGTCGGTACTTTCAACAAATACCGCGAACGTGGCTTTGAGTTAGTCGCCGTCGCGATGAGCTACGACCCGCCGCAGTATGTGCAGAACTATACCGAGACGCGACAGCTGCCGTTTACGGTGGCCCTGGATACCAATGGCAGTAATGCCAAGGCATTCGGTGACGTACAACTCACACCCACCGCTTTCTTGATCGATAAAGACGGCAACATACTCAAGCGTTTTGTGGGTATTCCGGATGAGGTGGGCTTGCATAAGCTGATCGAAAAGGCGCTCGCTGCCTAAACCTGCCGTAAAGGTGCCGCTGGCGTTGTTGGTAGCGCCTTGTCGTACCTCATGTACTGCCTGCGGCGCTCCCGCCTAGCCATCGACACCTTTGCAGCAGGTTTACAACCCGCCTCAAGTAATTCTGGCGTTGTTGTTAGCGTCCGACAGAAGAACTAAACGACACCAGCGTGGTGCGCTTGTTGATCCGCGTGATACGAGCTACGCACCATCGCACCGACTGCGGCGTGGACAAAGCCCATTTGCTTGGCCTCGTGCTCAAACATTTTGAATGTGTCCGGATGCACATAGCGCCGTACGGGCAAGTGGTCACCGCTGGGCATTAGATACTGACCGATGGTCAACATATCTACGTCATGCGCGCGTAGGTCGCGCATCACCTGAAGAATTTCTTCATCGGTTTCGCCGAGTCCCACCATGAGGCCAGACTTGGTAGGTACGTCCGGGCACAGAGCTTTGAAACGCTTCAGTAGTTCAAGCGAGAAGGCGTAATCCGATCCGGGTCGCGCTTCACGGTACAGGCGGGGCACGGTTTCAAGGTTGTGGTTCATCACATCGGGCGGCGCAGCCTGCAAAATCTCGAGCGCACGATCGATACGGCCTCTGAAATCCGGCGTCAGAATCTCTATTCGAGTCGCCGGTGACAGTTCGCGTACGCGCCGTATGCAATCGACAAAATGTGCAGCACCGCCATCTCGCAAATCATCACGGTCGACTGATGTGATCACCACATAGGAGAGCTTAAGCGCTGCAATGGTGCGCGCCAGATTCTCGGGTTCGTTGACGTCGAGCGGATCGGGGCGGCCGTGGCCAACATCACAAAACGGGCAGCGGCGGGTGCATTTGTCACCCATGATCATGAAGGTAGCGGTGCCCTTGCCGAAGCACTCACCAATGTTCGGACAAGACGCTTCTTCACACACGGTGACCAGCTGATTCTTGCGCAAGATATCTTTGATTTCGTAGAAGCGCGTAGTCGGTGAAGCAGCCTTTACCCGGATCCAGTCCGGCTTTGCCAGCTTCTCGGCGGGTACGATCTTGATAGGAATGCGCGCGGTCTTACCCGCGCCTTTTTGTTTTTGGTTCGGGTCGTAGCGGGTATCGAGGGTATCGCCGGAATCAGACATGGCTCAAGGCAGTAGTTGTTGTTCGAGCGCGCGGGCCAGTTGCTCTTGTACCTCAAGCAGTGACGCCTGTACGCCCAAGCTGCGCAGATCAACAGTTGCAAGACCGGAATAGCCGCAGGGATTAATCCATTCGAAGGGTTGCAGATCCATCGCGACATTCAAGGATACGCCGTGATAGGTGCAACCATTAGCGCGGATCTTCAAGCCCAGTGCAGCGATTTTCGCGCCACGCCATTCGCCGTTCGCGATGTAAATCCCTGGCGCTCCAGCCTTACGCTCACCCGCACAATTATACGTGGCGAGGGTCTCGATCACAGCTTGCTCGATGCGATGAACAAACTCTCGCGGTAGTAGCCGCCGGCCGTCGCGTCGAAGATCAAACAGCAGATAGGCGATGGCCTGTCCGGGACCGTGATAGGTGACCTCGCCACCGCGGTCGGTTTGAACCACGGGAATCTGGTGTGCATCGATCACATGGGCAGGGTCGGCGCCCAGTCCCAAAGTAAACACCGGCGGATGCTCGACCAGCCATAGCTGATCATCGGTCTCAGGCGTGCGCGTATCGGTAAACGCGCGCATGGCAGCGAAACTCTGCTCATAAGACTCAAGGCCACGGCGCAGGGTCAGCAGCGCATGCATGCGGTTTACAGCACTACCTTGACCATCGCATGTGACGATAGCTCACGGTAGAGATTGTCGAGCTGCTCGCGACTAGTAGCGCGCACGGTTACGGTCAGCGCCAGATAGTTACCTTGTGATGAGGGCCGCATGGTCATTTTGCCGGCGTGGAAGTCGGGATCATGACGCTGAACTAGTTCCACCATGGTTTGTGCAAAGTCATCCTGCATGATTCCCATGATCTTGATTGGGAAGTCGCTGGGATACTCAATCAGACTTTCGCTCGGTAGCGGCATCATCCGGTCCTGCGATCAATGGGGCAGCAGCAGCCGTAGCGTATCGATCGAGCGGCCGACAATGCTGGCGGTAGGTACGGCTTCAAGTGCCAGTAGCGGTACGCTATTGATGATCTGATCATTCGCCAGCAGCTTCAGCGTACCAACTGGCGCATGTCGCGCGATCGGTGCAACCAAAGGATCAGTACGCTCAACCTGTGTGGTGATTTTCGGACGACTGCCCTGTGGTAGCGTCACATACACGTCGCGATTAAAGCCAAGCTTCAATTTATTGATCGCGCCTTTCCACACGGTTGGCGCGAGTACGACTTGGCCTTTGCTATACATTTTGTGGGTCTCGAAGTTCTGAAAACCCCAATTCAAAAGCTTTTGGCTTTCTTGTGCCCGCACCGAATCCGACACGGTGCCGAGTACCACCGAGAGCATACGGCGATCACCATGCGCGCCATTTGGCCGCTTGGCGGCGGCGATCAGACAGTAACCCGCCGCCTGTGTGTGTCCGGTTTTTACGCCATCGACCGTTGGGTCAAGCCATAGCAGCCGATTTCGGTTGGGTTGCGTGATCTTGTTGTAGGTGAAGCTCTTGGTGGAATAAATTTTGTAAAGCTCGGGGAAATCAATGATCAAGCGATTCGCTAGCGTCGATAAGTCGCGTGCAGTCGCGTAGTTTTCTACGTGCGGCAGGCCATGGGGGTTGGCGAAGTGCGTGTTTTTCAGACCCAGACTAAGCGCTGTGCGATTCATTTGATCGACAAATGTCGCTTCACTTCCAGCGATTGCCTCAGCTAGCGTGATTGCCGCATCATTACCTGATTGAACGATCAGTCCGTACAGCAAGTCTTGTATCCGCACCGGTGTTGATGGTTCGATGAACATCTTGGAGCTATCGCCATCAACCTTCCATGCATTCACCGAAACATTCACCGTCTGTTGCAGGTCGATGCGCTTGTCTCTGACTGCTGAAAAAGCCAGGTATGCGGTCATCAGTTTGGTGAGTGATGCTGGCTCGATCCGCATATCGGGTTCGTGTGCAGCGAGGATTTGGCCGCTGGTCGCATCCATCAACAGCCATGAGCGGGCGGCAATCGTGGGGGGTGCGACCGATTCGGCGGCAGCATTGGCAAACAGACACAGCGCCGCGCAGACGGCCAGAAATTTTTTCATTGAATGGGGGCGATTTCCACAGCAAACATGCTGCATGGATTATAGCGCTCTGTGCTGAACGTCGAGGGTGTTGTGCAGACTTATGTCGAACCCCAGGCGGCGATCACGATCTGTTTGATGTGGTGAAGCTTGCGATGAAAAAAATGATCAGCGCCAGGAATCACCACCACGGGTAGATCTTGTGGACGAGCCCAGTCGAATACATCAGTAAGCGGAATGGTTTCATCCTGTTCGCCATGAATCAATAGCGTGTTTGATGGAACAGGTGCGAGTTCCCACTTGCCAGCGGCGCAACCCACTAAAACCAGACGCTCCGCACCTTTGTTTTGTGCGGTTAACTGCTGATTAAGTCGCGACAGCACGAAGGTGCCGAAAGAAAACCCGCCCATAACCACCGGTAGTCCCGGATACAGCTTCACCATGTGGGAATGTAGCAGCGCCATGTCATCCGTCTCACCGATACCATGGTCGTGCACGCCTGCGGACTCACCTACGCCGCGGAAGTTCATGCGGGTGCACACATAGCCAAGTGCTAGAAAGGCACGTACCAGGGTTTGCACCACCTTGTTGTCCATACTGCCACCATACAAGGGATGCGGATGCGCGATTAACGCGATGCCCCGGGGAGCTGCTTGCGGCGGCAGATCAAGCTTGCACTCAATGCTGCCGGCAAGTCCTTGGAGAGAGAAGGATTGTGTCTGAGCGTTCATTGTCACTAAGGTTCATCATTCGCGGCGCTACCAGCGTGGAATGAGCGTTAGATCTTCAAGCGCTCGACGACCTTGCCCTCTACTAAATGCGAATCGATGATCTCATCGATATCGTGTTCGTCGACATAGGTGTACCAGACCGCTTCTGGGTAGATCACCATCACTGGACCCTCCTCACAGCGATCGAGGCAGCCTGACTTGTTGATACGCACTTTGCCTTGGCCGTTCATGTTGAGTGCCTTCACGCGGCGCTTGGCATGCTCCTGCGCGCGTTGGGCGCCTCGCTCAGCGCAGCACGCTCGACCATCGTCGCGCACATTAGTACAGATGAACACATGGTGTTGGTAGAAAGGGTCGCTCATGACAAAGTGACAAATCGGGTGGCTCGGCTGCGCATGATACCGCCCTAGACCTGACGATGCGTCGGACGCAGCAAAATCCATAGCGCAAACGCTGGCCAGAACAAGGACAAAAACTGCGCAGCGCCGTTGAAGTTCAAAAATTTGCCCTGTACCCACTCGCTGAGCGTTGCCAGAAAATACGGGTTCGACGGCAGTAGGTTGAGTAGCAACAGGCAGATCAGCAAGGCGACAATGGCAGCGCGGCGCTGTGCCGCCACGGGCGCGAAGGACAGGCCCGCAAGCATCACCGCACCGACCAGCAATCCGCTGGCGGCAGACGGCGTCAGCCAGGCAAACGCATCCGAGGGCGAAAACAAGACTGCATGCGCCAGCGCCTTGGTCATTGTCGCCGCCAATAGCAAGCCAATCGCCAGGACTGCCCGTGGGGCTGTGCGGCGTGTTTGACACAGCAAGGTCAGGACGGCAGCGGTCATGCCGAGCGCAGTCACCACGATTTCTGCCAGCAGAAAGTGTTCAATCTCCACACTGATATCGCGCCATAGCAGTTTGCCGATATCAATAGGCGCATTGAACCAATCGGACAGCATGGTCGATAGCGTCGGCAACCACAGTCCGTGTCCAAATAAATACGGTTGGGGATAAATTTGTGCCAGAGGCCAGAGCGCAACAACAATCAGCCCGGCGCTGGATCGCGCGCTGAACCAATACGACTTTAGTGCGCGCAATCGACTTTGCTTGAGTACCGGTACCGATAATCGGTGGCCTGCGATGGCACCGATCAGCACACCGCTGGTATTGGTGATCAGGTCGAGTATGCTCGGCACGCGCGAAGGCAAATAACTCTGCACACATTCCAGCAGCACCGCAAGCAAAACACCACTTGCGATCGTACACAGGACGGCTGCTGCATCGGACAGTCGCGGATACAGGGCAAAAACGATTAGCGCGCCAAGCGGCACATAGCCCACCACATTAGTGACCAAGTCAAAGGCGGTCCAATAGTGGGGCAGGCCCTCGAATAGATACGACCACGGTGCAAGACCGTTGCTGCGCCAGCCTGCCCAAGGATAACAGCTGGCATAAATCACCAGCACCAGGTAAAACACCAGCCCGATACGGGCAGTCGTCGATGCTTCGGCCTCGCGCTTGCGATGCTCGGGTGAGGTAACTGGCAGGGACGAGATCGGCGCCGACATGCGCTGCAGTTTATTGGACTTTCCAGCGGGCGTCATCCGTCGCAGGCGTAGCCGATACAATGTGCACATGAGCGATTCGCTAGACGCCGACCGAATTGCCGCGCAATGCAGTGCGGTGGAGAATGGTCTTGTTATCGAGGTGGTGGCAGAGACTGCCTCTACCAATGCAGATTTACGGCAGCGCATTGATCAGCTGCGCTCACCGGTACTGCGTGTCGCCGAGCAGCAGACTGCGGGTCGTGGCCGCGCAGGGCGTGCGTGGTATGCAGTGCGTGGCGATAGTTTGTGTTTTTCGCTGGCGTGGCCGTTTTCAAGAGGACTCGTGCACTTAGCTGGTTTGCCACTGGCGGTTGGTGTCGCGCTCGCTGATACGCTGCGTGCGCTTGGCTATCCGGTGACGCTGAAGTGGCCGAACGACTTGTTGCTGGACGCTGCCAAGCTCGGTGGTGTGCTGGTCGAAACGGGTGTTGCGCGCATCGAGGGTAGCGAAAGCGTATGGGCAGTGATTGGCGTGGGCCTGAATGTCCACCCGAATTCGGCGCGCGATACCGGCGTACCGCATGAGGTCGCATCACTTGGCGAAAATATTGATCGCAACGCATTGCTAGCGACCATCACCGATACCTTGGTCGATGCGCTTCGTTCGTTTGATCAACAAGGCCTTGCGCCATTCATCGATCGTTGGCAGCGCTGGCATGCCTTTTCCGGATTGCCCGTGCGTGTGATGGATCAGGGCAAGTTGCTGCACGAGGGGATTGCGCGCGGCATCGATGCCACTGGCTGTTTGCAACTGGAGACCGATGCAGGGCTCATCGCGGTAGCAGCGGGTGACCTCTCTTTGCGTGCTGTATCGACAAACAAGGCATCACATGCTGCTACTGATTGACGCAGGAAATACACGCGTGAAATGGGCGCTAGCCCATGAAGATGCCGAGTTGGGTGCATGGCAGGCGAGTGGCGCATTGTTTCATGCAGAACTCGACGCACTGGCGGATATCTTGGTGCAGCACCAGCTACGCAGTGCATGGGTATCGAATGTGGCGGGTGCGTCAATCAGATCGCAGCTGGAAGCATTACTGCGCGCAAGCGGGATGCCGATCGAATCGGTGCACTGGTTTCGCTCGCAGGCGCAGTGCGCCGGTGTGATCAATGGTTACCGAGACCCGAGCCAGCTGGGTTGTGATCGTTTTGCTTCATTGCTGGGCGCACGCGCGCTGTTTCCCGAACAAGCGCTGCTCGTTATTACCGCCGGTACCGCGACTACGATTGATGCACTAGACGCCAGCGGCCGCTTCCTTGGTGGCATGATTCTGCCCGGACTCGGTACCATGGCCCAGTCACTGGCACTCAGCACTGCGCAGCTACCGCATGTCGAGGCGCGTCTATCTGTCTCGTGCTTCGCAGACAACACCCTCGATGCGATTGTCAGCGGTTGTGTGCAGGCTCAGCTGGGCGCGATTATGCAAGCCCGCGCACAGTTACCATCGGCATTCTGCGTGCTGTCTGGTGGCGCGGCGGAATACCTGTTGCCGTATCTACCTGCACCGGTCGAGCAGGTCGAGCAGCTGGTGCTGCGCGGCCTGCAGGTTGCTGCCTTATCGGAGTCGTTATGAGACCGCTATTTTATTTACTACTACTGGCTAATGCGATCATCTTCGTGCTGCTCCAGGCCACTCAGCGATTTGGCGGCGAGTCGGATCGGATGTCGCAACAAGTGAATGCCGAGCGCTTGAACCTGGTCGATGTTTTTGGCAAATCGCCCGCGTCCGAGAATCATTCCTCGAAGCCGGTTTGTATTGAAATCGGCGACTTCAATACCCAGACGGTGGGGTCCTTCGAGCAGCAAGTTGCCAAGTTGTCGTCCCCACCGACGGCCGAGCGTCGCCTGGTACAAGCCGCTTCATCTCAGCTGATCTTTATTCCACCGCAGGCTAGCGAAGAGGCGGCTAACCGGCGCTTGGCGCAGTTACGCACATTGGGCTTCACCGATAGCGCCGTGATTCGCGACGACTCTGCACGACGTTGGGGCATTTCGCTGGGACTCTTTACCCGCACCGAATTGGCAGATGCCCATCTGGAGAAGTTACGGGTGGCAGGCGTGAGTGATGCGCGCATCGGCGAATACCCGCTGAATACCGCGCGCTATGCGATCCGGGTGACGCTGGAGGACGCCGAGTCGCGCGACGATTTGAAGGCACTGGCAACCAAATTCGGCGGCCTCACGCTGCGCGCTTGTCACTAGCGCTTGGGTCGCTAAAAATCTGACGCGAGCCATCTCAGGTTGGGAGTAAAATCGCGACTCTTTCCAGCCCGCTGACAACCCCTACCGCAATGCCCACTTCTGCTATTGCTCCCGAGATCAAGGCCGAGATCCTCGCGGAGGCACTGCCCTACATCCGTAAGTTCCACGGCAAGACCATCGTCGTCAAATATGGTGGCAATGCCATGACTGAAGAGCGACTGAAGCATGGCTTTGCGCGCGATGTCATCCTGCTGAAGCTGGTGGGCATGAATCCGGTGGTTGTCCACGGTGGCGGGCCACAGATTGATAGCGCACTGAAGAAAATCGGTAAGCAGGGCAGCTTCGTGCAGGGCATGCGTATCACCGACGAAGAGACCATGGAAGTGGTGGAGTGGGTGTTGGGTGGCGAGGTGCAGCAAGACATCGTGATGTTGATTAATCATTACGGTGGCCAGGCGGTTGGATTGACCGGTAAAGACGGTGGCCTGATTCGCGCCCGCAAGATGCAGATGCCTGACAAAGACAAGCCAGGCGAGTATGTCGATATCGGCTTCGTCGGTGAGATCGAGGCGATTAACCCCGCCGTGGTCAAAGCGCTTCAGGATGATGCTTTCATCCCCATCATCTCGCCGATTGGCTTTGGCGTTGATGGTCAGGCATACAACATCAATGCCGATTTGGTCGCTGGCAAAATCGCCGAAATCCTGCGTGCGGAAAAGCTGATCATGATGACCAATATCCCGGGCGTATTGGATAAAAATGGTCAGTTGCTGACCAACCTGTCCGCGCGCGAAATTGATGACATGTTCGAAGATGGCACCATCTCTGGCGGCATGCTGCCGAAGATTTCCTCCGCGCTGGACGCCGCAAAGTCCGGTGTCAATACGGTCCATATCATCGACGGACGCATCGAGCATTCACTGCTGCTGGAAGTGCTCACCGAGCAAGCGTTCGGCACGATGATCCGCTCCCACTGATCTCCGTCCATCCAGCGACTGCGCCGCCCGCGCTTGCGCTTGCAGTGTTCGCTGTACAGTCCTTGCGGCTGCGCCTCTCGACAAACGATCGCGCTGCTCGCTATGCTTGCTCGACGAAGCTCAGATTCCATGCGTATCGAGGAGGCACGTGACGCGTAAGCTAATCTGGCTGTTCGATCTCGACAACACGCTGCATAACGCGTCGCACGCGATCTTCCCCGCCATCAACAACAACATGAACGCGCTGATTTCGCGCGTGCTGGCCGAGCAAGATCTGCCCGCGCATCCTGATGCCGTGAATGAAGTACGCGTCCGTTACTGGCAGCGCTATGGCGCCACCTTGCTGGGTATGGTGCGTCATCATGGTGTACGGGCGGAGGATTTTTTACATGAGGCGCATCAGTTCGACAATCTCGCGCACATGATTCGCGCCGAGCGTGGAATTGCGCGGCTGTTGAAGCGCCTACCGGGCCGCAAGATCCTGCTCACCAATGCACCGCGCGAATATGCTCGTTCAGTCGTGCGACACCTTGGGCTGCACCGCCACTTTGCCGAGCATGTGCCGATTGAATCCATGCAGGTGCACAAGCAATGGCGGCCTAAACCGTCGAAATTGCTGCTTCGGCGCTTGCTGCGCCAACGCGGGCTAGCAGCGTCGCGTTGCGTGCTGGTGGAAGACTCGATCGAGAACCTCAAATCGGCGAAATTCTTAGGTATGCGGACGGTCTGGTTCAGTGGTTTTTCACCCCGTGTTTTTTTCCGCCCGAGTTGCGCCGATGTACAAGTAAAATCATTGCACAAGCTGCCCGGTTGTCTCGCACGGTTGCGGCGTTAGCGCTGCTGCCGACACGGGCTTTCCCACTTTTGCCGGACTGACAAGACCATGCCGAACTCCAAGACAGGTGAGCGGAAACTACAGATCCTGCAGGCGCTGGCGGGCATGCTGGAAAGCCCTAAAGCGGAAAAGGTCACCACCGCCGCGCTCGCGGCGAAGCTGGATGTGTCCGAAGCCGCGCTCTATCGGCACTTCGCAAGCAAAGCCCAGATGTACGAGGGCCTGATCGAATTCATCGAGACCTCGATTTTCACGCTGGTCAACAAAATCACTCAGAGCGAAGAAAACGGTCGGCGTCAGGCGCTCGCAGTGGCCCGCATGCTGCTCGATTTTTCCGAGCAAAATCCCGGTATGACCAAGGTGATGATGGGTGATGCGCTCGTCAATGAAGACGAGCGCTTGCAGCGGCGCATGAACCAATTTGTTGATCGCGTCGAACTGGCCTTGCGCCAGTCGTGGAAGCTGGCAGCCACCCAAGGCGGGCCGTCAGACGATGAGGCAGCGGCGCGCGCCGCGCTGTTGATGGCTTTCGTGATCGGGCGCTGGCACCGCTTCGTCAAGAGTGGTTTTCAGCTGAAACCCACCGATGGCGCATTGGTGCAGCTGGGTTTGTTGGTTGGGTAAGCCTGGATCCCGGCCTTCGACGGGATGACTCAATTGATGTAGTCGTGTCTCAGTCGATCGCGCGCGCCGCGCCCGCGCATACTGCGCAGTCTGGGCTCTTCATGGTTCGGATGCTAGTCCATTCCATCGAACGCGCATCCAGCATCAGCAGGCGGTTGGCGAGTGACTCGCCGATGCCCATCACCAGCTTCAAAGCCTCGGCGGCTTGCACCGTGCCAATAATGCCGACCAGCGGCGCGAACACGCCCATGGTCGAGCACTGCACCTCTTCAAACACTTGATCGGGCGGAAACAGGCAGGCGTAACAGGCGCTATCGCCACCGCGTGGATCGAATACCGCCACCTGTCCGTCCATGCGGATCGCTGCACCCGACACCAGCGGTACGCGGGCATTCACACAGGCCCGATTGATCGCGTGGCGCGTACGGAAATTGTCGGTGCAATCCAGCACGACGCTGGCCTCGCCCACGAGCGCGTGTAATCGATCTTCATCAGCACGCTCTTGCAGTGCAATGACCTTGACCTCAGGGTTGATGTCGGCCAGCGTCTGCTTGCCTGATTCCGCTTTGGGCTGACCCACGCGCGCCGTGGTGTGCAGGATCTGCCGCTGTAAATTCGTGAGATCAACCGTGTCATCATCGACCAGCGTGATCTTGCCGATGCCGGCGGAAGCGAGATACAGCGCAACCGGGGAGCCCAAGCCACCCGCCCCAATCACCAAGGCATGCGCAGCCAGCAGCTTCTCCTGGCCTTCGATGCCGATCTCGTCGAGCAGTATGTGACGCGAGTAGCGCAGTAACTGTTGATCATCCATCACTAGGTCTTGAATGAAAAACGGCCGCAGAGCGTGCGGCCGTTGTCGGCAAGTCGGGCGGTTATATAGCTCACGGCGACCGCCCGGTTGATGAAACTTTACTCTTTCTTGGCTTCGACTTTAGCCGTCTTCGATGTTTGAACTGGCATGCCCTTCAAGTGATTGAGTGCTTGCGCTAGCTGGAAGTCATCCTTGCCACCGAATTCCATTGGCTTACGCTTTTTCTCGAGCGCAGCCAAGCGTTTTGACTCTTCCAGTTCATCGACGATCGCCGCACCTTTTTCAGCGTCCTTGTCTTTATCGTTGGACAGGTGCTTTTGCAGGTCGGCCTCGCGCAGACGCAAGCCATTCATGCCGTCGCCGTCGGCGTACTCATCCACCAGTAAATCCGGAACAATACCTTTGGCTTGAATAGCGCGGCCATTCGGTGTGTAGTAACGCGCCGTGGTCAGCTTGACAGCAGTATCTGCCGATAGTTGACGAATTGTTTGCACCGAGCCTTTACCGAAAGTCTGTGTGCCCATGATGGCCGCGCGCTTGTAATCTTGCAGCGCGCCGGCCACGATTTCCGAAGCCGAAGCCGAGCCGGAATTCACCAGCACCACCATCTTCACTTTTTTGATGCCCTCAGGCAGTCGGGCCAGTGGGTCGGTGCCGGCGCGCGTACCGTAGAACTCGCGGCGCGCATAATAGGTTGCTTTCGAATCAGGCAGCTGACCGTTGGTCGAGACAATCGGAACATCCTTAGGCAAGAAAGCTGCCGATACACCGATCGCACCCGGCAGCACGCCGCCCGGATCGTTACGCAGATCAAGTACCAATCCCTTCATGCCGGGGTCTTGCTGGTAGAGCTGATTGATTTTTTTGGCGAGGTCTTCAACGGTTGGCTCCTGGAACTGCGACACGCGTATCCAGCCGAACCCGGGCTCGATCATCTTGCCCTTGACGCTCTGCACCTTGATTTCCTGGCGCACGATGGTGATCAGCAGCGGCTTGTCTTCTTCCTTGCGCGCCACGGTCAGCGTAATTTTGGTGTTTGGTTCACCGCGCATGCGCTTGACGGCTTCATCCAGCGTCATACCTTTCACCGGCGTGCTGTCCAGGCGAGTGATCAGATCACCCGACTTCAAGCCCGCTTTGAATGCGGGTGAGTCTTCGATCGGTGAAATGACTTTGACATAGCCGTCTTCCATCCCAACTTCAATACCAAGACCCACAAACTTGCCCTGCGTGCCTTCACGCAGTTCTTTGAATGCTTTCTTGTCGAGGAAGGCCGAGTGCGGGTCGAGCGAGGACACCATGCCGGAGATCGCCTCGGTCAGTAATTTTTTGTCTTCGACCGGCTCGACATAGTCGGTCTTGATCAATCCGAACACGTCGGCGAGCGTGCGTAGCTCTTCGATCGGTAGCGGTGAGTTAGCGTTTCGCTGGGCCATTGCGTCGAACTGCATCGAACCGGCGATACCGGCGATCAGTCCGAGTCCTACCAAGCCAAGATTTTTCAATTTGCTGCCCATGTCTCACCTGTTGAGCCAGGCGAGCGGATCGATTGCCCGCCCTTGATGCCTGAGTTCGAAGTATAAACCTGAATGTTCATTGCCGCCGCTGTTACCCACGGTAGCAATCACATCGCCCGCCTTCACCCGGTCACCGGGGCGCTTCAGTAGCGATTGATTATTGCCATAGATGCTGAGGTATTGCCCACCGTGGTCAACGATGATCAGGTTGCCGAAGCCACGCATCCAGTCGGCGAAGATCACTTCGCCGGCGCCTGCTGCATGGACATCGCTCCCCTCGCCTGCTTTGATAAAAATGCCTTTCCAACTCGGGCCGTCCGGGCGTTTGGCACCGAAAGTCGCGGCCAGCTCGCCTTTGACGGGCAGTTTCCCTTTGCCTCGTAGCGCGGCGAAGGCATTGCCATCGGGCGGTGGCGGCGGCTCGGGGACGGCCTGCTGCGTTCGCTCGGGTGTTTTTGCGGGTTCTGGCGGCTTGGTTGCGGCGGTGCTGCGTCCTTTGTTCTCAGTACGCGCCTTGTCTGCCAGCGCCTTTTCACGCGCAGCGGCTTCGGCCTTGTTACGTGCACGGCGACGTGCCTCCTCCTCTTCGGCTTTGCGCTGCTGGGCGATCACCACGGCCAGGCGATCCACCAGTGCGGATAGCCGCGATTCATCGCGCGCCAGGTTGCCCGCCTGTTTGCGCTGCGCTGATAACTTGTCCGAGAGCTGGGTTGCCAGTACCTTGCGCTTGCCTTTCTCTTTTTCGAGCAAGGCTTTCTGCTCACGCTGCTCGGCGGCGATGTCCTCCAGCGCCGCTCTCGCCTCTTCAGCATCGGCTTTGTTTGCCTCCACCGTTGCGATGTCCTGCTGCAGTTTTTCGATGGCTTTCACTTGCTCGGCCGAGACATAACTTAGATAACGCATTTCGCGCGCGATTCTGTTCGGGTTGTCGCCGGACAGTAGCAAGCGAACACGGTCCTCTTGGCCGGCGCGGTACTGCTCGCGCAGCATATGCTCAAGTCGCTTGCGCTGTTGTGCTACCGCGGCTTCCAATTGCCGAAGATCTTGCGACAGTGTTTGCAGCTTTTGCTGTGTACGCTGCTGTTCCGCTGCAAGTTCACGCAGGGTGCGGTTAGCATTGGAGATCGCCTTTTCAGAGGAGGCGAGTGCATCGGCGGCATGGCCATGCGCTTTCTCGGTTTTGACGATGTCCGCCTTCAGATCGTCGAGTTTGCGCCTTAGTTCCGCCCGCTCTTGCTCAGCTTGCTGCTTTTGGCGCGTGCGCTCAGTAGATTTGGGCTCGGCGGCGACCGCAGTCCGCGCGGGAAAGTAAGCAAGCGCGAACGCAACAATGAGTAAGGCAAGCGGGTGACGAGCCGTTGGCATTGGTCCTAGCTGGCCTTGCCTTGGTGAGCGATGTTCTTGATGGCCGTCTCAATCGCAGCGGCATCGCCGAGGTAGTAGCTGCGAATGGGCTTCAACGCCGCGTCCAGCTCGTAGACCAAGGGCTGCGCGTTCGGGATATTCACTTTCACGATATCGGCATTGCTGATGTCGTCGAGATGCTTGATCAGACCGCGCAGGCTATTGCCATGAGCACAGATCAAGGTTTGACGACCTTCGCGCACCGCCGGCACGATCACATCATTCCAGTAGGGAAGCACCCGCTCAACGGTATCTTTCAGGCACTCGGTGAGTGGTATTTCCTCGCGCCGCAACTCGGCGTAGCGCGGGTTGTCGAATGAGACTCGCGGGTCGTTCGGGTCGAGTGCCAAGGGCGGAATGTCGTAGCTACGGCGCCAGATCATGACTTGCTCCTCACCGTATTCCGCTGCCATATCCGCCTTGTTCAGGCCTTGCAATGCGCCGTAGTGCCGTTCATTCAGCCGCCAGTTATGCACGACCGGCAGCCACATCAGATCCATTTCTTCGAGTGACAACCAGAGGGTGTGGATGGCGCGCCTTAGCACGGAAGTGTAGGTGATATCGAACTGGAATCCGGCTTCTTTCATGAGCCGACCAGCCTCGCGGGCTTGCGCCTCGCCTTTTTCGGTCAGGTCGATGTCAGCCCAGCCGGTGAAACGGTTTTCGCGGTTCCAGATGGACTCGCCGTGGCGCATTAAGACAATTTTGTACATGGAGCGGGTGCAGCAGGGATGCGGTTGAGGGAATTGGTCGGCTTGAAGGTTTACAAGTAGCAGGCAACTTTGTGAAGCGCGTTATTTTATAATGCGCGGCTGAGCCCTAACGGATTTCCACGCCGTGACATTCTTGATCGACAACATCGCACTCATTCTGATCGCACTTATCTCGGGTGGTGCGCTCCTCTGGCCGCTGCTGTTTCGGGCCAAGAACACGCTTTCGACACTGGAAGCGACCCAACTCTTGAATCAGGGCAAGGTCACGATTCTGGATGTGCGCTCGAACGACGAGTTCGGTGGCGGACATCTGCAGCAATCGAAAAACATCCCGCTCGACCAACTCGGCACCCGTGCCAGCGAAATCGACAAGCAGCATCCGGTGCTGCTGGTTTGCGGCGTTGGCACCCGTGCAGCGCGCGGTGCCTCGGTACTGCAGCGCGCCGGCTTCGACAAAGTCTATGTGCTCGGCGGCGGTTTCAATGAGTGGCGGTCGCAGGGATTGCCGACCGCAAAGTGAGTTTCAACGAAGGGAGCAGCAGCGAGATGGGCGCGAAGGTCACGATGTACACGACAGGAGTATGTCCCTACTGCAACATGGCAGAACGTCTCTTGCAGTCCAAAGGCGTCGCCGAGATCGAAAAAATCCGGGTGGACCTCGAACCCGAGCAGCGCGCCGAGATGATGGAGAAGACAGGTCGTCGCACCGTTCCACAGATTTATATCGGCGAAACCCATGTCGGTGGCTTTGATGACTTGTCCGCGCTGGATCGCGCGGGTGAGCTAGAGCCCTTACTGCGCGGTTGATCTCAGCCGTCATTGCCGAATCAACCCACTATCCGAACGTTTATTCACCCAGCCGTTTAGAACGCCGTGCACCTAGCGTGCTACCCACCCCCCCTAACGAAAGCAAGTCATGTCTGATCAAGATTCTCAAGAGCTGCAAGCCAGTTTCAACATCCAGCGCATTTACCTGAAGGATATGTCGCTAGAGCAGCCGAATTCGCCAGCGATTTTTCTGGAGCAGGAAGGTCCGGGCATCGAAATTCAGATTGATGTTGGCAATCAGAAACTCGCCGATGATATTTACGAGGCCACCGTCACCGTGACTATTACCGCCAAAATCCGCGACAAGATCGCTTTTTTGGTCGAAGGTAAGCAAGGTGGTATTTTCGAATTACGCAATATTCCCGAAGATCAGCTCGAGCCCCTGCTCGGCATTGCGTGCCCCAACATCATTTACCCCTACTTGCGCGCCAATATCGCCGACATGGTGACGCGCGGCGGCTTCCCCCCGATTCATTTGACCGAGATCAACTTCGAAGTGTTCTACCAGCAGCGCAAGCAAGCGCTGGCGCAAGCGCCCAGCACGCCAGTGCAGTAATTCCATGCGGGCCCGGCGTCTCTCCTTGCTGTTACTGATCGCCGCGATCATGGCGCAAGTGGGTGTCGCACGGGCTGCCAGCGAGTTCAAGGCGATTGGCCCGGGCCCGGCCATCATGTTCGATGCGCCGAGCACCAAAGGACGCAAGCTATTTGCGGCGCCAGCGGGGATGCCGGTCGAGGTGGTGATCACCAGCGGCGACTGGAGTCGGGTGCGTGATGCGGCGGGCGAACTGGCCTGGGTTGAGAATAAATCACTCACTAACAAGCGGATGCTGGTGGTGGAGACAGCGCAAGCCGTCGTCCGCAGCGCTGCTGACGATACATCAACCATCGTGTTCACCGCAGTCAAAGGCGTACTGTTGGAATTGGCCGAGCCGGTGGTATCCAGCTGGGTCAAAGTGCGACACCGCGACGGTGACATCGGTTACGCCAAAGCGAGCGACGTCTGGGGCGAATGAATATCGCAATCCTTGGCGCGGGTGCTTGGGGAACCGCGCTTGCAACAACGCTGGCATCGCGCCAATCCGTTGTGCTCTGGGCCCGCAACCAGGCGCAGACCGACGCACTGACTTCCACCCACCAAAACCAGCGCTATCTGCCGGGCATCTCGCTTCATCCCGCGCTGACATTCACCACACAGCTGGCAGATGCCGTTGCTCACGCACGCGCAGGTTTGTTGATGATTGCGACACCGATCGCAGGCTTGCGCCCACTGCTGCGTGAGTTGCAGCCGCTAGCGCCGACCAATCTGGTGTGGCTGTGCAAAGGCTTCGAACAAGAATCAGCCTTGCTGCCCCACCAAGTGGTGCAGCAAGCATTAGGTGAAGGCGTGCCTATGGGTGCGCTCTCAGGGCCCTCATTTGCGCTTGAGGTGGCGCGTGGGTTGCCGTGCGCGCTCACCATCGGCTCGCCGAATGCTGAATTGCGCAACACGGTAGTGGCCGCCGTACATGGTGCACATATTCGTGTCTACGCGACCGATGACCTGATCGGTGTTGAGGTGGGCGGTGCGGTCAAAAATGTGCTGGCGATTGCTACCGGTATCGCCGATGGTTTGGGTCTGGGCCTGAACGCGCGCGCCGCTTTAATCACGCGTGGCTTGGCTGAGATTACTCGGCTTGGTACCGCACTCGGTGGTCATAGCGAAACCTTCATGGGGCTGACCGGTCTCGGTGATCTGATACTCACCTGCACTGGGGATTTATCGCGTAATCGGCAAGTGGGATTAGGACTGGCAGCGGGTAAATCGCTGGATGACATTACTGCCGAATTGGGTCACGTCGCTGAGGGTGTGCGCTGTGTGCAGGCAGTGCGACAGCTAGCAGTGGCGAACAGCATTGAGATGCCGATTGTGGACGCAGTCGCGCGCGTACTGTTCGAGCATGCAACCCCGCAGCAGGCTATACACGCCTTGTTGGCGCGCGATGCGCGTGACGAAATCGACTAGGCGCATTACCCGGCAGCAGGCCTACCGATTACTCGCCTTTACCGTTCAGTCGCAGCAGACGAATCAGATCACGCTTTTTTGCCTGCCGATTGGCGGCGTTGGTTTTGCGGTGGGGTCCGGCAGCGCGCTGCTTGGCGGCGACAGCGACTGGATTACGAGGCTTTAACGCGCGCTGCGATGGCTCGATTCGAAACGATAGCTTCTGACGATTGCTGACTGATTTGCGTGCCATCGTGTGCGGTTGCGCTATTCAGTCGCTCGCTTCAGAGCACATAACGCGACAGATCTTCATTGGTGGCTAGCTCACCAAGCTTGGCGTCGACATAAGCGGCGTCGATGGCGATTTCATCGGTGGGTTGAGTACCTGCAGCGAACGAAATCTCCTCAAGCAGTTTTTCCATCACAGTGTAGAGCCGGCGTGCGCCAATATTTTCGGTTTTTTCATTCACCGAATAGGCGATTTCTGCGAGCCGACGAATACCATCGGGCTTGAACTGGATGTTCAGGTTTTCGGTGGCAAGGAGCGCCTGATACTGACGGGTCAGGCAGGCATCGGTGGCGGTCAGAATACGTTCGAAGTCCGCGATGGAGAGCGACTCCAACTCCACTCGAATCGGGAAGCGCCCTTGTAACTCCGGGATCAGGTCTGAGGGCTTCGCTAAATGGAACGCACCAGAAGCAATGAACAAGATGTGATCCGTCTTCACCATGCCGTACTTGGTGTTGACGGTGGTGCCTTCCACCAATGGCAGCAGGTCACGCTGCACGCCGGCGCGCGAGACATCGGCACCTTGGGCATTGGCGCGTGATGCGATCTTATCGATCTCGTCTAAAAATACGATCCCGTTCTGCTCGACATTAGTGATGGCACGCTGCTTCAGTTCATCTTCATTGACCATGCGCGCCGCTTCTTCATCCAGCAGCAGTCGCATAGCTTCGGCGATTTTTAGCTTGCGCGATTTGGTACGGCCAGCGCCCAAGCCTGAGAACATCGACTTGATCTGCTCGGTCATTTCTTCCATGCCTGGCGGCGCCATGATCTCCATGGTGGCGCGTGGCTCAGCGACCTCAATCTCGATCTCTTTGTCGTCCAGTGCGCCTTCACGCAGACGTTTACGAAAGGTTTGCCGCGTACTGCTGGCATTTTTGTCTTCTGTCTGACCAAACCCAAAATCACGCGCGGGTGGCAGCAGCGCGTCGAGGATGCGTTCTTCAGCAGCATCCTGCGCATTTTGGCGAACACCACGCATCGCCTGCTCACGGCTTTGCTTGATACCGATCTCAACCAAGTCGCGAATGATGCTGTCGACATCGCGGCCGACATAACCCACCTCGGTGAATTTGGTGGCTTCGATTTTGATGAAAGGCGCATCTGCGAGTCGGGCGAGTCGTCGTGCGATCTCGGTTTTGCCAACACCAGTCGGCCCGATCATCAGGATATTTTTCGGTGTGATCTCATGCCTTAGCGGGTCGGGTACTTGCTGCCGACGCCAGCGATTACGTAGTGCGATAGCGACCGCGCGCTTGGCCTTGGCTTGTCCGACGACATGTTTGTCGAGCTCGGTGACGATTTCTTGTGGGGTCAGATTCATCGGTATCAGTCCAGCGTCTCGATGGTCAGCGACAGGTTGGTGTAGATGCAAAGCTCGCCTGCGATGCCGAGTGATTTTTTCACCACGTCCGCTGGGGCAAGATCGGTATTTTCGAACAGCGCCAGCGCTGCGGCCTGGGCGTAGCTGCCACCCGACCCAATCGCACCGACCCCTTTCTCGGGCTCCAGTACATCACCGTTACCGGTGATGATCAGGGTTGCCTCACGGTCGGCCACCAGCAGCATGGCTTCCAGTCGACGCAGCATACGGTCGGTGCGCCAGTCTTTGGCTAGTTCGACCGAGGCGCGTAGCAGGTTGCCCTGGTGTGCCTCGAGTTTGGATTCGAAGCGTTCCAGCAGCGTGAACGCATCGGCGGTACCGCCAGCGAAACCGGCCAGCACTTTGCCGTGAAACAGTTTGCGCACCTTACGTGCCGAGCCCTTCATCACCACATTACCCAAGGTGACTTGACCATCACCGCCGAGCGCGACTTGCGCACCGCGACGAACCGAAAGAATAGTGGTGCCGTGAAATTGTTCCATGTGTTTCTTTGAGGTAGAACCGCTAGCGCGGTCAGGGCAGACGGTGACTTATGTTCAGCTTGCCTTCGCCACTGATCAGTTGCAGCAGTGTCGATGCCAGACGAGGCATATCACGCCATTCTACCGTTTTGCCCCGCGCCAGATCTGTGACGCCCGCCAGTAGCGGCGCAGCGGCGTTGAACTCAATCAGACGCAACTGTCGACAGTTGAGCACGATATGGTCAAGTTGTTTGGCGCCTGTTCGTAGTGATTCCAGTAACGCATCCACTGGGTAGCGGATTTGCTCCGGCAGCATCAGATCGGAGACCGTCGCAACGTGATGCATCGCCAAGCCCATCGATGCGGGGGCGATAACTCGTAGGTCAGGCAGTAGGCCACGCAGGCAGCTTCGTAGCTGATCTCGTCGCCACTTACTCGCAGTAGCTCGATCAGTAGTCGCCATGCGGCATCATGCGCATCGCGTCGGCCTTGCTGGATTTCTGCGCGTAATAAGTCAATCAAAGTCGCCGAGTACGCGACACGGATACCCTTTCCCTCCTGCTGCCAGCGCGAAAGCAGCGCTAGCATTTCGCTACAACCGGCGATATCAAGCTCGGTGATGCTGCATAGATCAAGCGTTAGTTGCGAATGCGATGTTGCAGCCTGCGCAAGCTGTGCCAGCGCAGGTGTCGAGCTTCCCAGTAGCTTGCCGCGGAAAGCCAACAGCGGGGTCGACGAATTTGGAGCAGAGTGAGCTTGATGGTGGGTGCGCCATTGTGGTGGCGAGGTTTCGAAGCGTTCGGCGTAGCGCAGGGCCAGCGCCTCGAAGTGGGCTTTGTCCTGATCGAAACCGGCAAGCTCAAGGAGCAGTTGCCATGCGATAGGCTCAGCGGGATCATCACGAACTTCGGCGACCGCTTCCAGCAAGATCGATGCAGCTGCATGGGACTGTCGATTCGCATACAAAATACTGGCTTCATGAATGCGTTGCTCGACACTATTGCCGATCATGAGGTCGCGCTCGGCGATGCTCTCGCCATACGTACCGGTATCGCTAAAGGGACCTATCTCTGCCGTTATTTCGGACTCGATTGCATCAATCTTGCGCGTGGTCGCTTCTCTCTCAGCCAGGGTGGTCTGGCTAGTTGAACGCACATTTTTGATGGAGTCGGGAGCCTGCTTGCTGAACAAATCGCGGAGTTTCACGAGCGCATTGTCATTGGTTCGGATGCGCTAGAGAGTAATGCGATGGGCCGGATTACCCAAACACCAGTGGCATCCCACCAACAATCCGGCCATCGCATACTTGCGCGTGCTAGAAACGCGCGCGCACCCCGACGATGAAGTTCCGACCTGGCTGAGGAACATAGTCCTTCAAGAGAGATGTTGATAGGCGAATCTCTTCGTTCAACAAGTTGCGGGCGCTGGCGAACCACGTGAGTTCGTTCTCGCCTATGCGCTGCCGCCACGAGATATTGGCATCGACGCGCGTATAGCCGCGGGTGGCAGTTTCATTCGACACGTCCGCGCTTGCAATACGGTTCTGGGCGCTTGCTTGAAGAACGGATAACGATGATCGCCAGCTCGCGTCTTGGTAGCCGACGGTCGCGCCCACGCGTCTCACAGGCTGCAACGGAAGATGGCCCTGATTATCTAGGGTGCCGCGCGAGTCATCGGCGAACGCACGACCGAACCAGCCGTGTTCATACAAGTTGTAGCTGGCGTCAAGCTCATAGCCACGAATGGTTGCGTCGCCTTGGGTAAAGGTACGGGTCACATCCATACCACCTTGAGGAATATCTTCCAATTTGCCGTAAACAAACTGACCAACCTTGTTTTGGAATAGATTGCCCTTCCAGCGCAGCCTGTCTTCGGTTTTCTGCAGCGACAGGTCGATATTCTGTGAGGTTTCTTTTTTAAGGCTTGAGCTGCCAACGTCGAATGTTTCCGTCGGATGGTGCGCACCACCGGAATAAAGTTCTTCAGTCGTTGGTGCGCGTTGCGCGAGCGACAGGGTGCTACCTAGGGCGTAGCCCGGTATGAAGCTCCACAAAGCACCGAATGACGCCGAGCCCAAGGTGAAGTTGCGATTAGTAGTGCCGGTTGGACGTCTACCGACTTGTTCGATACGTGCGCCGGCATTCAGCCGCACATCACCGATATCGGTTTCTTCCACGATGAACGCCGCCGTCGAGTTGGATCGGGTGCGAGGAACCGTCGACTCATTGGGATCTTCAAGATTCAATGCCTGCACCGTAGAGCCATCGGTCTGCACACCTAAGCGGCCGCGCCAACCGGCGACAGCTTGATGCGATAGCTCGATGCGAGACTCGAGAGAGCGATTGGTGAACTTGACATGAGGATCAACACCGCTATCTAGCTCAGTGTGACGGTAGTCACTCTGCCCGAGTTTGATTCTTAGTGCATCAAAACCCTCGAATGGTGAGCGGATCAAGCTGTCAATATCAAATCGAGTCTGCAAAAGATCAATTTTCGAGGATTCATCACGTCCGCGAATCCCGTATAACTTGTCAATCTGTGAGACTGATGCGCCGACATAGCCCCAGGATTGAATCATCGAAGCGCCCACGCCAAGATTGTTTTCGCGATTGCCGGAGTAAGTGAGGCGACCAGTATCACCATCGCCCGCAGTGCTGCTATTGACCGGAATGCGGTAGTCACCTGCGCGCAGCATGTTGCCGTCAATATGCAAACCAATATTGCCGGCGGCTCTATCAGCGGTGAATGCAAACGAGCTAGCGCTATCAACACTGCTTGCTCTCAGCTCGGCTTCGCCGGTCGGACGTTCTTCCAAGCGTGTGGGGATGCGGCCATTCACAATATTGATTGCCCCACCAATGGCGCCCGAGCCGTAGAGTAAGGTGGCAGGGCCGCGCAGAATTTCAATTTGCTGCGCACTGAGTGAGCTGGCGCCGACTGCGTGATCGTTTGAGATTGCCGACAGATCACCATTGCTCATACCGTTTTGCAGAATTTTTACGCGTGGACCTTCCAGCCCGCGAATAACCGGTCGCGATGAGCCCGTGCTGAAACCGGATGAATGAATGCCCGGCTCTTGCATCAAAGTCTCGCCGAGCGAGCCACCGATTTTGTCGCGCAGGTTGTCGCCTGACAGTACGCGCGCCGGCGAAAGAATGGTGGCTTGCTCTTGCGAGCCAAATGGATCGGCGGTAACAACGACCGGCGCCAGGGATTTATCTGCTTGTTGTGCATAGCTGGCCATGCTGAGGCCAGCGAGTGCGCACGACACAGCGTGCGCCAGAATCGAGCGTCGAAAGCTCATGATCATCTCCACGAAAAACAATATCCGCCGCGGTCGGTCAATGCCGAGCGGCGCCTGATGTGCGATATCAGGCTTGGTGTGGAGGTGCGCGCGAGTTGAAGTGGCGGGTGGTAAGGCGGGCGATGCCGCCACGGACAGGAAGTTCGACCGCAGTGCTGCATCGAACCACCGGCAAGATGACCAAGCCGCTGGTATGCAGACTGGCGCCAAGGGTGGCAGCATCAAACGCTGCGCAATGAGCGGCTGATTGGGTGTGCTCGATCGGCTCCCAGCCAGACGTCGATGCGGTTTGTGCGCTGGCGACGCCGCTGTGCGCAATCGCGTGCGTCAGACCAAGCCACTGCGCCAGCAGCAGGCTGAGTACCAGCAACGCGGCCATGAAGGCACGTTGACGATATCGGCGTGGAGCGGCGTGAGTCATTGACGTGAGTACAAACGGAGCCAAAAATGAAAGCGCCGCAATACTAGCGCAAAAACGCCAGACAATGGCGAGGTGGCGGCGCTGAAGACCTTCGAGGCGACCGGCCAGAGGCCCCCAACGAGGGGCCTCCAACCATCCTAACGAGGGTTTTTCGGTGGGCGTTTAGTCGCCGTAGAGTTTCTGCTTCAGCTCGCGCCGCTGCTGTGCCTCGAGCGAGAGCGTCGCTGTAGGACGCGCAAGCAGACGCGGGATGCCAATCGGCTCGCCGGTTTCTTCGCACCAGCCGTAATCACTTGAATCAATTGATGCGATCGACTGCTGCACTTTCTTGAGCAGCTTGCGCTCGCGGTCGCGAGTGCGAAGTTCAAGTGCATGCTCTTCTTCGATGGTGGCGCGATCCGCAGGATCAGGCACCAGCACTGTCTCGCGCAAATGCTCAGTGGTTTCGTCAGCGTTTTTTAACAGATCACGTTCAAGCTGCTGCAAGCGGGCTTTGAAGAATGCGAGCTGTGCAGGGTTCATGTAGTCCTTCTCACTCATTTTCAGAATGTCTTCTTCGGTGAGCAGGGCGCCATTAGTCGACTTTGATGTCTTGGTTGTAGTTGCCACGTCGCTTGCTTTCATTGCTACGAATCGGTGAATTCTACCCAGAGGCGTGTGGCCAGCATTGCTGGCGCACAGTGCTTTCGGGCTTTGGTTTCGAGGCCCACATCATGTCTCCGTGAGGGGCAGGTCGAAATCGGCGGCTATTGTAATCACATTGTTGTCCCGCGCGACAAGCTTTCGGCTATTTTCAGCCAGTTTCATTCAGGGAATTCTCGGCTACACGGAAAAAGGTTTTCAAACTTGTACCGAGAATCAGGCAAGACACTGCGTTAAGCCCTGAGTGAACACTTCTTTTGGCAGGTTTTGCCCAATGAAGACAATTTTGCTGCCGCGTGTCTCATCGGCTGCCCAAGGCGATCCAAGATCGCTACCCATGGTCTGGTGCACCCCCTGGAAGATCACCTTGCGGGTCGCGCCGCTCATCCACAGTACCCCTTTGTAGCGCAGCATGCGCGGTCCGAAAGCCTGTACCAACCCACCGATAAACTCTTCCAGCTTGGCTGGATCAAACGGCCGTTCGCTACGAAACACGAAGGCCGCGATATCGTCGGTATGCCCGCCATGGGCATGGCCATGATCATGGCCGTGCGCGTGGTCATGCGCGTGTTGATGATGCGTGTGATCATGATCATGCGCGCAATGCTCATCGCAAGCATGGTCATGTGCGTCATCCTTTAGAAAATCCGGATCAATTTCGAGTTTCTCGTTCAGGTTAAAGCCGCGAATATCGAGAATCTCTTCAATCGGCGCTTTGCCGAAATCGGAGCGCATGATCGGCGCGCGTGGATTAATGCGTTTGAGTCGAGTCTCCAGTGCGCTGACGGATTCCGCAGAGCACAGGTCAGTCTTCGATAGCAACACGCGATCTGCAAAGCCAATCTGGCGTTGGGCTTCTTCAAAGCGATCGAGTTGTTCCATGGCGTGGCTGGCGTCCACGACAGTGATGACGCCATCGAGTAAATAAGACAGACCAATGTCTTCATCCATGAAGAAGGTTTGCGCTACCGGGCCCGGGTTCGCCAGGCCGGTAGTCTCGATCACGACACGGTCAAACTGCAGTACGCCGTCGCGCCGCTTTTGCGCCAGTTGCCCGAGGCCAGCGATCAGGTCTCCACGTACCGTGCAGCAGATACAGCCGTTACTCATTTCGACAATTTGCTCGTTACTCTCTTGAACCAGAATTTCATTGTCGATGTTTTCTTCGCCAAATTCATTCTCAATCACAGCGATTTTCATGCCATGAGGTTCGCGCAAGATACGGTTCAGTAGCGTTGTTTTGCCTGCGCCAAGAAAGCCAGTGAGGATGGTGGCGGGGATCAGTGCCATGGTGCTCCAAACAAAAAAAGAAGAAATTCGCGTCAGCTTTGTTTTTTTGCGCGCGGGTGCGCAGCGTCATACACCTGCGCGAGTCTTTGGAAATCGAGCGAAGTATAGACCTGTGTCGAGGCAATTGACGCATGCCCGAGCATTTCCTGTACCGCGCGCAGATCTCCCGACGACTGCAGCAAGTGTGAGGCAAACGAGTGGCGCAATACATGGGGGTGTACATCAGCCGGTATGCCAAGCGACTGCGCATGCGCTTTGATTCGGCGCTGCACCTCACGTGACGAGATACGGTGTCCACGTGCCGACAAGAACAGCGCATGCGCATCGTCCTCAGGTTCGGTACGTACGATCTGCGGCCGAGCGGCTAGCCATTCGCGCAGCGCGGTGATGGCGGCGCTACCAATCGGGACACTGCGGCGTTTGCTACCTTTTCCGGTGACCGTCAATTCACCCGCGTCGAGATCAAGCCAGCTGAGCGACTCATAGCTAGCTGTTTTCATATGCCTCAGGTCCAGGCTGGTCAACTCGGCGACGCGCAAGCCACTTGAGTACAGCAGCTCAAACATCGCCCTACTGCACGCATCGCGGGTGGCGGATGTTTCATCACCACTCACTGCAGACGACACCAGCCGCACTGCATCGTCCACGCCCAGCGCCTTGGGCAGTGCCTTGACTCGCTTGGGCGCGCGCACGCCGTCCACTGGGTTTGATACCACCGTCTGGTACAGCGCTAACCAGGCAAACATGCCGCGCCACGCCGACAGCTTGCGTGCAATCGAGCTAGGGGATAAACCGCGTGCATGTAGCTGGCTGGTACAGCGTCGAATATCAGCTTGCGTCAGCTTGGCAAGCGGGCGTCCAGACAAGTTTTCGGCGACCAGTAAGGCGAGCTGATCAAGATCGCGCCGGTAATTCTCGAGCGTATGCGCCGACAGCTTGCGTTGGGTCTGCAGGTGCGCCAGATAGCCGGCAATATCTTTGTCGGCACTGGTCACGGCAGTCGCCTTAGTCGATCAGCGGCTGAAGCCGCGCGCTGGCAATATCGCTGATCCGAGCCAGAATATCGGTGGCCAGATCGGCGGCAAATCGCTGCGGGTCCGGTGAGCCTAAAACCATCAGGCCAAAACTGGTCTCGGCACCGGATTTGCGAAGCGGTAGCAGCGCTACTGATTGCATCGACGTTGCATCATCCAGCCAGAGTGTGCCGGGCTGCCGCGCTGCGGCGCCGCATATGGGGTTGCTATGGGTGTCTGCAAACGCACGCGCGTCTTCGTCATCACTGATGAAGTCCGCATCGGCAAACTCGGCTTTGGTATTCCACAGGCGGATCGTTGCGGCGGGGACGTCAAAACATGATTGGGTCGCGCTGATCAATGCGGCGGGGAGCTCGGAGGGCGATTGTTCAATGAATAGCTGCAGCGTCCATTGGTGCAAGTTCGCCATGATTAGCTCGTTGCCGCTGGCATTGCGCATGAAGGCGGCTAGTTTGAGTTCCAGCTGCCGAATCTTGTCGCGCAGGATTTCCACCTGCCGCTCTTGCAAGGAAACGGTACGCCCGCCGAGTGCGGTCGTCAGTCTGAGCCCCGCAACGATGTCTGGATGCTGTTCAAGGAATTCCGGATGCTGTTGCAGATACATTGCAACCGCGTCGACATCGGGCAGTGAGGTCATGGCGTTTTTCAGGTCAGGTAAAAATGGCGCGTCAGTACGCAACGCCGAATAAATTCGTTCGAAGTTTGGCAGACGCAAATTGGCGCATAGCGGATTTTACCCGCACCGAACCGCCTGCCGACAAGCAACAAAAAAACGGCACCCGAAGGTGCCGTGAAGAGAGGAGATTACATTCGCAGAAAACTCTGCAGGCTGAAACCAGACCAGCCTATCCATCAACGACCGCGCGGGTCAGCGATGAATCTTGTGTGAGCCGAACGGCTCGCCCTGCATCAGAACACGTGCCGCAGGCCGAAATTGATAGCCTTGTTGCCGGTGCCAGCCTCAGAGTTATTGCCGACCGTATATCTGGCAGTGCCATCGTTGCTGATGGAGCCATATGCGGCGTACATGTTAGTGCGCTTGGATAACGCATAGGTGTAACCAATGCCCCACTGGTCAGCATCATTTTCAGCCAGAGCTCCTTGGCCGGCTGCACGGATATAGGAGGCGATAAATTTGTGCGCGCCATAGGGGATGGTGAAGCCGACCAGGTAGTTATCACTCTTGGCCAGCGCCCAGTTGTTATCAGAGTAGGCGCCAAAAATTTTGACAAACTCAAAGTCGTAGTTAGCGGCTAGCAGCGTGCTCCGTACGACAGCCGTGTCGGTAGCGTTATTTTTGTTGTAGTGCGCTAGACGCACATTCAGCGTTTTGCTGTCATAGCCAATCGACCCGGTGACAACACGATTGGCATCGCTGTTGCCGGCGGTCTCGCCAAATCCATAGCCAATCTCGGCGCTAAAATTTTCAAAGATTGGCGTTGTGTACTTGACCGCATCGTTCATCCGGAGTGCACGATCGGGTTCAGCTGCGATTCCGGGCATCATCAGGTTCTGCGCATTACCCGCAAGTCCCGACGCGAACGGGTCGGCGATTTGGTTCAGCGTAAGAAAGTAGGAAGTGTATTGGCGGCCCAGGGTAAGCGTGCCGAAATCACCTTGGAGGCCCACGAAGCTCTGGCGCGCAAAGACGGCACCTTGGTTGACGCCGCCTCTGTCCGCAGCAATGCCTGTCTCAAGCACGAACAGCGCGTTCAGGCCGTTGCCCAGATCCTCCTTACCCTTGAAGCCAAGTCGGGTGCCGGACTGGGCGCCGCTGGTCATCTTGTTACCAGTAGCGGCTGGGCCATCAGGCATGCTGCCGAAATCGCGAACCAAGCCCATATCGACGATGCCGTAGACCTCAACTGCCGACTGCGCTTGAGCGGCGCCAGTTAATACGCCGGCCAGTGCCAGCGCGAGATTCAACTTCTTCATTTTTTTCCCCAAGTGAGAGTTTTAGAGCGATCCGCACGAGTCGGATGCGCAAACATTAATTATCGAAATGAAAACAAGGACAACATCGGTTTTGTCAGCTATTCGCGCTTGGGGCGCTCGTTGCGAGTTTGCAAATGACGTTGTTTTATTGACACTATCTTGCGTTGACGTAGCTGTGGGCAGGCCGCAGAGTTCGAATGTTTTTGTTTTGATAATTTTTCTAGCCTGCCCCCATGGCCAATCGAGAGGAACTGCTGATCATTCGCTCAGCCCGTGCCGGTCACCCACAGGCGCAGCTGGCGCTCGGCAAGCGTTATCTATTTGGTAGCACCAACCTGCCGCAGAGCCACGCGACCGCACTGCATTGGTTGGAGAAAGCAGCCGAGCAAAACCAGCCCGAGGCCTGGATGCTGATCGGCGAACATGTGTCGTTTGCGGTGGCGCGTCAGGTAGAAGATCCGCTTCGGGTTGCGCTTTGGTATGAGCGTGCGTTTGAAGGCGAGTCGGCGAGGGCAGGCTTGGTATTTGCGATGCTGGTGTTCAGTTGCTGGCCGCGTGCTGATGACGGGCTGCGTCAGAAGTCCATTCGCGCGTTGAAGGCAGCTGCAGAGGTAGGGATTGCTGACGGGCAGTGGTTACTCGCACAGCAGCTCGGCATGCATGAACTCCTGGCCCACACCCCCCAGGCAATCTCGCCACAAGTTCATCAGCGTCGGGCGCAAATCATCGAATGGGCAGCCAAGGCAGCGCTCGGGGGAATAGCCGAAGCACAGCAAGCGTTGGCCGAATACTGGTGGCAACAAGGTGACCTCACCAAGTTCATGCTGTGGGGACTGCCCATTGCACAGGAGTGGGATCGCAAGGCGCATGGTCCGATGGCGCACCGCTGCAGCTTGGGCAAGGAGCAGTTCACGCTATTTTTGCGCTGCGCGAAGGCCATCACTGCGCAGCCCGAAGCTAACCTCAGGTTGGCGGAGCGGTACCTCAAAATTGCGGCAGAGGGAGGCGACCCCAAGGCACAGCTGGCCTATGGTCTGTGGGCTGCGCGCATGGATGAGGAAGGCAATCGGATCCGGCGCATGCCGGGTGTTGCGCACTACAAGCGGGCGATTCGTTGGCTCTCGCTCGCGGCTGAAAATGGTGAGTCGGCGGCGTGGTTTGCGATATCGCGCATCTATCTCAAACCGGAATTTTCACGCCGAAGCATAAGTGAGTCACGTCGATGTTTGGAACTGGCGGGTGCGGCTGGGTATCGGGCTGCACAGCTGGAGTTGGCGCAAATTGCCTGGCGCTCACGTCGACTTGACCCGCTTGGAGATGTACGCGCGGTGTACTGGTTGCAGAAGGCGGCGAGTCAGGGCGATACAGAGGCGGCAGCGATGCTGAATAGAATCTCGCCGCCCGTGCGCAGATCCGAGTGGGCAACCGCAGCTCGCGCCTCGTTTAACCGCGATATCAGCAGCCAATATCCGTTTTTGGCGGCCCGGGTGGAGCTCGCCTATTGGTTCGGTTTGAACCGAGCCGAGGCGTTGTTAATTGATGTCGAAGCCTCGGATCATGGGCACTGTCTCGAAGTTGATATTCGCGAGTCACATCCGCGTAGCCGACGTCGACTGATACAGATACTCACCGGTGAACAAAGACGTGCATTGGAACGTGCAGCGCGAGTATTCGACATCGCGGATACGCGTGGAGAGCACGGACCTGAAGGGAATTACCGACAGCGACTGTATCGATTCCGCAGTATTTTTGGGCAGCAGCGCGGAACGCAAAATCGCCGTGTCTAGGTTTCGGTGCGCTGTCTGGGAAGCGAGCTGAGGCAGATAAAAGTGGCGCGCTAAATGTCCAAGCTACCTTCAAACACGCTGACGGTCGGGCCAGTCAGAAAAACCGGGGCATTGCCACCGAGCCAGGCAATGGTGAGACGACCGCCTCGCGTCTCAACCGCCACTGGCGAATCAAGATCGCCACGCAAAATGCCTGCAACCACAGCGGCACAGGCACCGGTGCCACAGGCGAGCGTTTCACCCGCGCCTCTTTCATGAACACGAAGCTTGATAAGGTGTCGGTCGACGACTTGCATAAAGCCCGCGTTCACACGCCGAGCAAAGCGCGGGTGATGCTCAACCGCTGGGCCGAAGTCGCTCACAGGCGCTGAGTCAACGTCTTCCACCCATTGCACTGCGTGAGGATTCCCCATCGATAGCACGGCGATGTGAATCGGATGGTCGCCAATCTTCAGAGGCCATAGTGATAGACCACCCGCAGAGTGCGATTGCAAGCCCTCGGTGTCGAACGGAACGCGTTCCGGTTCCAAGATGGGCGCACCCATGTCCACCGTCACCTGGCCATCATCTTCAAGGCGCGGCGAAATGATTCCGGACATCGTCTCGACGCGAATCTCGCGTTGCTCACTCAGACCTTTTTCTACGACGAATTTAACGAACGCGCGTGCACCATTGCCACATTGTTCAACTTCACCACCATCTGAATTGAAAATCCTGTAGCGAAAATCCACACCCGATTGCGTCGGCCGTTCAACTACGAGGATCTGATCAGCACCGATACCGAAGCGGCGATCTGCGAGTTGCCGACATTGGTCAGAGGTCAAGTTAACGGACTGTCTGACCGCATCGATGACGATGAAATCGTTACCCGCGCCGTGCATTTTGGTGAACTTCAGCTTCATGGATCAGTCTCGGATTTTTGAATAATTGAAGTGCTGCTTCATCAGGGTAAGTACGCCGCCCGGTGACTGCGCGAAGGTCTCCCTAAGCAGGCAAGGCAGTATCTCGCCAGCCACCAACTTGCCGGTGCAAGCACTAATCGTACACGGAGGGCATGCCTTCGGGCCGGGTCTTGAAGCGTTTATGTGACCAGAAATATTCGGACGGTGCCTGCTGAATCTGGTTTTCAATAAAGGTATTCATACGCCGGGTGGCGGCCTCAATATCATCCCCTGGAAAGTTCTCCCACGCCGAATGAAACCTCACGCGCCAGCCTTGGTAGTTGGGCCTGAATTGCGTGGTCACTGGGATTACTTGTCCCTGCGTTGCCGCCGCAAGGCGCGCAGGAGCTGTCAGCGTGGCTGCGGGCACGCCAAAAAATGGCACGAAGATCGACTCACGCGCGCCAAAGTCCATGTCGGGCAGCATGAGAAATGGACGACCACTGCGCATGGCACGAATAATCGGCTTGATCCCGCCGCTACGCGACAACAAGAAGCGATCGGCTTCTTCTTGCGTAGCGAACCTTGAGCGACCTTCGCGCAAAGCTTGATCGAAAACTTTACTGCGTTGTTGTGTGTAGATCGAGCAGAGTGGCCCCTGCATGGTAATTGCGACGCCTGCCACCTCCAGACACACAAAATGCGGACATAAAAAAATAGTGGGCTGCTCAATCGAGGCCTGGGTCGGTACGAAGGGATCAACTTCGATCAGTCGGCGCAGCCGCTTCGGCGATCCCCACCACAGAATGCCGCGCTCTAACACACTGCGCGCATAAGCCCGGAAATGGGCACGAGCCAATGCTTCACGCTCGTCCGCCGACAGCGCGGGTAGACACAGCGTTAAATTCGTCAGCGTGATCTTGCGCCGCTCGCGCATGAGTAAAAACAGCAATTCGCCAAATGCTTCGCCGATGCGGCCGAGTATCGGTAAAGGTAACCAATGCAATAGCCAGATCACCCCAAGGATCAGGCGCATGTCGACGCTCCGGGGACCATAAGCGACCGCAACGCTACCAAAATGTAAAGCTCGGGAAGTGGAATCACGGGAGAGAAGCGCAGGGGGCTTTGCTGATTTCGTGCAAGTTGCGTAAAATAACATGCGTTTCATCCGCCGAGTTAACAGACAACTTGCGAGGCGGCCTACAAATTTCGCTAAAGCGTCGCAGGCTCACTGAGTTGACCGCGACATCGTGTTAATCAGTTTTTAGGAGCTTGCATGTCCAACGAGTACTTGTTCACTTCCGAGTCGGTGTCCGAAGGTCATCCGGATAAAGTCGCCGACCAGATCTCTGATGCGATTCTTGACGCCATCCTGGACCAGGATCCGCGCGCTCGCGTCGCCGCTGAAACCCTCTGCAACACCGGTTTGGTGGTGCTGGCGGGCGAGATCACCACAACGGCGAATGTGGACTACATCAAAGTCGCGCGCGATACGCTGAAAGATATCGGCTACGACAACACCGACTACGGCATCGACTACAAAGGTTGCGCCGTGCTGGTGGCATATGACAAACAATCACCCGATATCGCGCAGGGTGTCGATGAAGGTAAAGGCCTCGATCTCGACCAAGGCGCGGGAGACCAGGGACTGATGTTTGGTTACGCGTGTGATGAAACCCCTGATCTGATGCCTGCGGCGATTTACTACGCCCATCGCATCGTTGAGCGGCAGTCTCAACTCCGCAAGGATGGTCGACTGCCCTGGCTGCGTCCAGACGCCAAGTCGCAGGTCACGCTGAAATATGTCGACGGCAAGCCGGTTGCAATCGACACCATCGTGCTGTCGACGCAGCATGCGCCTGAAGTCGAGCACAAGCAGATCGAAGAAGCCTCGATTGAAATGATCATCAAGCCAGTGGTGCCCGCCGAGTGGTTGAAGGACACGCGCTACTTGGTGAACCCGACCGGGCGTTTTGTGATCGGCGGTCCGCAGGGAGATTGCGGCCTCACCGGGCGCAAAATTATTGTTGACACCTATGGCGGCGCAGCGCCTCACGGTGGCGGTGCGTTCTCGGGCAAAGATCCGTCGAAGGTCGACCGTTCGGCTGCCTACGCGGGTCGTTATGTCGCCAAGAACATCGTTGCCGCAGGTCTGGCATCCAAGTGCCAGATTCAAATCTCCTACGCGATCGGCATTGCCAAACCAACCTCGGTCATGGTGACCACCTTCGGTACTGGCAAGGTCAGCGATGAAAAAATCGAACAACTCGTGCGCGAGCATTTCGATTTGAGACCAAAGGGCATCGTGCAGATGTTGAATCTCTTGCGTCCTATTTATCGCAAGTCGGCTGCTTACGGCCACTTTGGTCGTGATGAGCCGGAGTTCAGCTGGGAGCGCACCGACAAAGCAGCCGCATTGAGAGCAGCTGCGGGTCTCTAAGTTCGACTCAGCGTACGGGCAAGCGAAAAGCGACCCCGTACGCACGTTTTAGTTCCGCGTTATGGCGCGATAGTTTTTCTGAACTAAGCCCGGTTAACGTCCTTGTTTCGAGACTGTTAATCGCGTCGCTGTTGCTACAGTCGGCCCCTTCAGGTTTACGTAGTAACGACAGACCATGGGCAGCAAAATCGCACGACGTTTTTTCAGTGTCGTCGCATCTGTAGTACTCGCGATGACTGTCGCAAGTTCTCTTCAAGCAGGTCAGCTTGATCAAACCACATCGAACGCGCGCCTGAGAAAACACATCAGGCCACTGCAAGCCGTGATGGAAGAGCCCACGGTAGAGCGACTGATCGTCACGCCCCACGCCATTCTCGGTGCCAGACTACATGCACAACTTAGCGGGGATGACGCGACGTATTTGAGTGCAGCAGGTAGTCAACACCTCGCCGTCGAACGCAAGCTGGGTAGTCGATCTCATTTATTGCGGCTGGCACGAAAACTCACCCTGACGCAGGCGCGCGCATTGGCAAACCGTTTACAACAGACCGGTGAGTTGCAGATGGTGGAGTTCGATTTACTGATGCACGCGCAGGCCAGCGCACCGGATGATCCTGCTTATGCAGGGCCACCCGGTCAATGGAGCTATTTCATACCGACCGAGGCGCATCCCGGGGGGTTGAATTTGCCCGGTGCTTGGGACCTCACATTCGGCAGCGCAAGCATCAATGTCGCCGTCATCGATAGCGGTAGTCGTCCGCACATTGATTTGCAAGCATCGTTACCAGGCTATGACTTCATTAGCAGCGTGCCGATGGCAAACGACAGCGATGGCCGTGATGGCGACGCCACGGATCCGGGCGACTATGCTGCCGTGGGTGATTGCGGTGTCGGCAGTCCCGCCACCCCATCAAGCTGGCACGGTACCCATGTCAACGGCACGATTGCGGCGTTAATGAACAACCAGCGTTTCGGTACGGGTATCGCGCCGGGTGTGCGAATTCTGCCGGTACGGGTGCTCGGTCGTTGCGGCGGTTATCTGTCCGATTTAATCGATGCGCTGCGCTGGGCGGTGGGTATTGATATCGCCGGCGTGCCGCATAACGCGAACCCCGCGCGCGTCATCAATCTTTCGCTTGGGGCGGAGGGCACTTGCTCCGTTGCTTTGCAAAACGCCATTGATGAGGTGAACGTACGTGGCGCGATCGTCGTCGCAGCAACAGGTAATGACAGCGCCGCTCAGCTGCAACAACCGGCTAACTGCAATGGCGTGATCGCGGTGACGGCGCATGCCATCGATGGGGATGTGGGTGATTACGCCAACATAGGTAGCCAGACCACGATCAGTGCGCCGGGCGGTGGTTGTGGTGTGGCGTCAGTCAATTGCGTGGTGGGGCAGAGCGCTAATGGTGTCGCTATCTACTCACTCGGCAATACCGGCGGCACGGTGCCCGCCGAGGATGGCGCCTCGCTTAAGTACGGCACCAGCATGGCTGTGTCCCACGTGGTGGGTAGTGTCGCGCTAATGCTGTCGCTGTCGCCTGCGCTGACGCGCGGTCAAGTCGTCACACTGCTGCGGCAGACGGCCCGACCCTTCCCCGCAGGAACTGCCTGCACGCTGAGTGAGAACCAAGGGCTGTGCGGCGCAGGGATGCTGGATACCCGTGCTGCAGTGTTGGCGTTGGCAGACGCACCCAGCCCGCCGC
>JAJTGD010000020.1 GCA_021299035.1 Oxalobacteraceae bacterium | reverse complement strand
GGTGTGCCACCCATGGCGTAGACATCGGAGATGGCATTGGTTGCTGCGATACGACCGAAGTCAAACGGGTCGTCGACAATCGGCATGAAGAAATCAGTGGTAGCAATCAGCGCCTGCTCATCATTCAGGCGATAGACCGCTGCATCGTCAGCGGTTTCTATACCCACTAGCAGCTGTGGCGGTACTGGAAAGCCGCGTGACTGCCGCAAAATATCCGACAGCAAGCCAGGCGCAATCTTGCAGCCGCAGCCACCGCCATGTGAGAACGAGGTCAAGCGAATTGGCTGTGAGTCTGAGCCACTCATTGGCTACTCCCTGCGAGAGGTAGGTTGATCGGATTATCTTATTGCATAAAAAAGGCTCCCGCAGGAGCCTTCTCTAGACGCATTGAGACTTAGCCGCGGCGGCTTTCGGTACTGCGTCCGTCACGCTGACCACGATGTCCGCCCTCTTTGCGGGGCGCGCCGGGTTTGGCGAAGGTGCGCTGACCGGGTTTACCTGGCTTGCCACGGCCATCGCCTGGCTTCCAGCCTGGACGTGGGCGCGCCGCCGACGTGGTTTTTTTCGGCTCATAGCCTTCGATAACATCGACCGGTATCGTTTGCTTGGTTAAGCGTTCGATACGTTTCACATGCACACCCTCGGCATGGTTGACCAGAGAAATCGCCATGCCGTTGCGTCCGGCACGACCGGTGCGACCAATACGGTGCACGTAGTCTTCCGCAAACTTTGGCAAGTCGTAGTTGAACACATGGGTGATCCCCGGCACATCGATACCACGTGCAGCGACATCGGTTGCCACTAGCACGCGTAGCTGACCACGACGCAATGCGTCCAGCGTACGATTGCGCGCACCCTGATGCATATCGCCATGCAGTGCGGCGGCAGCGAAGCCCGCGATGTTCAGGCGGTCGGCAATGCTGTCAGCGTCGCGCTTGGTTGCTGTGAAAACTACGGCTTGTTCAATTGCGGTGTCACGCAGCAGATGATCAAGCAGACGATTCTTGTGCAGCAAATCATCCACGAAATGCACCCGTTGCTCGATGTTTTCATGGCGAGCGGATGCGCCAGCAATCTGGATACGCAGCGGGTCGGTGGTGATACGACGCGCGATATTGCCGACCATGCCATCCAGGGTTGCCGAGAACAGCAGTGTTTGTCGTGTCGCAGGCGTACGGCTGACGATCAACTCGATATCTTCGACAAAACCCATATCGAGCATGCGATCGGCTTCGTCGAGTACCAGAATCTCTAGCTTGGAGAAATCAATTTTGCCCGACTCCATGTGGTCGATCAGGCGACCTGGTGTCGCGACCAGAATCTCTGGGTTGCGTGCCAGTAGTTGCATCTGCTTCGGGTAGGGCATGCCACCGAGAATCGATGCCGCTTTTACACGCCGCATGTGGATGCCGTACTTGTCAGTAGCCGTGGTCACCTGAAGCGCGAGCTCACGGGTCGGGGTCAGCACCAGCATTCTCGGCTGCGCTGGCATGAAGCGCGGACGTTCACCGCGTGAGCGCGCCGCTTGTGCGTTCTGGTTCGGTGTTTTACCAGGGCGTGCCTCAACCGGCTCGTTAGCGAACTTGTTCAGTGCCGGCAGCATGAAGGCAGCGGTTTTGCCGGAGCCGGTTTGTGACGACACCATTAAATCGCGCCCGGCGATCGCCGCGGGAACGGCTTCCTGCTGTACCGGTGTGGGTATTGTGTAGCCAGCGTCAGTTAATGCTTGCAGGATCTGCGGATGCAGCCCAAGTGTTTCAAACGTCATGAATTTCTCTCAAAAGAGTATCGCTGCGCGCGAAGCGGGCAGAGACATTGCAAAAGCAACGCGGACCGGTGATACCAGCGACAACAACAGTTCAACGCGAAACCGATGCGGTTTCGGAGAAAAACTTGCCAGAAGAGATACGGCACAAAAGCTTTGCGCCGTTAAGCGGAGTACCAAAGATCGATGTGACCAGATTTTCGGTACGCCACATTGGTGCTCTGTAGATCGGCACCAGGAGGCGGGAGGGCTTCAGGTAATGCTGCTCGTAAGGGGCTGCGGTGCAACCACGCGCTGTTTGTTGCAGCGCGACGCGAAGCATACAGCATGCGCGGCTTTTGCGCTGCAAAAATGCCACAACCCGCCCAATCTATCTCAAAATGAGATATTGTCCGCTTGTGAGGCTAATCAGTTATCGGGCACTGCGCGAATTTGCAGATATCCATCCGCAGGCTCTCGGCCCGCTGCAAGGGTGGCGCAGGGTGATCGAGACTAACCGTTTTGACAATTGGTCGGGATTGAAGAAAGTATTTAATGCCGTCGATAAGGTTGGCGATTTGGCAGTATTCAACATCGGGGGCAATAAGTATCGCTTGGTGGCTTATCTGAACTTTCAGCGGCAAATCATTTACGTCAAAGCGGTCATGACCCACGCTGAGTACGACAAGGGAGACTGGAAATCATGAGAGCGAGAATAGACGTCAAGCCCTTGCTCCCGGCGTGGGAGCAGTTTCGCCGAGCAACCGACATTGCGCCCATCAGGGATGAAAAGCATTATCAGCAAATGAGTGATTTGCTGGAAGGCTTGTTACAGGAAGCGGGTTCAGACCCGAATCACCCGGCGCTGGAGCTAGTCGAGATTGTGGGGGATTTGATCGAGGACTACGAAGGCTTACACTCATCCTTGCCCAAGGCCACCGGGCTCGATGCGCTGAGCTTTCTGATGGCGCAGCACGGACTTCGCCAAGCCGATCTGCCCGAGATCGGCTCTCAGGGCGTGGTGTCGGAGATACTGGCCGGACGCAGAGAACTGAATTTACGGCAGGTGCGCGCACTGGCTGAAAGATTCGGCGTCTCGCCAGCAACCTTCATCTAAGCTTCGGCTTGAAGCAAAAAGCTGAGACCTACTCTTCCATCCCCGGTACCACCTGCGAAAACCCGCCATCGACATAGGTGATCTCGCCCGTGATGCCACCGGCCAAGTCCGACAGCAAGAAGGCCGCTGCATTGCCCACATCATCGATCGTGACATTTCTACGCAGCGGGGCATTCTGCTGCACGTAATTCAGAATCTTGCCGAAATCCTTGATGCCACTCGCCGCTAGCGTCTTGATCGGGCCGGCCGAGATGCCATTGACGCGCGTGCCACGCTTGCCGAGCGAGGCTGCGAGGTAGCGCACGCTGGCCTCGAGTGACGCTTTGGCCAGACCCATAGTGTTGTAGTTCGGAAGCGCACGAATCGCGCCCAAATAAGATAGCGTGAGCAACGCTGAATTCGCCGACAACATGGGTAGTGCGGCTTTCGCCAATGCTGCAAAGCTGTAGGCAGAAATATCGTGCGCGATACGGAAATTTTCGCGGCTCATACCATCGAGGAAGTCACCAGCGATCGCCTCACGCGGCGCAAAGCCGATCGCGTGTACCAAGCCGTCGAACTGCGGCCAAGCATGGACCAAGTCACGGAACAGCGCATCAATTTGCTCATCGCTACCGACATCACAGTCAAACACCAATTGGCTGTTGAACTCTTGTGCGAACTCGGTGATGCGGTCTTTGAAGCGTTCGCCGACATAGGTGAAGGCAAGTTCGGCACCTTCGCGATGACAGGCGCGCGCGATGCCATAAGCGATCGAGCGATTCGATAGTACGCCGGTAACCAGAATTTTTTTGCCTTGCAAGAATGCCATGCCACGACTCCGATAAGTTCAGCGCGCCGAGGGGCTCCCGGTGCAAAACCGCCATTGTAGGCTGCGCCGCAAGGGTGGGGCAAATCGTCCGTGCCAATAGCGCCAAGCACCGCCGGCACTGAAGGCGGCGAAACCGGCTATGCTTGACACTTCTTGTGCTTTTCTCGTCGTTGTTATGTCGCGCTCGATCGCCCGTATTGTGTTGTGCATCAGTGCTTTGCTTACGCCAATAGCGTGGGCCGGCCATGCATTTTCGTTGTATGACACGCCCAAGTATCCGCGGGACTTCGCCCATTTTGAGTACCACAATCCGAATGCCACCAAGGGTGGCGAAATCTATCTGGCCAACCCGGGCGCCGCCAACAGTTTCGATAAGTTCAACCCCTTCTCGATGAAGGGCGTGGCTGCTGCGGGCCTGACTAACCTGATGTTTGAGTCACTAGCGATCGGCTCGGCGGATGAAGTGGCAACCATGTACGGCTTGCTGGCGGAGGACATGACGCTGGCATCGGACCGTATGTCGATGACTTTTCGGTTGCATGCCAAGGCCCGCTTCAATAATGGCGACCCAGTGACCGCGGACGACGTCAAGTACTCGTTCGATACCTTGATGGCCAAGGGTGCGCCGCAGTTCAAGATGATTTTTGCGGATGTCAAACAAGCGGTGGCAATTGACGCGCGCACTGTGCGCTTCGATTTCAAGACCTTGAACCGCGAGTTACCGTTGATTGTGGGTGGCATGCCAGTGTTCTCACGCAAGTGGGCGGCAGGCACGCCATTCGACAAGATACAGCTGGTGGCACCGATCGCGAGTGGCCCTTACCTGATCGAGCGCTTTGATGTCGGCCGATCCATCATCTATCGCAAGAACCCGGACTATTGGGGCGCTGAGCTACCCGTGCGTAAGGGTGCTTTTAATTTCGATCGTATCGTCTACCGTTTTTACAAAGATGACGTCGCCCGACTCGAGGCGTTTCTGGCGGGTGAGTTCGACGTCGTGGTGGAGTATCGCGCGAAAAACTGGGCGAGGATGTACAAAGGCTCGAAATTCGAAAATGGCGAGCTGATCAAGAAAACCCTTAAGCATCAGAATGGCGCCGGCATGCAAGCGTTTGTAATGAATATGCGCAAGCCGCAGTTTCAGGATAAGCGTGTACGGCAAGCACTTGGGCTAGCGCTCGATTTCGAGTGGATGAATCGCCAACTGTTCTATGCGCAGTATGTGCGGATTGATTCTTTCTTTAGTAATTCCGAACTGGCGGCGCGCGGTGAACCGACGCCTGCGGAGCTGTCGTTGCTGGAGCCCTTGCGCGATCAGTTGGATCCAGCGGTGTTTGGTCCAGTCCCCGTGCCACCCTCAACCGAAGCACCAGCCTCCTTGCGTGCGAATTTACTGAAGGCGCGTGATTTGTTGAAGCAGGCGGGTTGGGAGTATCGTGACGGCGCGCTGCGTAATGCCAAGGGTGAAGCGTTTACTTTCGAGATTCTTGATGATCAGTCCGCGCTTTCACGCATCATTGCGGTGTATGTGCGCAATCTCGAAAAATTAGGCATCACAGTGCGTCAACGCACGGCAGATTTTGCGCTGGTACAGAAGCGCATGGAAGAGTTTGACTTCGACATGACCAGCCAACGCTTCCCTGACGTTACCAGTCCGGGTAATGAGATGTTCGATATGTTTGGCTCGAAGGCCGCTGATGAGAATGGCTCAAGCAACTACTGGGGGCTGAAAGATCCCGCGGTTGATAAGCTGGTGACGGCACTGGTGCGCGCTAATACCCGCGCCGAACTGGTCGCAGCTGCGCGCGCGCTGGATCGCGTATTACTACATAAGCACATGGCCGTACCGCATTGGTACTCGGGGACGCACCGTGTCGCCTATAGAAATCGATTTGGTATTCCTGCCGTGTCGCCGAAGTACTATCAGGCCGATCCCTATGTCCTCTCTAGCTGGTGGCAGGTGAAGCCACGTAAGCAGAATTAATCACGGTGAAGTCTGGCGAGCTATGAACCTCTGGTCATATGTATTGAAACGCGTCTTGCTGATGATCCCCACCCTGTTGGGCGTGATTGCGATTACCTTTGCGGTGATCCAGTTCGTGCCTGGTGGCCCAGTCGAACAGGCATTGATCGAGCTGAAAAAAGGGCAGGTCGGTGCAGGCGAATCCTCCGGCGGTGGTCGCTCGGAGTATCGTGGTCGGCAGGGCATTGATGCGGAGCGAGTCGCCGAGATCAAGGCGCTATATGGTTTCGACAAGCCACCGATTGAGCGTTTCTGGCAAATGCTGAAAGGCTTCGCTAAATTCGATCTCGGCCAGAGCTTTTATCACCACAAGGATGTTTGGGAACTCGTGAAATCGAAGCTACCGGTATCGATTTCGATTGGTCTCTGGACTTTCTTTCTCACTTACCTGATATCAGTTCCGCTCGGTATTGCAAAAGCGGTGAGAGAAGGCTCACGCTTTGATCATGTGACGAGCATGCTGGTGCTGATCGGTTACTCGATTCCCGGCTTTGTGTTGGGCGTAGCGCTGCTGGTGCTTTTTGCAGGATCGAGTTTTGTGCAGTGGTTCCCGTTGCGCGGCTTGACTTCCGATGATTGGGAAACGCTCACTACCTTTGGCAAGGTCAAAGATTATCTCTGGCATATCACCTTGCCGGTGACCGCTTCAGTCGCAGGTGCTTTCGCGGTGATGACCATGCTGACCAAGAACACCTTTTTAGAAGAGATCCGGAAGCAGTATGTGATGACGGCGCGTGCCAAAGGTTTGTCCGAGCGCACCGTGCTTTACAAGCATGTCTTTCGCAATGCGCTCATTCCTTTGGTGACGGGTTTTCCAGCCGCCTTTATTGGCGCTTTCTTCGCGGGTAGTCTGCTAATCGAGACTCTGTTCTCGCTTGATGGACTCGGCTTGTTATCGTATGAATCAGTCGTGCGGCGTGACTATCCGGTCGTCCTCGGTACGCTGTATCTGTTTACCTTGATAGGCTTGGTGGTCAAGCTGCTGGGGGATCTTTGCTATGTGTGGGCCGATCCGCGCGTGCAATTCGAGAGCTTGGCCTCATGAGTACCCTAAATATGAACGGACTAGACCCCTCGGTCTCTCCGGGGCAGCGTGTTTGGCAACGCTTCCGCAGCGATCGACGTGGCTTTTTTAGTCTGATCATTTTCGGTGTGCTGTTCGTACTCAGCCTGTTCTCTGAGTTGATCTCGAATGATCGACCATTGATTGCGCGCCACGATGGACAAATTCTCTTCCCGATTGCGAAGGATTACTCGGAAAAAGCATTTGGCGGCGACTTTGACTCACCGGCAGACTACCTCGATCCATTTATTCGACAGCAGCTTTCGCGTGACGATAACTGGGCACTTTACCCGCTGAATCACTACCGGCATGACACGCTGAATTACTTTGCCAAGTCGCCCAACCCGGCACCACCCTCATCCGATAATTGGCTGGGTACGGATGATCGTGGCCGTGATGTGTTCGCGCGCTTGCTCTATGGTTTTCGTGTCTCGATACTGTTCGGTTTGGCACTGACCATCACTGGTACGGTACTCGGCTTAGTCACTGGCGCAGTACAGGGTTATTTCGCTGGCCGGACGGATCTGTTTTTCCAGCGTTTCATGGAGATCTGGGGTTCGATGCCCGAGCTATATCTGCTGATTATCTTTGCATCGATTTTCGAACCCAGCATTATGCTGTTGTTGTTGCTGCTGTCCTTATTTGGTTGGATGGGTTTGTCCGATTATGTGCGTGCTGATTTTCTGCGCAACCGAAATCTGGATTATGTACAAGCAGCACGGGCCTTGGGATTGTCGAATGGCCAGATCATCTGGCGTCACGTGCTGCCGAATAGCTTGACTCCTGTGGTCACCTTCTTGCCGTTTCGTATGAGCGGTGCAATCCTCGCACTGACCAGTCTAGACTTCCTCGGTCTCGGTGTTCCTCCGTCCATGCCTAGCCTGGGCGAGTTACTCGCTCAGGGTAAAAACAATCTGGATGCCTGGTGGATTGCACTATCCACCTTCATGGTGCTCACCATCACGCTGCTGCTGCTCACCAATATCGGCGATGCCTTGCGCAACTCGCTTGATGTACGGAGAAAAGCATGAGTTTGCTCACGGTGCGTGATCTATCTGTACGCTTCGGCCGTACGACGGTGGTTAACCGCGTGAGTTTTGATATTGCCGCAGGCGAGAAATTTGCGCTAGTGGGTGAATCCGGCTCCGGCAAAACCATCAGTGCTTTGCAGTTGATGGGAATGACGCCAGACGCAAATACCAGCGGCAGTATTCTTTTCCAGGGGCGTGATATTCGTCTCTTGTCGGATCCGCAGTTGCGAGCGCTACGCGGTAAAGATATTGCGATGATTTTTCAGGAGCCGATGACAGCGCTTAATCCGCTATTCACCATCGGTAATCAAATCGCTGAAGTACTGATGTTGCATGAAGGGCTGAATGCGCGCACTGCTGCGCTGCGCGCGGTTGAGTTGCTCGACAAGACCGGCATTCCCGAGCCTGCCCGGCGCGCTTTATCGTATCCGCACCAGCTATCAGGTGGTCAGCGCCAGCGTGCCATGATTGCCATGGCACTCGCTTGCAAGCCGAAACTATTGATTGCCGATGAGCCCACCACTGCGCTCGACGTCACCATACAGGTTCAGATTCTGGAGCTTTTGAATCAACTACAGCGCGACGAGGGCATGGCGATCTTGATGATCACGCATGACCTGAATCTGGTGAAGCGTTTTGCTGACCGGGTTGGGGTGATGCAGCAGGGGCAATTGCTCGAGGTGGCTGATACCGCGACGCTGTTCGCATCGCCGCGCGAGACCTATACCCGGCAGTTACTGGCAAGTCATTCAAAACGCATGGTATCCGAGCACTCGGATGGGTCAACCTTGCTCGAGGCGCAGGGTGTGCGCTGTAGCTTCCTGATTAAGCAGGGTTGGTTCAAGCAGCGAGAATTTGTCGCGGTGGAGTCGCTGGATCTCACGCTAAAACGAGGTGAGACGCTGGGTATCGTCGGCGAGTCCGGCTCTGGCAAGTCGACACTTGGCATGGCACTTTTGCGCCTGTCCGTTGCCAATACCCAAGGGCGTGTCGTGTTCGATGGTCAGGTAATCAGCGAGATCAGTAGCGAACAGCTGCGGCCTTTACGTGCACACATGCAGGTGGTGTTTCAGGATCCGTTTGCCTCGCTATCGCCGCGCCGTACCATCGAGCAGACCGTGGGTGAGGGCCTCGCGCTGCATCAACCCGACCTCTCCGCGTCACAGTTGCGAGCGCGTGTTGCTGAGGCGCTGAGCGAGGTTGGGCTGGCGCCAGAGATGATGTCGCGTTACCCGCATGAGTTTTCAGGTGGTCAGCGCCAGCGTATTGCGATAGCGCGCGCCTTGGTACTGAAGCCGGCGTTGATTCTGCTCGATGAGCCAACGTCCTCACTCGATGTCTCGGTGCAATATCAGGTGCTGGAGTTGTTGGCGATGCTGCAGCAGAAATACGGCATTGCCTATCTGTTTATTAGCCATGATCTGGCGGTTATCCGCGCCATGGCGCACCGAGTATTGGTGATGAAAGATGGCAAGGTAGTGGAGAGCGGAACAACTGATGAGGTACTGTCAGCGCCGCGCGAGGCTTATACCCAGCGTCTGTTAGCAGCGGCAGAATTTTCGCTAGCCGGCGAGTAGCATAGTGTTTTGTGATTTTCAGTGGTACGTAGTCGCGCCCTTTCCGAGAGCGCTGCTATACCGGTCTTGTAGTAAACGTCTACTGGTGGCGTTTATTCGTAGCGCTTGCGGTGACGCGGCTCGACTCGCCGTGCATCGCGCCGATCGGCAATTTCAACCCGGCTGCGCTTGCTAACCTGTCGTGCTGCTGCAGGCGAGCCTTCGCGCGCTGAGGCAATAGTTACGCGCGATTTGCCGCGCTTGTCGGCACGTACCTGTAGCTTTAGCTCTTGTCCTGGTTTCAGTCGATCGGACTTCAGATCGTTCCAATCCCGCACTTCGGCGACCGTGACCTTATAGCGCGTTGCGATGCTATTGACGGTATCGCGCTTGCCGGCGCGTACTTTGATTTTCTTGCGCGGTGGTTCATCCGGCGCAACAGCAAGGGTGGCATTGTCGGCGAGTTCTTGACCGATGTCCTTGCCAGATTCACTCGCGGGCTTCGGTACCAGTACTACCGAGCCCAAGGTAGGGTGCATGTTCGGTGGTATCGCGTTCGCCTCCCGGATCACGGCGGGCGTCGTTTTGAATTTTGCAGCGATCGTTTCAATGCGCTCGCGTGTCACTGTCACTTTGTGTGCGGTCCAGCTCGACAGTGAATGCGACCACGTGGACAAGTTTTCTTTGAATTTTTCAGCGTTGAGTTGGGGCAGCAGGATACGGGTGCTCGGGCTACCCGTGATCACTGGCTTGTTGAACTGCGGGTTCAAGGCTTTGAACTCTTCCATCGGCAGCTCGGCCAACTGCGCGGCGAGTTTGACGTCGATATCTCGGGTTTTGCTGATCGAGACAAAGTAGGGTTGGTTCTCGACCACAGGCAGCGTCAGTCCGTACTGCGCCGGTACCGACACCAGATTTTTTACTGCCTGCAGCTTGGGGTAGTAATTACGTGTCTCAGCCGGCATAAAGGCCGACAGGCTATTGTAGTCGGTATCAAGACCCGCGGCCCGCGCTTTGTTAATCGCGCGTGATACTGAGCCCTCGCCCCAGTTGTAGGCGGCGAGTGCCAGCTGCCAGTCGCCGAACATACCGTACAGCTTTTGCAGGTAATTGAGTGCTGCATTGGTCGAGGCGATCACATCGCGTCGCTCATCCCGAAAGATATTCTGCTTCAGGTTGTAGTCGCGACCGGTACTCGGAATGAACTGCCACATGCCAGCGGCCTTCGCGCTGGAGAAGGCCTGCGGATTGAAAGCCGACTCGATGAAGGGCAGTAGTGCCAGCTCCATCGGCATGCCACGCCTTTCCAACTCTTGCACCACATGGAACAAGTAGCGCGAAGCGCGCTGTGTGGTGCGCTGTATGTAATCGGGTCGCGAGCTGTACCAGGTCACATGATTGGCGACCAGCGGGTTGTTCAGATCGGGAATGGCGAAGCCTTTGCGGATTCGGTCCCACACATCGAAGCTGGTGACGGTGACATCGTCGTAGGTGGCATCGAACCCGGGATTGCCGAGGCGCGGTCCGTCGACTGAGCGCATATCCCGCCCGGCTTCGAGCGCCTGGCTTGATGGTTCGATGCTGAGATCGATCGCTTGAGCCGCGGGTAGCGCCTGAGCGGCCAGCAATACTGCGATGGTCAGCCGGCGAAATTGGGTGTGCTGCATGGGGCAATCGTGCGCGTGGGAGCCTGTATTCGGGCCGGTTGCGCGAGTGAAGTTGCCGCAAGTGTAAGAACCGAGGGTGATGCCGTCAAGAAAAATTAGCTTTTTGAAGCCATGGGCTGCAGCGCACTGTCGCCCTTGCCCTTCAGGGATGCCCGCACCCGTTGCCGCACCGGTCCGCCTGAGCAGCGGTAGGGATCGGAATTTACGAGGCGGATGTAAGGCTTAGCGGAAGCTGTTTTTCCATTCCCTCAGTGCTGCGAACGCAGCCACCGGCTCCTCGTTCCCCAAACGACCAGCCGATTGCAAGGTGCGCAGTACTGCTGGCTCGCGGTAGCGCAGGAAAGGGTTGGTGCGCTTCTCGAGGCCAATGGTAGAGGGCACGGTGGCCTCACCCCGTGCACGCATTTGTTGTGCTTGCTCGAATCTGGCAGCAAGATCTGCATTGTCGGGTTCGGCAGCTAGCGCAAAGCGCAAATTGGATAGCGTGTACTCATGCGCGCAGTACACCAGCGTCTCGTCAGGTAGCGCAGCGAGTTTGGCGAGCGACTGTGTCATTTGCCCCGGCGTACCCTCGAACAGGCGGCCACAGCCACCGGCGAACAGTGTATCGCCGCAGAACAGCCAGTTCTGCTCACCAGCAACATAGGCGATATGGCCTGCGGTATGACCGGGCACGTCAAGTACATTGAGCCGCAAGCCGAGCACAGGCAGGTCGACAACATCGCCCTCATGCAGTGGACGAGAAACACCATGGATCTTTTCGCCCGCGGGTCCGAACACCGGCACCGACCAATTCGAGAGCAGTTCGGCCACACCACCCGCATGGTCGGCGTGATGGTGAGTGAGTAAAATAGCGTTCAATGCCAAGCCGAGTGAACGCAAGGCGTCTTCGATGGGCGTAGCATCACCGGGATCAACGACGGCAGCATGCTGCTGGTCGTGGATGAGCCAGAGATAGTTGTCGGCAAACGCCGGTATCGCGGTAACTTGCAGGGATGGTGGCATAGACATCAGCATGAATCCAGACGCTTTGTACCAGCCGATTATATCGCTCGCTCCCTGGTTCGATACACCAGCGGGTGCCTACGCCCACGCGTGGGAGCAATCGCGGCTGGATGAATTGACAGCCGATATTTTTGGCTACAACGCCGTACAGATCGGCTTGCCGATGCTCGATACCTTGGCCGCCAACCGAATGCCGAATCGATGGATCACGGATTCCAAGTTGCCATCCGATGCCGTTAGCGCAGAGCGTCAGGTCGTCGTCGTACATGACTTCACCGAGTTGCCATTCGCCACGCAGAGTCTGGATCTGGTCGTGATGCCGCATGTGCTTGAGTTTTCCGCAGAACCGCACCAAGTGCTGCGGGAGGTCGAGCGGGTATTGATCCCCGAGGGGCAGGTGATTATTTGTGGCTTCAATCCAATCAGTATGTGGGGTGCGCGCCAGTCAGCAGGGCGAATGACGGGTGCACACTTTTTACCGCTGAATGGCGAGTTCATCAGCGTGCCACGCCTGAAAGATTGGCTGAAGCTGCTGAACATGGAAATTAATCGTGGCCACTTTGGCTGTTATGCACCGCCTTGTGCGACCGACAAATGGTTACGTCGCTTCTCCTTTCTGGAAAAAGCAGGAAATCGCTGGTGGCCCTATCTAGGGGCGCTGTATATTGTGCAGGCAATTAAACGTGTGCAAGGCATGCGGTTGATTGGGCCGGTGTGGGATAAGCAACGCGCTGTTGTTCCAAGTGCAATGCCCGTCACGAATCGTATGAAAAAACAAAGAGACCGGCATGGATAGCGTTGAAATTTTTACGGATGGTGCTTGCAAGGGCAACCCCGGCCCTGGCGGTTGGGGCGCCTGGATTATTCATGGCAGTCTTGAGCAATGGATTGCTGCAGGTCGGCCGGTAGCAAAAACTAAGTCATTGTTCGGTGGTGAGATGGCAACTACCAATAATCGTATGGAGTTGCTGGCTGTGATTGAGGCGCTGAATGCGTTGAAGCGTTCTTGCGAAGTGGTGGTACATACCGATAGCCAGTATGTACATAAAGGTATCAGCGAGTGGCTAGCGGGTTGGAAGGCCAAAGGTTGGAAGACTGCTAGCAAAGCACCTGTCAAGAACGTCGATTTGTGGCAGGCATTGGATGAGGCCCGACTGCGTCACCAGATAGAATGGCGCTGGATCAAAGGCCACGTAGGTCACGAGGGCAATGAAATGGCCGACGAGCTTGCGAACCGTGGTGTTGATCATGCGCGCGCGAATGCTCGTGCTGCTTGAGCTGACTTTACTTATCGATTGCACCCATGCGACAAATTATTCTCGATACTGAGACGACCGGACTGAACCCTAGAAGCGGCGATCGCATCATCGAAATTGGTTGTGTCGAAATGGTGAATCGTCGCCTGACTGGCAATAACTTCCATTACTACATCAATCCGGAACGTGATTCCGATCCGGGTGCTTTGGCAGTCCACGGATTGACGACTGAATTCCTGAGCGATAAGCCGAAGTTTGTCGACATCGCTGACACCTTGTGCGATTTTGTGCGTGACGCAGAGATCATTATTCACAACGCTCCGTTTGATGTCGGCTTTCTTGATGCAGAGTTTGAGCGAGTTGGTAAAGCAAATTTTGCTGCGCAGGTGCGGCAGGTGATTGATACGCTGGTGCAGGCTAAAGAACTCTTCCCCGGCAAGCGGAATTCACTCGACGCATTATGCGAGCGCTACGGTGTCTCGAATGCACACCGTACGCTGCATGGCGCCTTGCTCGATGCCGAGCTGCTGGCTGAAGTGTATCTCGCCATGACCCGTGGTCAAGATAGCTTGGGTATGGATCTACAGGCGGGGAGCGATGGCGATGACGCTACGGGAACCGGCATTGCGATCGCCGACATTCTGGTCCTGCCACCGACTGCAGATGAGCTCGCCGAGCATGAGGCTTTGTTGCAGACCTTGGATAAGGAAGCGAAGGGCACTTGCTTGTGGCGGAAATTAGCTCAACCGTCGTAGGGCAATTCTGTCCATCACTCAAACCCTTCAATAAAAACATCGCCGGTGTTGCGGCACCCGCACTACGCCGAAGCAAATCAAATTATGGTGCTTGACACCATAATTTGATTTGGCTAAAGTTGCGCTATGAATGCTAGGCGTATCTTTCACGATAAGGCCATTTTTCCAGATGGGTCGATCGTGGAGATGACGATCTGGCAGCTACCATCCCCGACACCGGAGCGCCCTCACGGACTGAAGTACAGTCTTTATTCGGGCGCGATGGAAAGCGTCTGGTTGGTTACGATAATGAACGAGGCAAGGGTGACCACAAGCATATTGGCAAGGCAGAATCTATATATGCCTTCGTTGATGTTGACACGCTCGTGGCTGATTTCATTGCCGATGTGCGGAGGTTAAGGGATGAGATCAACTAGCAAAATACATGTCCATGTTGGTAGTGTGTCGGACATGGGTGAGCGTTTTAGTAGCGCCTGGAAGCGCGCCACTAGCGGAAAGCGCGTCGATGAAACTCATGTCACTTTCCTTGATATGCAGACTTTGCTAGAGGCCCTGTCACCGAGAAGGCTAGAGCTTCTCAAGCATGTACACCGACATGGCGCAGAGAGCATAAAAGATCTCGCGGCGCATCTCGAGCGAGATTATAAAAATGTCCACCAGGATGTGATTGTTCTCGAGAACGCAGGTTTGCTGGTGCGTGATGGCCGAAAGTTGTCTGCGCCGTGGGATGAATTGCAGGCCAACGTATCACTCAATCACTGAGCTTCGCCTGCTTCCGCATCGGGCCGTCCTTGAACCGCAGTAGCATTGATTGGCAGCAAGGCATGTGCGATAATTCGCGCCCCTCGGGAGGTTAGCTCAGGGGTAGAGCGATCGCCTCACACGCGATAGGTCGCTGGTTCGAAACCAGCACTTCCCACCAAAACCCCACCTAGAAATTCAATGCCCGCCTGGGAGCTCACGGCGTCCGCTTGCGCTGTATCGCCGCACCCGGGCGCAGCTTCTTTTGTCCGAACCGTTTTGCCAGCGTCTTCAGTGGCGGCGTTTCTGCACCGCGCACACGCCGCGTCACCATCGCTGGCGTATCCGAGCGCGGCACCAGATGTTGAGGGCCATTGCCGATCAGCTCGGCGCGACCAATACGACGCAAGCCCTCGCGCAAAGTTTCCCAGTTGTTTGGATCGTGATAGCGCAGCAGCGCTTTATGAAAACGACGAATTTTTGCAGTGCGCGGTGTTTCTACCGTTTCGGAATCACGGGCAATCTTGCGTAGCGGGTTCTTGCGCGTGTGATACATCGCAGTCGCCATCGCCAGCGGCGTCGGCAAGAAAGATTGCACCTGATCGAGCCGGAAATCATTTTGCTTTAACCATATCGCAAGATTCACCATATCTTCATCGGTGGTGCCGGGGTGGGCAGCAATGAAGTAGGGGATCAGGTACTGTTCCTTGCCTGCTTCTTTCGAGTACTTGTCGAACAACTCTTTGAACTTGTAGTACGAGCCCATACCGGGCTTCATCATTTTGGAGAGTGGACCTTCCTCAGAGTGCTCGGGTGCGATCTTCAGCAAGCCACCAACATGATGCGTCGCCAGCTCTTTCACATACTCAGGAGAGCGTACCGCCAGGTCATAGCGTAGGCCAGAGCTGACCAGGATTTTCTTCACACCTTTGATGGCGCGCGCACGGCGGTACAACTGCACCAGCTTGCCGTGATCCGTATTCAAATTACTGCAAATCGTCGGATAGACACACGATAGACGGCGACAACTTTGCTCGATGCTTGGATCTTTACAGCCGAGGCGGTACATATTCGCCGTCGGTCCACCGAGATCGGAGATGGTGCCGGTAAACCCTTTGGTCTTATCGCGAATAAGTTCAATCTCGCGCAAGATGGAAGGCTCGGAGCGGCTCTGAATAATGCGCCCCTCGTGCTCTGTGATCGAGCAGAAGGTACAGCCACCAAAACAGCCGCGCATGATGTTGACCGAGAATCGAATCATGTCCCATGCAGGGATTTTTGCATCGCCATAGGCAGGATGCGGCGCACGTGCATAGGGCAGGTCATACACATGATCCATCTCTTCCATCGCCAGCGGTATGGGTGGAGGATTGAGCCAGATATCGCGCTCGCCATGCGCTTGCACCATCGCGCGTGCATTACCGGGGTTGGATTCCAGATGAAACACACGCGATGCATGCGCATACGCGACTTCATCTTCTTTCACTGTCTCGAATGACGGTAGCCTGACTACGCTACGCGCGCGGACTTCTGCTTGCTGCGCTAGCCTTTCTTCTCGGCTGATGATGCGCACTGGTTGTGGTGCATCCTGCGAATTACCCTGTGCGGTACCGCATGCTTGCGGTTCCTTCTCTTTCATTTCATAAGGATCAGGATGCGGCTCGACCTTGCCGGGAGTATCAACGCGAGTAGAGTCAACCTCACGCCAATCGTCTGCAGGTTTCCACCCACTCGGCGCTACGAATGCTGTGCCGCGTAGATCACGGATCGCCTTCACGGATTCGCCTTCGGCTAGGCGATGCGACAGCTCAAGCAAGGCGCGCTCAGCATTGCCAAATAAAAGAATATCGGCCTTCGAATCCAGCAGCACAGAACGGCGCACCGTATCCGACCAGTAATCGAAGTGCGCGATACGTCGCAAGCTGGCTTCGATACTACCGATGACAATCGGCACACCAGGAAAAGCCTCGCGCGCACGATGCGCATACACCGTGAGGGTGCGGTCAGGGCGTTTATTCGGCGCACCATGCGGCGTATAGGCGTCTTCCGAGCGGGGCTTGCGATCAGCGGTGTAGCGGTTGATCATGGAATCCATATTTCCGGCAGTCACACCGAAATACAGATTCGGCCGTCCCAGCGCGCGGAATGGCTCTGCGGATTGCCAGTCGGGCTGGCTGATGATCCCCACTCTGAAGCCCTGTGCCTCCAGCAAACGCCCAACCAGTGCCATGCCAAAACTGGGATGATCGATATAAGCGTCGCCCGTGATCAGGATGATGTCGCATGTATCCCAGCCCAGTTGCTCCATTTCCCGCCGTGACATCGGCAAAAATGGTGCTGGCTTCAGCTCGGGGCGGAAGCGTGGGTAGGAGCGAAGATGGGTTGGAGCAGCTGGCATGGGGGCAGACGGGCGAATTCAGGCCGCAAGTATGCCAGTCTCTGCAAATTCCGACTGATCGGCTGCGGATCGGTCGCTGATTGGCTACCGTTTGACTGCTGATGGGCTACTTGAACGGGTTGTTGACCTGATCACTCGGCTTGAACGCGATCTGGTCGGGCAGTGCCGGGTCATGTTGTAGTGCGCTGACCGCGGCATCCAAGATCTGCTTGAGCTGCAGCGCATGTGCCAGGCCGATTTTGTCGCGAGTGATCGCCAGCGATCCGTAAATCTCTAGCTGATCGACCCGGTTTTCAATCGTCAGCGCATCAATGACCAACGAGTCTTGCTCATTCTCGAACGGTCTAAGCATATCGCTCATTAGCAACCCCTCTAGCGTTATTTATGGCCTCGGATACGTGGTTCAGGTAATTCCATCGCACGTTGTTTTGCGGCCTCCGGCAGCTTGGGAAACACGTTAAAACCGATTCGTCGCTCCAGTACAGCGATGCTGATCACCTGATAGTCGCCGCTCTCGTCATTAGGCGCAAGCCATGCCGCTGCTTCCTGCTTGCTTGGGTCGAGCACCGCCTTGAATACATGGGTCGGCACCAGCACACGACCATTGATTCGCTCGATTTTCTCACCCTCGAACACCGGTCCAGTCACCACATAGAGTTCGCCGCGCAGATTGGTCAGGTGTCGGGTCGCGCCTTCGATAGCTGACCAAAGCACCTGATTATTTTTGCGATTTTGCGGCACCACGTTCGCCAGCGAGAAGCTTTCGTGTTGCGCCTGTGCACTCGGCATATCCGCCGCTGGCGCCATATGGCCGCGATCAAACCCAGAGCGAACATAGTCAGCTAATTCAGCCCCCTGTCCTGGTGGCAGCGCTGTCTCTGCATGAAAACTATCGGCGCGAGGAATCTCACGTGCCGCTTTCAGGCTGTCTCGGGTCAGATATTCGGCTGACCACAGCGGTGTCTTTGATACACCGGAGTGCAGCACTGCAAATGCCTCAAAACACAGACCGACCGTGCTGGTCTGCAGTGTCTTGCGCGTGATCTCCGGCGCAGTTTTTTGGAAGAAGTGCCGCTCGCAACTCGGTGGTTGAGCCTGCGCCGAGGTCAACAGGCCAAAGAGGAAGAATGCCGACAGTAATTTTTTCATTGCAGGTTCGATCAGCGAAGGGTGCGGATTCGAAATGCAAGAACATCCGAAGTTCCGGGCGCATATAGGCCAACTGAAACTTGATTTTACTCTAAGGAAACTGTGACTTTTTTCGTACTTGTCGGGTCAAATGGCGATGCGAGTCAGCACGCCTCATCCAATCTCTCAACGCTTTGCGGATCGCGCCGATGCCGGAAGGCAGCTGGCTGAGTTGCTGGCGTCGCAACTACCACAACCGCCACGAGCAAACACGGTCGTACTAGCGCTGCCGCGTGGGGGAATTCCGATCGGCCTAGCGATCGCGCAGCGTTTTGATTTAGCTCTGGAGCCGCTCTTGGTCAGGAAACTCGGTGTGCCGAATTTCCCCGAGTTCGCCATGGGCGCCATCGCTACGGGTGGCATCTGCTTGGTTGATGATGCCGTGGTGAACGAGCTTCACCTATCTGATCAGGCAGTCCAGCAAGTGATCCAGTCAGAACAGCTTGTATTGGCTGAGCGGGAGCGGCGCTACGGTGCAAGCGTTTCGTTATCAAACTTGAGAGGCCGCGAGGTCATCGTGTGTGACGATGGCATGGCGACCGGGCGCACCATGCAAGCGGCCATCGCCGCTCTGCGCGCTGTCCGGGTTGCATCGATCCTTGTGGCGGTACCGGTCCTGTCCCAGGACGCCCTGGCGCGCGTCGCGCCATTGGTGGAGCAGGTCGAGAGTTTGCTTTGTCCAGCGTCATTTGATGCGGTCGGCCAGTGGTACCGCAATTTCCCGCAACTTGGCGATGACGAAGTGATCCGCTTGTTGTCGCAGGTTCAGCGCCTGTCGGCTTCGGTATCGGCCACCGGCAAGGTATCGACTTCATCTTCCTGAAAGGAGAGCATCGTGGAATATCGGACCCAGAGTATGGATACGACATGGATGAAATGGCTAGGCGGCGTCGCGCTCGGTGCGCTGGCGATGTACATCTCGGATCCCTCCGTCGGGCGACAACGACGAGCGATGCTGAAAGACAAGGTGACGCATTACCGGTCACGTACACAAAAACTTTTCAGCAGCCGAGTTCGAGATGTACGTAACCGAATATCGGGATTACAAGCAGAGGCCAGCAAATTTCTGGCGACGCGCAAGGCCGAGCTTGGCAATCCTCAGGTGACGGAAGGCAGCATCGACCTATCGACCAATCCCGAACTACCCCCCTCACCAAAGGCGGCGGGATGGGTCGCTGGTGCGGTGGCTGTCGGGGTGTTGACCTGGTTGGTCACATCACGCCGCTAACAGGCAGTACTCATTCAGGCGCCGATGATCCAGCCCTCAAGGGCGTCGTGCGGCGGTAGGCCATAGTCTTGGTCGCGCCGCTGCCATGCCCAGGCAGCCATCAATCCACACAGCACGGCATCGAGCAGGTCGCCGCTGCCATCATCGATGAGCTGGCGTTTGAAGCGACCTGCGTCGAGTCGAATCTGTTGCGGATAATCGCCGTGCTCGAGTGAGCGCAAGATGGCGCGACGCGTTGCGAGCCGATCAGGCGTTTGTTTGGCTGGCGTATCGCTCTTGTAAGACGCGTTGGTAATGCCGCGCGCTACCAGACCGGGGTAGGCCTCAAGTGCAATACGCGATGGATCACCCGGCTGCATGAAGGGTATATGGACGCCCGCATCCAGCAGTAATGGCGCGCCCGCGTGCAGCATATAGGCGACTGGTGGGTTGACCCATTTCATGGGCGACGATGATCGTGCCGGAAGATCGCAGTGACGGTGAATGAATTTTGAGCCAGCCGGACGTGCATCGCAAACCGCCTTGAAGTGGTTTCGTAGCGCTGCGCGGTCGAGTTGTCGTACATGCTGCATCAGCGCCGACCACTCACTCGGCCAGCCAAGTAGCTCGATTAGCTCGCGCGGAAATGAGAATGGAAAATCGAAGCCGCCGAGCCAGGGCCCCGGTTGCCGCAACCATTCGACAAAACTGGAAAAATCATGCAGCGTGGTTAGCGCTTCAAGGACGAAGCTGTCACCCTGCAGATGGCCCGATGCAATGGTGATGCCTTTTCTCGGGCGCGGCGCCGAGGTGAAGTCGACGCCGTGGAGGAGTATAGATGACTGCTCAGCCGCCATCCGGCAGCACAACGTTCACATCGAGCACCTCGAGGTTGCCTTTTTTGTCGAGCGAGATCTTGATGTCTTCCGGATTGACTCGGACATATTTCGAGATGACCTCGATCAATTCACGGTGTAGCGCAGGCATAAAGTCTGGCCCATTGAGGATATGTCGTTCACGCGCGATGATGATCTGAAGACGTTCTTTGGCAGCACCTGCGGACGCTTTCTTGTTATTGAACAAGAACGAAAATATATCCATCTCACTTGCCTCCGAAAATACGGGATAGCAAACCTGGCTTCTCGTATTCAGCGAAACGCAGCGGGCGATCCTCACCGATGAAGCGTGCAACGAGATCTTTGTATGCCTCTGCAACATCGCTCTCGGCAAGGTGCACCACCGGCGTGCCTTGGTTCGAGGCATGCAGTACCGACTCTGACTCGGGAATGATGCCGAGTAGCGGAATACGCAATATCTCCTGTACATCTTCATACGACAGCATTTCGCCAGCCTCGACACGCTTGGGAGAGTAGCGAGTGATCAGCAGGTGCTCCTTAACCGGCTCAACGCCGGTCTGAGCGCGGCGCGACTTCGCCTGAATGATGCCCAGAATTCGGTCTGAGTCACGCACTGACGAGACTTCAGGGTTGGTCACGATGATCGCCTCATCCGCAAAGGTGAGCGCCATCACCGCACCACGTTCGATACCCGCTGGAGAATCGCAGACGATGTATTCGAAGCCCGAGTTTTTCATCTCTTCCAGAATGCGTTCGACACCCTCTTCGGTCAGCGCATCTTTATCGCGTGTTTGCGAAGCCGGGAGCACGAACAGGTTGTCGCAGTGCTTGTCCTTGATCAGCGCTTGCGTCAAAGTCGCTTCGCGGTTGATGACATTGATCATGTCGTAAACCACGCGGCGCTCGCAACCCATGATCAGGTCAAGATTACGCAGGCCAACATCAAAATCAATCACAGCGGTTTTCTTGCCGCGCAGTGCCAGACCAGAAGCAAAGCTGGCGCTGGAGGTGGTTTTGCCCACGCCGCCTTTGCCAGAGGTAACAACGATAATTTTTGTCACGAAAAACTCCTTGTCTGAGTTTGTCAGTTAACGGGTTTAAAAAACTATTTAAGTGCCATGAGACGAAGCTCGAGTCGCTCTTCCTGTAGTAATACCTGGACGGGCTGTCCCTTCAGTTCTTTTGGCCAGCCGTCCTCGAAAGTGCGATACACACCAGCGATCGAGACTAATTCCGCCTCCATGCTGGTCGCCATGATTCGAGCCTCTGATGAACCGGCAGCACCGGCCAGCGCACGACCACGCAGCGGCGCATAGACATGAATGCTTCCATCGGCAATCACTTCGGCGCCCGGATTGACGGTTGCCATCACCACCAAATCGCCCCCGCGCGCATAGACGCGTTGCCCGCTGCGTACCGGGGTGTCGATCACCTTGGTGACGACCGCGGAGGTCACAGCCGCAGTCTCAGTCACTTGGGTCGGTGCTGGCTTTGGGTCCGGTGGGGAAGACGGGCTTAGCTCAGCTGGCGGCGGAGAGGGCGGTGGCGTTAATTCAAAGGTACGCGATTGATCCATGCCGTCGATGGACAGTCCATGGGAGCGGATCTCATCTTCAAGCGCCTCGGGAGCGTTGCGAACGGCAACGGGATTCAGACGGTGCGATCGGAAGAGTGCGATAAGCTCGGGCCAAGCGATACTGTCGGGCGCGGGTGGCGCTGGCAGATTGACCAGGTCAATAACAGTGAACTCATCTTCAAAGTAATCTGGAGTGCCTCCAGTCACTTGCGAAAGCGCAGCGGACACTTTAGCCAGATCGGTGTCGCCGAGCAGGGCGGCGACCGCAACCACGGTAGAAATCTTGATCTCCAGGGGTTTCCTGGTCTGGTTTTTCGACATACTGTCCCGGATGATGGCGTCACTTGCGGCGAACTAAAAACCGTGTCGCATTCAAGACGGCAAACTTTGCGTACTTACGGTGTTGCCAGTGCCAACTGACGCGTCCAGCCCATTATTATACCTGCGCAGCTTGTACTGATTGCGCGCATTTTTTTCTAAGCGTTTCACAAAACGCTGCTGGCTTTCTCGGCCGGGTGCCGAGCTTATGCACGGTAATTACATTGCATGAAGAAAGCCGGGTCTGTGATCCCGGCTTGTCTGGGTGTGCCGACTACTGATGGACGCTGGCGGCGGCTACAGATTTGGCACGCCGACCCGCTGCCTTGGCACGAGCGCTTGAGGGTGGCAGCCGTCGCAAGGTACGGAGCGCATCGAGATCCTTGATGCCGATGGAGCGCTGATCCACGCTGATGAAGCCAATCTCGTTGAAGGCGGATAGGGTGCGACTCACCGTCTCGAGCGTTAGCCCCAGATAGCTGCCGATTTCGTGCCGAGTCATGCGCAAGTTGAAAAGCTTGCTGGAGTAGCCCATTTCGGCAAATCTTTCTGACAGCGACACCAGAAAGCGTGCCACTCTGGCTTCGGCAGACAAGGCGCCCATCATGCTAACCATAGCCTGCTCGCGCACCAATTCTCGGCTCATGACGTTATACATCGAGTGCTCAAACTCGATATGACTACGACCGAGTTGCGTGAATTTCTTGAAAGGCAACAGAATCAGGTCGCAGTTCGATAGAGCAACAGCTTCGGACATATAGCGTTTGGTATGGATACCATCGACACCAAACATATCGCCCTTCATCGGGAAGCTCAATACTTGCTCATTACCGAATTCGTCGATCAGTACGGTCTTGAGAAAACCCGAGTGCACAATAAACAGGGTATCGAAAGGCTGCCCAATCGTATGAATCCGCTGGCCTGCTTTGAACTGTACATGCTGAAAAAGAAACTCTTCATCATCGAAATTACTGGTGGTTGGGATGCGTAAAAGCTCGCACACTTCATTCAGGTTGGACCAGAGCTTTCCCTGCCGATGCCAATTCCCATCGCCTCCCGAGGCGACGCTCGGGTTTTGATCGGGGTTAGCGGATAAATCAGAGTGTTGAATAAGTGTCATGCTCATCTCCTATTTTGTTTGACCCTCTGAATTCACTCGTAACTGCTGATTTTTATTTCTATGCGGATGTTTCGTCTCTCATTTACTTATGCAGCAAGTATCGGGGTATGGTTTGCTTGACGCTATCGGGGCAAACTGAATACAGCAAGCGCTCGAACCGAAAATCTGTAAGGTCTTTCCTAATAACGTGGTGATCCTTTCAGTGGTATTTAATTGATACGCCTCAAGGCTTGAATTTCTCCAGTAAACCTTGCGCCATTGCGTACTGCACCAGCTCGGCCAGGGAGGGTGTACCAAGTTTGTGAAGAATGTGAGCTTTATGGGTGCTGATGGTTTTTACAGAGAGATGCAGCGCCTCCGCAATATCTGTCACTGACTTGCCAGTAACCAACATGTTGAAAACCTCAAACTCTCTGTTGGTTAGCGATTTGTGCGGAAGATCGTGTCGGTTAGGCATGGCATCCATGGCGAGTTGTTCGGCAACTTCCATGCTGATATACGGCCGACCGGAATGAACTTTTCGGATCGCAACTAAAAGGTCTGTTCCTGCACTTTCTTTGGTGATATACCCGTGCGCGCCCAGTCGAATCGCGCGCGCGGCATACTGGTCTTCATCGTGCATTGTCAGGACCAGTATGGCGATATTGGGTGCTTCTTCCTTGATTTGTTTGATCAGGTCCATGCCGCTACGGCCGGGCATCGACAGATCCATCAGCAGAACATCGAATCCACCCTTGCGAACCAAAGCGAGCACTTCGAAGCCGTCGGTTGCTTCGGCAACCACTTCGACGTCATCAGCTTTGCGCAAAATGTACTTCAACCCTTCGCGCATTAACGCGTGATCATCAGCGATAACAACCCGAATCATGCTGCGTAGCTCCGGCAAACTGCTGCTTCGAAGTTGCTTCCGGACACCCGCAGGAGGCACCTGAGCACTCGATTGTCGAAGTATTCCAATAGGCTTGTGGGCATGACGATTTCCTCTAGTAACAAAATTGCAACATTTTCGGCAAATTTATCAGCTTTCCACAAATGAACCAAGCTGATTTGGATCAAAACTAGGGATACAAAAGAAAATTCATGCTCAAAAACTCACGCGAGATTCTGCGAAGAAATTATTCTGATTCCGTCGAGAAATAATCGACTCGATCAGTCCGTTTCAACTGCTAGACTGCGCGATATTGTGGTTTGACGACGCGCTCCTAAATCAATTAGGAGATGTTGGTAATGTTCTGCAGTCGTTGATGGCAGTGATGGTTTTTCGATGAAGGTATTCAGGCATGCAAGCAGACGAAATCGGTCATATTATTCAACTCGCTATTGCGCCGGTCTTTCTCTTGACGGGCGTAGGCACCAATATGCTGGTACTCACCAACCGTTTGGCGCGGATTATTGACCGTAGCCGTTATCTCGAAGAGCAGCTAGAGAGTGCGGAACCACTACCCAGCGAGCGGGTAGAGCAGCATAGAGGTGAATTGAGCATTTTGTTTCGTCGCGCCAAAAAGATTAATCGGGCGATTTTGTTGTCAACCTCTTGTGCACTGCTAATCTGTGTTGTGGTAGCAGGCTTATTCATTGCAGATGCGTTGAATCTGAAGTTGGCCTCGATTATTGCGGGGATGTTTGTACTGGCAATGATTTCATTAACAGGAAGTTTCGTTTACCTGCTGCGTGAAATCTGGCTGGCAACAGAATTTATGAATGCTCAGCAGAGTGCCCGCTTTTTCAAAAAGGGGCCTAAGTAAAGTTAAATTTGATCGATCAGGCACATTTGTATGCGCCTGATCCTTGTTTGATATTCGGATTTATAGTGAGCTGATTAACTCGCAGCTTGCCTTGAACAGCGGATGGCTTTCATCTCCAAAGCAATCACAAATCGTAAAATGGTTTTCTTGCTGCAGCGGTATCTCGCGCCTGAAACCGTGTCGCCATTGCGATGCAATCAGTGCAGTCTGCCGTTTGAACTCATCCGATTCAAGATCGCCCACTGCGGTGATGAAGGGCGCCGCGTTCGGTTGCGGCATCCAGGCGGGTGACAAGCGCAGCGCGCTTGATTTATCCAGCTTTAAATCAGTGTTAATGAATTCAGCATGGCGAACCGGCTCGAGATCATAAAGTCCCGACATCAAGACGCCAGCTTTGATTAAATCACTCGGTAAGTCCGAGCCGAATACCGACCAGTGTGCAGCCATCATCATCGCCGCCAAATGGCCGCCCGCTGAATGTCCGGCGATGACGATACGGTTACGGTCAAAATCCAGACGTGCTGAACGGCGATACAGCCAAGCCAAAGCACGTAATTGCTGGCGAGTGATCTCTTCGACTGAGGCGTGGGGCGACAGCGTGTAATTGGTCAGCGCGATGTTGAAACCAGCCCGCCGATAAGCCGGCACAATAAATGTGAAATCGGATTTATCCAGTGAGCGCCAATATCCGCCATGAATGAAAACCAGCAGCGGCGCACCCGCTTGCTCGGCCGGGAAAAAATCCAGCTGCTCCATCGGGTCACTACCAAATGCCAGGTCCAATAAACCAGCTTCCGACTGTCGCACCTGAGCGGATTCTGCTTGCCAGCGGCGAATGATTTCCGGGTGATCCGGTACTGCGGCACGCGCATTTAGCTGCTCTGTGTAGTAAGCCGCTGAGCCAAGTTTTGTGCTGATGATGTTGTCATTTTTATTGGACATTGTTATCTCCTTGACGGTATCGCAGGCTTATCCGGTACGTAAGCGATTCGCCTTTTTTTGTTGACCATACGTAAATGACTACTCTACACTAGTCTTGTTTTGGTGCTCGCCTGTCGACTCTGACGGGCAGTTAAACGGGAAACACGGAGCCCACTCCTGAACATCAGGAGCAAGCCAACGTGTGCTGCCCCCGCAACGGTAAGCAAGCGCATGACCTCAGTCATGCAATCGGTTCTCATCACCACTGTGCCAGCGGCATGGGAAGGTCAAACCGATTCGCTTGTTAGCCCGGATACCGGCCAGAGCAGGTGGGAGAGGCGAACGGGGTGGTTCGTCGGTTATCCGAACTTCGATGTTGCTGCATCGTTTCGCACTCCTTTTTGGTCTCGCTTGCGGGGAAGCTGGCGGGGTAGCTCTCTAATTTTTGATCATGAATATCAAATCCTCTGGGCCGAGGTGCCTGCGCTCGGCCGTATTCGTGGCCGGATTCGGTACTGCCATTATTGTGCACCCGCCTTTGGTAAGTGCGAACTCCCAACTGCCAGAAGTCGTTGTTACCTCATCGCGAACCGAGCAGCGACAAACCGATACCCTGCTGCACAGTACCGTTATTACCGCTGACATGATAAGAAATAGTCAGCAACTTGACTTACCGTCGTTGTTGCGCGCAGAGGCCGGAATACAAATTACCCAAACTGGCGGCATCGGTAGCGCTACAGGCTTTTTCATGCGCGGCACAGAAACTCGGCAAACCCTGGTGCTTGTCGATGGTGTGCCCATCACCAAGCACGATGCAACCGGTACTGTCAGTATTGAACACTTGATGCTGGCTGAGATCGATCGAATTGAAATTGTGCGAGGTAATGTTTCAAGCATCTATGGCTCTGGGGCAGTCGGGGGCGTAATTCAAATTTTCACCCGTAAGCCGGTAGATAAGCTTCGGACTACGGTTTCTACCGAATACGGTTCGCGCTCAAGCTACAGTACTGCGGCATCAATTCGGGGTGGGGCAGACGATATTAGGTACGCTATATCAGCATCTGCGTTGGGGACAGCTGGGTTTTCTGCAATCAACGCCGCACAGCTACCCAGCGGTAATCCTGACGCGGACGGCTACAAAAATACCAGCGCGAGTGGGACAGTTTTCAAATCTTGGTCGCCGGGCCAGGAGCTGGGATTAAGATTTTCGTTGAACCAAGGACATTTTGATTTTGATTCTGGTAGCCAGTTCGATCAGCGCACTAATATGCACCGTGGAAAGACCGATGTCACCACAGGTTCATTCTTTTCGAATAATCGTATCTCGGATAATTGGAGTTCGACCTTTGTCCTTTCCGAAGCGACTGACCGTAATTCCAATCGATACCAAACTTCAGCGCCTTGGAATGATAGCTACAAGACGCAAACTAGGATAGCTGACTGGCTCAACCGTATCGATCTGTCAGATTCTGTGCGCGCCACAGCTGGGCTAACTTACCAGCGGCAATCTTTCGTTGGTGATGATGGCTTTGGTGGCTTGACAGATTCTTTTCGTAACGTCTGGAGCGCCCAAGGCGGACTTGAGTACGTTGGCAATCATGGCCATAGTTTTCAGTTGAACGGCCGGCACGATGATACGCAAGGTAATGCCTCAGCGAATACTGGTTTATTGGGCTACGGGTATCGGCTCAACGAAAAAATCAAACTTATTGCGAGTTCCTCGACCGGCTTTAGTGCACCACCGCTGGGATACCTCTATTATCTTCCCGGGACCGTTGGAAATCTGTCGCTACGTCCGGAGTACTCGCAGTCATCCGATATCGGTGCGCAAATATCTTTATCTGCACTAGAGCTCCGAGTAACCAGATTCGAATCCAGGATCCGAGATCAGATTGAATATCGGTCCGCTGGCGGATTCCAGAACATCAGTGCAGCACGAAACGAGGGGTTAGAAATTAGCGGTGCGTTTCAGCTTGCTGAATGGTCAATCCGGCCAAGTTTGACTCTGCAAAATCCCAGAGATGCCGAAACGGGGCAGTTGCTTAGACGACGAGCCAAACAACTTGCCAGCATCTCTGCGGCTCGATCGTCTGGTCCCTGGACCGTCAATGTAGCCGTATCTTATGCTGGTGAGCGATTTGACGGTGATAATCGGTTGGCCGCTTATGTCGTGGCTGGACTGAGTGGTAGTTACCAACTGTCGAAGGAATGGTCATTAACCTCAAGGATCGATAATATGTTCGATACAAGATATCAAAGCGTCTACGGCTATAACCAACTACCGCGCACATTATTTATCGGGTTTCGCTGGCAACAGTGATTCATAGGCCGCCCCCAATGTTGGACGAAAATCATCTATTGACGTATACACGGGAAGTCGCGGTCCCGTGTCCTCGATTACTCACATGTCCTTCCAAGATTTTTCTTTGAACGGATTTTTAAAGCGTACTCGGCTCTACACGCTGATAGTAGCCGAGCGCTGGCCTCTACTCTTCCCGATGTTGATCGTTTTAATTGTGGCTGTGTTCGCGAGTATGGCATGCGGGGCATCCGGCTGCGATATGGATTTTTATCAGCGCGAAAAGATCCTGCAGCTTCGATGGTTCAGAGTATCAATGGCCTGCGCCATCGGCGCGCTCCTCTCCTTATCCGGCGCACTTCTGCAGCTACTACTACGCAACCCGCTTGCCGATCCCTATACCTTAGGCATCTCAGGCGGTGCCGCCGTCGGTGCTTTATTGAGTGGCTTCTTTTTACCGATTGGCATTGTCGCTGTTGGTATGCAAGTCGGATCAATGCTGGGTGCGGTCGCTTCAATTCTGCTTTTGTTTTTGATGGCGAGGCGTCGACTATTTGCGCCACCGACCATGGTGGAGGCGCCCGGTATTGGTCTGATTCTCACAGGCGTGATGATTGCCTCGGGGTTTGGCGCAATCATCAGTTTATTGCTGGCACTATCGCCGGATGCCGAGTTGCGCGGCGCATTGTTCTGGTTGATGGGTGATTTGGACGTTGATAGCGTCAGCGGCTTGGTCTGGCTGGTACTTTTGCTGGCAGGTGGCTGGTCTTTATGGCGTGCGCCACAACTCAATCTGTTGGCGCACGGCGAGGCAACAGCACATCTGCTCGGTGTATCCGTGCCGCGATTGCGTTTGCAGGTCTTGTTATTGGCATCGATCGCCACGGCAGCGGCGGTGTCGGTGGCCGGTGCTATCGGCTTCATTGGATTAGTCGTGCCCCATGTTTGCCGTCTTATTCTGGGTAATGATCAGCGACGCTTGTTACCTGCATCGATGCTACTCGGTGCCGCAGCCTTGGTGCTGGCTGATCTAGTGGCGCGAACGATAGTGGCGCCCATACAGTTACCGGTTGGGGTTGTCACTGCATTAATCGGTGTGCCAGTGTTTCTCTTCATCTTATCGAGGAGAACATGATGCTAGCCCTCGAGGTGAAAAATCTCAGTCTCAAGCTCGGTCATCGTCGCTTGGTCACGGGCTTGAACTGGCAGGTTCGGCAAGGCGAGTTTTGGTGCGTGTTGGGTCGTAACGGCGCGGGCAAGAGCACGCTGCTACATGCGCTGTCGGGCTTGCAAAGCATTGATGATGGCAGTGTCTGGATGATGGGCCGTTCGGTAAAAGATCTCACGCTACCCGAGCTGGCGAAGCTGCGCGGGCTGATGCCGCAGCAGAGTATCGATCGTTTCAGCGCTACTGTAGGTGATACCGTGGCAATTGCACGAGCGCCGTGGCGGCTTGGGTCAGCCTGGCGCGATGATGATGATCGTTCGTATGTCACGGCTGCGCTGCAGCGCGTCGGTATGCTCGAGCGTATAGATGACGATGTGATGCAGTTATCCGGTGGTGAGCGTCAGCGGGTTGCTTTTGCGGCCATGCTGGTTCAGAACCCGGCACTGATGCTGTTGGATGAGCCAAGCTCACATCAGGACATAGCCCAGCAACTGGTCATGATGCGGCTGATGCAAGAGCTGGCCGTGGATCATGCGGTGATTGCCTCGTGCCACGATATCAACCTTGCGGCTCGCTTTGCAAGCCATGTGCTGCTGCTAGGAGAGGGTTTCCATTACGCGGGAAGCACGCAGGAGATGCTTAATCCTGAAGTGCTAAGCCGAGTGTATGGCTGCGAGTTTGACACCACAGCGATGTCTATCGTCGCAGTCTGAGCTCGGTACCTTAGGGTCGCTGACGCCGGCTGGGCTAGCTCGTAAGCCGTTCAGTAAATCATCACGCGATGGCGTTCAGGACTTTGGCCACAGAATCATCTGCGTGCAGCGAAACAGCGCGATAGTCTTACCAGCGGCCGTCACGGTCGCATCCCATACTTGTGTGGTACGTCCTTGGTGGACGGGTTTTGCTTCGCATTCGACACGTCCATCACGCGCAGTACCCAGGTGATTGCTCTTGATCTCGATGGTGGTGAAACTTTGCGCACCTTCGGGTAAGTGCATCATGCAACCAAAGCCACAGCAGCTGTCGGCCAGCATGATGATCGAAGCCGCATGTAAATAGCCATTCGGTGCGAGATGGTGTGGCTTCACCTCGAAAGCGGCGGTAACACTACCTGCGCCTGCTGCGACCAGTTCAAATCCCAAGTGGTCGGTTAAGGTGCCTTGCGCAGCTTGTTTCATTTTTTCTAGGATGGCGGTATTCATGTTCGTCCCTTGTGATTCTTGTCCGAGTATTACTTGCTTGTTTCGTTCGGCTTCTTCAATGCTTCGCTGGTATTCTTTTTGGCGCGCTCTCGGGCATGATCGATCTGCTCACATAGTGTTCGGGTGGCTTCGATAGCCCTAGGGCCAGCGCGATTCATCAGCCCACCATCGATAGTCATCAGATTGCCGTTGGCAACCGCATGCATATGCTTGAAAGATCTCCAGCGCTCCAGACCATTTCCTTTCTCATCACTAACGATGATCATGTCGGGATTTGCGGTCAGAACGGCTTCGCGACTGATGGTAGGTACCAGTGGTTTCAGCCGACCGAATATATTAATACCACCGCACAGCTTGACTGCATGCGACACGATATGAGTATCATTCAGTGTCATTAGCGGTGTTGACCAGATTTGGTAGAACACTGCTACTGGTGAGCGCCCGGCATAGTGCTGCTGAAGCGTTTGCACCTGCTGACGAAACTGTTGTGCCTGTAACCGGCCCTCATCACGGCCAACCAATACACCGAGTCGTTCAAGAGAACTCGCAATCGACTCAAAGCTGCGTGGTTCGCTCTCAAAGACGGTCAATCCTAGTTTTCGCAGGCGGGCGAGTTGCCGAGGATTGTTACCACTAGCCCAGGCAACGACTAGGTCAGGCTTGAGCGTGAGGATACGTTCGACATCGAGTTGCCCATTACCGCCAACCGAGGGCAGGTTTTTCGCTTCAGTAGGAAAGTCACTGTGCTCGGATACCCCAATTACCTGTTTACCTGCGCCGGCAGCAAACAGTAACTCAGTCGCGTGGGGTGCCAGGCTAACGATACGCTGCGCTGGGGCTGCTAATGTCACCGTGTTGCCGCTATCGTCCATTACCGAGACAGTGGCGGACGTTGTGGTGGACACCGAAGTCAATACAAACACAATCGCTGCTGCGAACAGGGCGCGCAGCGATGCTAGTGTCGTCATACCTCGAGGTTATCGATCAAGCGCGTGGAGCCGAGTTTTGCGGCGGCGAGAATCACCAAGGGCTCTTGGGTCGCGAGATCTCCAGCAGTCGGTGGTTGCAGATCGATGCGTTTACGGATGGCGAAGTAATCCGGTTGCCAGCCGCG
>JAJTGD010000049.1 GCA_021299035.1 Oxalobacteraceae bacterium | reverse complement strand
ATAGTGGTTACATGGCAGCTTGAAAAACAAAAGGGTTAGATGAACTTTCATCTAACCCTTTGTTTTATTTGGTAGGTCGTGCAGGACTTGAACCTGCGACCAACGGATTAAAAGTCCGCTGCTCTACCAACTGAGCTAACGACCCGAAGCCCGCAATTATACTAAGTCGGAAAAACTTTTGTCAATCAGGGTCTTATCGCTTTTATATGTTCGCGATGCCCTCTATTCCATGTGAACGGCTTGATTACGCAATCATGCACGGCCAGTCCTGCCAAATCCTCACTTAAGCTCAGACAACAGCTCTTTTCCCGTTTTTGCCGCCGGACTGGTGGGGAAGCGCTTAATCAGGTTGTTGATTGTCTGTCGAGCCGCTGCTTTGTCTTTCAGGTCCCTTTGACACTCAGCTAGGCTGAGCATGGCATCTGGGGCGCGTTGACTATTGGTAAAGCGAGAGACGACAGTTTGAAACGCCGGCATCGCACTCACGCAGTCTTGCAGAGCATAGTGGCTAGAGCCCAGCCAGAAATACGCCTGCGCCAAGTTGCTCGAATCCGGAAAACGCTTCAGGAAGTCGGTAAAACCTTGCGCTGCTGCTCGGTAGTTTTCCGACTTAAAATGACCCAGTGCCAGATCATAGGTTTTTTGCTCTGACAAGCGTTCATCCGCATCGGGCGGTGCGATTGCCGTAGACGAATCCCCCGCTTTGGTTGGGGTAGCAGGCTTGCTATCCAAAGTCGATTGCTTGTTTTCCAGCGCCTGCTGCCGGGTCTCAACAGCGGCGTATTTCTGGTCAAGCGCACTAATGCGCTGGTCAAGATCGGTGTAGAAATCTTTTTGGCGGCGCTGAGTATTCGCGATGTCGTTGGAGACCACCTCAAGTTGCCCACGCAAGCCTGCGAGATCTTGCCGTAGCTTGTCAATTTCCTCACTAAGCTTCAGCAGCGCCTTGGTATCCGCTTTGCTATCGATGCGTGAGCCGAATGGTTGAAGCTTGGCATCGACGTCTTTTTGAATGGTGTCGAGCTTCGCATCAATACGGTTTGAGAGTTCATTGACTTGCTTGCGCAGATCGAGCAGCGAGCGGCGCGCGTCAACATCCTCAAACAGCGCATGCGCGCTGATCGGCATCAAAATGAAAAGCGCCGCCATGGCGGCGGCGCGTAGTTTCAGCAACGAGGCATTCATTGATCAGATCAATAAGCGATATCGGCGCGGCGATTTTCTGCCCAAGCGGCTTCGTCGCTACCCGATGCTTTTGGTTTCTCTTTGCCGAACGAGACCGCTTCCATTTGTGAATCGCGGGCACCAGCTAATGCCATTGCGCGACGTACTGCCTCGGCACGCTTCTGGCCGAGTGCGAGGTTGTACTCGCTGCCACCGCGTTCGTCTGTATTACCTTGGATGGTAACTTTGCGATCTGGATTAGCTGCCAGGTACTTGCCATGCGCCTCAACCAGAGCGCGGTAGTCCTCTTTGACGGTGTACTGGTCGTAGTCAAAGTAAACGCTGCGCTTGTACAGAATATTGGAAGGGTCATTCAGCGGATCGACAGCGCCTGCACTCGTGGCGCTGGTGTCGCCACCGGAATTCGCAGTACTTGACCCCGTTGCCGGTGCTGGCGCTGTCGAGCTCTTGCGGTCTTCAACTGGCGCTGCTTTTTCGTTCAGTTTGACTGTCGAACACGCCCCCAGCAAAGCAAAGGCAAGGATGCTAACGAGTGTTTTTACGCCTTTCATGGCTTTTTCTCCCTTTTTGGTTAAGCAAAACTTTTATTTATTACTTGGTAAACGGCCCCCAAGCCGGTTCACGAATCGTCGAGGCCTTGGCGTTCAGGGTGTAGCGCGCGCTACCGTCCACAGCCACCACAGACAAATTGGCGCGGCCCCCGGATTTGCTCGCATACATGATGTACCGACTGTTCGGCGCAAAACTCGGTGATTCATCGCTCGGTCCGTCAGACAGACGTGACTCCTGCCCGTTTGGCAATTCGAGAACATAGACCTGAAACCGCCCATCGCGACGCGAAATGTAGCTCAAAAGCTTGCCGTCGGGCGATATCGCGGGGCTGATGTTGTATCCACCGTTGAAGGTGACGCGGCGTACTTCGCCACCCGACGGGCTCATGCGATAGATCTGTGGGGAGCCACTACGGTCGCTGGTGAAATAAATCGCCTCGCCATCTGGGGCAAAGCAAGGCTCGGTGTCGATTGCATTACTGGTCAAGATGCGACGCAAGTCAGTGCCGTCAGCGTTGACCATGTGAATCTGCGTTAATCCATCACGGGCCAGCGCAATGGCCAGACGTCGACCATCGGGTGACCAAGCCGGAGCGGAGTTGCTGCCTTTGAAGTTGGCGACTGCAAAGCGCTGGCGGGTCGCGAGCTCCTGTACGTACACCACTGGTTTTTTGGGTCCAAATGAGACATAGGCGATCTTGCTGCCATCCGGCGACCAGGCCGGTGAAATGACGGGTTCTGAATCACGAAATGCGGCAAATGCGTTCTCGCCATCCGAGTCGGCAATTTCGAGGCGGTACTCATTGCCGGTGCGGGCTACATACGCAATACGGGTGGCAAACGGCCCGCGGATCCCCGTCAGCTTCTCGAATACATCATCGGCTACCCGGTGTGCGGCGAGCCGAATGAATTGCGGGTTGACTTTCAGACCTGAGGCGGTCAGCGCGACTCCCTTGGCCGTATCGTGCAATCGGTAGCGAATTTCAATCCGACCATCGGCACGGTTGAGGCTACCACCGAGCAAAGCATCAGCACCTTTGGATTTCCAGAAACTATCGTCGATGGTACCTGTCTCGCGGATCAGATCATTCGATGGGATCACGCGAAACAAACCACTACGCTGCAAATCAGCTGCGACGATCGCGGTGATTTGGTTCTCGCCAGCGGGGTCATCCCAGAATTGACCGATCGCGATCGGTATCTGATTAGCGCCAACACCAGCGATTTCGACGCGAAGCTGAGCCAGCGCGGTACCGATCGGGCATAGGCTACTCAACAGGCCGGTGACGCCGATGGATTTTAGGAAAAGTCTTTTCTTGGATGAAGCCATCATTAATTTTCTTTCAGGCGCTGTCGGACTGTAATCGACGTTGGTATCTTGCCGGTTGCAGGGTCGCGCTCGAAAGGAGCAGTCGAGTACACGGCGCGTTTGACCGCTTCATCAAACGCGGGGTAGCCTGATTCATGCAATATTTTAATATTTTTCACGCTACCGTCTGGTAAAAGTTCGAGTTCATATTCGAACGTCGGGTTGCCGGGGATCGCATCTGAGGCGAGGAAGCGAGTGTTGCGTTTAATCCTAGCCGCAATTTTGGCGCCGTAACTGGCATCAAACTTCGGCCCTGACGAGCGTTCAGCATCCCCCGCCCCTGATTCGCCTGCTATCGATTGCAGACGTTTCAACTCTTTCTCGCGACGAATTTTGTCGAGCTGCGCATCGGCTGCGGCTTCCTGCCGGTTTCGCATCTCGTCAGTGGCTTGTCTCTCTAGGTCCTTCTTTCGCTTTTCATCGGCCTTTTTCTTCTCGAGTTCGGCCAGACGTTGTTTCTCCTGCTCCTCTGCGAGTCGCTTCTTTTCTCGTTCTTCCAGCAAGCGTTTTTTCTCGAGCTCTTCAGACAGTTTTTTCTCGAGTTCTTGTTTACGTTTTTTTTCTAGTGCGATATCAGGATCTGGCGTCTTCGCCACTGGCTCGGGAATTGGTGCGGGTTTGGACGGTGCGGGCTCAGGCTGCGCGACGGGTGGCGGTAGTGGCTCTGGCTGCGGTGCGGCCTCGCGGGCTTGCGGGCTCCAGATCTCGGCCTCGATAGCAACAGGAACGGTGTTCTGCCAAGACACACCGAACCAAAGAAAGGCTAGCAGCGCGATGTGCACCAGCGACGCAAGGGCCAGCGCGCGCCAGCGACCTGGCTCGGAGGGTACTTGATACGGGACGGATGCAGCGTTCAAGGTGCAATCAACGCGTGGCCAGGCCTACGCGACCAATACCGGATTTATGGGCCAGAGTGATTGTCTGTACAACTTCGTCGTACTTGATGTCTTTGTCCGCTGCAATCATTAGCGGTAACTCGGGATGCTTGCGACTGAGATCGGCCAGTGCCTCGCCGAGTTGCACGCGGTTGCTCACTTTAGTGAATTTTTGGCCGTGTATGCCAACACTCGCTGCGCCATTTGCACGTAACTCGATCTCGATATAGTCAGTGGGTGGCTGGGTGGACTGTCCCGCCTTCGGTAACTTGATCTCTGTCGGTGGAATCATGGGCGCTACCACCATGAAGATCACCAGCAGCACCAGCATTACGTCGATATAAGGCACAACGTTGATCTCGGCTTTGAAACGCCGGGTACGCCCACCCCGCATAGACGAGTTATTGGCCATATCAGCGCGCCTGCCTCTGCAAGATATTCAAAAACTCTTCAATGAAGCTCTCAAATCGGATCGAGATTCGATCGATGTCGTGTGAATAACGATTGTAGGCGACGACGGCGGGGATAGCCGCAAACAAACCAATCGCGGTAGCGATCAAGGCTTCGGCAATACCAGGAGCAACGGCTGCCAGAGTGGCCTGCTGCACGTTCGCGAGGCCACGGAAAGAATTCATGATGCCCCACACGGTACCGAACAGCCCAACATAGGGAGACACTGAACCGACCGAAGCAAGAAAAGCCAGGTGCTGCTCAAGTGCATCCATTTCGCGCTGATAGGCCGCACGCATCGCGCGACGTGCGCCATCAATTAATACGTTGGTATCGATGTTCTTGCCGCCGAAAGAGACGCGCGCTTTTTTGTACTCCTCCATCCCGGCCTCAAATATGCGCTCAAGCGCACCGCCACCACTGCGTCGGCGACTGCCAGTAACTTCTTCATACAAAGCATTGAGATTAGCGCCAGACCAAAACGCGGCCTCGAATTCGGCGGTTTGACGTTTTGCGTTACGAATCGAGAACAACTTTCTGAAGATATAGAACCAGCTCATGAGCGACACCATTGCCAGTAGCGCCATTACCAGTTGTACAAGCAGCGACGCGTTGCTGATCAGCGAGACGAAAGAAAGATCTTGGGTAACTGTCATCATGAGTTATGGGTTGTTGTTATCTTCGTGTGGGTATGGGCAAATCTGGTCAGGGGATCAGAGTAAGTTAGCCGGGCTGGTCCTGCCGGCTTGGTTAAAGGCGATGGCGAATTCGGTCGGCGACATCCGTGGGCAGTGGCGCTGGACGCATGGAGGTAGTATCAACGCAGCCAACACGCACAAGGCCACTGCAAATTAACGCCGGTGGATCATTCTGGCTATTGCGCCAGGCTTGTTGCCGGAAATTCACCGAGGCTCGTCCAAGTTTTTCCACCATGACGGTGATCTCGAGTTGATCATCCAATCTTGCCGGCGCATGGTAATCGATCGCACTGTGGCTGACCACGAATGCGCGTTGCAGGGTGTCCGATAACTCGCGCTGGTTGATACCGGCCGCGCGCAACCATTCGGTACGGGCGCGTTCAAAAAACTTCAAGTAGTTGGCGTAATAAACGATGCCAGCAGTATCAGTGTCTTCATAAAAAATCCGCACCGACCAACGGAACACCGTGCTCATCCGCTGCGCTTTACCGTAAATGCCGAGAAGCCCTGACACGTTGGCATCATCTCGATTTGGTTGATGTTGATATGCGCCGGTAGCGTTGCGACCCAATAGGCCGCTTCGGCAACATCATCGGCCGTGAGCGGCTGTGTACCTGAATAAACTTTTGCGGCCGCATCATCGTTACCCTTGAAGCGCACGTTAGAAAACTCTGTGCCGCCTGACATGCCGGGCGCGAGATTAGTCGCACGCACACCAGTACCGACCAGATCGGCCCGCAGATTTAGGGTGAACTGCTCGACAAAGGCCTTGGTGGCACCGTACACATTGCCGCCGGGGTAGGGGTAGCTGCCTGCGACCGAGCCGATGTTGATGACCAGCCCGCTACCGCGCGCCACCATTTGGGGCAGCAGCGCTCTGGTCATCCAGACCAGGCCTTGGCAGTTGGTGGCGATCATGGTTTCCCAATCGATTAGATGGGCTTCCTGTGCTGGCTCCAAGCCGAGTGCCAGGCCCGCGTTATTCACCAACACATCAATTTGACGCAGATCTGGTGGCAATGCGGCCAACATTGCATCGATAGACGCCTTGCTAGTGACATCGAGTTCCAGCGGGAGCAATTGGGAGCCAAGTTCTTTGGCCAGCGAATCCAGGCGATCGGTTCGCCGAGCAGCGGCGATGACGCGGTGCCCCTCGTGGACGAATCTACGCGCAATAGCGGCACCGAAACCGGAGCTGGCACCTGTGACAAGTACGATCATGAAGAATTCCGAATCGACCGGAAGCAGGTCAACCGCCGGATTTTAGCGGAAAAGACTGGCAAAAGCCGCCTTTCATCCTTGCTCAAAGGCCCTGTGTCCTCTAGAATTTCAAGGCTTTCTGCCTCGTTAGACCGGATTTTCGGCGCCAGCTTACCGGCGCGCCTGGCTTCCGCGCCGAGCGCTTGGACGGCCTGCAAGTTCTGGCGTCCCAATCCAGCCTCGGGTAACTGGTTCCCGCGAACACTGAAAAGCCTGTGCCATTGCCGATTCGGCAGTCCGTACCCGCAGTCTGTATCTGCCGTCTGTATCTGATTACTCAACATTTGTCGTACCCATGGGAGCCTCCTTATGTTTTCCAGCCAGCACACCATTGCCGCCGTTGACCCTGAGTTGTGGGCAGCGATTCAACAAGAGAATGAGCGCCAGCAAGAGCATATTGAGCTGATCGCTTCCGAGAACTACGCTTCGCCGGCAGTCATGGCAGCGCAGGGCTCGCAACTGACTAATAAATACGCTGAGGGCTACCCCGGCAAGCGCTACTACGGTGGCTGCGAATTCGTCGATATCGCTGAACAGCTCGCGATCGATCGCTTAAAAGAACTCTACGGCGCCAAGTTCGCCAACGTGCAGGCCAACTCCGGCTCGCAGGCGAACCAGGCCGTGATGCTGGCTTACCTGCAACCGGGCGACACCATCATGGGCATGTCGCTGGCCGAAGGCGGTCACCTGACCCACGGCATGGCGCTGAATATGTCGGGTAAGTGGTTCAAGGTGGTGTCGTACGGTTTGGATTCGAACGAAGAGATCGATTACGAACAGATGGAGCGTCTGGCGCATGAGCATCGCCCAAAGATGATTATTGCCGGTGCGTCAGCGTATGCACTGAAGATTGACTGGGCGCGCTTTGCCAAGGTCGCCAAAGAGATCGGCGCACTGTTCCTGGTGGATATGGCGCATTACTCCGGTCTGATTGCGGGTGGCGTGTACCCCAACCCAGTGCCGTTTGCGGATGTGGTGACGTCGACGACGCACAAGAGCCTGCGCGGCCCGCGCGGCGGCATCATCTTGATGAATGATGAAGAAGTCGCCAAGAAGATCAACAGCGCGGTGTTCCCCGGTATGCAGGGTGGCCCGCTGATGCACGTGATCGCGGCCAAGGCTGTGGCGTTCAAAGAAGCGCTGACGCCGGAGTTCAAGGCGTATCAGCAGCAGGTCTTGAAGAACGCGGATGCACTGGCCAAGGCTTTGACCGAGCGCGGTTTGCGGATTGTGTCGGGTCGCACCGAGTCGCATGTGATGCTGGTGGATTTGCGCTCGAAGAAGTTGACGGGTAAAGAGGCTGAGGCGGTATTGGGCTCGGCGCACATTACCTGCAACAAGAATGGTATTCCGAATGATCCGGAGAAGCCGTTTGTGACCTCGGGCATCCGTCTGGGCTCACCGGCGATGACGACGCGTGGCTTCAAGGAAGCGGAAGCCACCAAGGTCGGTCATCTGATTGCTGATGTACTGGACAACCCACATGACGCAGCGACGATTGAACGCGTCAAGGCGGAAGTCAAGAAACTGACTGACGCGCATCCTGTCTATGCCAGGTAATTTTGGCCGGGGCGCGACGAGATAATCCGACAAGAGACTGACGATGCGCTGCCCCTTTTGCCATAGCGAAGATACCCAAGTACTCGATACCCGCGATTCGGAGGAGGGCGACAGCGTACGTCGCCGTCGTCGCTGTAACGCATGCGACAAGCGCTTCACCACCTACGAGCGGGTCGAGTTGGCGATGCCAACCATCGTCAAGAAAAATGGCAGCCGAACCGACTTTGAAACCGCAAAGCTGCGCGCGAGTTTGGCGCTTGCATTGCGTAAGCGGCCGGTATCTGCTGACGCAGTCGATGCGGCGATTCAGCGTATCGAACAAAAGCTACGCTCGTCAGGTGATCGAGAGATCGACTCTGGTCAACTGGGCGAGCTCGTGATGCGCGAGTTGAAGCGCTTGGACAAGGTCGCCTATATTCGCTTTGCGTCGGTCTATCGTAGCTTCGAGGATGTCTCTGAGTTTCGCGATGCGATCGATGAGATTGATGTCGAACCCAAGTCTCCCACCAGCCCCAAGCTGCGCGCCCACTGAGCGCCCACTGAGCGCCCACTGAGTCCTCCTAGGTCATTGGGGTAAATCCTCATCTGTCATTACTATTTATCGGCTAGCCGTGCTGATTTTTTGACGCGCCTCGTCAATCATTAGTCTGACCTTTAACTTTGCTCATCGCAGGCTTTTGGTATCACTGATCATTCGCAAAAAATCGGAGGTGGCGATGGCCCGACGGCGGTTCGGATTTTCTGTTGTCGAGCAAATGGTCGCGCTGCTGATGGTGGCAATGACGGCACTGCTACTCATCAGATCTAACACGACTAATTCGATCATTTTTCAAAACGCTTCACGGCGGGCCAGTGCAGTTCGATTGGTATCGGAATTTTCTGCATGGGTTCGACGTGGTGGGCATTTGGGGCTCGGTATCCCACTCGAGCAAGCCCTGAAGCAATCATCCAGCACCACCGTTGTATCCAATGCGTGCTGTGTAGAAAGCAGCTGCGATAAAGCAGCAAGTGCATGGCACTACCTCACTGCATGGCAGTGGCGTCTGCGACAGGTGATGCCGGACGCACGCGTAATGATCTGTCTGGGGGATGTGGATTCGAGTGCAAAGGTGGATTGGAGCTGTGCCACTGATGGTAGTGCCTTACTAATGAAATTAGGCTGGCCGATCACCGCGCCCGCGCCTGCGCTCGTGATACCGATAGGGATTAAGTGATGCACTGCCGCGGTCGCGGTAGTGGGCTGGTTTCCTTGATGCTTGCGTTGTCACTGTCAGTCGGCATCGTTCTCTCGGCGATTCATCTCACGGCGCAGGCAGAGCGATCGCAGCAGCGGGCCAGACAATTGTCGCTTATGGAGGATCAGGCCTACCAGGTATTCGACCTCATTGAGCGATTGCTACAGCAAGCAGGTTATGTGAACGTGGCTATGCCGATGTCT
>JAJTGD010000002.1 GCA_021299035.1 Oxalobacteraceae bacterium | reverse complement strand
ATGGCAGGCATCATCGTTGCACTCGATGCCTACGGCCCGATCACCGATAACGCCGGTGGTATCGCCGAGATGTCAGAGCTGCCTGCCAGCGTGCGTGACATTACTGATCCGCTCGATGCCGTCGGTAACACCACTAAAGCTGTTACCAAGGGCTACGCAATTGGCTCTGCAGGTCTGGCGGCACTGGTCTTATTTGCTGACTACACGCATGCGTTGCATGAGCGTGGCATCAACGTGACCTTCGACCTGTCGGATCCGATGGTGATTATTGGCTTGTTCATCGGTGGCCTGATCCCCTTCCTGTTTGGTGCGATGGCAATGGAGGCGGTCGGCCGCGCAGCGGGTTCGGTGGTGGAAGAAGTGCGACGCCAATTCCGCGAAATCCCGGGCATCATGCAAGGGACCAGCAAGCCAGAATACGGCAAGGCGGTCGACATGCTGACCGTTGCGGCGATCAAGGAGATGATGGTGCCATCGCTGTTACCGGTTGTGGTGCCGATCGTGGTGGGTGTGGTGCTCGGACCGAAAGCACTCGGTGGCTTGTTGATGGGTACGATCGTGACGGGCTTGTTCGTTGCTATCTCCATGTGTACCGGTGGCGGTGCGTGGGATAACGCGAAGAAGTACATCGAAGATGGTCATCACGGCGGCAAGGGCAGTGAAGCGCATAAGGCGGCTGTCACTGGCGATACTGTGGGCGATCCCTACAAAGACACGGCGGGTCCTGCAGTTAACCCGCTGATCAAGATCATTAACTTGGTCGCTCTGTTGATTGTGCCGCTGTTGGCGGCGCAGGGACTGATCGGCTGAGTCTTCGATCTTCCCCGACAAAGGCAGCTTCGGCTGCCTTTGTCTTTGGTGGCGGTATCATGCGGCCCGACGCGGCTTTCAGAGACTGCTTCCTCTTTCAATTTCCTCATCACTTGGAGTAACTATGGATATCAAAAACCAGGTCTTTATCGTGACGGGCGGTGCCTCCGGTTTGGGCGCTGCATCCGCACGCATGATTGTCGAAAACGGCGGCAAGGTTGTACTGGCGGATTTGCAGATTGAGGCGGGCGAAAAACTGGCGGCCGAGCTCGGTGGCAAGTTCGTGAAATGCGACGTTACGTCGGAAGCGGACGGCAATGCGGTCGTTGCTGCGGCGCAGTCGCTGGGTACCGTGGTTGGACTGATTAATTGCGCTGGTGTGGCGCCCGCCGTAAAAACAGTCGGCAAAGATGGCCCGCATCCGCTCGAAGTGTTCCAGCGCGTGGTGAGACGGCCAGGTGGGTCAAGCGGCCTACGGTTCTTCGAAAGCGGGTGTGGTCGGCCTGACACTGCCCATGGCGCGCGATTTGTCGCGCAACGGTATTCGCGTCATGACGATCGCGCCAGGTATTTTTGAAACTCCGATGCTGCTTGGTATGCCGCAGGAAGTGCAAGATTCGCTCGGCAAAATGGTACCGTTCCCGCCGCGTCTCGGTAAGCCGCATGAGTATGCGCAACTGGCCAAGACCATCATCGAGAACTGCATGTTGAACGGTGAGTCCATTCGACTTGATGGCGCTATCCGCATGCAGCCGAAGTAAATCGTCTGTGGCAATCCAGCCATAGTAGCGGGCAGCGCTTCGCAAGTGACTTACCTGCTGGTAATCTGCGGTGATGTCCTCGCCGCAGAAGACCGCACTTTTTCTGACAGGAGGCGGCGCCCGTGCCGCCTACCAGGTTGGTGTATTACAGGCTATTTGCTCGCTGCTCAGTGAGGTGGGTTGGCCTGCACGTAAAAATCCCTTCGATATTGTTTGCGGGACCTCGGCCGGTGCGATCAATGCGACGGCCTTCGCTTGCCGGGCTGACGATTTTGAGCACAGTGTTTCCCACCTACTGAACGTCTGGCGCGGTTTGGAAGTCGAGCAGGTTTTCCGGGCCGACTCGATCGGCGTGATCCGTTCGGGTGCGCGTTGGTTATCGCTGCTCTCGTTCGGCTGGCTGCTGCGGCAGTGGCATACATCGCCCCCTAATTCATTGCTTGATAACGCACCGCTGGTTGGCCTGTTGCACAAGATGCTCGACTTGCCTCGGCTCGACGCGGCACTGGCACGTGGTCATCTGGACGCGCTGGCAGTATCTGCCTCTTCCTACACCGCCGGTCGTCATGTGGTGTTTTATCAATCAGCATCCGAGGTTGCCCCCTGGAGCCGAATCCAGCGGATGTCTGTGCCGCAGCAGATTGGTGTGGATCACCTGCTAGCCTCATCAGCGATCCCGCTGATTTTTCCGGCGGTCCCACTGTATTGCGGTGACCGTTGCGAGTATTTTGGTGATGGCTCTTTGCGCGAGTTGGCACCTATTTCACCAGCCATTCATCTCGGTGCAGACCGGGTGCTCGTAATCGGGGCAGGCAATATCGGCGCTAGCGGCAGAAAATTTGATGAGTTTTCCGGTTATCCAAGTTTGGCGCAGATTGCCGGCCATGCGATGTCGAGCATTTTTCTGGATGGCTTGTCGGTGGACATCGAGCGCATGGCCCGCATCAACCAGACGCTCTCCATCCTCACTCCCGCGCAACGACAGCAGACCTCATTGCGGCCGATCGAGATGTTGGCGATTACGCCGTCCAAACCCCTTGATTCCATCGCCAGCCAGCATACGGGCAGTTTGCCGCTACCCATACGCACATTGCTTTCAGCGATCGGTGCCACCGAGCGGCGGGGGGCGGCGCTGGCGTCCTATTTGCTGTTCGAATCCAGTTATACCCGGTCCCTGATCGAGTTGGGCCAGATCGATACCCTGCACCGCCGCGAGGAGGTTCTGCGGTTTTTTGGGGCGCTCAAGCCCGCCATCGCGGCCTCAGCACGGACATTCCGCGCAATCTGAGCTTTAATCCGGTCCGAATGAGTTTTGGCTTATAAGCCACAATTCAATCAGAATGACGGATTTTAGACACAATTAGGCGAAATAATTATCATATTTAATAGTTTTCGTGATGCCATCTAGATTCAGGGGTTTTTCCCGCAACGAAGCGCAGGTATGATTTCGCCTTGCCGTAAAACAATTTGCCCAAATTAGACGGGCGTTGAGGCAGTGGCTTGGGTGTACCAGTACGCGTCGGTGTTGTAATAAAAATAATTTTCCGACGCGCTTTGAGTTGTCTAACAGGATCGTGAACATCTACATGCTCAGCGCGCTGCCTCAGCGCGACGAACACATCCCGGAACCGGAAGCGGGTGAGGAATTGCTACGCACCGTGCCGGACAACGTCGTGCAATCGATACGCGCATTTCGGGTCGTTGATTTGCAATCCGAGGCGGTTCGGCTTGCCCATCATTTTTTGTATGCGAATCTTTCGCAAGCACAAACACGCCAGCAAGTACTTGCTGCGATCGCGGAATCTTTCCATATCCCGAAATCTTCGGCTAAGAATTTCGATGCCCTGCGCGATTGCCTGACTGATCAAATTCATCGGGCCGGTCAGCAGCCCGGATTTCTCGTGGTGCTGGATCAGCTGCCGCAGACGCAAAAATTCGACCGCGAAGCGCGCGAGAATTTGCTGGATGTCTTCCGCGACGCAGCCGATTACTGGGCCGAGAAGCGCGTGCCATTTCGAGCCTTCTTCTCATTCGACTAATCTGCGCGCCGCGCCCGGCGTTATTGCCCGAGCGACTATCGCCATCTGCAGTGTTGTATGAATTGGCGCTGCTACAATTCGCGCCATGAAAAACATCGTGATCCTGATCTCGGGGCGCGGCAGCAATATGGAAGCCATTATCCATGCAGCTGCCGCCGAGAAATGGCCCGCTCGGATCGCGGCGGTGATCAGTAATCGCTCCGATGCGGTGGGCTTGCGTACCGCAGCGCTGGCAGGAATCCCGACCGCCACCATCGAGCATGGCAATTACCCCGATCGAGTTAGTTTTGATCGCGCGCTGGCTGAGCAAATTGATTTCTTCCAACCGGATTTAGTAGTCCTAGCCGGTTTCATGCGTATCTTGAGTGCTGGTTTCGTTGAGCATTACCGTGGCTGTCTGCTCAATATCCACCCATCACTACTGCCCAGCTTCCCCGGCTTGTCGACCCACCGGCGCGCACTTGAGGCGGGCGTACGTTTTCATGGCGCGACGGTTCATTTTGTCACCCAGACCTTGGATCATGGTCCGATTGTGGATCAGGCCGTTGTGCCCGTATTCGAGGATGATGTCGAGGAAACGCTTGCACAGCGCGTACTCTCCGAAGAACACAGGATTTACCCAGAGGCAGTGCGAGGTATTGTTGAAGGACACATACGGCTCGATGGCGACCACGTGCGGCGCAGTGCGCGCGCCGCCGACTGAAATGTCACCACCTATTGCAACAATACGCGTGCTTGAAAGTATTGCATGAGACTCTCTCCCGTAGTAATCGGCAGCACCGAGCAGGCGCTGCGCGAGGTGCTGCGATTTGTCGGCCCGGCCGACGTCACGCTATCGCGTTTTTTTCGCGAAAACCCGAAGCTCGGCTCACGTGAACGCGGCGCGATTGCTGAAGCGGTCTACGCTTTGCTGCGTCATCGTTTGGTGCTCATGAATTTTTCTGATTCAGGCAGCGGCCCACAAATGCGTCGGGTTGCATTACTCGCCCTGTCTGAGACCGCGGGTATGGATGCCTTGGCCGGGCTGGAAGAACATGAGCGCACCTGGCTAACCCATGTGATGGCGATCGATAGAACGACGCTTTCGCCGTCGTTGCGATGTAATTTTCCCGAATGGATCCGTGACCGTTTGATCGAGCAGTATGGTGAAGATGAATCCGAACACTTGATGGATGCGCTCAACCGTCCGGCACCACTTGATCTACGGGTCAACACGATTCAGTCCTCTGTCGAGCCGGTGCTTGAAGCGCTGACGGCGGCAGCTATTCCTTTCGAACGGACCACTTACGCACCGCTAGGCATACGCTTGCGCACCAAGCCGGCATTACAGAATCTGCTGGTATTCAAGCAAGGTGCCATTGAGGTTCAGGATGAGGGAAGCCAGTTACTGGCGCATCTACTGGGTGCGCGGCGTGGTGAGATGGTGGTGGATTTTTGTGCAGGCGCTGGCGGTAAAACGTTGGCGATTGGTGCCACCATGCGCAACACCGGACGCCTGTACGCATTCGATATTTCGGACAAGCGACTCGTCAAGCTGAAACCGCGACTCGCGCGGAGTGGCCTGTCGAATGTACATCCGGTGCTGATCGCCCATGAGAACGATGCCAAGGTCAAACGGCTTGCTGGCAAAATTGATCGGGTCCTGGTCGATGCGCCTTGCAGTGGTTTCGGGACCTTACGCCGTAACCCGGATATCAAGTGGCGGCAGCAGCCTAAAGACTTGGCCGAGTTATGCGCACGTCAGTTCAGCATACTGAGTAGCGCCGCGCGCCTGGTCAAGCCGGGTGGCAGACTGGTCTATGCAACCTGCAGCCTACTGGCGGAAGAAAATCAGGCCATCATCACGCAGTTTTTGTCACAGCATCCGCAGTACAAGCTGGTACCGGCACGTGAGGTATTGGCAGAGCAAAAGATTGATTTGGATACTGGCGACACCTTGCAACTACTGCCGCATCGACACGCAACAGATGGGTTTTTCGCCGCGGTGCTCGAACGTGTGACATGACCTGGTATCAGCGTGATGCCGCTTTGCTGGAATATCGATGAACTCTGCACAAAATCTTTGGTCGCTGCTGCTGGCCGATATCAATGATCCAAATTTGCAGTGGCAGTTGCTGGCGCTGTCAGGCTGTATCGCGCTTGGCTGGTGGCTGTCGCGGGTGCTCAGTCGCCGGCTGCAAGGGCACGACAATGCTGCCGGGCCCACCAACAGCAGCTTGCGAAAGTTACTGACGCCCTTGCTGATCTTGCTTCTGGTGGCAGTGGCTAGTCGCGTACTGTCGTCCTATCAGAGCGTTGGCTTGTTGCGCGTGGCTGTCCCGCTGGCCCTGTCCTACCTGCTGATTCGCGCAGCGTTTTATCTTCTGCGACAAGTGTTTGCACAGCATGGTCGCGCGGGATTGATACTGCAGACTTTCGAGCAAGCCATTGCCTTAGTCATCTGGACTGGGGTTGCGCTTTACATCACCGGGCTATGGCCTGAGTTTATTGAATACCTAGAGCAGACTAAGCTGCCGATCGGTCGGCATCATGAATCACTCCTGGTCATCGTGATGGCGCTGATTTGGGTGGCAGTCACGCTGCTGCTGGCGCTCTGGGCTGCCGCTGTGTTCGAGCAACGTCTGATGCGACTCGACAGCATGCACAGTTCATTACGTGCGGTGCTGGCGCGAGTTGGGCGGGGCCTACTGATCTTGGTTGCGGTATTGATCAGCTTGTCCTTGGTCGGCATTGATTTGACTGTGCTCTCGGTATTTGGCGGTGCGCTCGGTGTGGGCCTGGGCCTGGGTCTTCAAAAGCTGGTGAGTAGTTACGTATCTGGCTTTGTGGTGCTGCTTGAACGCAGCTTGACGATCGGCGATCTGGTCAGCGTGGAGAAGTACAGCGGGCAGATTGTGCATATCAACACTCGCTATACCGTGCTGAGAAGCAGCGACGGTACCGAGGCGATTATCCCGAATGAAATGCTGGTATCTCAGCCAGTGCAAAATTTCAGCTTGAGTGATCGTCATGTCCGTATCAGTAGTAGCTTCAAGGTGGCGCATGGCACCGATGTCAGCCGCTTGCTCGAGGCAATCCCCTCAGTGCTGGCCAAGCTGCCTCAGGTTCTTGAAAAGCCAGCGCCGAGCGCCCTGTTGCTTGGGATGGGGCCGGAGGGTCTCGAGATCGAGGCGGCGGTTTGGGTTGATGATCCGGTCAAACTGCGGGGCAGTATGCAGTCGGCCATGAACTTGGCCTTGCTGGCATTGCTGAATGAGTACAAGGTCAGTCTGTCCTCAACGCTACCGGTCGGCGCCGGATAAAGTCTGTAATCCTTTGATTTAAAATGGCTTATTGGGTGATTGACCCGAAAATTCGGGCTTTCCAGCGGAAAACCACGTAGAATGTCGGCGCGGGCCGGGGGCGTGGAGTCCTCTCCCGCTTGTAGATTGTTTGGAGAGAAAATGACTCATCATTCCGGCTTGGATCTCGTACTCGACTTCCTGCTCAATGGCCTTACGCACGCAACTGGGTGGCAAATCCTGCTGTTTACCCTGGCAGTTACGCACATCACGATCGCGGGCGTCACCATCTTTTTGCATCGTTGCCAGGCGCACCGAGCGCTCGATTTGCATGCGATTCCAAGTCACTTCTTCCGGTTCTGGCTGTGGATGACCACGGGCATGGTGACCAAGGAGTGGGCCGCGATCCACCGTAAGCATCACGCCAAATGTGAAACTGTTGAAGATCCGCACAGCCCGGTCACACGAGGCATCGAAACCGTTGTGTTCGAAGGTGCTGAGTTGTACCGGATTGAAGCAAAAAACCGCGAGACCATCGAAAAATACGGGCACGGAACGCCGGACGATTGGATCGAGCGGAATATCTACACCAAGCACTCGGCACTCGGCGTGTCGCTGATGTTGGTCATTAACGTGATGCTGTTTGGTGTATTGGGCTTGACGGTCTGGGCGATACAAATGGCATGGATTCCGGTAACTGCCGCAGGCGTGATCAACGGGATCGGCCACTATTGGGGCTATCGCAATTTTGAGTGCAAAGACGCCTCCACCAATATTCTTCCGATCGGCATCATCATCGGCGGCGAAGAGCTTCACAACAATCACCATACCTTCGGCACCTCGGCCAAGCTGTCAGCCAAGTGGTACGAGTTCGACATCGGTTGGATGTACATCTCGATTCTGGCTTTCTTGGGCCTGGCCAAGGTGAAGAAAGTCGCGCCAGAGCCCAAGTTTGACCGCAGCAAGCTAGTTGCAGATATCGATACGCTGCATGCTGTGGTCGCTAACCGCTATGACGTGATGGCGAAGTACGCCCGCTCCCTGCGCAGCGCCTGGCGTGATGAAGTCGATCAGATTCGCGCCAGCTCTGCCTTGGAGTCGGGTTTCTTGAGGTCGTCCAAGAAGCTGTTGCAGCAGGAGCCCACCAGCCTTGAGTCCAGCCAAAAACAGCAATTGTCCGAGCTGTTCGAGCACAGCAATGCGCTGAAAACCATGCACGAGATGCGTGTTGAGTTGGGTGCGATCTGGGAGCGCTCCCATTTCACCAGCGATCAGTTGCTGCAGCAGTTGCGTGACTGGTGCGCGCGCGCTGAGGCATCGGGTATCCGATCATTGCGTGAGTTTTCTTTGCGCTTGCGCACTTACGCTTGATGCCTGCGAGTGATCGGATCTAAGTTGCGTTGAGGCGGCTTAGCCAGCAATAAAAAACCCGCTCTGATGAGCGGGTTTTTGTTGGGGCACGGTCTTTCCGGCCTGTACTTACTTGATTTTAGTTTCCTTGTACTCGACGTGCTTGCGCGCTTTCGGATCAAACTTCGTGATCGTCATTTTTTCTGGCATGGTGCGCTTGTTCTTGGTGGTGGTGTAAAAGTGACCGGTGCCGGCGGTCGACTCGAGCTTGATTTTTTCGCGGCCTTTGCTGGTTGCCATGATGTCTTTTCCTATTCCTTGATTTGATTAGACCTTGGTACCGCGTGCGCGCATATCAGCGAGCACGGCCTCAATCCCGAGTTTGTCGATAATACGCAGACCGGCGTTCGATACGCGCAGGCGAACCCAGCGGTTTTCCGACTCAACCCAGAAGCGGCGGTTCTGCAGGTTGGGCAGGAAGCGACGCTTGGTCTTGTTGTTGGCGTGGGAAACATTGTTGCCGCTCATCGGCTTTTTCCCGGTTACTTCGCATTCACGTGCCACAGCAGACTCCTTAAAATTCCCAATGTTTGGAAGACCGGCGAGTATACTGAAAAAACTACGTATATTCAAGCACTTGCGAAAATAAATTGTTAAACATTCTGGTTGGCTATATTTAACAAATTGGCTTGCGTTTACGCGGCTTTTACCCGATCAACATAGGCCGTTGGCGCGAAAAGACCAGATTTCCTCGGGCGTGACGATCAGGTGGTCGAGCAGACTGACCTCGACACAGCGCATGGCTTCTTGCAGTTTCTTGGTCAAGGCCTTGTCGAGGTCGCTTGGCTCGGCGCGACCGCTGGGGTGGTTATGCGCGAACACCACCGCTGCAGCGTTATGCCGCAAAGCGGTCCGGATAATCTCTCGCGGGTAGATGGCCACCCGCTGCAGCGCGCCACTCCCGAAATCCTCGATCGCGACTAGACGATATTGCACGTCCGTAAACAGGCCGACAAAGCTCTCGTTGAGTCGGGCATTGAAGCGGTGTCGCAGGAACAGTGTGACCCGCTCTGGTGAGTCCAGTACAGGCCCTTCCATCAGCAGCGCGGTCAGCGCACGTCGCTGGATCTCGGTGATGGCCAGCAGCTCGGCGCGTTTGGCGATGCCTAGTCCCCGAATGACCGCTAATTCTGGCTCGGTTGCTGCCAGCAAGCGCTGCAGTGAGCCAAACCGATCAATCAGCGATTGACCCAGCTCGATGGCACTGATGCCACCGGCGCCCGTACGTAGCAGGATTGCGATCAGCTCGGCATCGGTGAGTGCAGCGGCGCCTTTGGCGAGCAGACGTTCACGCGGACGAAGTTCTGGTGGCAGATCGGCGATGCGCATCGGAGAAATATTTCAACCGCGATGAAAACAGCCGCGCATCCTAGCGTGATCACTTGGGAAATCTGGGGCGAACGTACGCCGTCGGCTGGCTTACAATAGGAAACTCGAAAAAAGCGTGCCGATTAATGTTGAATTCGCCACATCCCGTTGTCTCAGAAGGGGCTTTCCTCACCTTGCACTACCGGCTCAGCGCAGAAGACGGGCGCAATATTGTCAGTACGTTTGGCGATACCCCGGCCACGCTTCAGCTCGGCGCCGGTCAGCTCTCTCCTGCATTGGAGGCCCAGTTGCTCGGCTTGCCTGAAGGTGCGCAGCGCGTGTTCGAGCTTGCGCCCGGCGAGGCCTTTGGTCCACGTAATCCGGACTTGGTGCAGCGGGTGTCGATGGCAACGCTGCGCCAGCACTCAAGCGAGGATGCGAATTACGCGGTGGGTGATATGGTGGATTTCTCTGCACCTGGCGGTGGGCGCTTTGCGGGCGTGGTTTTGGAGATCGGCGAGGAGCATGCCCTGTTCGACTTCAACCATCCCTTGGCAGGTAAGCCAGTGCAGTTCGAAGTCAGCATTATCGGTATTCTTTGAGGAGGTGGCAGATGGAAGAAACTAAGGAGATCCTGCTCGCACAGCCGCGCGGATTTTGCGCTGGTGTCGACCGGGCCATCGAAATCGTCGAGCGCGCGATTGCCCAGTTCGGTGCGCCGATTTATGTGCGTCACGAGATTGTTCATAACCGATACGTGGTCGACGAATTGAGCGCCAAGGGGGCGATCTTTGTTGAAGACTTATCCGATGTGCCCCCCGGCAGCCATCTCGTGTTTTCTGCCCACGGTGTCTCGCGTGCGGTGAAGGTCGAGGCTGATGAGCGAGGCTTGAGCGTGTTTGATGCGACCTGTCCGTTGGTGACCAAGGTGCACGTCGAAGTCGCCAAGATGCGTGCAGAGGGTATGGAGATCGTGATGATCGGGCACCATGGTCACCCGGAAGTTGAGGGGACGATGGGTCAGTCCGACGATGGCATGTACCTGATCGAGACGATCGAAGACATCGAGCAACTTCAAGTTCGCGATCCGAATCGTTTGGCCTATGTTACGCAGACCACCCTCTCGGTGGATGATACCGCTGGCATTATCGAAGCCCTCAAGCGTCGCTTCCCCAATGTTGCCGAGCCCAAGAAAAGTGATATCTGCTACGCAACGACCAATCGCCAGCAAGCGGTGAAATTCATGGCTCCGCAAGTCGAGCTGCTCATCGTGGTCGGCAGCCCGAGCAGCTCAAACTCCAGCCGATTGCGCGAGGTTGCAGAGAAAAATGGTGTTGAGTCCTACATGGTGGATGACGCCAGCCAGATTGATGCTGCTTGGATCAAGGGCAAAACTCGCATCGGCGTAACTGCAGGTGCATCCGCTCCCGAAGTACTGGTGCAACAGGTTATTACACGTTTACGCGCATTCGGTGCGAACTCGGTTCGTGAGCTCGATGGTGTCCAGGAACATGTCACCTTTCCGCTGCCGAAAGGACTATCGGCGCGACCAGAGCATCAGTAATCACGATGGAGATGCTGGTCCAGCAGCTGATTAATGGTCTGGTGCTGGGCAGCATGTATGCCTTGATTGCGCTGGGGTACACCATGGTCTATGGTGTGCTGAACCTGATTAACTTTGCCCACGGTGATGTGTTGATGATCGGCGCACTCACCGGGTGGTCCATTCTGCAATTGCTACAGCATTGGGTACCTGAGTGGCCCGGCCTGATCAAGCTAGCGATCGCCGTGGTGGGTGCCGTACCGGTCTGCGTCATTGTGAGTCTGCTGATCGAGCGTGTTGCGTATCGTCGTTTACGCAATGCGCCGCGACTTGCGCCTCTGATCACCGCGATCGGTGTGTCGATCCTGCTGCAGACCTTTGCGATGATGCTTTGGGGGCGTGATCCACTGCCGTTTCCACAGGTGCTGCCGGTCGAGCCCTTGCATATCGCTGGTGGTCTGATCACGCCCACGCAGATCTTGCTGTTGTTGCTGGCGCTGGTATCGATGGTGGCGCTGACCTTGCTGGTAGAGCGAACGCGTATGGGGCGCGCGATGCGTGCAGTCGCCGAGAACCCACGCGTTGCTGCGTTGATGGGCGTCGATGCCAATCGCGTGATCATGCTGACCTTCGCGATTGGTGCTTCTTTGGCTGCGGTTGCCGGCGTGATGTGGGCAGCAAACTATGCTTCCGCGCAGTTCGCCATGGGCTTTGTGCCGGGACTCAAAGCATTTTCAGCCGCAGTACTCGGTGGCATCGGCAATATCTATGGCGCCATGCTGGGCGGTATTCTGCTCGGACTGATTGAGAGCCTCGGCGCGGGTTACATTGGTGATCTAACCTCGGGTGTGCTTGGCAGTCACTATCAGGATATCTTCGCCTTCATTGTGTTGATTCTGGTCCTCACGCTACGACCTTCAGGGCTGATGGGCGAGCGAGTTGCCGATCGCTCGTGAGCCAGGGAGTCTGCTTGAATGAACACGACTGAAGTCGCCTTGTCGTCGCGCATCAAGCTAACGCTGTTGGTGATAGCGGTGCTGGTGTTCCCTTTCCTTGCCGCACCCTTCGGCAACGCCTGGGTGCGCATCGCCGATGTCGCGCTGCTGTACATCATGCTGGCACTTGGCTTGAACGTCGTGGTTGGTTTTGCCGGCTTGCTTGATCTGGGCTATGTGGCTTTCTTCGCGATTGGTGCCTATCTCGCTGGCTTGCTGGCGTCGCCCCAATTGGTCGCAACGATTGAATCTCTGAACATCGACTATCCCGCTGCGGGCGTATGGCTGACGGATTTCGTCGGTCCGGTGATCGCGGCTCAAGGCATCCATTTATCAGTCTGGCTGATCGTACCGATTGCAGCACTGGTGGCGGGTATTGCGGGCGCCTTGCTCGGTGCACCTACGCTCAAGTTAAGGGGTGACTATCTGGCGATAGTCACGCTTGGCTTCGGTGAGATCATTCGTATCTTCATGAACAACCTGAACGGACCGATCAACATCACAAACGGTCCGCAAGGAATCAACCTGATTGATCCGATTCGTATCGGTGGTGTTTCGCTCGCAGGCGAGGCTGGTGTCGTCAGCGTGGGCGGCCTGGTCATGCCATCGGTCAACGCGTACTACTATCTCTTCCTGCTGCTCTGTATTGTCATCATCCTTTTCTCTACACGCCTACAGCACTCGCGCTTAGGTCGTGCATGGGTCGCGATTCGCGAGGATGAGATTGCGGCGAAAGCGATGGGCATCAACGTTCGAAACATGAAGCTGCTTGCGTTCGCAATGGGTGCAAGTTTTGGAGGTGTCGCTGGTGCGATGTTTGGCGCGTTTCAGGGATTCATCTCGCCCGAATCTTTTACGCTGACAGATTCAATTGCGATTCTCGCGATGGTGGTGCTGGGCGGTATTGGCCATATTCCTGGCGTTGTGCTGGGGGCAGTGCTTCTCGCTGCGCTACCGGAAGTGCTGCGACATACCGTCGAGCCAGTACAAACTGCTTTATTCGGTCAGGTATGGATCGATGCCGAGGTGCTCCGACAATTGTTGTACGGCTTGGCACTGGTGTTGATTATGTTGGCGCGGCCCGCCGGGCTGTGGCCAGCGCCGCATAAAGAACAGCAGATGCTGACCGCAGGAGGTTCCGCATGACGGTGCCGCTGCTTTCGGTCAAAGGTGCCAGCAAGCGTTTCGGCGGTCTGCAGGCTTTGGATAATGTCAGCCTATCGGTACAACCTGGGCAAATCCATGGCTTGATTGGCCCCAATGGCGCGGGTAAGACCACCTGCTTCAACGTGATTACCGGTCTGTATCAGCCAGACAGTGGCAGCTTCACGTTGAATGCCAAGCCGTACTCGCCATCTTCACCGCACCTTGTTGCGCAAGCGGGCATCGCCCGCACGTTTCAGAATCTGCGATTGTTTGGTGAGATGACTGCGCTCGAGAATGTAATGGTGGGGCGCCATGTGAGAACCCGTCAGGGTGTATTGGGTGCGGTATTACGGCATCAAGCAGCGCGTGATGAAGAGCGTGACATCCAGCATAGGGCAATCGAGTTACTGGCGCTGGTGGGCATTGATGGATTAGCGCAACGTACCGCGCGCTATCTCTCGTACGGTGATCAGCGCCGTGTCGAGATCGCGCGGGCGCTGGCAACCGAGCCCCTGCTACTCGCACTTGATGAACCAGCCGCAGGCATGAACGCTACCGAGAAAGCCAGCTTGAGCGAGCTATTGCAGCAGATCCGCGCGATGGGCACCACGATTTTGCTGATCGAGCATGATGTGAAAATGGTCATGGGGCTGTGTGATCAGATCACGGTACTTGATTACGGCAAAGTCATTGCAGACGGTAGCGCAGCAGAGGTACAGCGCAATCCAGAGGTGATCGCAGCCTATCTGGGCAGAGAAGCCGCATGAGCATGACGCCACTACTTCAGGTGAATGCGCTGTCGGTAGCCTTTGGTGGTATTCAGGCAGTGCGAGACGTCTCACTTGAAGTGGGCGAGGGCGAGTTGGTTACGCTGATTGGTGCCAATGGTGCGGGCAAGACAACGACACTCAAGGCGATCACCCGTACGCTATCGGCCTCGCGTTGTAGCGGTTCGGTGCACTTCGCGGGTAGTGCGATCGATAGCCTCGCGCCACATCGTCTCCCTCAACTTGGACTGGCGATGGTGCCCGAAGGACGGGGTGTTTTCACCCGCATGACCATTCGTGAAAACTTATTGATGGGCGCATATGCACGCCATGACCTGGCTGATGTCGCGGTAGATATCGAGCGCTGGTTCGAAACCTTCCCGCGTCTCAAAGAGAGACAGTCGCAATTAGCGGGCACTTTGTCGGGTGGTGAGCAGCAGATGCTCGCCATGGCGCGTGCACTCATGAGTCGCCCAAAGCTTTTGCTGATGGATGAACCATCGATGGGCTTGGCCCCCATCATGGTGGAGCGAATCTTCGAGGTCGTGCGGGCAGTTGCACAGCAAGGCGTCACTATTCTATTGGTTGAACAGAATGTCAGGCAGGCATTGTCGATCGCAACACGAGGCTATGTCATGGAAAGTGGCCGCATCGTGTTGCATGATACGGCCACTCATTTGCTGCAAGATCCGCGGGTCGTAGAAGCTTACCTCGGTGGCTAAATACTATCTGGCAAGACGATTGAATGTGCGTTCTTGCTTCGCTACTCAACTACCGGGACTGTCCTCAGCCAAATTTATCATCAGTCAATGAAGCGGTCATGAGACATTAGGCCGATTTGGTTCGCCGAGGAATAACCGCTTCATAATGGCCCGACTGATCGAAGATGATCGCGTACTCTTTTCCCTTCCCGTAAAAATGCCAGCTCGGTTCCGAGCCAAGGCCGGGCCCGGCAATCGCGAACCTGCGAGTACATTTTTTCTCCTCGAGAATCAGATCGATTAAATCCTCAATGTGCTTGCCAGAGGAGGGTAACGGGTCATTTATCTTGATGGTTTTGTCCCACCGCATTAACTCTCTCCGATAGTGGCTAACCTCTACCAGATGCTCGCTGCTGTAATCCCCGGTCACATGTTGCAGCAGTGAGATTAGCAGGCAGTTGTTTGAGCCGCCGCCCGAGTTTCGGACAATATCGAAGCCGCTCTGCGTAAACCAGGTTCGCAGTGACGTGGTTTTCTGGGCTTGAAGATCAAGATAGGTCGCTGCGTTTTGCTGTGGATCGACCGGTGATGCACCTTTTTCAGAGGGCTTCAAGCTTTCTGCAATAGCCGCCTGAATCAGGTCATCCTCTGTCGTGATGTTGTCCTGCTGTTGTGCCGTTTCTACTTCGGACAGGCTTGCCAGTACGGCTTGGGCTAGAGCCGCATCATCGGCGGCTTGTATTTTGTTGCGATCACCGCTATTCCATGCAGCTTGTTGCGTGGCGGTGAGGAATTTGCCGGCATTATTTGGACGCATACTGCATCTCCTGAATAGTCGAGATGCGTTTGGTGACCAAGCGGATCGGCAGTGTTCCATGGGTGATCTGCTCGATCATGATGTGCGCTCGAATTCCCGGCGGGCAATAAAGCCGTGGCTGGCATAATGACGACGTTCAATTTGGCTGTTTTCCACCGATGAAACTGTATAGCTACTTTCGAAGCTCGGCTTCCTACCGGGTGCGCATTGCGCTGAATCTCAAGGGTCTACCGTATGACCTGACGCCGGTGCACTTGCTGAGAGGGGGTGGTGAGCAATTCAATGCGGACTACCGAAAATTGAACCCGGATGCGCTGGTGCCTTCACTCCAAATGGCCGACGGCGATGTGCTGACGCAGTCACTCGCCATCATTGAATATCTCGAGGAAGCCTATCCATCGCCCGCATTACTCCCGCCTGATCCCATTGATAGGGCATGGGTGCGCAGTATCGCGCTGTCCATTGCCTGCGATATTCATCCAATCGACAACTTACGGGTACTGCGCTATTTGCAGAATGAGATGGGCGTGCCGGAAGAAGACAAGAACCGCTGGTATCGCCACTGGGTCGAGCAGGGGCTCGCGAGTGTCGAGCGCGTACTGGCGCATGACACCCGAGTTGGTCAGTTCTGCTTTGGCGATGCACCGGGTTTGGCGGATTGTCTGCTGATACCGCAGGTGGCGAATGGTCAACGAATGAACTGCAATCTCTCGGCGATGCCCACTATCCTGCGGATTAATGAGGCCTGCATGAAGCTAGCAGCCTTTGTAGATGCGTCGCCGGCGCATCAACCCGATGCCGAGTGATGCGCCAGGCCAACGGTGATTATCGCGCCTTACGGTAGGCGACGACACGCTGATGCTGCTCACCCAGACCATCGATACCTAGTCGCATTTCATCACCCGCCTCCAGGAAGCGGGGCGGTTTCATCCCCATGCCAACGCCCGGTGGTGTGCCGGTCGCAATCACATCGCCAGGCATGAGCGTCATGAAGCGGCTGACGTAGCTAACGATCTTCGCAACAGAAAAAATCATGGTGCGTGTATTACCCGTCTGGCAGCGCTCGCCATTCAAATCTAGCCATAGATTCAATCGCTGCGGGTTGGTGATCTCATCGCGCGTAACCAACCATGGGCCGACCGGGCCAAAGGTATCGCAGCCCTTGCCTTTATCCCAGGTGCCGCCACGCTCTGTTTGGAAAGCACGCTCGGACACATCGTTTACGATGCAATAGCCAGCAACATGCGACAGGGCTTGCCGCTCGCTGACATACTGGGCTTTCGTCCCAATCACCACGCCTAGCTCGACTTCCCAGTCAGCTTTGGTGACTTCTTTCGGCAGCATCACATCATCATTGGGACCATTCAGGCAGGTAATCGCCTTCATGAAGATAATCGGCTCAGTCGGTACGCGTAACCCGGCTTCGGCCGCGTGATCGGCGTAATTGAGACCAATCGCGACAATCTTGCCAATGCCTGAGACCGGCGCACCAAAGCGTGGCTTGCCACGCACCGCAGGCAAGCTCGCGGGTTTGATGCGGCCAAGCTTGGCGAGTGATTTGTCGGATAACTGCGCAGGTTCGATATCGTCAATGATGGACGACAGATCTCTCAGCTTGCCGTCTGCATCAATGAGTCCTGGTTTTTCATGACCGAGTCGACCGTAGCGCACCAGCTTCATGGGAATCTCCTTTGATTATTAATAGATAAGCGATTTAGCGTCATTATGCCTGTGGGAGACGAAGTTTTTTCATTATTCCGGAGAAGGGCGCCGTGCTATCGTTGAATTGACTCATCATATAAATTTTCAAACAAAATATTCAATGGGGGTAGTTCATGCGGGGGAAAGTATTTTTGCCATTGGCTGCGTTGTCGCTGGCCTCAGTATTGGCTGTGGCGCCGACTTATTCAGCACCGAGTGAGGCGGATTTCTTGATCATGCCAACCGAGAAGCTTGTATGGCAGGACGCTGACGCGGGCGCGAAGCTCGCTGTGGTGTTCGGTGACCCAAGTAAACCGGGTTTGTATGTGATTCGCGCCTACTTCCCACCGGGTGTCATGAGCTCGCCGCATTTTCATGGCGAAGACCGGCATGTGATTGTGGTGCAAGGTACTTGGAATGCAGGCACTGACGATAGCTGGGACCCGAAAGCGACCAAACCATTAAAAACAGGTACCTACATGTTTCACAAGGCGGGCGCTGTGCACTACGATGGATCGGCCGGTGAAGAGGGCGCGATGGTTCAAATTGTAGGCATGGGGCCGAGTAAGACGACGTTTTTGTTTCCTAAAGAAGGCAGCTTCGGGAAACCTCGCAAGCTTAACTAAGGACGCCGCTGCTCAAGCAATCATCGCTTGAGTCGAAATTTTATTTCAGCACTTTGAACAGGTTATTGCTGTCATCTGTCCATGGCTGCAAACCCTCAATGATGGGCGGCTTCTTGGCGACGCGCAGCAATGAAGGCTTCATCATGGCTTCTCGTGTGGCAGCAACCAATACCCAGTCTGTAGTCAGGAGTGGCGCAGTGGGTTGATTATCAGAGATAAGCATGGCGTGCATTCCCGCATCTTCTGCCAGCTTTTCGACCACGGGTGGCAGCGAAAGATACCGATTGGACACATGGAATGCGATTACGCCATCGGGTTTCATATGCTGACGGTAGAGCGCTAGTGCCTCGCGCGTAATGAGATGCACCGGTATAGAATCGCCTGAGAACGCATCAATCACCAGTACATCAAACCCGTTGGGTGCTTCGCGTTCGAGATTGAGTCTGGCGTCGCCGAGCACTGTCTCGATTACTGCGTGGCTGTTGCGTAGGTAGCCAAATTCTGTTCGTGCGATGTGAATCACTGACGGATCAATATCGTAAAACCTGAAGCGATCACCTTGTTCACCGTAAGCCGCAAGGGTGCCGGTGCCGAGGCCTACTACGCCAACGACGCGATGGCCAATGTTATCGGGTACGGCAAGTAATCGACCGATGCCCGAGCTGATCCCATAGTAAGTGGTTGGCTTGTTACGGTTTGGGCCAGAGAGGTACTCTTCACCGTGCAGAATCGCCCCGTGTAGCAGCCGGCGCACGGTGATGCCCGGCGTCGATGTGGGTATGTCACGGACGAGCAGTCGGCCGTAAAAATTTCGAGTCAGTAGGTGCGCCGAGTTCAGGTCGGCGTGAATCTGCCGCCATAACATCATGCTGCAAAACAACGCCAACAGAAGGCCAGTTGCGACGGTAATTTTTTTATCGCGCATGACTAGGGCTGCTAACAAGGCGGTCAGCACGAAGCCAATCCCGAGTTCATAGTAGGCAGGCAGTACCCTTGGCGCTAACAGACCGACCAACGCACCACCAACGGCGCCACCCAGCGACAGGGCCAGATAGAAACGTGTCAGGTGTCGTGTTCCTGGACGAAGTGCAGCTAACTCGCCATGCAAGAACATGGTAGCGACGAACAGCGTGCCGCAATACAGCGGGATGGCCCACACAATATTCAGACCGAGCTTGTTCTCTTGAAGCCCGTAGGCAGCTGTCGCCAGCAGCACAACAAAGGGGACTAGCCATCTATTACGACGATACCAGCGTTCGCTTTCGAAACACAGCACAAAGCTCAGCAGATAGAGCGTCAGCGGCAAGATCCAAAGGAACGGAATGGCTGCAATGTTTTGTGTGATGTGATTAGTGACGCCGAGCAGTAACCAAGCACTCATTGCCGCTAGCGAAAGCCATAGCAGCTGACGTCTCAGCGTGGGTGGCTGCTCCTGCGCCACTTCATTTTGTTGGGTGACTGTTTGCTCACTATGGCGTGTCAAGGCGATACCAGAGGCGATACAAAGACCCACAAAACAGGCGTAGATCAGAGACCATGCCGTCGACTGTGCTTGCAGTGATAGCCAGGGCTCGATCAAGAATGGGTAACACAGTAGCGCGAGTAGTGACGCCAAGTTCGACAAAGAGAACAAGCGGTAAACCTTGGTGCCGTGGCCCGCATGGGCTGCCCATGCTTGTATCAGTGGGCCGGTCGTGGATAGCATCAGGTAAGGCAGACCAACGGTGGCGCTGAGCAGCAACAAAATATACAAACTTGGATCTTCATTCCCGACAGGTCGCCAGCTGGGGTCGGCCAGCACGGGTAACATCAACAAGCTAATTAGAAGCAGCGCCGCATGTGGCCATGACTGTCGGCGCGGTGGTAACCAGCGCGTGATACGGTCTGCGTAAGCGTAGCCGAGTAGCAGCGCACTCTGAAAAAAGACCAGGCAGGTTGCCCATACCGCCGCCGATCCGCCAAACCACGGCAGGATATGTTTCGAGACAATTGGTTGGACCAGAAATAGCAGAAATGCGCTGGAGAAGATGGTGGCTGCGTGAAGCAGAGCACTCATGCGGCACCTCGTCTTGAGATGATGTTGGTATCGTCGCTCATCGATGGTCCCGCCGACAGGAATCGAACCTGTATCTAGCGCTTAGGAGGCACTCGTTCTATCCATTGAACTACGGCGAGGACATCAGCGCAACATGAAAGGCTTGAGTCAACGCTGGGTATGAGCGTCTGGTATCAGATTATAACTGAGGGCCTGTGGTCAATAAGCCCGGTCGGGCCATGATCCACATGCTCGGTGCCAGTACAATGCACTATTTTCCTCGTTGATCGTCGCTGTTATTTGGCGCAAAGCTTGTCTATGGCAGTTATTTCTTTAAGCAATGCTCAGCTGGCCTTCGGCCATGTTGCGCTCCTTGATCACGCCGAGTTCTCGCTCGAGGCAGGTGAGCGTATTGGTCTGATCGGACGTAACGGTACCGGCAAGTCGTCTCTGCTGCGAGTGATTGCGAGTCAAGCGAAGCTTGATGATGGATTGCTGGTGCTTCAGCAAGGACTGCGGGTCACCTATGTTGAACAGGAGCCGCAGTTTGATGGCGACAGTCTGATTTTTGACGCTGTTGCCAGTGGTATTGCCCACATCAGAGAGTCGCTCACCACCTACCATCAACTCACAGCGCAGTTAGGGGGCACCGACGATACGGTATTAATGGATCGACTGCACACGTTGCAAGCCGAATTGGACGTGGCTGACGGATGGAATCTGAATAACCGAATTGAGACAACCTTGCAGCGTCTGCAACTTGACGGCCAGCGCCAGATCGCGACGCTATCGGGTGGTATGAAAAAGCGTGTGGCGCTGGCGCGTGCATTAGTCGCGGCGCCGGATGTGCTGTTACTTGACGAGCCGACCAACCATCTAGACTTTTCATCGATACAGTGGCTTGAGGAGTTGCTACGTGAATTTCGTGGCAGCCTGTTATTCATCACGCATGATCGTAGTTTTCTGGATAAGGTCGCGACACGAATTGTCGAACTTGATCGTGGGCGCTTGCAATCCTATGACGGCAACTTTAGTGCCTACCAGCGCCGTAAAGCAGACCAACTCGCGGTTGAAGATATCGAGCATGCGAAGTTCGATAAATTTCTGGCCCAAGAAGAGGTGTGGATACGCAAGGGGGTCGAGGCCCGTCGCACCCGTAATGAGGGACGAGTTCGTCGTTTGGAGTCTCTACGCCTAGAGCGCTCACGTCGACGAGAACAGCAAGGGCAGGTCAAGCTGTCGCTATCTGCGGGTGAACAGTCCGGCAAGCTGGTAGCCGAGTTGATCAATGTGCGTAAAGCCTATGATGATCGTGTCATCGTGAATGATTTCACCGCGACGATTCTGCGTGGTGACAAGGTCGGCTTGATCGGTGTGAATGGCGCTGGGAAGACAACGCTGCTTCGATTAATTTTAGGAGAGCAGCAGCCCGATGCGGGAACGATACGCCAGGGTAGCCGCCTGCAGATCGCTTACTTTGATCAGATGCGCGAGCAGTTGAACGAAGATGCTTCGCTGGCCGAAACTATATCGCCAGGCAGTGATTGGGTCGAGATTAATGGTGACCGCAAGCATGTGATGACCTATCTTGGTGATTTTCTGTTCGCACCCGAGCGGGCTCGCTCACCAGTCAAATCCTTATCGGGCGGTGAGCGTAATCGCCTTCTGCTGGCAAGGCTTTTTGCAAAGCCAGCGAATGTGCTGGTGCTTGATGAGCCAACCAACGACCTGGATATCGATACATTGGAGTTGCTCGAGCAATTGCTGGAGGATTACGCTGGCACCGTGTTCTTGGTCAGCCATGATCGGGTATTTCTCGATAACGTGGTGACCCAGGTGTTTGTCGCAGAAGGCGGTGGTCGGTGGCGAGAATATATCGGTGGCTACAGTGATTGGGAGCGTGTACGGGCACCGGTCGAGCCTGTCGAGAGCAAGAAGTCGTTGCACAAGCCGGCAGCGAGTTCGCCAGCGGTGTCATCCTCGGCTAATGCGTCCGCGACTGCTTCGCCCGCGACCGCTAAGCCGAAAAAGCTTTCTTTCAAGGAGCAACGTGAACTGGAGCAGCTCCCTCAGCTGATTGCCGATCTCGAGGCTGAGCAGACCAGTATCTCGGCGCGGTTAGCAGACCCATCACTGTATCGGCAATCACCTGCTGAGGCGCAGCAACTGAATCAGCGCTACGCCGAGATCGATACGCTTTTGCTAAAGGCACTTGAGCGCTGGGAAGCGATTGAATCTCGCACATAAGCACGCTGCTACGCGATTGAATCGCAGACGGCATTGTGGGAACCTTTTGTTGCACGCTGTAGGGGCCGGCCAGCAGGCTGAGCGTACAGAGAAGCTAATTGAGTCGACGCGACGCTGCGCGTAGCTCAGGCAGTTGCTGGCGCAGTAAGTCAGCATCGGAAGCCTGCGGGCATTGCGCCAAGTAGGCTTCAAGGTCTTCGAGTGCGGCTTGTGGACAGTCGAGGTTGGCATAAGCCAGGCCGCGATCGCGACGCTCGCTCATCTCATCCGGCAGTAACATCACCAATCGCTGCTGCACATTCAAAAACTGCTGCCAGTGCGGATTCTCTGCAAACAATGCCTTCAGGTTACGCAGCATGCGTACCAGGATGGTGCTGGCCGAGGCCTCTGCCAAGTAGCTGGCGACGGGCGGGTCGTTCGGCCCGCGACCATTGATGAAAAAAGGCTCCAGACGATCTTCGATTTCCTCGCGCGACAGACTGTTGCCGTTGAACGGGTCGAGGATAATGTCGCCATTTTTGACTGAAAGCTTCATCAGGAAGTGACCCGGGAAGGAGATGCCTTTCACCGCCAGACCGATTTGCTGCGCCAACTCCATGTAGATGACTGCCAGCGAAATCGGGATCCCGCGACGAGTCGCGAGCACTTTGTGCAGATAGCTGTTGTCCGGGTTGTAGTAGTCGTTCAAGTTGCCCGCAAAACCAAGCTCTTGATAAAAATAGTTGTTCAAGAGCCTGAGTTTTGGAATAGGGGCGATATCAGCAGGTAAGCGCTGCCGCAGCTGCGCTGCGAATTTGTCGATCTCCAGCAAACAGCTGGTAAGGTCAAGCTGGGGGTCACCATCCTGCCCAATGCTGAGTGCTGCTTCAAACAGGGGAATGTGCTCCTCTTCTTGAATCAGCGATGCGAAGTAATCAAGCGCGTTGATCATGACTTAGCTGCTCTGGTGCCCCATTAACGATGCTAACAATAGAGGGTTGGTGTAGTGTTTCTCGCCTTGCAGAACATCTTGGACTACGTCCAGCAGCTCAGTTCCGCCACCGCGTATTTTGCGGGGCGATATTTTTCACGTCAGCGTGCCTCAGTGCGACTCTCGCCGAAAATCCGAAAAACGAAAGCCCATCGCCCACAACGCCCCGAAATAAATCCCGATACACAGCATCATCACACTGGTCAGTGCGCCGACACGCAGCCACGGTGTGGCGTGCATCGCAATCCAATCGAACTTGCCCGCGCCCCATAATCCCACACCAGCGAGCAGCAGCAGCGCTCCCAGCAATTTGAGCATGAATAGCCTCCAACCTGGCTGCGGTTGATAGATGCCGCGCTTCCTCAGGAAATAAAACAGCACGGCAGCATTGACGGTTGCACCCAATCCGATTGAGAGCGCCAATCCGGCGTGCGCCAGTGATGGCACGAAAAGCAGATTCATCAGCTGTGTCGCTACCAGTACGCCGATACCAATTTTGACCGGGGTGCGGATATCTTGTTTCGCGTAGAAACCAGGGGCGAGGATTTTGACCAGAATCAGTCCCATCAGGCCGACGCCGTAGGCCACGAGGGCGCGAGCAGTCATGGTCACTGAGGTCGGGTCAAACTTCCCATAATGAAAAAGCGTACTGGTCAAGGGCTCGGACAGAATCATGAGTGCGACAGCCGCTGGCATCGCCAACAAAAAGCACAGTCGAAGCCCCCAGTCCAGCAGCGCAGAGTATTCGACAACATCACCGATAGCGTTTGCCTTGGACAGGCTGGGCAGCAGAATCGTACCAAGCGCCACGCCGAGCAGACCGGTCGGTAACTCCATCAGCCGATCTGCGTATGACAGCCAGGAAACACTACCGTCAGCGAGATGCGACGCGATATTGGTATTAATGATCAGGCTGATCTGCGCTGCCGATACTGCAAAGGTCGCCGGTAACATCTGTTTCAGTACGCGTCTAACGCCCTCATCCTGCAATGCGCGCAGCGGGTTGGCGCTGATGTGCGGCAGCATGCCGATTTTTCGTAACGCCGGAATCTGCAGTCCGAGTTGTAACAAGCCACCAATAAACACCGCTATCGCCAGTGCATAGACCGGTTCCGACATCATTGGCGCCAGCAGCAACGCCGCCGCAATGAACGACAGGTTGAGCAGCACCGGCGTGAACGCCGGTACGCGGAATTCCCGCCACGTGTTCAGAATGCCGCCGGCCAGCGCGACCAGTGACATGAACAGAATGTAGGGAAACATGATCCGGGTCATGGTGGTCGATAACGACATGGCGACCGGATCGGACGCGAACCCACTCGCCATCAGCAGCACGATCGCGGGAGCGAAAACAATGCCAGCGATCGAGGTCAGCAGCAGGGCCCAGAACAGAACAGTGGCGACATGGTCCGCCAAGACCCGCGTGGCGCGACGGCCTTGCTGATTCTTGTACTCGGCGAGGATAGGGACGAAGGCCTGCGAGAACGCCCCCTCGGCAAACAGCCGACGCAAGAGGTTGGGAATGCGGAAGGCGACGAAGAAGGCGTCGGTATAGACTGAGGCCCCGAAGGTCCGGGCGATCAGAAACTCGCGGATCAGGCCAGTGATGCGTGACAGTAAAGTCATGCCAGACACCGTGGCGAGCGTTCTGTGCAAATTCATGGTGCCTGATTATAGCGGCAGACCATGGGCGAACTAGCGCAGGGTTTCCATTCTGAAAAGATGCTGAATGGCTAACGGCTGCCTACTGGCAGAACCTCGCCAGAGTTTGCCCGTATCCGGATTGCTTTGTTATAATCTTCGTTTTTCGAAATTCGGCGCGGCCGTTGGGTCCGTGCCATTATCAGGAACCGTCCATGGCAAACTCCGCACAGGCACGCAAGCGCGCCCGGCAAGCCGTCAAGCAAAACGCGCACAATTCCAGCCAGCGCTCGGCGCTGCGTACCGCTATCAAGGCCGTGCGTAAGGCAATTGAGGCAGGCGACAAGGCTGGCGCAACTCAAGTGTTTCAGTCCCAGGTCTCGATTATCGACCGTATCGCTGACAAGAACATCATTCACAAGAACAAGGCATCACGCCACAAGAGCCGTTTGTCAGCTGCTATCAAAGCATTGGCGTAAGCGAAGGCGCTGCCTAGGCGCTCGCATCGGCTCTTACTAGATTCTCAGGATTCGCCGAAACCCGCAGCACCTCTGGTGCTGCGGGTTTTTATTTTGGCAGGCCGGACACCAGCTCGCCGGCCTTGATATTGCGCTGTTTGAACCATCCCTGGCGCATTTCCAGTGCGTAACGCGCCGCGTGCTGGCTGCAGTGCTCGCTCGTGGTTTGCGGTTGCATATCTTCAATATTGATGATGCGCCCATCATCCCCTATGAAGGCTACGGATAGCGGGATCAAGGTGTTTTTCATCCACATGCAGATCTGTCGTGGTGCCGGAAAACGGAACACCATGCCCTCGTTCTGACCCAGCTTTTCGCGGTACATCAGGCCACGCGCACGCATTTCCTGGGTGGCGGCGACTTCGGCTTGAATCAAGTGCACACCAATGCTGAGAGAGGTCCGCGGAAAATCTTGCGCCTCGCAACCGATTGGCAGCGCGAGAGCGACCAGCAATAGCAGTTGTCTCATGGGAATCTCGCGAGTCCGGAACCCAGATTGTAAACCCCGATTATGCGCTGGCTTTGCTCAGTCTCTGGGCCAGTCGGCGGGATCAATGTCGCGCCACTCGCCCGGCAAGAGTGGATGGGTGGCCAGCGATATCGGCCCAATCGATTGACGCACCAGTCTCAGCGTGGGCAAGCCGACGGCGGCTGTCATTTGTCGTACTTGACGGTTTTTCCCTTCGGTCAGTGTGATCGCGAGCCAGTCGGTCGGCACTGACTGTCGCTCGCGCACCGGTGGTTCGCGCTGCCATAGCCAGCCCGGCGGCTCGATTCGTATGGCTTGACACCCCAAGGTGGTGAATTCTTTCAACTTCATGGGTTCGCGTAATCGCGCCAACTGCGAGGCTTGCGCCAAGCCCTCGACCTGAACCAGATAGGTTTTTGATTTCTCGTAGTCAGGATGGCTGATCTGCTGCTGCAGTGCGCCGTTGTCGGTCAGCAGCATCAACCCTTCGCTATCGGCATCCAATCGTCCGGCCGGATAGATATTCGGAATTTGAAGAAAGTCAGCCAGGCTCGGTCGGCTTGGATGCTGCGAAAACTGGCTGATCACGCCGTAGGGTTTGTTGAAAAGAATGAGCGTCATCGATCAAGGAAAGCAAGCGAGTGTGGTGGCATCCAGTAAAATTCTAGTGCATAATACGAAAAGCTGGTCTTATGTCTTATATAAGACTGGGGCGCCTCCTTAGGCGTCCGCCGAATTTTGATCTTCGACCTACGCCGCTCGCCCACTACAATCCTGTCATCCGCCAATCTTCGGAGAAAAACGATGTTCCAACATATTAAGCTGCCCGCCGAGGGTCAGAAAATCACGGTAAATGCTGACTACTCGTTGAACGTCCCCGATAACCCGATCATCCCCTACATCGAAGGCGACGGCACCGGTGTGGATATCAGCCCGGTCATGATCAAGGTCATCGACGCTTCAGTCGCGAAGGCCTATGGCGGCAAGCGCAAGATCAGCTGGATGGAGATTTACGCAGGTGAGAAATCTACCCAAGTCTATGGCCCTGATGTTTGGCTGCCCGAAGAAACGCTCAAGGTACTCAAAGATTACGTGGTGTCGATCAAGGGGCCGTTGACCACGCCGGTCGGCGGTGGCATCCGCTCGCTGAACGTGGCGCTGCGTCAGGAACTCGACTTGTACGTTTGCTTGCGTCCGGTGCGTTACTTCAAGGGTGTGCCATCGCCGCTGCGCGAGCCTGAGAAAACCGACATGGTTATCTTCCGCGAGAACTCCGAGGATATCTACGCGGGCATTGAGTGGCAGGAAGGTTCGGACGGCGCGAAGAAGGTGATCGATTTCCTGATCAAGGAGATGGGCGTCAAGAAGATCCGCTTCCCGCAGACATCCGGTATCGGCGTCAAGCCGGTATCCCGCGAAGGAACCGAACGCCTGGTACGGAAGGCGATTCAGTACGCTATCGACAATGACAAGCCCTCTGTGACACTGGTACACAAGGGCAACATTATGAAATACACCGAGGGTGGCTTCCGCGACTGGGGCTACGCGCTCGCACAGAAAGAATTCGGTGCGCAGTTGCTGGATGGTGGACCCTGGTGCAGCTTCAAAAATCCCAAGACCGGTCACGAGATCGTGGTTAAAGATGCGATTGCAGATGCTTTCCTGCAGCAGATTCTCCTGCGCCCAGCTGAGTACAGCGTGATCGCGACCTTGAACTTGAATGGCGACTATATCTCCGACGCATTGGCGGCCCAGGTGGGTGGTATCGGGATCGCCCCGGGTGCCAACCTGTCCGACTCGGTGGCCATGTTTGAGGCTACCCACGGCACCGCCCCGAAATACGCGGGCAAGGACTATGTCAACCCAGGCTCCCTCATCTTGTCGGCTGAAATGATGCTTCGTCACATGGGTTGGTTTGAGGCTGCCGATTTGATTATCAGCTCAATGGAAAAGTCGATTTCTTCAAAGAAAGTGACTTACGATTTTGCTCGCCTGATGGAAGGCTCAACGCAGGTTTCCTGCTCCGGCTTCGGCGATGTGATGATCGAGCACATGTAAGTTAATCAATGTCGAAAATACCAAAGCCGGGTGCTGTTGACCCGGCTTTGGTATTTGGTGCGACAAAATGATGAACCTTCTTATTCCAAGTCGGTCGATAAGCTGATGAAAGTGCTTGAAATAAAAAACCCTCGGATTTACCGAGGGTTTGGACTTACAGCGCGTCAGATCTGTGATTAATCAGCTGACGGCTTGAATATTTGAAGCCTGCTTTCCCTTTGGGCCTTGGGTTACATCAAATGAAACCTCTTGGCCTTCTTTCAGGGTCTTGAAGCCGGACATCGTGATTGCAGAGAAATGTGCGAACAAATCCTCGCCGCCATCTTCCGGAGTGATAAAACCGAAGCCTTTCGCATCGTTAAACCACTTGACCTTACCTTTTGCCATAAACCAGTCTTTCTAACAGGGGCCAATCACACGAGCGTTAAAAGCAAGAGCCCTGCGTAAAGCTGACCCCTCCATTATTGCTCTTCCATATTTCAATAAGTGCTATAACCCACATATTGATGTTTTGCATTGTTCTGGCAAAGAATAGAAAAGTCAAGCAAATTGTCAAAAATGCCAGATTCTCGTGCCGTGCCCTTAAAACTAGATGGCATTGCACCATTTTTTTGATGGCTTCCCAGTCAGCTTCGGGGTTATTGTTGCCAAGTCAGCGCGCGCTTCGGAAAGCAAGTAATATGGAATTGAGCGCGGATCCCCTGCGTAACAGGGGTTACCTAGCGTGGTGTGGGCTATAGAATAGAAGCATGGCAACTAACAGCGACAATGGCACTCTGCTAGTACGGAAAGAGAAAAAGGCGGCGATCAAGCCGCCGCCGATGTACCACGTAGTGTTGCTGAATGATGATTACACGCCTATGGAGTTTGTTGTGGCCATCATTCAGGAGTACTTCAATAAGGACCGTGAGACGGCGACGCAGATCATGCTCAAGGTTCATCGTGACGGTAAGGGCTTGTGCGGTGTTTATCCCAAAGACATTGCCAGCACTAAAGTCGAATTGGTATTAACCCACGCCAGAAAGGCGGGGCACCCGCTGCAGTGCGTGATGGAGGAAGCATGATCGCCCAGGAACTCGAAGTCAGTTTGCACATGGCCTTTGTTGAGGCGCGACAAGCCCGGCATGAGTTCATTACTGTAGAACACCTGCTACTTGCCTTGTTGGACAACCCGTCCGCAGCAGAAGTCTTGCGTGCGTGCGCGGTCAGCATCGACGATCTGCGCAAGACCCTGTCCAACTTTATTACCGACAACACCCCGACGGTGCCTGGGTCGAGTGAAGTAGACACACAACCGACACTTGGCTTCCAGCGAGTCATTCAGCGCGCCATCATGCATGTGCAGTCGGCGTCGAATGGCAAGAAGGAAGTCACCGGTGCCAATGTGCTGGTGGCGATCTTCGGCGAAAAGGACTCGCATGCGGTCTACTACCTGCATCAGCAGGGCGTGACGCGGCTTGATGTGGTCAACTACATCTCCCACGGCGTCCGTAAAGATCAGCAACCCGAGCCCCAGAAGACGTCCGAGACCTCCGATGAGGCTCAGGCTGAGGGACCTCAGAAAGAAAGCGCGCTCGACCAGTTCACGCAAAATCTCAATAAGCTCGCCGCGGAGGGCAAGATCGATCCATTGATCGGTCGCGAGGCCGAGGTCGAGCGGGTGATTCAGACGCTGTGCCGTCGCCGCAAGAACAATCCTTTGCTGGTGGGCGAAGCCGGCGTCGGCAAAACCGCGATCGCTGAGGGCTTGGCATGGCGCGTGGTGCAGGGCGACGTACCTGAGATTCTTCAAAACGCAGTGGTGTACTCGCTCGATATGGGTGCTTTGCTGGCGGGTACCAAGTACCGCGGCGATTTCGAGCAGCGGTTAAAGGCAGTGCTCAAACAGATGAAAGCGAATCCGAACGGTATTCTGTTCATCGATGAGATTCACACCATCATCGGTGCGGGTTCGGCTTCGGGCGGTACATTGGATGCCTCCAACCTGCTGAAGCCTGCGTTGTCATCGGGCCAGTTGAAGTGCATCGGTGCAACCACGTTCAATGAGTTTCGGGGTGTGTTCGAGAAAGATCACGCGCTTTCCCGTCGCTTCCAGAAAATTGATGTCAATGAGCCCACCATTGAACAGACCGTTCAGATCTTGCGCGGGCTGAAGTCACGTTTTGAAGAGCATCACGGCGTAAAGTACTCAGCGTCCGCACTGACGTGTGCAGCCGAACTGGCAGCCCGCTTCATCAACGATCGTCATTTGCCCGACAAGGCGATTGACGTGATTGATGAGGCCGGTGCCGCGCAACGCATTCTGCCGAAATCCAAGCAGAAAAAAACGATTGGCAAATCTGAGATCGAAGACATCATCTCCAAGATCGCTCGTATCCCGCCGCAGTCGGTCAATCAAGATGACCGCTCCAAGCTTCAGACCATTGAGCGTGATCTGAAGAATGTGGTGTTCGGTCAAGACCCCGCTATCGAGGCGCTTGCTGCCGCTATCAAGATGGCACGTGCTGGCTTGGGCAAGATGGACAAGCCGATTGGCTCTTTCCTGTTCTCAGGCCCGACCGGCGTTGGCAAGACCGAAGTGGCCAAACAACTCGCCTTCATTATGGGCATTGAGTTGATTCGTTTCGATATGTCGGAGTACATGGAGCGTCATGCGGTGAGCCGCCTTATTGGCGCGCCTCCGGGCTATGTCGGTTTCGATCAGGGTGGTTTGCTGACCGAGGCTGTCACCAAGAAGCCGCATGCGGTGTTGCTGCTCGACGAAATCGAGAAGGCGCATCCGGATGTATTCAATATCTTGTTGCAGGTGATGGACCACGGCACGCTGACGGACAACAACGGCCGCAAAGCCGATTTCCGTAACGTCATAGTCATCATGACCACCAACGCCGGTGCTGAAAGTCTTCAGAAGCGCACTATGGGTTTCACCGAGACCAAGCAAGCGGGTGATGAAATGGCGGATATAAAGCGGATGTTTACGCCGGAATTCCGCAACCGTCTGGATGCCATCATCAGCTTCCGTGCGCTCGACGAAGATATCATCCTGCGTGTGGTCGACAAGTTCCTGATTCAACTCGAGGAGCAGCTGCACGAGAAGAAGGTCGAGGCGACCTTCAGCGAGTCGCTGCGTAAGTTCCTCGCCAAGAAGGGCTTCGATCCACTCATGGGTGCACGTCCGATGTCACGCTTGATTCAAGACATGATCCGCAAGGCGCTCGCTGATGAGTTGCTATTCGGGCGCTTGATTAGTGGTGGACGCGTGTCGGTGGAGATGGACGAGAGCGAGCAAATCAAGCTTGAGTTCAGCGAGGGTGATACGCCACCTGCAGCGCCGGCACAAGAGGCTGCAGAGGTGGAGTAAGCTTTTCCTGTATCGTCATGTCTCAAAAAAACCCGCCTATTTCGGCGGGTTTTTTATCAGGTGCGATCATGGTACGAGCAATTTTTTGCTGGCCTGTTTTTTTCGAATCTCAGTGATAGTCTCGGCCATCTGCCGTTTACGTTCCTCTGTCCAGGGATGCAAGGCGGTGTAGCTATTTAATACTGTCGCGGGATAGCGCCGCGCCAAGCGCTCAAGCGTATCAATGGCCACCGTGGGATTGACCCCGGCGCGTGCCAACATGTACAAGGCGATCCGGTCGGCTTCCTGATCCAGCTTTTCGTCCATGACTTTTAAACCAGCGCTCCCTGCGAAGCCACTCAGATCAGGCCTGGGTGGCAGCAAGGTATCGATAATCGATGCCATCGTAGCGCGTGTTTGCATGGTGGCTGCATGCTGCTGTACGTTGTGGGCGATCTCCCGCGCGAGGATCGCGGCGAGTTCCTGATCGGATACTTCGGCTAGTAATCCTGCAGTCACCATGATGCGCCGCCCGTCGGCGTAGGCATTTACGTGTGGTGCGTTGCCTATATCGACGGTATAGGCGCACGCGGTCGTGAGTGCGACTTTCAGCGTGATGGGCGCATCATTACGCTGTACCTGCACATCCACTTCTGTCGTTTGCTTTAGCAGCGGCGCAACTAGTCGCGCCGCTTCAATCTCTGCCTGCGGACCTTGCGGAATGTTTTTCCCGGCGATCGATAGCAACGCATCGCCGCGTTGCACCCCAGCGCGCTGCGCTCCGCTGCCCTCAAGCACTTGCACCACGCGTAGCTCTTCACCTTTTCCCAGGCGCACGGTAGCAGTGTCACGTAGTTCAGTCGGGAATGAGTACCGGTTCTTTGCGGTGAAGCCGAGTAGGGGACGTGCAGCAGTTTTGCAGAGAACAGCATTCTTGACGCTCAGCGGTGCGATGACTCGGTAAACTCGATCTTGCCGTGCGATGAACTTGTCGAAGTCCGCTTCACTCTCGGATCGAATGACCGAGCTACTGGGTTTCGCTGTTGCGGAGGGTGTTGCTGGTGGCGTAGACGGTGTGGAGCAACCAGCCAGAGCGACGACTGCGAGCAATGCGGGTAAACGCAGCGCGCTGAGTCTTGTCTGCATATCGTGCGTCTCAGCCCTTGCCGGTACTACCAAAGCCGCCGACGCCACGTTCGCTCTCAGCGAAGGTATCGACGACATTGAACGCAACCTGTAGCACAGGCACGATCACCAACTGCGCCAGACGTTCCATCGGATTCAGAACGAAAGCTGTACTGCTGCGGTTCCAAGCGGAGACCATCAGCTCGCCTTGATAGTCTGAATCGATGAGGCCGACCAAATTACCGAGCACGATACCGTGCTTATGTCCCATGCCGCTGCGTGGCAAGATCATCGCTGCATAATCGGGATCGGCAATGTGGATCGCCAAACCGGTCGGAACCAAGTGCGTACTGCCAGGCTCGAGTATGAGTGGGGCATCAATACAGGCGCGCAGATCCAGACCCGCACTGCCTGGTGTAGAGTAGGCAGGCATCTGTTCACGCAGTCGCTGATCCAGTACTTTGACATCAATGGTTTTCATTTTTAGGGACTCAGGCGGTTAATCGTTTTGCGATCTCTGCGACCAACCGATCTGCCAGCTGATCTTTACTCGCGCGTGGCAATGGGTGGTGACCCTGCACATCAAACAAGACGAGTTCATTATCATCTTTACCAAAGGTCTGATGGCCGATGTTCCCGACTAGTAGCGGAATATTTTTCTTCGCGCGCTTGGCCGCGCCATGCTCGAGCAAGTTTTCCGATTCCGCAGCGAAGCCAATGCAGTAAGGGGGCGAGGGTAGTGCCGCAACAGTTGCGAGAATATCCAGATTTTGTTCGAATGAGAGTTGAGGCGGAGCCCCATCTTGTTTCTTTATTTTCTGTGCACTCACTTGGTTGACGCGCCAATCAGCAACCGCCGCGACTGCGATGAACACATCTTTGTCATGGAGGCTAGCCATCACCGCGTCATACATCTGTTGCCCTGTGGTGACTGAAACTTTTTGTACACCGATGGGCGATGTAAGCGATGTCGGGCCAGATACCAGGGTGACGGTTGCACCTGCCATAGCGGCTGCGCGTGCAATGGCGTAGCCCATTTTGCCGGAGGAGAGATTGGTGATGCCACGTACTGGATCAATCGGTTCAAAAGTCGGGCCTGCCGTGATCAATATCTTTTTGCCGAGTAGCTGCTTGGGATAAAAGAAGCTCGCCAGCGACTCCAGCAGTGATTCGGGCTCCATCATGCGACCGAGGCCGGTTTCACCACAGGCTTGCTCGCCCGCGACTGGGCCCAGAAGTCGCACACCGTCTTGCCGAAGCTGCGCCGCGTTACGCTGTGTCGCAGGGTTTTCCCACATCTCGACATTCATCGCAGGTGCAACCAGCAGCGGTAGCGTCGCTGGACGTGCCAGACAAAGTGCTGACAGCAGATCATCTGCCGCGCCATGCACCAGCTTGCGCATGAAGTCTGCCGAGCATGGTGCGATCACGATCGCGTCCGCTTCTCGGGTCAGATCGATATGCGCCATGTGATTGGAGATTCGGCTATCCCACTGATTTGAGAACACCGGGCGCCCGGATAAGGCCTGCATCGTGACGGGTGTAATGAATTGCTGTGCAGACGCCGTCATCACCACTTGCACTTGCGCGCCGGCTTTCACCAGTCCACGTGCTAGCTCTGCGGCCTTATAGCAGGCAATGCCACCGGAGAGGCCAAGTACGATATGTTTGCCTGCAAGCGTCATGGGGTTCAACGATTGACTCGTCGCAATTCGTCCAGCACGAATAATGCCGCACCCACGGTGATCGCGCTATCGGCCACGTTGAATGCCGGCCAGTGCAGCGAGCCAATATGAAAATCGAGAAAGTCGATCACATGGCCATACAGTACCCGATCAATCAGGTTACCGACTGCACCGCCCAGAATCAGGGTGAGCGCCCAGCAAAACAGACGTTGCGTCGCGTTTTTATGCAGCATCCAGATAATCACCAGCGACACCACAAAAGCCAAGCCGCTGAAGAACCAGCGCTGCCAGCCTCCTGAGTTGGCCAGAAAGCTGAACGCCGCCCCTTGGTTGTAGACCATCACCAAGTTGAAATAAGGCGTGATCATTTCCGATTGTCCGTACACCAGTAAACGCGACATGGTGATCTTGGAAACTTGATCAAGCAATACCACGATGACTGCAATACCGAGCCACAGTAGCAGGCCGGTTGATTTTCTGGCCATGGGTTGAATCCTGAATTAAGCGATATGGCGTGACTCGCCCGCGCCAAATAGATTGGCGACGCAGCGGCCACACAGCCCGGGGTGGTGATGATCGACACCAACATCTGCGCGGTAATGCCAGCAGCGCTCGCATTTGGTGTGCGCGGAAGGGGTGGCGATCAATTTTTCTTCTGCTGCGCTCGCTACCGGTACTACCTTAGCAGATGAAGTAATCAGGACAAATTTCAAATCTTCACCAAAACTTTGCAGTAGCGCTAATTGATCGCCGGAAGCGTGAATTTCAACTTCGGCCTGCAGCGAAGAACCGATCGAGCCTGATGCGCGCACTTCTTCCAATTGCTTCAATACACCTGCGCGGATTTCACGCAGTGCCTCGTAGCGCTTGAGCAGTTCAGCGCCGTCATGCACCGCGGGTAGCGGATAAAACTGCTGCGTGAAAATCGTCTCACCGCTGGCTTGATAATCTGCGTCATTGTTAAACACCGCCCAGGCCTCTTCGGCGGTGAACGATAGAATCGGCGCCATTAGTCGCAATAGCGACTGCGTGATATACCAGATCGCCGTTTGTGCCGAGCGTCGCGCAGCAGAATTAACGCCGCTGGTATATAAGCGATCCTTCAGAATATCCAGATAGAAGCCGCCCAGATCTTCCGAGCAGTACATCTGCAGCTTGGCGACCACCGGATGAAACTCGTAGTCATTGAAATGGCCGCAAATCTCTTCCTGCAAATGCGTCATGCGCGCGATGGCATAGCGATCGATCTCCAATAATTGATCGATAGCGATGGCATCCGTTGCGCTATTGAAGTCAGAGGTGTTCGCCAGCAGAAAGCGCAAAGTATTTCGAATGCGGCGGTAGCTCTCGACCACACGCTTCAAAATTTCATCGGAGATCGAAAGCTCGCCCGAGTAATCGGTGGCGGCTACCCATAGCCGCAGAATCTCGGCACCCAAGGTATCGGACACTTTTTGCGGTGCGACCACATTGCCTTTGGACTTGGACATTTTCTTGCCCTCGCCATCGACTACAAAGCCGTGCGTCAACAGCGCTTTGTAAGGTGCGCGCCCGTCCAGCATGGCGCCGGTCAGTAGCGAAGAGTGGAACCAGCCGCGGTGCTGATCTGAGCCTTCCAGGTACAAGTCAGCCGGGAATTGCAACTCGCTTTTATGTGACCCGCGCAACACCGTGTAGTGCGTGGCACCAGAATCAAACCAGACATCCAACGTGTCACGATTTTTTTCATAGTGAGCGGCATCTGCACCAAGAAACTCTGCAAGGTCAATTTGGTGCCAGGCCTCGATACCTTTTTGCTCCACCAGGACAGCCACTTTTTCTAACAGCGTAGGTGTCTCCGGGTGTAGTTCACCCGTTTCCTTGTGCACGAAGAAGGGCATGGGCACGCCCCACTGGCGCTGACGTGATAGCGTCCAGTCAGGTCGGTTGGCAATCATGCCGTGCAAACGTGCTTTTCCCCATGCCGGAAAGAACCGGGTCGCTTCAACAGCGGCTAATGCAGTCTCGCGCAAATTGGGACCACCCGCTTTAGGCTGGCGATCCATCGATGCAAACCACTGTGAGGTAGCTCGGTAAACAATCGGCGTTTTATGACGCCAGCAGTGCATATAGCTGTGATCAAACATCACCAGCTTGAACAACGCACCCGCCTGCTCTAGCGCAGCACAAATCGGCTTGGATGCTTCCCAGATCGTCATGCCACCAAATAGCGGCAGCGTTGAGGCAAAGTGTCCATCACCCATCACCGGGCTAAGAATTTCGTCATCACGCATACCGTGTGCCTTGCAGGAGGCATAGTCTTCCAGACCGTAAGCCGGTGCGGAGTGCACGATGCCCGTGCCGGAATCAGCGGTGACATAGTCGCCCAGATAGACCGGCGACAAGCGGTCATAGCCTTTATCGACACTAGATAGTGGGTGATGGAATTTCACCAGCGACAAGCGCTCGCCTTTGGTTATGGCAATCACTTTTCCTTGCAGGCCGTAACGCTGCAGACAGCTTTCCACCAGTGCCTGCGCGAGTATCAGTAGCAATGGCTCACCGTTACGTTCAGCTTGCACCAATGCGTAGTCGAACTCTGGGTGCATGTTGAGCGCTTGGTTCGAGGGGATCGTCCAAGGCGTCGTCGTCCAGATAATCAGAAAGCCTTTTTGGATCGGTAGCGATGCCAGACCGAAGGCTTGGGCGATTTTTTCGTGTTCAGCAAACGGAAAGCCGACATCGATTGCCGGGTCGCGTTTGTCTTGATATTCAACTTCCGCTTCCGCCAGCGCTGAACCGCAATCGAAGCACCAGTTGACTGGTTTCAGTCCACGGTAAACATACCCTTTTTCGAGAATCTTGCCGAGCGCGCGAATCTCGTCAGCTTCATTGCGCGGGTTCATCGTCAGATACGGGTTGTCCCAAGCACCCAGCACCCCCAAACGGATAAAGTCTTTTTTCTGACGTTCGATTTGTTCGGCTGCATAAGCACGTGACTTCTCGAGTACTTCGCCGGTGGGCAGATGCTTTCCGTATTGCTTCTCGATCTGAATTTCAATCGGCATACCGTGGCAATCCCAGCCGGGTACATACTGCGCATCAAAACCGTCGAGCTGACGTGTTTTGACGATCATGTCTTTCAAAATCTTGTTCACCGCATGGCCGATATGAATATCGCCATTAGCGTAGGGGGGGCCGTCATGCAAGATGAACTTCGGTCGACCCGCGGAGGCTGTGCGGATACGCTCGTACAAGCCTTTTTTTTGCCAGGCTGCTACCCATTGCGGCTCGCGCTTGGCAAGATCGCCACGCATGGGAAAGGCTGTTTCGGTCATGTTGACCGGGTATTTATTTTCTGGCTTCTTGCTGTTATCGGACATAAAAGGCGAGGGTTAGGTATTCAGTGAGCAAGGCTCAAGCAGCGACGCGCTCAGCAAAAAAAGCGCGAGCGTTTCGTGCATCATTTTCGATGGCGCGCGTCAAGGTCGGTAGATCGTCGTATTTTTCTTCGTCGCGCAGTTTCTTCAAAAACTCTACACGAATCAGTTTCCCGTAGCAGTCGGCGGCGAAATCAAACAAATGGACTTCAAGCAGAACACGGCCGTTGTCTTCAACCGTGGGTCTCACCCCCAGACTGGCAACCGCCGGTAGTGGGCGATCGGCCAAGCCATGCACCTGTACCACGAAGATGCCCGACAAGGCGGGGCGCTTATGTGCAATCTTCAGATTCAGCGTGGGGAAGCCTATGCTGCGACCAAGCTTTCGGCCGTGTTGTACATGTCCTGAAATCGCGTAGGGGTGGCCTAGCAGTTCACGGGTGCGGGCAAAGTCGCCGGCTATCAAAGCTGCCCGCACTGCAGACGATGAAATTCGCGTCGCATCATGCGTCACCGTGGGTAACGTCACCACCTCGAAGTTAAGGCGTTTACCAGCCGCTTGCAGCATGGCGAGGTCGCCAACACGTTTCGCTCCAAAGCGGAAGTCGTCACCAACGATCAGCCACTTCACATGAAGGCCATCCACCAGGATCTCTTCAATGAAGCGCTCCGCGGGTTGCGCAGCAAAGGATGCGTTGAAATGCTCGACGATGACCCGATCGACACCACAATCCGCCAGCGACTGAAGCTTGTCGCGCAGATTCGCGATGCGTAGCGGAGCACGAGACTCGTCCCCCGAGATTTGTGCGAAATACTCACGCGGATGGGGCTCAAAGGTCATCACCGCAGTCTCGACCTGCAGCCGTGCGGCAGCCGCCGAAAGCTGTTCGAGCAGGGTGCGATGGCCGCGGTGAACACCATCGAAATTTCCGATGGTGAGCGCGCATGGGCGACGCGATTCTGCGTTGGGGAGTCCGCGAAAAACTCTCATGGAATGGCTATCGAGCGCCGCGACGTTGAAAACCCTCGATTATAGAGGCTTTCAAGCAGTTCTCTGGCCGGCGTCAGCGGGTAAAGGGCTGCAATACTAGGCATGCCGATGCTCGCCGTAACCTCTTTCAGGGCTCAGTCAGGGTGAGTTTAGAACTCTCCCCATACTGCGTGCAGCGCCGCCAGTGCCGCAACCCCTGCGGTTTCGGTTCGCAGCACCCGGCTGCCAATGGAAAGACAAAGGGCACCGCGCGCGATTGCTTCCCGTTCCTCCGCTTCGTTTAAGCCGCCCTCTGGGCCAATGATCAGGGTGACTGCTTGCGGGGCACGGTGTCGAGCCCAATCGGTGAGCGACTGCTGGCCGCGTGGCGATAGCAGGATGCGCGGGTGCAGATCATGCTGCGCTACCCAACTTGCAAACGGCTGCGGCATGACAACGGTTGGCAGCCGATTACGACCACACTGTGCCGCGGCCGCCGCAACGATCGCGCGCCAATGCGCTAACTTTTTGTTGGCGCGCTCATCGCTCAGGCGAACCACGGAGCGGGCCGCAATCAGGGGTTGTAGTGCGGTGACCCCAAGTTCTACCGCTTTTTCGATCACCCAGTCCATTTTGGCGCCCTCGGGCAGTGCCTGCGCTAGGGTCAGTGCGTGTCCCGGTTCTGCCTCGCGGGCATCGAAGGTTTTGATGTGTGCGGTAGCCCGGCGCTTCTGCATGACACTCAAGGTCGCAGCGAACTCGCCACCGCGACCGTTAAACAGGGTGACCGTGTCTCCCACCTTCAGGCGTAATACGCCAATATGGTGGCTGAGATCCTCTGGCAGCTCGCATTGCATGCCGATCTCGAGGGATTGATCAAGGTAGAAGCGTGGCATGTGAAATAACGGCGCTGAGTGGGGTGGGTGACGGCACTCACTGATTGTAAGTGGACGGGGGTGGTCTGGTAAAATCGCGCCCTTTTCCACCGGTCTGCGCTCTCGCCGCCGACGGCCGTCGAATCTAGCCCGGCTTGCCAACATGACTACCACCCAAGACACCCGCAATATGGCGAACGCGATTCGCGCGTTGGCAATGGACGCCGTACAAAAGGCGAATTCAGGCCACCCCGGCATGCCCATGGGCATGGCTGAGATCGCGGTCGCGCTTTGGTCGAATCACTTGCGCCACAATCCCGCTGATCCGCGCTGGGCGGATCGTGATCGATTCGTGGTCTCGAACGGCCACGGCTCCATGTTGCATTACGCCTTACTGCATCTGGCCGGTTATGACTTGCCGATGGAAGAGCTGAAGAATTTCCGCCAGCTGCACTCGAAGACACCTGGCCATCCCGAGGTTGACATTACTCCCGGTATTGAGACGACTACCGGGCCGCTAGGCCAAGGTATCGCGAATGCAGTGGGCATGGCGCTGGCTGAGTGGTTGCTGGCGGCACGTTTCAACAAGCCCGGCTTTGATATCGTCGACCACTACACCTATGTGTTCCTGGGTGATGGTTGTCTGATGGAGGGCATCAGCCATGAAGTCTGCTCGCTCGCAGGCACCCTGGGGCTATCGAAACTGATCGTGCTGTATGACGATAACGGTATATCTATCGATGGCGAGGTCGAGGGCTGGTTCAAGGACAACACACCAAAACGATTCGAAGCCTACGGCTGGAACGTGATACCCAGTGTTGATGGTCATGATGTTGCGGCGATCGATGCTGCAATTACGCAAGCCAAGGGCTCGAACAAGCCGACCCTAATCTGCTGCAAGACCGTGATCGGCAAGGGTGCACCGAACATGCAAGGTACCGACAAGGTTCATGGTGCTGCGCTTGGCGACAACGAGATTGCCGCCACACGTGCAGCCATCGGCTGGACCTCACCACCTTTCGAGATTCCTGCGGACGTATATGCTGCTTGGGATGCGAAAGCCAAGGGCAACTCGCTGCAATCAGCATGGAGCAAAACATTTGCTGCCTACCGTCAGCAGTTCCCTGCCGATGCAGCAGAGTTCGAACGCCGCATGAAAGGTGAGCTGCCAGTTGGCTTTGATAAAACCGTCGCTGCGATGATTGCTGCCTGCGTCGACAAGAAGGAAACGATAGCAACCCGCAAGGCAAGCCAAAACGCGATTCAAGCTTTGTCGGCCGCATTGCCGGAATTCCTTGGTGGATCAGCCGATCTGACTGGCTCAAACCTCACCAACTGGAAAGAGTGCGTCGCAGTGCGCGCGGGACAACCCGGCAACCACATCAATTATGGTGTGCGTGAATTCGGCATGAGCGCCATCATGAATGGCATTGCTCTGCATGGCGGCTTTATTCCTTTTGGCGCGACTTTCCTCACCTTTTCTGATTACAGCCGTAACGCATTGCGCATGGCTGCCTTGATGAAGCAGCGCAGCTTGTTCGTGTTTACGCATGACTCGATCGGACTCGGCGAAGATGGCCCGACCCATCAATCGGTTGAACATGTCTCCAGCTTGCGTTTGATACCGCAATTGGATAACTGGCGTCCTTGCGATACTGTCGAGTCGGCAGTAGCTTGGGCTGAGGCGGTTAAACGACACGACGGTCCGAGTACCCTGATTTTTTCGCGGCAGAACTTGCCCTTTGTCGAGCGTGATACGGGGCAGATTGCTGCCATTGCGCGTGGTGCCTATGTACTGCGTGATGCGCCGAATGCAAAAGCTTTGATTATTGCAACTGGCTCGGAGATCGAGTTGGCGCTAAAGTCAGCCGAGCAATTGGCTGCTGAAGGTGTGCCGGTACGTGTAGTGTCGATGCCTTGTGCTGACGTGTTCGCGCGTCAAGATGCCGAGTACCAAGCCAGTGTGCTGCCCAAAGGCATGCCGCGCGTTGCAGTCGAGGCCGGCGTGACCGATTTCTGGTTCAAGTATGTCGGACTCGAGGGCAAGGTGATTGGTATCGATACCTTCGGCGAGTCCGCACCGGCTGGCGCATTGTTCAAATATTTTGGTTTCACCACCGATCGCGTGGTGGCCGCGGTTAGATCGGTATTGCACTAATCTGACCAGACACGGTTAATAACTATCGTACTCAGGAGAACTCCATGACCATCAAGGTTGCCATCAACGGTTACGGCCGAATCGGCCGCAACATACTGCGCGCACATTACGAAGGCGGTAAGAAAAACGATATCCAGATCGTCGCGATCAACGATCTCGGCCAGCCGGAGTCCAATGCGCACCTGACGCGCTACGACACAGCGCACGGCAAGTTTCCTGGTACGGTCACGGTCGACGGTGATTACATGATCGTCAACGGCGACAAGATTCGGGTGTTTGCCCAGCGCGATCCAGCGCAGATTCCATGGGGTGAGTTGGGTGTTGATGTGGTGCTCGAATGCACCGGCTTTTTCACCTCCAAAGAAAAAGCATCGGCACACCTGAAAGGTGGCGCCAAGAAAGTCATTATCTCGGCACCCGGCGGCAAAGATGTCGATGCGACCGTGGTTTACGGCGTCAATCAGTCGGTATTGAAATCCTCGCACACGGTGATCTCGAACGCCTCCTGCACCACCAACTGCCTCGCACCACTCGTCAAGCCGCTGAACGACAAGATTGGCTTATTGAATGGTCTGATGACTACGGTGCATGCTTACACCAACGATCAGGTACTGACGGACGTGATGCACGAAGACCTGCGCCGCGCTCGCTCGGCGACCATGTCGATGATCCCAACCAAAACCGGTGCTGCTGTTGCTGTTGGGCTGGTGTTGCCAGAGTTGGATGGCAAGCTTGATGGCTATGCGATTCGTGTCCCGACCATCAATGTTTCGGTGGTAGATCTGTCCTTCATCGCAGCGCGCGATACCACGGTCGAAGAAGTCAATGCGATCATGAAAGAAGCGGCCGACGGTCCGCTGCATGGGGTGCTGACGTACAACACCGAGCAGCTGGTCTCGATCGATTACAACCACAACCCCGCGTCCTCCAATTTCGATGCAACCCTGACCAAAGTCTCAGGACGCCTCGTCAAAGTATCGTCGTGGTATGACAACGAATGGGGCTTTAGTAATCGCATGTTAGATACCACCGTTGCTCTAATGACAGCGAAATAACTAAAAGCGCAGCACCATTCGTTGCGGCGTAGGCTAACTTAGCGAAGCTAAGTTAAGGCCCGATGGGCCGGCCGAAGCCACAACGGTTGAAGGGCTTCAGTAATCGTATGCTAGATACGACAGTCGCATTGATGACAGCGAAGTAAACGAGGCTGCTGCCCCACTCGTTGCGGCGTAGGCTAACTTAGCGAAGCTAAGTTAAGGCCCGATGGGCCGGCCGAAGCCACAACCTCGAAACACCGACATGGTTGAATTAAAAGCCGTTTTTTTGTCGGCCTCAAATTACTTGGACTGAGAACTTTGTATCTCCTGAGAAGTTTTTTGAGTCGGGGAAAGCGGCTATTCAGCGGGAAAAATCTTGTGCCAAAGGGCAATGACCGCGTCGCGCATGGCGGCGATAGCCGTCGGCTCGATACGTGCCCGGTCCTCACCACGCAGCCGGATCTTGTGCTGCAGTCGACGAAATTCACGGTAGGCATCGGCGACTCCGATCGCGAGCTTGGTATCGATCAGTCCAATTTGGCCGGCCAGTTTTAGCAGTGCAATATTGCCGATGTCAGCGGTGAGTTCCTCGTGCTCATGCGCGTGAAGCAGCACGAGGTACTGAACGATAAACTCGATATCGATCATGCCGCCTGGGTCATGTTTCAGGTCGAAATCTGCAGAACGGTTAGGGTGAGCGTCATGCATGCGCTTACGCATTGCGAGTACTTCCTCGCGAAGCTTCGCCGCATCACGCGGCTGCTGAAGTAGTACACCCCGTAAATATTCGAAACGTTCACCGATCGCTGTATCACCAGCGCAGAAGCGCGCCCGGGTAAGTGCCTGATGCTCCCAAACCCAGGCGGATTGGTGCTGGTATTTTTCAAATGCGGTGAACGATGAGACCAATAATCCACTGGCACCATCGGGCCTCAGCGCCACATCGATATCAAACAGTACACCTGCTGCGGTATGGCTCGTCATCCAGGTAATGAAACGCTGCGCCAGTTTTGCATACAGGGGTGGGGCATCTTGATCCTCGTCATCGTACAAAAAGATCAGGTCTAGATCGGACGCGTAGCCCAGTTCTTTGCCACCCAGCTTGCCGTAGGCAATCACCGCGAAAGCGGGGCGTTCACGATGACGGCCGGGTAGGGTCTGCCACACCGCTTCAATGGTCACTGCGACCAGAACATCAGCCAGCGCAGACAGGTGGTCGGCCAGTCGTTCAACGGTGAGTAGCCCACCGAGATCTTGTGCCAGTAGTCGGAATTGCTGTGAATGGTGCTGTTCACGCAGTAGATCCATTTGCCGCTCGGTATCGCCCTCGAAGGCGAGCAGCCGTTGTCGGCACTCTGAAGCAAAGGCACTCCAATCGGGCTCGGCTTCAAGCGCAGACGCGTCGAGTAGTTCATCCATCAGCACCGGATGACGATTGAGATACTGCGCTGCCCAAGCGCTGGCCGCAATCATGCGTATGACCCGCGCTAGTGCCTGCGGGAACTCGGTGAGTAACTCGAGGTAAGCCGAGCGGCGCGCGATCGCTTCGAATAGATCGAGCACACGATTCAAGGTGACGGATCGGGTGCCGGGCTCTGCAACCACGATCGGCAACGCACTACGGATGAGCGTATGTAACTGTATTTTTCGTTGCTCGGGTAGCGATTGCATACGGCTCGAGCGTAGGGTGGACAGCAAGCGTTGCGCCGTAAGTGTGGGTTCATCGAAGCTGAGCGACTGAAGATAAGCCGCCATTGCCTCTTCATCGAGTTCATCCAGCGCGATGGGTGTTCCGCTATTGTTCTCGGCGACTTGCTGGCCGCTTTTGTCTTCGAACATCGCATCAAATTGTGCGGCAACCCACTGGCTACAGTCTTCATGGGCTTGGATCAGCGCGTCGACATCGGTATAGCCCATCATCTGGGCGATTCGCAGACGATCTTCATCATTGGGCGGCAGCACATGGCTCTGTGCATCATCAAGATACTGAATTCGATGCTCCAGATTTCGGAGGAAGCGGTAGCTGCTCAGCAGGCGATCGACGACATCGGCACTCAGCAGCTTTTTGTCGGCAATCGTCTTTAGCGTCGCACGTGTTGACCGATCACGCAGCGCAGGATCGCGCCCGCCACGGATCAATTGAAACACCTGTGTCAGAAACTCGATTTCTCGAATTCCACCACGACCGAGTTTGACGTTTACATTACGCTGCGGGTGTCGCGTCTCTTGCCGAACTACTTCTGCCCGTATTTGCGCGTGCATATTGCGCAATGCCTTGATGGCGCCAAAGTCGAGGTAGCGGCGGTAAACAAATGGCTGCACTGTCTGGGTCAACGCGTCGATATCCTCTGCGGTACCAGTCAGTGCGCGCGCTTTCACCCAAGCGTAGCGCTCCCATTCACGCCCTTGCGTGACAAGATAGGTCTCGAGCATGGCGAAACTAGCTGCCAGCGGCCCCGAGCCGCCGTTGGGTCGTAGCGCCATATCGACCCGAAAGCTGAAACCATCCTCGGTGATTTCCGCAATATCACCAATCAGCTTGCGACCGAGACGAACGAAAAACTCATGATTCGACAGAGACCGCTGATGTTCCTGAGTGCGAACAGTTTCACCATCTTCGGGATAGAGGAAAATCAGATCAATGTCAGATGACACATTCAACTCGTGCCCACCCAGCTTGCCCATGCCAACCACAATCATGTGTTGCGTCCGACCAGATTCTTCACCGGTCGGCGTGCCGTGCAGGTCGCACATTTCTTGATAACGCGCATTGAGGTGCGTATTGACAACAAAATCAGCAAAGCGCGAAATCGCTGTCAGCACCTCATTTAATTCGGCGTATCCACCGAGGTCGCGCGTGGCAATAGCGGCTACCAGCAAATTGCGCAGGCGCCGCATTGCCGCCGGGAGCGAAGCGGCTCGCTCTAACTGCTTTTTCAGCAAATCGGCAAGGTCGAGCCGGTCAAGCGATAATCCGGTTAGTTGCTCGAGCTCAGCGACGCGAGCCGGGTCGGCAGTTAGCCAGCGCTGAACAAAACGTGAGGGTTCACTGCGGGCTAATTGCGGGTTGCTGTTCATGATTGGGGTCTTGACGGAGGTGCGGAGCACCTGCCAGCTTGCAGATATGATAATGAAATTGCGACTGCCCGGGTCTCGCCGACGATGATGCGGTCCGCTTGAACCTGATGATACTTGCCCCCGATGTCAACCGAGCTCCCAACGACTGAAGCGCCGCCACCCGCAGGGGTGAGCCGTTGGGCCGCGTTCATCTCGGTTCTGGGATCCTTGACCCATCTGTCACGCCGCTCGATGTATTGGTTGGGGGTCACGGTTGCGGTTTTCTACTTTGCTTTCTGCGGGCTGTTTCTAGGGCTGCGCTATGTAGTGCTGCCCAATATCGATCAATATAAGTCTACGGTCGCTAGCGTGGCCAGCCAGATGCTTCACCGGCCTGTAGAGATTGCCGGTATCAGTGCGCGCTGGTACGGCCTGATGCCTAACCTCCAGTTGGAGGGGGTGTTGATTCGCGATGAGCACGGCGACCAGGCACTGCTGCTGCCCCGGGTCAACGCGACAATCTCCTGGTCCTCGTTGCTGGGACAGATTCAGCTTCGCTCCCTCGAGATCGTGCAGCCGGACCTGGACATCGAGCGCGACGCCAATGGTCGCTTGTACGTGGCGGGTATGCCGATCGACACCGGCCAACCGGACGATAGTCGAGTACTGAATTGGCTGCTGGATCAGCCGGAGATTGTGGTGAGGTCGGGAAAGCTGCGCTGGCTTGACCGGCAACGCGGCGCGCCAGAACTGACTTTGTCGGAGATCAGCTTTGTTCTTCGAAATGGCTGGCGATCGCATCGGGCGGCCTTGATGGCTACGCCACCTGCTGAATTAGCGGCGCCGATTGATCTGCGAGTCGAGTTTACGTATCCGCCGTTTTCACGCAACCGAGCCGATTTTTCGCGTTGGTCCGGTAAGTTTTATTCGGATGTGCGTGAGGCGCACTTCGACGCATGGCGGCCTTATCTTGACTTACCCTATAAATTGGCGGGCGGTGAGGGGGCGCTGCGTAGCTGGGTCAGTTTTGATGGTGGTTCGATCGATAACCTGACCGCTGATTTGGCCATGAAAAATGTGGCGGTCACGCTGGCCGAGGATCTTCTGCCGCTGAAGTTGATGGAAGTCGGTGGCCGAATCTCGGTGGAGGAATCAAGCACGGGCCTGAAGACCCAATGGTTCGCGTTTGGCAGCAAGGGGCACCAGATTCAGCTCACCGACTTTTCACTGCGTACCGACCAAGGCTCCGTACTACCGCGCACCACGGCCAGCCATCGCTTTATCCCGGCGAGCGGCAACAAGCGCGAGCGCCATGAATTGAAGATGACGCAGATCGATCTTGATGCGCTATCTCGACTGGCCGATCACTTACCCCTATCTGCGTCTGAAAGAAAACTGCTGGGTGAACTTGGCTTGCGTGGCCAACTGAGAGACTTCGCGGCCAGTTGGGAGGGTGCGCTACCGGGAGAAGCAGCTTTCAAACTACGTGGCAGTTTTGAGCGGCTCGCTCTGAAGCAGCGGTTGGCGGCTGTTGATGATTCGTCTTCATCGATACTTGGCTTTGATGGCTTGTCGGGCGATATTGATGCAGACCAGGATGGTGGTCACATCAGACTCAAATCTGAAAACAGCACGTTACAAACTGCCAATTACTTAGGCGCACCCGCCATGACATTCGAGCAGCTTGATTTGGACGGTGACTGGTCACTCCGAGAAAACCGTCGTGTTTTATCGATCAGGCTTAAGCGTCTCGACTTTCAGCAAGCCGGGCTCCGGGGGAGATTGGAAGGCACCCACTTGCTGCCTTGGCCTATATCGCCAGGCAAACTCGGTAGTGTCGATTTGCAGGCAAGCTTTCCCAGCGTTGCGCTGAATCGGGTCGTGGATTACTTGCCCGCGGCTATCGGTCGTGACCCCCGCGATTGGATGAGCGCAGGCCTACTGGATGGTCGTGCAGAAGACGTGAGTGTGACGGTTCGCGGTGAATTGAGTGAGTTTCCGTTCCGAGCGCGACCCGGCGGCGTGAGTACTGACGGCATATTCAAGCTGAGCGCCCGCGTCAAGCAAGGACGCCTGAGCCCTGCACCGCAGATGTTGGCTGCTGATCGTCGCACGCCCCTATGGCCACACATTGATGATATTGATGCGCAGGTAACGATCGACCGATCCAGGCTTCACATTCGTGCCGACGCTGCCAAGACTTTAGGCATCCCGCTGTCGAACGTCGACGTAGTTATTCCTGATCTGATGGCCAACGCACCTCACCTCGATGTCAACGGTAGTGCGAACACTATGCTGCCGGCAATGCTCACTTATGTGAATGCGACACCAGTCGCTGGCTGGATCGATCAGCTTACCGCAGATACGCGCTCATCAGGGATGGCGAGATTAAGCTTGAAGATGCAAATTCCGCTGACTGATGAGGGTAAAGCGAGTGTGCAAGGCGCTGTGAAATTTGCAGGAAACGAAATTCAGTTATGGCCATCATTGCCCAGTGTTAGCGCTGTACAGGGTGAGCTCGGGTTCACCGATCACGGATTCCAAATTGCATCACTGCAAGGAAATTCATTAGGCGGTTCGGTGGTAATCACTGGCGGCACGCAACGCGATGGAAGCACGCAAGTTCGTTTTGATGGTTCAGTGACCGCAGACGGTCTTGGGCGTTTCGTCACAGATCAGACGGCCAAGCGCTTTATGCGCAAGCTCTCCGGCAGTGCGCGTTACGTTGCGAATCTCAAGATCCGCGATCAGCGTACCGATTTCTCGCTTGACTCGAATCTAGTTGGGCTTGGTATTGATCTGCCGTTGCCGCTACGTAAAGCTGGGCCAGAGAGCTTCCCGCTGCGCGTTGCCATCACGCCTTCGGCCATGCTCGACAATTCTACCCAGTCAGAAGAAATTCGGCTCACGCTCGGTCGTAATATTTCCGCACGCTATTTGCGAGCCCGACCGGCCTCTGGCAGCGCCAGCTGGAAGCTGGTGCGCGGTGGGATCGGCGTGAATACACCCATCCCTAATAATGATAGTGGCGTTGCCTTGGCGATCAATCTTCCCACGCTTGATGCGGATGCCTGGCGCAATGTCTTGAACAGTTTGGGCGCTGATGCGACATCCTCAACCGAGAGCACATCGCCAGAGCAAGCTTTCTTTGCAATTGATGCGATCAATCTGCGGGTGACTGAGCTCACATTCGCTGAACGCAACTTTGATAATGCAGTGATCGGCGCGAATCGTGTCCGTGGTGGTTGGCAGATTAACCTGAATATGAATGCCATGTCAGGCCGTGCTACGTGGGAGGACCCGTGGTCAGAGCGTGGTGCTGGCAAGATTACAGCGCGGTTGACGCAACTGAAGATCGAGGAACGCGACCGATCAAGTATGAGCGACCTGCTGGCAGGGAAGAAATCATTCACCGAGCTACCAGGATTAGATGTTATCGCTGATAACTTCGAGTTGTATGGCATGAGGCTGGGTCGACTGGAGCTGGCAGCGACCAACGGTAGTCTTACCAATGCTCCCGGGCGTGAGTGGCGTATCAGCAAGCTAGCGATTACTAACCCAGGCGCAGCTTTACGCGCTACTGGTCGCTGGCTAGCCAGCCAGAATGAGAGCCAGAGTACGCTCAACTATGAAATGGATATCACCGATGCCGGGGTGTTATTGGATCGCGTTGGCTTTGAGCGTACCCTGCGCGGTGGTAAGGGCAAGATGGAAGGCGATCTAAGTTGGCGAGGAGATCCATCCCAGTTCGATTTTCCTACCCTCTCAGGTAATTTGAGTTTGAAGCTTGGTAGTGGTCAGTTTTTGAAGGCGGATCCCGGCGTAGCAAAACTACTCGGCGTGATGAGTTTGCAGTCGTTGCCGCGTCGACTGACGCTCGACTTTCGCGATATCTTTTCCGAAGGGTTCGCGTTCGATGGCATTGCCAGTACCGCGACCATCACACGCGGAATACTCAAGACCGATAGTTTCAAGATGCGGGGGCCGAATGCAGTTGTTCTGATGGACGGCACAGTTGATCTTATCGGCGAAACACAAAACCTCACGGTCGTGGTCATTCCCGAATTAAACGCGGCGGGCGCATCTGTCGTGTATGGCCTGGCTGTGAACCCAGTGGTCGGATTAGGCGCGTTCTTGGCCCAGTTTTTCCTGAAAAATCCGGTAGCCGCTGTGCTCACGCAAGATTATCAGGTGACGGGTCCGTGGAAGGATCCTGTCATTAAAAAGTTAACAGCTCGACGCAAGCCGGTTGAGTCAGGTAATGGCCAATAGGCTGGACGCAATTCAACAAAAAAATCCCTCTGTATGAACGAGAAAACCGACATGAGACCATTCAAGGTAGCTGCTGTGCAGATGGTATCTACGCCAGATCCTGCCAAGAACTGTGAGACAGCAGCACGGCTGGTTCGTGAGGCCGCCGCTGCAGGTGCGCAGTTGGTACTGCTACCGGAGTACTGGGCCGTGTTGGGTGGTGACGAGCAAGATAAGGTAGAGATTGCCGAGCCCGCCGGTGATGGGCCGCTACAGAATTTTCTCGCTAACCTCGGGCGCGAGTGTGGCATCTGGCTGCTGGGAGGTACCCTGCCATTGAAGTCGCATCAATCCGGCAAAGTACTCAATAGCCTCATGGCTTATGCACCGGATGGCACGCTCGCTAGCCGTTACGACAAAATCCATCTGTTCGGATTCAAGCGTGGCGAAGAGTCCTATGACGAGTCACGCACCATTGTGCCGGGAAGCGAAGTGGCTGTACTTGAGACACCTTTTGCTCGGGTTGGGCTGTCGATCTGCTATGACTTGCGCTTTCCCGAGTTATATCGTGCCATGGGGCAGTGCGATTTGATCGTCATGCCCGCTGCATTTACCGCCACCACGGGTCGTGCGCATTGGGAAGTTTTGCTGCGCGCACGCGCCATCGAGAACCAGTGCTATGTGCTTGCAGCTGCCCAAGGCGGTCTGCATCCGAACGGTCGTCGTACCTGGGGACACAGCATGTTGGTGGACCCTTGGGGCGCCATATGTACGCAATTGGCTGAGGGTGAGGGCTTGGTGGCGGGCGAGATTGACCTCGACTCGATGATGGGTATTCGCGCCAGCTTGCCAGCGCTGCAACACCGTACGCTTTGAGCCAGTCAGCTCACGGCGTGTAAACGCTCGATACATTAGAATCACGACTCACCCCAAACATAACGAGCCAGTATGAACATCATTGAGCCCAACCTGCAATCGCACATGACTGCGACCAACTTGCTGCTAACGCCAAACGGTCTTGATCAAGGCAAGTTGCTGAATGCGCTGGGCTCGATTTTTACGCATAAGGTGGATTACGCCGACCTGTATTTTCAATTCACCAAAAGCGAAAGCTGGAGTCTTGAAGAAGGTATCGTGAAGACTGGCAGCTTCTCGATTGATCAGGGTGTGGGTGTGCGGGCGATCTCGGGCGACAAGACCGCCTTCGCCTACTCCGACGAAATTTCCGAGCGCGCATTGCTCGACGCAGCCGAAGCAACACGCACAATCGCACGCCGTGGCGCTGGTCGCGTCAAACTCGCCTCTTCGATCAAGCCGGGCTCAGCGCGGGCTCTGTACCACGCCCATGACCCGGTGGTTTCGCTCGATGCAACCGCCAAAGTGCAACTGCTCGAAAGAATCGAGCGCCTTGCGCGTGCCAAAGATCCGCGCATCGTTCAGGTGATGGCGGGGCTTTCCGGCGAACACGATGTAGTGCTGGTTGTGCGTAGCGATGGTGTGATTGCCGCGGATGTACGGCCATTGGTCCGTCTCTCACTGACTGTGATCGCCGAGCAGAACGGCCGACGTGAAGTTGGCACTGCGGGTGGCGGCGGTCGTTACGACTTCCAATACTTCGGTGAAGAGTTATTGCACAAGTACGTGAACGAAGCCGTTAATGCAGCGCTCACCAATCTCGAGGCGAAGCCGGCACCGGCAGGGCCGATGACCGTCGTGCTTGGCCCTGGTTGGCCCGGCGTGTTGTTGCATGAGGCGATTGGTCATGGCTTGGAAGGTGACTTCAATCGCAAAGGCTCTAGTACCTTCGCTGGTCGTGTCGGTGAGCGCGTCGCTGCTAAGGGCGTGACCGTGGTGGATGACGGCACTATCGCAGACCGGCGCGGCTCCTTGAACGTGGATGATGAAGGTAACGCGACTCAGTGCACCACCTTGATCGAAGACGGTATTCTGCGCGGCTACATCCAGGACACCTTGAACGCGCGTTTGATGAAAATGCCCACCACGGGCAACGGTCGGCGTGAATCTTATGCCCATTTGCCGATGCCGCGCATGACCAATACCTACATGCTGGGGGGTGATCGCGATCCGGAAGAGATCATCGCCTCGGTGAAGCGGGGACTTTACGCGGTGAATTTTGGGGGTGGTCAGGTCGACATCACGAATGGCAAGTTTGTGTTTTCGGCCAGCGAGGCTTGGATGATCGAGGACGGTAAGCTGGCCTACCCGGTCAAGGGCGCTACCCTGATCGGTAATGGGCCGGATGTGCTGAATCGCGTCTCGATGATCGGTAACGACATGCGCCTTGACTCGGGTGTTGGCGTCTGCGGCAAAGACGGTCAGAGCGTACCGGTCGGGGTGGGACAGCCCACTCTGCGGATCGAGGATCTCACGGTCGGCGGCACAGGCTGATTAATTATTTAGCATCAGCCTTGCCAAAAACACTGACTTGTAGCACTATCCCCGCTTCATTCAACCTGACTGCTCACGCGCCATGTTTGCACTGCGCTTTTGCTTTTTTTACGGCTTCGACTACCCCGGCACCCGGGCGGTAGAGAAGCGGTAAGGTCGCGCAAAAGCAGTCACCGAACCGAATCTTGAAAACCGCCAGCGATGGCGGTTTTTTGTTTTCTATACCCGAGACACATCTGGAGAAACCATGCCACGCACTGATGATCTAAGGATCAGAGAATTGAAAGAACTGACGCCGCCGTCGCATTTGATTCGAGAATTCCCCTGCGATGAAAAAATCGCCACGGTGACTGCGAACGCGCGCACCGCGCTGCACCGCATCCTGCATGGGCAAGATGACCGTCTAATGGTCGTGATCGGCCCTTGCTCCATCCATGACACCAAAGCCGGCATGGAGTACGCACATCGCTTGATCGAGCAGCGTGAGCGCCTGAAAGATGATCTCGAAATCGTGATGCGCGTCTACTTCGAGAAGCCCCGTACCACGGTCGGCTGGAAAGGGCTCATTAATGATCCTTACCTCGATAACAGCTTCCGCATCAACGATGGCCTGCGCATTGCTCGCGAGCTGCTGGCGAAGATCAATGCGCTCGGCCTGCCGGCGGGTACCGAGTTTCTGGATGTGATCAGCCCGCAATACATCGCTGATCTGATCAGCTGGGGCGCGATTGGCGCACGTACCACCGAATCGCAGGTACACCGCGAACTAGCGTCCGGCCTGTCGTGCCCGGTCGGATTCAAGAACGGTACCGATGGCAATATCAAGATTGCTGCTGACGCAATCAAGGCGGCTTCACAACCCCACCATTTTCTGTCGGTGACCAAGGGTGGTCACTCGGCTATCGTCTCCACCGGGGGTAATGAAGATTGCCACATTATTTTGCGTGGTGGTAAGGCGCCAAATTATGATGCCGCGAGTGTCGAAGAAGCTTGTCTTGCACTCGGCGCGAATGGCTTGGCACAAAAACTGATGATCGATGCGTCACATGCCAATAGCTCGAAGAAACCCGAGAATCAGGTGCCCGTCTGCGCCAACATCGGCGCGCAAATTACGGCGGGTGACGATCGGATCATCGGCGTGATGGTCGAGTCACACTTGGTCGGCGGCCGTCAGGATCTGGTGGCGGGTAAAGAGCTGACCTATGGCCAGTCGATCACCGATGGTTGCATCGATTGGGATAGCAGCGTGCAGGTGCTGGAAAATCTGGCAGCATCGGTCAGACAGCGGAGACTACATAGCGACAAGGAGTGACCGACGCTCGTGCTTAGAGCCTTCGCGTAAGGGAGGTGCTGATTCATTCGTCATGCCGGCCTAGGCTGGCATCCACTGTCTTGATTTTGATGGGCTCCGGCCTTCGCCGGAGCGACGAAATTTTATACGTCAGCGCTTCCTTGGTCTTTTATAAGAGGGTGTAAAAAACGCGTACAGCCCAGCGATATAGATTTAAAGGGCTCTTAGTCGCGGAAGTTATTGAATTCCAGCGGTAGATCAGTGACCTCTTTCTTCAGTAGGGCAATCGTCGCCTGTAGATCATCGCGCTTCGCACCCTGCACGCGCACCGACTCCCCCTGAATGCTCGCCTGTACCTTGATCTTGCTGTCCTTGATGATGCGTTGAATCTTCTTGGCGGCATCGGTCTCAATGCCATTCTTCACCTTGATCACTTGCTTGACCTTGTCGCCGCCGATCTTCTCGATCTTGCCGAGATCCAAGAAGCGCACATCAACATTTCGCTTGGCCATTTTATTGGTCAGTACATCCCGCACCTGCCCCAGCTGAAAATCGCTGTCTGCGTAAGCAGTCAGCTCATGCTCTTTTTGCTCGACGCGCGCATCACTGCCTTTGAAATCAAAACGCGTTGTTATTTCCTTGTTGGCCTGATCAACTGCATTTCTGACCTCGACCTGGTTGGCTTCAGAGACGATATCGAACGAGGGCATGGGCTGCTCCAGATAAAAATAGGTGTCACATATTATAGAGGAGCGTCCCGGCCTGACCGTGACCCGGTCGGTATAATCTGCAGCCCATGGCATCCCAACTTGCTATTCAGCCTCAGTACTCGCTGCGCGCATTGAATACCTTCGGTATTGATGCCAAGGCAGCGCACTTTCTCAAAGTGACCGATGTTGCGCAGCTGGATGCGCTGTATCGTGAATCTAGCTTGCGCGAGCTGCCGCGACTGATAATCGGCGGTGGTAGCAACCTGCTACTGACGACAGATTTTTCCGGTCTGGTGTTGCATATTGCTACACAAGGTATCGCCATCACCGGTGAGGATGAGCAGCATATATTCGTGACTGCTCAGGCCGGTGAAAACTGGCATGCCTTTGTGCAGTGGACGCTGGCGCAAGGATTACCCGGGCTGGAAAATCTATCACTGATACCCGGTAGCGTCGGCGCTTCGCCGATTCAAAATATTGGTGCCTACGGCAGTGAGCTGGCAGATTTTTTTGATTCGCTGACGGCATTCGATATGACATCCGGCGAGTTAGTGCATTTGTCGAAGATGGATTGTGCCTTTGCTTATCGAGATAGTATTTTCAAGCACGCGTTAAGAGATCGCGCGATTATTCTTGAGGTGAGGTTTGCCTTGCCGAAGTCATGGCAGCCAAACCTGCGCTATGCAGAGTTAGCAGCTGAGCTAGCATCAAGAGATATGGCGAATCCAAGTGCGCAAGAGATCGCTGACGCAGTCATCGCTATCCGAACCCGCAAGCTACCCGACCCGGCCAAAGTGGGGAATGCAGGCAGTTTTTTCAAAAACCCGGTCGTGAGCGCAGAGCAGCGAAATTCACTGCTTGCCCAATACCCAGCGCTGGTGAGTTACCCACAGGCAGATGGGAGTTACAAACTCGCCGCTGGCTGGCTGATCGATCAATGCGGCTGGAAGGGTAGGTCGATGGGCGCTGCCGGTGTTCACGAAAACCAGGCACTGGTGCTGGTGAATCGAGGTGGAGCAACCGGTGCTGATGTACTTCGACTTTCAAACAAGATTCGCGAAGAGGTACAAGCGAAGTACGGGGTGATGCTGGAAGCAGAACCGCTGATTGTCTGACGTTTCGTTATTTCAGTAGCTGCGTAGCTACCCCTTGTTCGGCAAGCAGTTCGACAGCCTGCTTGTCGAAAGAGACGAAGCTTTCTCCTCCCAGCCATGTGCCTTCATATGCCATCGCGCCATCGGCGAAGTCGCCGCCCGCCTCGAGCAGTGCTAGTCCTGCTTCCACTGCAGGTCGATTCATGATCACGTTCCGCGTATCTAATAATGCGCGAATCGCCGCCGAGATAGATTCGCCGTCAAAACTATAAACGCGCCGTAGTACCCAGACAAATTCGCATAAACAGGGTATAGAAACGGCAATCAACGATGCTGTCTTTAGTATCTTGGCTGCGGCACTTGCTTGCTTAGTGTCGTCGCGCACAATGGCCCGGACTAGGATATTCGTATCAACCGATATATTCACTTTTTCCCGGCCCAGCCAGCTGCAGCAGCTTCGTTGATTTCTTCGATTGTTGCGATCTTGCGTGTTTTGCCTGCAAGCATACCCAGAAAGTCATCAATCGAGCCGGTCGGTTGCATGGCCCTGATCCGCAGTTCGCCATTGGGCAGCTTTTCAACGTCGATACGCTCACCCGGTTCGACGCCAAGATGTTGAAGCAAGTCACGTTTGAGAGTGACCTGTCCTTTTGAGGTAACGGTTAGCGAGGCCACGACTGCCTTCCAGAGCACTTTCAGTGCATGGTAAGGCGAATTTACATTACCGTCAATGGGTCTTTCGTCGGCGCGACTAGTCTCGGTGATCTGACGCAATTCCAAGAACTTGTCACCGTATAGCAGGGGCGGCGTTTTGAACTTTGTCATGCTGTGCTCATTAGACGGGGGAAGTATGAGAGATAGCGGAACGCTATCAGCAAGACGAAAGTGGTGGAACTGACATGCGCTAGATGCATGGTGGACATGCATCTAGCGTGAGGGAAGAGCGATTAACAGTCGGGCATCAGCCGAAATGACAAACGTAATCCAATGTCTCAATCGTCTCGATATCAAAGCTCGAATCGCCCGGCACATGGAAGCTCTGGCCACCTTCGTAAGTCTTCCACTCAGTTTCGCCTTTCAGGCGAACTCGGCATTTACCCCCGTTGATTTCCATGATCTCCGGCGCACCGGTATTGAATACCAGCGAGGATGGGAAAATCACGCCGACTGATTTTCGAGTGCCATCGGCAAACAGCACATTGTGTGAAACACATTTACCATCAAAAAAGATATTGGCTTTCTTGACGACGGAGACATTATCGAATTGAGTGCTCATTATTTTCCCTTGAATTGAATCTGATTACTTACCGCGTTTAATCTGTGCATTGGCAGCGATACGCATACGCAGCGCATTCAGCTTGATAAAGCCACCTGCATCCGCTTGATCGTAGGCGCCGCCGTCTTCATCAAAAGTCGCAATAGTTTGATCGAACAATGAGTCGGTCTTCGAGTCACGCGAGACGACGATCACATTGCCCTTATACAGTTTCAACCGCACCCAGCCATTCACGCGCTGCTGGGTATGATCAATTAGCGTTTGCAGCGCGACGCGCTCCGGACTCCACCAGTAGCCGTTGTAGATCAGCGAGGCATAGCGTGGCATCAGGTCATCTTTCAAATGCGCGACTTCACGATCGAGTGTGATCGATTCAATCGCACGATGTGCGCGCAGCATGATGGTGCCGCCCGGGGTTTCATAGCAGCCGCGCGACTTCATGCCAACGTAACGGTTCTCGACCAGATCGAGGCGGCCAATGCCGTGCTTGCCGCCCACGCGGTTCAGCTCGGCGAGTGTCTCGGCCGGGCTCATTTTCTTGCCGTTCAGCGCAACGATATCGCCGTGTGCGAATTCAATATCCAGATACTCTGCCGCATCCGGTGCAGCCTCCGGGCTGACAGTCCAGCGCCACATGGATTCTTCAGCTTCGGCGCTCGGGTTTTCCAGATGGCGGCCTTCGTAGCTGATGTGCAGCAGGTTGGCATCCATCGAGTAAGGCGCACCGCCGCTCTTGTGCTTCATGTCGATCTCAATGCCGGCGTCTTCTGCATACTTCAGCAGCTTCTCGCGCGAGAGCAGATCCCACTCACGCCAGGGTGCAATGATTTTCACGTTCGGCATCAAGGCATAAGCGCCCAATTCGAAACGCACTTGATCATTGCCCTTGCCGGTGGCGCCATGCGAGATAGCGTCAGCGCCGGTTTCGCGCGCGATGTCGATCAGGCGTTTCGCGATCAGCGGGCGCGCAATCGAGGTGCCGAGCAGATACTCGCCCTCATAGATGGTATTGGCACGGAACATCGGGTAGACGAAGTCGCGCACGAACTCTTCGCGCAGATCATCGATGTAGATATTCTCGGGCTTGATGCCGAATTTGATGGCCTTGGCACGCGCGGGGTCCAGCTCTTCGCCTTGGCCCAAGTCGGCGGTGAAGGTCACGATCTCACAGTGGTAGTGATCTTGCAGCCATTTCAGAATAACGGAGGTATCCAGTCCGCCCGAATAGGCAAGGACCACTTTCTTGATGTCGCTCATTGCTAGTTTTTCCTGATTGACGGGAGATTCAAACTTCGCCCAGCACGAGATACTCGAGCAAGGCTTTCTGTACATGCAGCCGGTTTTCTGCTTCGTCCCACACCACCGACTGTGGGCCGTCGATGACGTCGGCTGCAACTTCTTCACCGCGGTGTGCGGGCAGGCAGTGCATGAACAGCGCATCTTTGTGGGCGCGCTTCATTTTTTCAGCGTCGACGATCCAGCCATCAAAGGCTTTTAGTCGCGCTGCGTTTTCTTGTTCATAGCCCATGCTGGTCCACACATCGGTGGTCACCAGATCGGCAGCCTCACAGGCATCAGCCGGATTTTTAAAGACGGTGTAACGCTGATTAGTCGGTGCCACCAGAGCCGGGTTGATATCGTAGCCAGCGGGTGTCGATACATTGACATGAAAGCCGAAGACTTCAGCCGCCTGCAGCCACGAGTAGAGCATGTTGTTGGCATCACCAATCCACGCCACAGTCTTGCCAGCAATTGAGCCGCGATGCTCGGTGTAGGTGAAGATATCCGCAAATACCTGGCAGGGATGATGCTCATTGGTCAAACCATTAATCACCGGAACGCGCGAATGCGCTGCAAAGCGCTCAATGATTTCCTGACCAAAGGTGCGGATCATGATGATGTCGCACATGCGGGACATCACTTGCGCGGCATCCTCTACCGGTTCGCCACGGCCCAGCTGGCTGTCACGGGTGTTGAGATAAATCGCTGCGCCACCGAGTTGGTGCATACCGGCCTCGAACGAGAGCCGGGTGCGGGTCGAGTTTTTTTCGAACACCATCACCAGCGTGCGATCGAGCAGCGGGTGGTAGGTCTCGTAGTTTTTGAACTTGCGCTTGATGAGCTTCGTGCGCTCGAACAGGTAGGTGTACTGGGCGAGCGTGAAGTCGGCAAACGTCAGATAGTGTCGGATTGCCATAAATGAAATCGGCGGCCAGCCAGCGGCTGCCGCCGAATTGTTAACTTGTTGGATTATAAAGGGTTTTATTCGCGAAAGGCAGTCGTCGCCAGAGCGAATCAGCGATATCCCGGATGCTGCTGCGACTCATGTCGCAATTGCAGATACAAGGCATGGCGCGCTTCATCAATCTCGCCGCGTGACACCGCCTCGGTGACAGCGCAGCCGGGCTCGGCCGCGTGATGGCAGTTGGTAAAGCGGCATTGGCCAAGATGCGGCGCAAACTCCCGAAAGGCGCGCTCCAGCATGCCTTCGGTCAGGTGATGCAAACCGAATTCCTGAAAGCCTGGTGAGTCAATCACAGAGCTGTTGTCATCGATGCTGTACAGCCGCGTGAAGGTGGTGGTGTGCTTGCCGGTATCGAGTCGCTGCGATATCTCGCGCACCGCGATGTCCGCCTCGGGCACCAATAGCCTCACCAGCGACGACTTGCCCATGCCGGATTGGCCGATCAGGATGGTGGACTGATTTTTGAGCAAGGGCTGCAGGATCGCCAGCGTACTTGACGGATCGCTCACCGCGCTCATCTCATGCACCGGATAGCCGAGCTTGGCGTAGTTGGTCAGCCGTGCGCGGGCGGCGTCTAGTGGTGCGCGGATGTCGATTTTGTTCAGCAGCAGATGCGCCGAGATGCCAGCCGCTTCCGCAGCAATCAAGGCGCGTGACAGCAGATCGTCGGAGAAACTCGGCTCGGTGGCGACCACGATCATCAGTTGCGTTAGATTCGCAGCGAGTAGTTTTGATCGGTACTGGTCAGAGCGATAAAGAAACGTAGTGCGGGGAAGGATTTCCTCGATGACGCCTTGGTCAGTAGAGGTCGGCACAAAGCTGACCCGATCACCGGTAGCGACATCCCGTTTTTTTCCGCGCGTGACACACAGCCATTTTTGTCCCTCGGACTGCGCCAGATAGTGACGGCCATGGGCCGCAACAATCAGGCCCAGCTGAGCTGTCATACGCGGTGGGATGGGATCTGGTCGATCTTGGCCGCGCAGATGAAATCATTGTGCGACAAACCGCCGCTACCTTGATTCACCGAATGCGTGCTGTAGCGAACGGTGCAGCGGTTGTAGCCGACCACCATCTCGGGGTGATGATCTTCGCGGTCCGCGATGTCAGCCACAGCATTCACAAACGCCATGGTGTGGTGATAGTCGGTAAATTGGAATTGACGCTGCAGCTGGCCATCCACACAAGACCACTCGCTCAGTATCGCAAGCGCGTCCATGAGTTGCTGCTGGGTCGCGGCCTCAGTGAGGTGACGGCAGGAAGCAGCAAGCAACTGGTCTCGGGTCATAGGCTTAGGTCGACAGCAGTCGTTGTACCCGCACACTGGCGGGTGGGTGTGAATCATAAAACGCCGAGTGCAGCGGATCCGGCGTGAGCGTCGAGGCGTTGTCTTCGTACAGCTTGACCAAAGCCGAGATCAGATCGCTCGAGTTGCTGTGTTTTGCGGCGAAGGCATCCGCCTCGAACTCATTTTTGCGGGAGGTAATCGACATCAATGGCGAGAATAGGAAGGTAAAGCTTGGTAGTGCCAGCATGAACAGAATCAGCGCCATGGCATCGTTACTGCCATTCATTAGCGGTGTCACACCCAAGCCGGTATAGAACCATACCTGGCCCTTGAGCCAACCGAGCAGGGCAAGAAAGCCTAGCGACAGCGCGAACATCATTAGCAAACGTTGGACGACATGGTTCAGTTTGAAGTGGCCCAGCTCATGCGCGAGCACTGCCTCGATCTCGTTCGGTGCCAGACGCGACAACAGGGTATCGAAAAACACAATCCGCTTGGCAGCGCCAAAGCCCGAGAAGTAAGCATTGCCGTGTGCGCTACGGCGCGAGCCATCCATCACAAACAAACCTTTGCTGGCGAAGCCAACCCGCTGCATCAAGCCCTCGATACGGGTACGCAAGCTTTCATCTTCCAGCGGTGTGAACTTGTTGAACAGTGGTGCGATCAGGCTTTGGTAAAACGCGATCATGAAGAGTTGGAACCCGCACCACAGCAGCCAGGCATACAGCCACCAGAGATCACCGGATTTTTCCATCAGCGTCAGGGTGACCCACAGCAGCGGCAAACCAATCGCGGCACCGACCACGCTATGCTTGATCAGATCCGAGAAAAACAGGCCCGGCGTCATCTTGTTGAAGCCGAAGCGCTCCTCAAGTGTGAACTGTTTGTAGTAATCGATAGGTAAATCAATCAGGCTCGAAATGATGCTCACCGCAGCAATCAAGGCCAGCTGATAAGCGATACCAACGCCGAAGGTTGGCGACAGCACTTCAGACAACCACTGTAGCCCGCCCATCAGTGTGAAGCCGACCAGTACCACAGCGTTCACGACCAGCAGCGTAATCTTCAATTTGGTCTTGGCGACGGTGTAATCAGCGGCCTTCTGATGCGCGGCCAGCGGAATTTTGGCAGCAAACTGCTCGGGCACGGCGTCGCGGTGCCGTTGGATGTGTTGAATATGACGCGAGGCTAGCCACAATTTAGTGCCGAGCGTTGCGATCAAAAAAGCGGCGAACAAAAGCGAAAAGCTGTAAGGATCCATCGGTGGCATATGCGAGAATGAGAACTTGGCAAGCGCCGAGTGTGGCGCGACGCACTAACGACTTGGATTATGTCACAAGCAAACGAAGCGCATCAGGCGGCCCCGAGCGGCACCAACGAGTTCAATTTGGTCTGGGTTGATATGGAAATGACCGGCCTCGACCCCGATCGCGACAAGGTCATTGAAATCGCGGCCATCGTCACCGACCCCAACCTGAATGTGCTGGCCGAAGGGCCGGTATTCGTGATTCATCAGCCCGATGAAGTCCTCGACGGTATGGACGCCTGGAACAAAGGTACCCACGGCCGCTCCGGCCTGATTGATCGGGTCAAGGCATCAACCGTCACCGAAGAGCAAGCGTCCGCCGAGATGGTGGCGTTTCTGAAGCAGTTTGTGCCGGCGGGGAAGTCGCCGATGTGCGGTAACTCGATTTGCCAGGACCGGCGTTTCATGGCGCGCCACATGCCGACCCTCGAGGCATTTTTCCATTACCGGAATGTCGATGTCTCGACCTTGAAAGAACTGTGCCGTCGCTGGCGCCCGGAGCTGATCGCTGGATTCAAAAAACACCAGCTCCATACGGCATTGGCAGATATTCGCGAATCGGTCGAAGAGTTACGCTATTACCGCCAACATTTTATGAACGCGTAAGCCGTTTATTAAAGTGGCTTCAGCCAAAAGCGCTGAATCTGCGGTACCGACGCCTCTACCTCAATCGCCAGCTTGTGGCACTTGACGGGGTCGTCGACCAAAACCAACTGCGCATCATCAATCTCTTCTGCGCCCAGCAGGTCAATGGCGCGTAGAAGTATCGCCTGAGATGAGTCACGCAGGGGCTGCCATGCGGCTTTATCCAGACTGATCGCCTCAAGAAAACCCCAGCACCATGCTTCAGCATCAAGTAATTCTTTGCCTTTGAATTTGTGAACCGAGAACAGCGGCTCGAAATCTTTCGGCGCTACTTCGAACGTTACGCGGATCTCTTCCAGAGCGCGCGATAGCAGCTCGAGAATCCGCGCACACTGCTGCGCATCGCGGAACTTCGGCGCATCTTGCGGCGTCGGCCCCCAGATGCGCGCTAGCCAATGCTCGGGCGGAATATCGACTGGGCCGATAGCGATCGCGGTCAGGTAGCCATTCAGGGCGTCCATGGCCATGGTCTCATCGCCACAGTGCGCAGACATCAGGAAACGGTCGAGCTCGTCAAATTCTTGATCGGTGAGTAGTGGTTGGTCGGACATGGTGACCTAGGTGATGGGCAAGCACGCAGTGTAACAAGACTACAATGCAGTGATGAACAATTCATCATCAGATTCTTTCCATGCACTATCGCCAGATGCGGTACTCGATGCGCTAGATTCCATTGGGTTGCATGGAGATGGCCGCTTGCTTGCACTCAACAGCTACGAGAACCGCGTCTATCAAGTCGGTATTGAAGATGCTTCACCCGTGGTGGTGAAGTTTTATCGGCCATCGCGTTGGAGTGATGCGGCGATTCTTGAAGAGCATGAATTTGTGCACGCGCTGCATGCGCAAGAAATTCCTGTCGTCCCACCCTTGTTGATGGCGGGTACAACACTGCATCGCCACCAAGACCACCGCTTCGCTGTGTTTATCCGCCAGGGCGGCAGGGCGCCCGAGTTAGATCGGCCGGGCGTGCTCGAGTGGATCGGCCGTTTTCTGGGTCGCATACATGCCGTCGGTGCCAGCCAGCCCTTTGTTGAGCGTCCCGCCCTTGATCCACAGACATTTGGCGAGCAGCCAAGGGATTGGTTATTGCAGAGCGATTTGATTCCCGGCGAGTTACTCGAAAGCTGGTCGGTGATTAGCCGGCAGGCGCTTGATGGCGTGCAGCGCTGTTATCAACGCGCCGGGGATATTCGCTCGTTACGACTGCACGGGGATTGTCACATTGGGAATGTGCTGTGGACTGACGCAGGCCCGCATTTTGTAGACTTTGATGACAGCCGTACCGGTCCGGCACTGCAGGATTTATGGATGCTGCTATCGGGTGAGCGTGCCGACATGGTGCGTCAACTGACTGATCTGCTCAGCGGCTATGAAGATTTCCATGAATTCGATCAGCGCGAGTTGTATCTACTCGAGGCCCTGCGCACCCTACGCTTGTTGCACTACAGTGCCTGGCTCGGTATGCGGTGGGATGATCCCGCTTTCCCTGCGGCTTTCCCTTGGTTCGGGACTGTACGCTATTGGCAGGATCGTATCCTCGAATTGCGCGAGCAAGTCGCGCTGATGGACGAGGAATCACTCTGGCCAATTTGACTAAGGTCAATTTTTTTAAGGGCAAGTTCGTTACAGTCAGCACCATTACCATCACTATCACCGTCGAAGGGGATCAGTATGTTCAAAAAAATCTTGGTAGCGACCGATGGATCAGCCTTGTCGGATAAAGCGGTGGAAGCCGCGATGTCTTTCGCGGCAGCGCAGGGTGCGACGATTGTTGGTTTATCCGTGGCCGAGATTTATCCTTTCATGCTGATGCCTGAAGCGGGTGCAATGGTTGACCTATCGACGTACGAAGAGCTGCAAGACAAGTCGACCCAGCAGGCGATTGAACGGCTTAAATCCATGGCAGCAACTGCCAATGTGAGCTGCGAGACCCTATCAACACGCGGTGTTCATCCGTACGAGGAAATTATCAACACCGCGCGTGATAAAGGCTGCGACCTGATCTGGATGGGTTCGCATGGGCGCAAGGGCCTTGACCGCTTACTATTAGGTAGCCAAGCGCAGCGTGTGCTCTCGCATTCCACGCTGCCGGTCATGGTGTATCGCTAAATATCTGCTCTGCGATCTGATAGTGAGTGTGTCAGTGTGCCATCAGCACCGGTACCGTCATCGATTGCAGCAGGGTACGGGTGACGCCACCTAACACGAGTTCCCGGAATCGGGTGTGTCCGTAACCGCCCATCACAATCAGATTAGTCGTAAGGTCGGCTGCAATCGATAGTAGTGCTTCACCGTGGTCGCCCTTAATTTGGCGTTCGACGAGATTGACCTTGATCTTATGCCGTGCGAGGAATAGTGCAAGATCAGCGCCGGCTTGGTCACCGTGGGCATCGTCGTTTTTGTCGGCGGTCTGCATAACCACCACATCGACTGTGTTCGCGCGTAACAGCAATGGCAAGGCCAGCGTAATCGCACGACTTGCCGAGAGACTGCCATCCCACGCCACCATCAGGCGTTGTAGTGGGTAAGCAGGCTGCCCGCTATGCGGCACGATCAGTACAGGGCGTCCACTACCAAGCACGACTAGCTCTGGCAAGTTCGACATCACGCCCGGAATGGTTGCGGCAGAATCGAATTGCCCCAATACCGTTAGGTCTGCATAGCGCGACTGCAGCACCATTCCGCCGGCGGCATCATCATCGACTAAGCGCGGCTCCAGAGAATCAACGCCAACCGATGCGACCACTTGCTCGAAGTGTTTCAGAACATCGCGAGCGTGCTGACGCAGATGATCGCGATGGTGCGAGAATACTGGGTCTGTCAAATCGAGCTCGCCGCGATTGAAAATATGACGCGAGATACCGGTCATCGCAGCACCAATCAGATGGCTGCCAAAGCTCTGCGATATCTGCGCCGCGAGCTGGATACGCACATCGCACCGTGGCGCCTGATCAAGATGCACCAATACAGTCTTGTAAGTCATGGAATTCCCTTTCATGAGTCAGCGTGAGCTAGTCGGTCTGGAAAATTTTTCTTGAAACCGTGCGCATTGGCGGATAAGTTCACATGACAGATAAACCGATTTCCTCGCGTTTGGCAATCGATCCGGCCACGCGCTTCCGGGCAGTTTTGATTTAGGTCAAGGTAATGGCGAGGGTGGATTCATAGACTTCAAGTGCCCAACAGACGCACTCCTGCGCTGACGGCGATCAGCGAGTCGCGAGTCTTATGAGTATTCATACCATCCCCGTCCATCCGGTACAGCAGGTCGAGTTTGATGCGGGCCTTATCCAGCGGCTATCGCAGTCGGGCCCGCGCTACACCTCTTATCCGACGGCAGATCGTTTCACCGAGCAATTTGGTTTCCGTGATTATCTGCATGCGGTGAATCATCTCCACGCGCGCGGTGCGCGTCAACCGCTGTCGCTGTATGTCCATATTCCGTTTTGTGACACGGTTTGTTACTACTGTGGGTGCAACAAGATTGTCACCAAGAACCGTGACAAGGCAACGACTTACCTTGATTATCTGAAGCGCGAACTGGCGATGCAGGGCAAGTTGTTTACCGGATGCAATCAGGTCGAGCAATTGCATTTCGGTGGTGGTACGCCCACTTATCTGTCAGATGATCAGATGAGCGATCTGATGCAGCATCTGCGTCGATGGTTCAACTTTGCGGATGACGCCAAAGGGGAATACTCGATCGAGGTTGATCCGCGCAGCGTAACCGCTGAACGGATTCATAGGTTGCGAGCACAGGGCTTCAACCGTATCAGTCTGGGCGTGCAAGACTTTGATGAGCAAGTTCAGCGCGCGGTAAATCGGATTCAGCCGGAGCAGATAACACTCGACACGATTCACGCGGCACGTGCGGCAGGTTTTCGTTCGGTCAGTATTGATCTCATCTATGGCTTACCGAAGCAAACGCTTGGGTCGATAGCAGAAACCATTGCTAAGGTGATCGCTGCCAACCCGGATCGCATTGCGGTCTACCACTACGCGCATCTACCGCATTTGTTCAAGCCCCAGCGACGTATCGCTGAAGCTGACTTGCCCAGCTCGGATACCAAACTCGATATGCTGGCGTTTTGCATCCGCCAGCTGAACGCAGCGGGTTATGTGTATATTGGTATGGATCACTTTGCCAAGCCCGATGATGAGCTCGCAGTCGCGCTGCGGCAGGGGCTATTACATAGAAATTTTCAGGGTTATTCGACGTATGCAGAATCCGAGATGATTGCCTGCGGTGTGTCGGCCATCAGCTCGGTTGGCATGTGCTATAGCCAGAACGCCAAGACGCTCGAGGATTACTACGATCGTTTGGATCAGGGCGAGTTGCCAATCGTGCGTGGTTATCAGCTGACCATGGATGATGTACTACGCCGCTTCATTATTCAGCGCCTGATGTGCAACTTCGAGTTATCGATCCGATCGCTGGAACAAGCTTATCCGATCAAGTTTGATACCTACTTCGAGCTGGAGCTCGAGCAGCTCGGAGAATTACAGCAAATGGGTTTATTGACGGTCGATAGTGAATGGATTGAGGTCACCCTGAAAGGCCGGCTACTAATCCGGAATATCTGCATGGTGTTCGACCGTCATCTGCAACAGGCCAGAAGCTTATACTCAGAGCCCTTACGCTACTCGCGAACGGTATAGAGGTGAGCTTACTCTCGCTGCTGCCGATCTTCCTTATAGGTCTTCTCGGCGGTGTTCATTGTGTTGGTATGTGCGGCGGCATCGTGGGTGCATTCGCAGTCGCCGCGCCACGTCGCTCTATCCCGATACAGCCTGATGGCGCACCCAGCCACGCATCGACCATCGTCGACACTGCCCCCAGAGTATTGGCGTTCAATGTCGGACGCATCGGTAGCTACATGGTGGCCGGTATGTTGGCGGGTGTGCTCGGTAGCGTACCGGCGATGATTAACCTGGCAAGCGTGCAGACGGTTACCTACTGGCTCGCTAATCTAATGCTGGTGGCGCTGGGTCTCACGCTCATGAATATCTGGCACGGTCTGTCTCGGCTCGAGGCGGTGGGCCAAGTGCTGTGGCGACAGTTACAGCCGCTAATCCGCAAGCTGCTACCGGTGCAGCGCACATCGCAAGCGATTGCGCTCGGCGGGCTGTGGGGCTGGGTACCCTGCGGCATGGTGTACAGCGTGCTCATGACAGCATTGCTGAGTGGTTCAGCAACACGTGGCGCTCTCGTCATGCTCGCCTTTGGTCTGGGTACGCTACCGCTGCTATTCACCCTGGGGTTGGCCGGCGCTTCGATACAGCCGCTACTGCAGCGATCATCAGTACGGCGTATTGCTGGCTTGGTGGTACTCAGTTTCGGTGTGGCAGGCTTGGTTCGAGTCGGCATGGGCGTGTCCAACGCCTGGCTGGATACACTGTGCATCACACCCGCTCTGCATTGATGGCTCCCACGATGAACACTGCAGCCCTATCGACCCTGCAATCATCAGACTGCTTTCATTGCGGCTTGTCGGTGCCCGCGGGTAGCCGATGGTCGGTAAAGATTGATGCTGTCGAGCAGCCCATGTGCTGCCCGGGTTGCGAGGCGGTTGCACAATCGATTGTCGACAATGGACTGACTGATTTCTACCGCACCCGACAAAGTCTTCCGAACGACGTGACTGAGACAATCCCGCAGGCACTCAAGCTGTATGACGTTCCGGAGCTTGCCGCACAGTTCGCCCGCGCGGATGGCGGTGCTGAGGCTACGCTCTCGATTGAGGGTATTCGTTGCGCTGCATGCGTGTGGCTGATCGAGCGTCGTTTGGCGCAGGTGCCCGGGCTTACTGCAGCCAACTTGAATGTCGCCACCGAGAAGCTGCAGGTGCGCTGGGATGCATCGCAATGCAAGCCGAGCGATATTCTGCAAGCAGTGCATGAAGTGGGATACAAAGCCTACCCCTTCGAGCCGATACAGCATGGTGAGCTGCTGCGAAAAAATTCACGGCAGCTCTTCAAGCGCTGGTTCGTCGCCGGGCTGTCGATGATGCAGGTGATGATGTATGCAGTACCGGCCTATCTGACCGAGGATGGCGGCATCGAGCCCGAGATGGCGCAGTTGATGCGCTGGGCGAGTTTGTTGTTGACCCTACCTGCGGTGTTCTACTCGGCCTCGCCTTTCTTCAAAGGCGCACTCGCCGATTTGCGTCAGCGTCGGCTCGGCATGGATGTGCCAGTAGCATTAGGTATCGCGGCTGCCTTCATTGGCAGCTTGTATGCGACCTTGCTCAACCAGGGTGATGTCTACTTTGACTCAATCACTATGTTTGTTTTTCTGCTGCTGGGTAGCCGTTATCTTGAACTGCTCGCGCGGCGAAGAGCGGCTTCATCACTAGAGCGCTTGCAGCATGCCTTGCCAGATGCTGCCTGGTTGTTGAAAGCATTCCCCAATGATCGAAGTGCGACCCAAGTTGCTGCAACTCAGTTACAAGCCGGTGATGTGGTACTCGTCAAGCCGGGCGAACCTGTGCCAGCGGATGGCGTCATCCTCGAGGGTGAGACAGCGATTGATTTGTCCTTGCTTACTGGCGAAAGCAAACCCCAAGCAAAACAAGTCGGGGCGATGGTGGCAGGCGGTGCACTCAACCTGAGCACCCCTATAGTTGTCCGCGTCGATAAGGTGGCGAAAGACAGTACGCTCGCTGCGTTGATCCGTTTGATCGAGCGTGCCGGCCAAGGCAAGCCGGTGATTGCACAGTGGGCCGATCGCGTCGCTGCGTGGTTTGTTGCGGGCTTGTTGTTACTCGCGATTACGGTGCTGCTGTTTTGGCTTTGGCATGATGCATCGCGCGCGTGGCCGGTTGCGATTGCGGTGTTGGTGGTTTCCTGTCCGTGTGCACTGTCGCTTGCTACACCATCTGCACTGGCGGCAGCGACTAACCGCTTGCTGCAGCAGGGTGTGCTGGTGATGCAGCCGCATGTACTAGAGACCTTGCATCGCGCCACGCATATCGTGTTCGATAAGACTGGCACCTTGACCGAGGGGCGCCCTGTTGTGCGGCAGGTCACTGTATTTGGCGCGCATATCGAGATACAGGTGCTGCAAATGGCAGCTGCACTCGAAGCAGGAAGCGCGCATCCGATTGCGCATGCATTTGCAAGCTTCGCCATCGCAGACGTGCAGGTCACGAACCCCGTGTTTGTGCACGGGCAGGGTATAGAGGGGCAGATTAACGGCAAGGCTTTCCGTATCGGTCATGCGCAGTTTGTTGCTGATTTGGCGGGTGAGGTGCCAGCGCATGTGTCAGCTGCAGGGGTGACCGAGATCTATCTGGGTACTGAGCGTGAATGGATAGCACGCTTCGCGCTTGCGGATGGCCTGAAGCCAGAGGCAAAGTCGACGGTTGCCTGGTTCAAGTCGCGTGGCTTGCGCGTTATCCTGCTTTCCGGCGATGCGCCTGACATTGCGACCGAGGTCGCCTCAATACTGACGATGGATGAGGCCCATGGCGCCATGTTGCCGCAGCAGAAAATGGCATTTGTGCAGGAGTTACAGCAGCAGGGTGCGACGGTGGTGATGGTGGGCGATGGCATCAATGATGCGGCCGTCTTGCGGGCCGCAGATGTTTCATTTGCGATGGGGTCGGGTGCCGCATTGGCGCAGTCGCACGCTGATGCGGTGTTGCTGTCAGCAGGCTTGGTGTCCCTACGCGATGCGTCAATGGCCGCCGATGCATGTATGCGGGTGATCCGACAAAATCTGGCCTGGGCCACTCTGTACAATCTGGCAGCCATACCGGCGGCGGCTATGGGTGTGCTGAGCCCGTGGATGGCAGGTGTCGGCATGTCGGCCAGCTCCGCGCTGGTGGTGCTGAATGCATTGCGGCTGCAGCGCCCGCGCCGTCCTTGATCGCGCCTGAATCTGACCACGTCATGGAATCACTTTATTTGTTGATACCCCTCTCGGTAGCCATTGTGTTCTTTGCACTTTGGGTCTTCTTCAAAGCGATGGATAGCGGCCAGTTCGACGATCTCGAGGGGCCGGGTATGCGGATTCTGCAGGATGACGATCGTGTGCACGATGATGCCCATCCCTCAGAAAGCAATATCAAGAAATAAGCCAACACAGGCTTACAGGGCCTTCTCGCCCTTTTTGACCCAAGTCAAGGAATTCAAGACCTCGGGAACGTAACCTCCGCTCGGAATTGTTGTAATCCGTCTATATTTCCAGAGGAGTTACCGTGGACACTGCACAAAACTACAACTACCGCGTGGTCAAGCAGTTCGCGATCATGACGGTGGTGTGGGGCGTAGTGGGTATGCTGGTAGGGGTCATCATCGCCGCTCAGCTCGCATTCCCTGCGCTGAATTTCGATATTCCCTGGCTAACCTATGGCCGTCTGCGGCCGTTGCACACCAATGCCGTGATTTTTGCCTTTGGTGGTTCGGCATTGTTTGCGACCTCCTACTATGTGGTGCAGCGTACCTCTCAGGTGCGCTTGTTTTCCGATGCGTTGGCAAGCTTCACCTTTTGGGGCTGGCAGTTGGTGATTGTGCTTGCTGCCATCACGTTGCCCATGGGCTTCACCAGCGGCAAGGAATACGCCGAGCTGGAATGGCCGATCGATATTCTGATTGCCTTGGTTTGGGTGTCGTATGCCGTGGTGTTCTTCGGTACGCTCATCAAGCGCAAGGTGTCGCATATCTATGTCGCTAACTGGTTCTATGGTGCGTTCATCCTGACGGTCGCTCTGCTGCATATAGTGAACTCGGCAGCAATGCCAGCGTCGCTGACTAAATCCTATTCCGCATACACCGGCGTGCAAGACGCCATGATTCAGTGGTGGTACGGGCATAACGCGGTAGGCTTTTTCCTGACCGCCGGCTTCCTTGGCATGATGTACTACTTCATACCGAAGCAGGCCGAGCGACCGGTGTACTCGTATCGACTCTCGATCGTGCACTTCTGGGCGCTGATTTTTACCTACATGTGGGCTGGCCCGCACCATCTGCACTACACCGCACTGCCAGATTGGACGCAGTCACTCGGCATGGTGTTCTCATTGATCCTGTTGGCGCCGAGTTGGGGTGGCATGATCAACGGCATCATGACGCTGTCCGGTGCATGGCACAAACTGCGCAATGACCCTATCCTGAAGTTCCTGATTGTCTCGCTCTCGTTCTATGGCATGTCGACCTTCGAGGGTCCGATGATGTCGATTAAAACCGTCAACGCACTGTCGCACTACACCGATTGGACCGTTGGCCATGTGCACTCGGGTGCGCTCGGCTGGGTCGGTCTGATCTCGATGGGGTCGATCTACTACCTGTTGCCGCGCCTGTCCGGCAAAAAGGAAATGTGGAGTATGCGACTGGTCGAGGTGCATTTCTGGACGGCGACCATCGGCATCGTGTTGTACATCGCAGCGATGTGGATCGCTGGTGTGATGCAAGGCCTGATGTGGCGCGCTGTGAATGATGATGGCACGCTGACCTACAGCTTCGTCGAGAGCGTGAAAGCTACCTACCCCTACTACGTGGTGCGTATGGTGGGTGGCCTGCTCTATCTCGCGGGTATGTTGATGATGGCCTACAACACTTTCAAGACGGTGGTCGACAGCAAGCCGGCGGATACCCGAATTCCTTTACTCGGCGCGCACGCGTAACCGCGGGAGAGATCAATGAAACTGACACACGACGTAATTGAACGTAAACCCTGGCTACTGATCGTGCTGGTGCTGCTGGTAGTCAGCGTGGGTGGTCTGGTTGAGATCGTGCCGCTGTTCTTTCAGAAGTCGACCACCGAGCCGGTGGCAGGACTCACTCACTACAGTCCGCTACGACTTGCGGGCCGCGACATCTATGTGCGTGAGGGCTGCTACAACTGCCACTCGCAAATGATCCGACCATTCCGTGCCGAGACCGAGCGCTACGGCCATTACTCCGTCGCAGGCGAGTTTGTATACGACCGTCCATTCCAGTGGGGATCCAAGCGCACTGGGCCTGATCTGGCGCGTGTGGGTGGTCGCTACTCGGATGAGTGGCATCGTGCCCATTTGAACAACCCACGCGATGTGGTACCCGAGTCGAATATGCCGAGCTATCCCTGGTTAGCCAGTACCGTACTCGAGCCACAATCCATCGTACCCAAGCTGAGAGCCTTGCAGCGCCTCGGTGATGGCTACACTGAGGAAGAGATCGCCGCAGCACCCAAGGCACTTGAGGGTAAGACTGAGCAAGATGCACTCATCGCTTACCTGCAAGGGCTGGGCATACAAATCAAGGCACGGAGGTAAACATGGACTTCACGACCTGGCTATCTGATGTGCGCAGTGTGATGACGCTGGTGAGCTTGCTGACATTTATCGGTATTGTTTACTGGGCATTTGTCGCCCATAGCAAGCAAGATTTCGACGAAGCCGCGATGCTGCCTTTCGCGGATGAAGAACTCGGTAACAGTGAGCAGGAGCCGACTCATGGCTGATTTCATCAATGATTTTTGGAGTATCTATATCGCGGTGCTGGTCGCGCTATCGATCATTGGCTGTGGCTTGCTGTTGTGGTCGCAATCCAAGGTAGAAGTCACCGCGCCAAAGGATGGCAAGGTCGACACCACGGGCCATGTCTACGATGGACTGGAAGAGTTCAATAACCCGATGCCGCGTTGGTGGATGTGGCTGTTCTATATCACCATCGTGTTCGGGATTATCTATCTCACGCTCTATCCTGGCTTCGGTAGCTTCGCAGGCAAGCTTGGATGGCGCTCGGCGGGTCAGTATCAGGAAGAAATTCGGATGGCCGAGGCCGAGATTGGACCGATGTTTGAAAAATATAAAGCCACGGATCTCAAACTACTCGCTGCTGATAGTAAAGCGAATGCGATGGGTGAGCGTTTGTTTCTTACGTACTGCGCGCAATGCCACGGCTCGGATGCGCGTGGTAACAAAGGCTTTCCGAATTTGGCGGATCGCGACTGGTTGTATGGTGGTGAGCCAGAGACCATCAAGCTCTCGATCTTGAATGGTCGACATGGGCAGATGCCGCCCATGGGTGCGGCCGTCGGCTCGGAGAAAGATATCGAATCAGTTGCGCACTATGTGCTGTCTCTGTCTGGGTCCGCACATGATGCGATCAAGGCTTCGGCTGGTCGCGAGAAGTTTGCGGTGTGTGCTGCGTGTCATGGTGCCGATGGCAAAGGCATGACGGCGATGGGTGCTCCCAATCTGACGGACAAGACCTGGCTATACGGTGGTAGTGTCGCGACGATCATGGAGACGATCCGGCTCGGTCGCAATAATGTGATGCCTGCGTTCGCTGATTTTCTGGGTGAAGCCAAGGTGCATTTGCTCGCCGCCTATGTCTGGAGTCTGTCCAATAAACAGGAGGCAGCGCTTGCCGGTAAATAAGCGCGCAAGTACACGAGTCACTTTGCCATAGTCAGCAAGGTCGGCGCTGCCCCTGTGGTAGCGCCGATTCATTTTTGCAGGAATCAGGATTTTCGATGGAAAACGCGTCCCCTGAAGTCGCAGTCATCCACATGTATCAAGCGCGGCAGGAGATTTACCCGCGCGAGATTCAGGGTAGATACGCCAGCCTTCGCTGGCTTTTTGTGTGGCTGACGCAGCTTGTTTTTTACGGTCTCCCCTGGCTGCAGTGGAATGACCGTCAAGCAGTGCTGTTTGATCTGGCAGCTCGAAAATTCTATATCTTTGGCATCGTACTTTGGCCGCAAGACTTCATCTATCTGGCTGCACTGCTGATTATCTGTGCTTACTCGCTGTTTCTCTTCACAGCAATTTTTGGTCGGGTCTGGTGCGGCTTCGCCTGTCCGCAAACGGTGTACACAGAAATCTTCATGTGGTTCGAGCGCAAGATCGAGGGTGATCGTAGTACTCGTATGCGGCTCGACCGGCAGCCGATGTCCGCCATGAAGTTTGCCCGTAAAACCACCAAGCATGTGGTGTGGATTTCTTTTGCGCTCATGACCGGCTATACCTTCGTCGGCTACTTCACGCCGATTGGTGTTCTCTCGCAAGAGATTGTCACGCTATCGCTCGGTCCTTGGGAATGGTTCTGGGTCTTGTTCTACAGTTTTGCGACCTACGGCAATGCAGGCTGGATGCGCGAGCAGGTCTGCAAGTACATGTGTCCCTATGCTCGTTTTCAGAGCGCGATGTTTGATAAAGACTCGTTGATCATCACTTACGACCAAGAGCGCGGCGAGCCGCGCGGCGCGCGCAGTAAATCGGATACTGCAGCGAACCAGTCATTAGGCGCCTGCATCGATTGCTCAATGTGTGTGCAAGTTTGCCCGACCGGTATCGATATCCGCAACGGACTGCAGTACGAATGTATCAGCTGTGGCGCCTGTGTCGATGCGTGCAATATGGTGATGGACAAGATTGGCGCGCCACGAGGTTTGGTACGCTTCTGGACTGATCATGCGATGAAGTTTCGCTGGACGTCCGCACAAATTCTGCGTCATGCGTTCCGGCCAAGAGTGCTGATCTACAGCGTTATTCTGCTGATGATTGTGGTGGTCTTCTTCGGCACACTGCTGACCCGAACACCGCTCAAGATGGATGTTATTCGCGACCGTGGCTCGCTCGGGCGTGAAGTGGAGGACGGCATGATCGAGAATGTCTACCGCCTGCAAATTATGAATACCGATGAGGCGCCGCACCGCTACAAACTGACGGTTGAAGGAATACCGAGCATCCATATTCAGGGTGGCAATGAGGTCGCACTCTCAAGTACCGAGTCACGTGCGGTACCGGTGTCAGTTCGAACGTATGAGGGTCAGGGTGAAAAGGGCTCTAATAAAATTTACTTCACGCTGACCACGATTGATAACCCTGCAATTGAAGTCAAAGAGAAAGCAGTATTTTTTGTGCCGCGCTAAGGACACTATTGATGCGTAAAGAACCGACCGCGAATGAAGTAGTGCTGCCCTGGTACCGTCACCGTTGGCCCTGGTTATTAATGGCGGGTCCATTCGCTGTGCTGGTGGCGGGCTTCATTACGATGTGGATTTCTTTTTCAGGTGCCGATGCCTTGGTCGTCGACGACTATTACAAGCAGGGCAAAGCGATCAATCAGGACTTGCGCCGCGATCAAGCCGCTGCCGCGCTCGGGCTATCTGCAAGGGTACGTTACGACGCAGCAGGCGGCGTGCTGTCCGGGCAGCTTGTTGGTGCGCCTGCGGTGGGGGCGATTCAACTGATGTTTGTTCATCCTACGGTGCCAAGTAAGGATCTTCGTTTCTCGCTGCCATTAAGCCCTTCCGGTAGCTTCAGTGCGTCATTGCCACTGCTGGAGCGTGCGCGTTGGCAGGTGCAACTGGAAGACGCAGGACGGCAGTGGCGGTTAAATGGCAGCTGGTCTTGGCCAGAGCAGAAGACAATCGATATCCAAGCGCTGAATCAGTCAGCGCAGGGTGGTTGACCAACCCCGGTTAAATAGAAAGCCAACTTGATTGGCGTGGGGAAGAAGGAGACGAAGCAATGCTGAAACTTGCAATGACCGTGCTTTGGCCGTCGTTTTTATCTGCCATTTTGGCGGAGGGCTTGTTCTTCTCGGTATTTGATCCAGCGGATTTGATGCTGGTGGGTGGTCACGTTGAGCTGCCGCTAATTGCTACCTACACGATCGGTTTTTTCTTTTTCTGGACCATCTGTGCCATTGCCAGCATGATCAGCATGTATCTCGTCAGGACAGAGCATCCGCACCCTCCATTCTGAGGCGCCTTTAACAAAACGCCGCTAGCGTTGTTGGCGGCGCCTCGCCGTACGTCGAGTACTGCCTTCGACGCCCCCGCCTAGCTAGCGGCGCTTTGTTAAAGGCTTAAAAGGTTTCAAAAAAAGCCGCTAGCGTTGTTGGTGGTGGCGCTGCGGTTTTAACTTGGGTCGCCGGGTTCGGTTCCAGCGGCGATGGCACGCAGACGTTCTGGCTGCAGTAATTCAATTTCGCGATTCTCGACGCGCAGTAGTCCTTGTTTCTTCAGACGCGATAACAAGCGGCTGATGCTCTCGATGGTCAGCCCCAGATAATTACCAATTTCCTCGCGCGACATACGCAACTGAAACTCGGTGGATGAATAGCCGCGTGCGGCATAGCGCGAGGCAAGGTTCACCAGAAAAGCTGCGAAGCGTTGTTCTGCACGCATATTGCCCAGTAATAGCATCACGTTCTGCTCGCGCGTAATTTCGCGGCTCATCATCCGGTGGAAATGATGTAGTAGCGTCGGAATTGTGCTGAATAATTCCTCCAAGCGAAGGAAGGGGATTTCGCACACTTCGCTATCTTCCAGCGCCATCGCATCGCAGTGATGACGATCGGTGCTGATCGCATCCATGCCGAGTAATTCACCCGCCATCTGAAACCCAGTCACCTGTTGCTCACCCGATGGTGTGATCTGATAAGTCTTGAAATGACCGAGCCGGATGGCATACAGGTTGGTGAAGGGATCATCCATGCGATACAGCAGGGTGTCTTTACGCACCTTACGCCGACGTCCAATGATCTGATCGAGTTTTTCCAGATCGGACTCGCCCAAGCCCATCGGCAGGCAGAGTTGGTGCATGCTGCATGTCGAGCAACTCTCCCGCAAACCGTTCAGGGTGAGGGGGGCGGGCGTGAAAGGGATGGTTGATGTCATAGTGTCAGCCAGAAAACGCGCCCCGACTCTATCGCATCCTGTCGAGTAATTCCACCGGGCAAACCATCGGGTGAATAAAACTTGGCGATACTTAGGGTTATTCCTCGATCGCCTCATAAGGCAAGCCGACATAGTTCTCGGCGATGGTGCCGAGACCGGCTTCGGAGCTTGTGTAATAGGCAAGTTCGGCTTCCTGAATTTTTCGGCCGAACGGGTCGTCGGAAAACTTGTGCAGTAGCGAGGTCATCCACCAGGAGAAGCGCTCTGCCTTCCAGACGCGGCGCAGGCAGATGGATGAGTAGTTTTGCATCAGATCTTCGCGCCCCGACTGGTAGCGCAGTCGTAGCAGGTGATACAGGGTGTAGACATCACTCGCTGCAAGGTTCAGGCCTTTGGCGCCAGTGGGCGGAACAATATGTGCGGCATCCCCGACCAGAAACAGCCGCCCGAATTGCATTGGCTCGGCGACGAAGCTGCGCAAGGGTGCGATGCTCTTTTCGATCGACGGCCCGGTGACAAGGTGGCGGGTACTTTCCTCAGGCAGCCGACACACCAGCTCATCCCAGAAGCGCTGGTCCGACCAGTCTTCGACCCGGTCTTCCAGCGAGCACTGCACGTAGTAGCGCGACAAGTTATCCGATCGCATGCTGCACAGTGCGAAGCCTCGCTCATGGTGGGCGTAGATCAGCTCATGTGCAACCGGGGGTGTGCGCGACAAGATACCGAGCCAACCAAACGGGTAAACGCGTTCAAACAACTGAATGCGGTCCCTCGGCACGGACTGGCGCGATACACCGTGAAAGCCATCGCAGCCGGCAATGTAGTCGCAGTGGATGTGGTGACGCGATCCTTGGTGCGTGAAGCTAACGGACGGATGGTCGCTGTCCGTATCATGCAAGGTCACTTGCTCTGCGTTGTAAAACTGCGTGGCGCCTGAGGCGGTACGCGCTTCCATCAGATCTTTGGTGACCTCAGTCTGACCGTACACCAAAACAGTTTTACCGCCGGAATATTTTTTTACATCGACACGCCGTAATTCGCCGGCGAATGAAAGCGCGAAGCCCTCATGCACCATACCCTCGCGATCCATACGATCGCTCACCTGCGCGGTCCGGAGCAAATCCGTGGTTCCCTGTTCCAGCACACCAGCACGGATCCTGGACAGCACATAGTCGGGTGACTTGGCCTCAATGATGACGTTGGCAATACCCTGAAGGTCGAGTAAGCGGCCAAGCAGCAAGCCGGAAGGGCCGGCGCCAATAATGGCAACCTGAGTTTTCATTGTCTTGTCTCGGCGGGCCGTGAGGCCTTGTTATCTTTATTACAGACGACAATGGCGTCATCCGCGTTTTTTGTGCGGCGTGAGCAGCGGTGCTGCACACACTGTGTGCCACTGATTATAAGTGCGCTTGAGTTTTCACGAGCGTTCGCGCGCTCGACTGGGGAAAGTCCAAGCGCTTGTGAGCATTGGTCAATCGCTAAATGGTGGCGGCGAGGAGATTACAAGCCTCAAGCCAGATGAGAGGGCAAGCCACCCGGCGAGCTACTGGCAGCACGGCCGGTGGCTTGATGAGACAGGGTATTAGGGAAGCAGCAGGCAGATCTCGTTGGAAGCATTGAGTAGCGAAGGTAGGAACAAATCCTCGATCTCATCGCGCGAGATACGCCCTACCTGTGCCCCGATACTGAGGGCCGCGACCGTTGCACCTGAAGCGCCGCGTACCGGTACCGCGATTGAGCGCAGGCCGATCTCCATTTCCTCCTCGACGACAGCGAAACCACGCTGCCGCACCTCAAACAAGATATCGCGGAGTTTTTGTTCTGAGACGATAGTGCGCTCGGTGTGCGGTGCGAGTACGACCGAAGAAAAATAGCGATCCAATTGGGTCGCCGACAGACCCGCCAGCAAGACGCGCCCCAGCGAGGTACAGTAGGCGGGTAATCTGCTGCCGGTATGGAGTGACAAGGAGAGAACGCGCGAGGAATGTGAGCGCGCGACATACATCACTTCGTTTTGCTCCAGTACTGCGAGTACACATGACTCTTTCAGGCGATGGCCTAACTCGTTCAAATACGGTTGTGCTGCGACCGTCAGCGGTGTCGAGGATAAAAAGGCATAACCCAGCGCCAGAATGCCCGACTTGAGAAAGAAGTTATTCGCCTCGGAGTCTGCGTAGCCTAGCTGCTTGAGTGTGTACAGACAGCGCCGCACGGCAGCGCGAGGGATGCCGGTTTTCTGGCTGAGTTGAGCAATCGTCATCGCGCGCCGATGGTCGCTGAACGCTTTGATGACCGCTAAGCCGCGCGCCAGAGAGGTCATGAAACTCGGATCGGTGAGTAAGTCGATTTGCTCAGCGATGGTGAGTGGCTTTTCTTGAGCTACCGTTGTTTTATCGGCTGCCGTGTCGGCTTCTGCGGAAGGGATTGTCTTCTTTTGTGGCGGTTTACGAGGATCTTCGGTGGTGTTGCTAACAGTATTCTGCATGGGTAGGTCGCTTACGTGAGTTGGCGTTGAGGCGGTATGCCAGGTGGTCTTTACATCCAACCAGACCTATTCGATGGCATTGCTCAACCGTAACGCAGCCCGATAGCTTTCTGGCAATTCTTTGCGTCGAGTGGGCGTGGTCCGATTTCCCAATCGAAGGAATTCGCCTATTTGTGTGGCGTCGTTCTGACAAACCACCCCTCCCTAGACCCGCGCCAGACCTTTCCATGCTGATTTCGTCATGTCAGTGGGAAAGACAGGTCTGGCAAGAACTCGCCGGCATTTCAATATTTCCCAATTCGCTCGTCATCAGCGACAATTCACGCATACCGATAACAAACTGTCTCGAGACAAGGATCGCAGGATGTCCGCCCCAACGCCTTACCGGCGACCACCTCCGGGTAGCCACTCGGCCTACCTTTACCCCGACTACGTATCGACCAATACCCGCGCACCGCGCCAGCCTTTGGTCCTGTTGCCGCAGTCGTTGTCGGAAATCACTGGTCCCGTGTTTGGGCATGATCGGGTCAGCGCCGCAGATGCAGATCTAACTCGCCAGCATGCCGGTGAGCCGATTGGTGAGCGGATTCTTGTTTGCGGGCGCGTGATGGATGAGGACGGTCGTCCCGTCCCTGACAGCTTGATCGAGGTGTGGCAGGCCAATGCCGCTGGCCGTTACCGTCATCATCGTGATCAGCACGATGCGCCGCTCGACCCGAATTTCACCGGTACCGGACGCACGTTGACGGATGCCGATGGTTTCTATCGATTCGTTTCGATTCGCCCGGGTGCTTATCCCTGGCGTAATCATCCCAATGCGTGGCGCCCCGCGCATATTCATTTCTCATTGTTTGGAAATGCTTTCGCCACCCGCTTGGTGACGCAGATGTACTTTCCCGGTGATCCTTTACTGGCCTTGGATCCCATCTATAACAGCGTGCCTGAAGGCGCGCGCGATCGCATGGTGTCGACATTTGACCTGACGCTGACCGAGCCCGAATACGCGCTCGGATTGCGTTTCGATATCGTGCTGCGAGGTCGTGATGCAACCCCAATGGAGCGCTGAGATGCGACGCGGACTGACACCCTCCCAAACCGTTGGTCCCTATCTGCATATCGGTTTCGATTGGCTTAGCGCTGCCGATCTGGTCACGCCGGATACGCCCGGCGAACACATACTGATCGAAGGGCAATTGATAGATACCGATGGCGTTGCGGTACCTGATGGCTTGATCGAGATCTGGCAAGCTGATGCGCAGGGGCTGTATTCGCATCACGAAGATGGTCAACCGCCCACCAAGGGTTTTCAGGGATTCGGACGTTGCGCGACAGATGCAGATGGGCGGTTTCATTTTTCTACCATCAAGCCCGGTCGCGTTGTTGGTGTTGATGGTCGTTTACAGGCACCGCATGTTTTAGTGAATGTTTTCGCGCGTGGACTGTTGAAGCAAGTCGTCACGCGGATTTATTTTTCCGGTGACGCGCACGATGAAGACTTTGTACTACAGCAAGTGCCGGCGGCGCGGCGCGATACCCTGATCGCCAAGCCTGATCCCCATCGTGAACGATGCTTCCTGTGGCAGATCGCATTGGGTGGAAGCAGCGAGACCGTTTTTTTCGAGATCTAATTCGTGGCAAATTCTCTACCTGGCTCCACGCTGACCTCGGCAATTTCTTCGACCGAGGCGATGCAGCAAATTTTTTCTGCGCGCTCGACACTGCAACGCATGCTGGATGTTGAAGCAGCGCTCGCGCGTGCCTTAGCAGCTAAGGGCGTGATACCCGTGTCAGCGGTAGATCCGTGGGTGCGCTGCTGTAAGGCAGATCAAATCGATTTACCTTCGTTGGTGATTGCAGCGCAGGATGCCGGTAATGTCGCGATCCCGATGGTCAAGCAGCTCACCGCGGCCGTCGCCGCACTGGACGCCGATGCCGCGCGTTATGTTCACTGGGGCGCCACCAGTCAGGATGTGATCGATACCGGCAGGGTGCTGCAACTGCGTGACGCCATCAATGTCATCACGCATGAACTGGCGACCCTGGTCGACGCGCTTGCAGGGATGGCGCAGTGTTATCGCGACACGCCCATGATCGGTCGTACCTGGTTACAGCACGCGCTTCCGATCACGTTTGGCATGAAGCTGGCGGGCTGGTTGGATGCGCTACTGCGGCATCAGCAGCGATTGGCGGCGTGTCGCGAGCAGGTGTGTGTGCTGCAATTCGGCGGCGCGAGCGGCACACTTGCCAGTCTTGGCGAGCATGCATCATCAGTCGCACAAGCCATGGCACAGGAGCTTGATTTAGCGACACCTCATTTACCCTGGCATGCGCACCGAGATCGTTTCGTTGAGTGCGCCACCACACTGGGTATGTTGACCGGCACGCTCGGCAAGATCGCGCGCGACATTTCCTTGATGAGTCAAACCGAGGTCGCTGAATTGTCCGAGCCTGGTGCGCCTGGTCGTGGAGCATCGTCCAGCATGCCGCACAAGCGTAATCCTGTGGGCAGCGCTGCCGTGTTGTCGGCTTCTACGCGGGTGCCATCAATGGTGGCGACCTTGCTGTCTGCTATGCCCAATGAACATGAGCGCGCGCTCGGTGGTTGGCAGTCCGAATGGGAAACTTTGCCCGAGATCGTGTCGTTGAGTGCGGCAGCGCTGGCGCATTTGCGCGGCGTAATCGATGGCTTGCACGTGGATACCGAACGCATGCGCCGAAACATGGATGCCAGTCGCGGCATGGTGATGGCGGAATCCGTGGTGCTTGCGCTGGCAACGAGTTTAGGCCGAGCGCAAGCGCACCAGATCATCGAGACCGCATGTCACAAGGCTTACGCAGAGAATAGTGATCTGTTGACGGTGCTGCAAGCGGAACCTCAGGTCGTTGGTGCATTGTCCAAGCAGCGGCTCGAGCAGTTGTTTGATCCACTCAGCTACGTTGGCGAGGCGGGGGCTTTTGTTGATCGCGTGCTTGAGGCATACCAGCAGCGTCAGCGCTGATTGCTGCTCGCGACGATTAAACACGCACCGGAGAAATAGATATGCCCATCGTTGATACGGGAAATGGCACACTGCATTACCAGATTGAGGGTGATAGCGAAGCTCCTGTGCTAGTGCTGTCCAACTCGCTGGGCACAACGCTGGATATGTGGTCACCGCAAATGCCAGCGCTGCTCGAGCATTTTCGTGTGCTGCGCTACGACACGCGCGGCCATGGTCAATCCGAGGTCACCCCAGGGCCGTACACCATTGCACAACTCGGTACCGATGTTGTTTCGCTGCTCAATCATTTGAAAATCACGCGGGCACATTTCTGTGGTCTCTCCATGGGTGGTATGACCGGGATGTGGCTCGGCATTCATGCATCAGATCGGATCGATAAGCTCGTACTGTGCAATACGAGTGCGGCGATTGGTGTGCCAGAGATGTGGAATGCGCGCATCACGCAAGTCCGACAGGACGGTATGCAATCGGTTATCCCTGCGGTACTTCAGCGTTGGTTCACCGAAGACTTTTTAAGCCATGCACCGACGCAGGTCGAGCGCGTCAAGGCGATGTTGGCGGCCACCTCGGTTGAGGGCTATGTTGCCAATTGCGCTGCCGTGCGTGACATGGATCAGCGCGCCGAGCTGGGCCGAATCAAACGGCCGACGCTGGTGATTGCAGGGCGGCACGATACATCCACACCACCCGAGCATGGTGAGTTTATCGCCAAGGCAATCACGGGTGCGCGCTATGTTGAGTTAAATGCCGCGCATCTCTCCAACTGGGAAGTAGCGCAAAGTTTTACGCAGCAGCTTCTTGATTTTCTACTTCACTGAGCGGGATAGCATGGACGAGGAACAGCGATACGCAAACGGGATGGCAGTACGTCGCGCGGTACTGGGTGATCAGCATGTCGATCGCGCACAGGCCAATATGAATGATTTCAACGCCGAGTTCCAGAACCTGATTACTCGCTATGCCTGGGGCGAGATCTGGACACGTCCTGGTTTGCCACGTCAGACGCGCAGCTTGATGACGATCTGCATGATGGTAGCGCTGAACCGAGAAGAAGAGTTGAAGCTGCATCTGCGCGCTGCTCGAAATAACGGGGTGTCGGTTGATCAGGTCAAGGAAGCCCTGCTGCAAACAGCAATTTACTGCGGCGTGCCCGCTGCCAATTCAGCATTCGCTATTGCGCAGCAAGTATTCAGCGAGATGCCTGAATAGTCATTGCTCAAAAAATTAATGACAGGTATTGGAGACTCTGTTGGAGAAGGTGATGCGTTTTGCAGTCGTGGGAGCAGGTGCAGTCGGTTGCTATTTCGGCGGCATGCTCGCTCGTGCTGGGCAACCGGTGACCTTGATCGGTCGGCCATTGCATGTAGACGCTGTTCACAAGCATGGTTTACGTCTTGAGACCCAAACGTTTGACGAGAGCGTAGCGCTGGAGGCTAGCACCGAGGCCAGTGCGGTGGCGGGTGCTGATGTCGTGCTGTTCTGTGTGAAATCAACCGATAGTAAAAGTACCGCGCAGCAGATTGCGCCGTTTCTGAGGCCAGACTCGGTGCTGCTATCGCTGCAAAATGGTGTCGAGAACGCCGAGATCATTCGGTCAGTATTGCCGCAGCGGGTGATCCCCTCGGTTGTGTATGTGGCGACCGAGATGGCCGGTCCTGGCCACCTGAAACACTACGGTCGCGGTGAGCTCGTGATCGCCGACTCGCCCGCCAGCGAATCGATCGCTGCTGTTTTTGGGCATGCCGATGTGCCGGTTGAGCGGGCAAATGATGTGCGTGGCGCGCAATGGGCGAAGCTGATCATCAACTGCGCCTACAACGCGTTGTCGGCGGTCGCCCAAAAGCCTTATGCGGCACTGGTTGAGGTCGAGGGCGTGAGTGACTTGATGGCTTCTGTGGTGGACGAGTGCCTATTGGTCGCTTCAGCTGATGGCGTCACCGTTCCCGGTGACATCCATGCCGCCACGCGTCGCATCGCACAGACCATGGGAGGACAATACTCGTCAACAGCGCAAGATGTCGCGCGTGGCAAACCCAACGAGATTGATTATCTGAATGGCTACGTTGTTCGGCGTGGCCGTGCACATGGCATCGCAACGCCAATCAACCAGACGCTATTGACCCTAGTGAAGCTGGTCGAGAAGCGGTAACAAGGTTCAGGGACGAACTTCGTCCCTGTCGCAGACTTAGAGCCTGTCTCGTTAGTTCGATGGCAAGTTGCTGCCAACGCCGCAAGCGGCCTAACGAGAGCGGCTCTTAGCCGACTAGATCGACGCGGCCTTTCAGATCCATGATGCCGGTAATCACCGACAGCTTCGGATGCCGTGTATTGACCTCTTTGCGGAACGCCATCAGCGCTTCTGCGTGCGATACGGTCTCGGTATCGCGATCACCGACCTTGTCAGCACCAAACGCCAGTTTGGCTGCGCCACAATCGCGGTGAGTGAGTGCGACGACCCGCTTGATGTGGTGCAGGCCGACGCTGATCTCGAGGTTATCCCAGTAGGTTTTATGCCAAGGCGCGAACTTCGGATGCACAGCACCGATCGGGCCACCGGCCATCACAAAGTGGCTGTAGTTGTCACCTAGCTTCTCGCGATCGACGCCGGAGAGCAGGCCCATGTACTGCCAGCTCAGAGTGGTGAAACGGGGGTCGATACAATTGACCAACATCGCTTCGTAATTACCGCCTGCTGCGCTGGCGCGACCCGGCATTAAACCGATCAGACCACCCGCCACAACGGCAGCGCCGGTCGCTAGGAATTGACGGCGCGAGGTCGTGCCAGGTGCACCGGTCAGGTGTGCGCAGCACGGGCAGTCGGCGGCGTGCAGTTCATTCGCCAGTGATTGAAGCATCTTGTCTGACATGACGTTCTCCTATTATTAGAGGCATTGGCCGCACATGACCCTGGATAGGCGGCGGCATGCAGCACGATATCAAAATCGCCCGCGAAATGTTAAAAACCGGGCTGTCCGTGAAGATTAATCGGATCCAGACTGCCGGATCATGAGTGCCGCTGATGATTATTTCACTCGCGGGCTCCAGAAATTCGCGCTCGGTTCGATAATGGACAACGAGGATGTATCTGTAAACCCGGTCAGGTGTAACACCTACCTGCCTTGGTTCGATAGGTTTTTGATAATCCCGCTGACGATGCGGGAGGCGTTCAACGAAGGACTGCCATCATGTACAAGCAAAAACTCGGTTTTATTGCGTTGACCCTATTGCTCGCTTGCGCTCGAGCGACGGCGGGCGACCCCGCACCTGCCGCGAAGGATGCACACGCAGCGCCCGCGAAGGAGTCGCCGAAAGAGGCTGCACCGGCGAAGGACGCGCATGCCGCTACGCCAAAAGATGCGCATGCAGCCGAAGCTAAAGAGGCGGCAAAGGGTGCTGCAAAAGAAGCCAAAGAAGTCAAAGAGGCATCGAAGGAGGCCGCGCCTGCAAAAGATACGCATACTGCTGACTCGCACGATGCAGCTGCAAGCAAAGATGAACCTAAGCCAGTGGTGCGCAAAGCAAAGCGCAAAAAAGCTAAGGCAGAAGCAAAGCCAGAAGCAAAGGCGCAGGCTAAAGGGCACGGTGATGCTAACGCCAGCGCTGATCATCACGCGGATGCCGCGCCAGCAGTGCCTGCATCGATTGAACCCACCACACGGGTACGTCCACGCGATCGCACCTCTGCCGCGAGTGCTGTCGCAGCCGAACAATCGGCTGGCGCTCATGATGCGCATAGCGATTCACACGCCGCTGCACCCGTAGCCGCGAAACAAGATGCTAATGGCGCGCGTTCAGATGCGCGTCAGGCTGACACTCACGCAGCCCCCGCTGCTGCCGCCAAACCGGACGCACATGGCGCGAAAGCGAATGATGCACATCATGCCGACGCAGCACCGTCCGCACCTGCCCCTATCGAGCCGACTCAGCGCCAACGTGTCAAGTCACCAGTAGCTACAACAGAGGCGCCGGCGTCTCGAGCAGCGCACGCAGATGCTGCTGCGCATGACGATCACCCGGCCGCTGACGCGCACGGCAACTCATCACACGCGGCACCCGATGCAAAGCACGCGGCACCCGATGCAAAGCACGCGGCCAAGGACAGTGGTGGTCACGATGCCCATCATGACGCCAAATCGCAGGATGCACATGCCGCCAGTGCGCATGCAGGTGACGAGTGCAACCTGCCACTGAAAGCCGAGATCGCTGCGCTATTTGACCGCTGGAATGCGTCCTTGCGTACGGGTGACCCGAAAAAAGTCGTCGCCAATTACGCGCCAGACTCTGTGCTATTGCCCACGGTGTCCAACCGCGCGCGTTTTACGATCGCAGAGAAGGAAGACTACTTCATGCATTTCCTGCAGCGCCGTCCGCAAGGCTACATTGACGATCGTATGATTGATGTGGACTGCAACAGCGCCACCGATGCAGGCTTGTACACATTCCGCTTCGCAGACGGTAGCTCGGTGAAGGCTCGCTATTCATTCTCTTACAAGAAAATAAACGGTCAGTGGCTGATTACTAGCCATCACTCATCCGGCATGCCTGAGAAGCCCGCAGCATCATCGGCGGTGCACGCAGAGACACACGCTGCACCAAAAACAAGCGACCCGGGCAGCTCCACCAAGGGCTGGGTCCGTTTCCCCTAATTCGGCTTCGGAATCGCAATGACATTCAATCGACCCACAAACCCGAGATCGCTCTCTGGTGATGCGCGGACGGTCACTGAATCAGGTGGTGTATGAAGCATCTCACCCGTTTACTGCTACTGATGGGCTTGATTACGCCGCTGCCGCTATGGGCGGCGATGGAAACCATCGAGACCAATAATCCGGACATTTTGGTCAAGCGCGTGTTCTGCGTGGATTACAACGTGGGCGGCATTCTGGTGAACAAAAGCGGTCGCCCATTCCGGGGTAGGTTGAAGCTTGCGGTACGCGATGAGGAGGGCGATATCGTCGGCCGTCACAGCATTCGGTTGCGCGCAGCGGCCGAAAACGGTACCCGTTTTGACATGTACTACATCAACACGCTGTACTGCTCCCGCCAAACACTCGAGTTCAGCGTCGAGTAAACCCCTGCTCAAGTAGCGTTTCGACTTCCGCCTGCATGCGGATCAATCCGCTTGCATGGGCCGATTGCGGTGCATTTCCGCTCCGGAGAGCGGTTTGCACATGCATCGCGAGCACACATCTTCTGGTTATATAAGTCGTTGACTGCGCATTGATTTCGCTGTCACCAGTGAAAATCATGCCGCTCAAATGGGCACGCATGCCTTATGTTGAACGCGATTTAGAGATACTAAAAAAGTGATTAGGCGGGTATTGCGGGCGTCGATTGAAAATAATTTGTGACAATTCCGCAAAGATTGTTTATCTTACGGGCAAAATCATTATTCGACCCGGCGTGCAGTGATCGTTTTTTATCGATTGGGCGCGAACCGGTAGCAGCCTATGCCGCTGATGAAATGTAAAGTCGACAGGGTAGCGCATGCCGTTTGATCATTGCGCAGAATGCCGTCGATGCTGCTATATCGAGCAGGGTTATCCCTCTCTCGAGATATCGCTGACCGCGAAAGAACAACGAAAATTCGGCAGTATCTGCATCGAGACAGAATGCCCGAATCTTGGACCCACCGGGTGTACTCTGGGAGAAGACAAGCCGTTCAGCTGCAAGCTGTATCCGCTGTCTTATGACCCCGCAACCCGACAAATGTATTACGACACCGATTGCCCGCTAATGCCGGAATACATCCGTCAGCTGAAGGATGAGCAGAGTGAGGCGTCGAGCCACCTGGCCGGCTGCAAACAAGAAATCGCCAGGTTGGAAAAATCGGATTCGGCTTTTCTGAAAGGTAACTTCGAGGTCGATGTGGATTACTTCGACTTGAAACGCCTGCCGGTACCAAGTCATGTGAAGGGAGGATGACGATGAATGGATCTCTGGTTCACCTGTACCAGACCCAACGATCTAAACGGGCGCTTGAAGTGCATCGTGTCGGTCACCAAAGCTGGACCACCGACAACCTGTACGTCGAGAGCTACCACGAGGAGATCTTGTATTACACCTCGCGCTGGGATGCGCTGTGCCCGTATATCGAGGTCAATGAAGAAATGATCGCAAAAGCGCCACGGCCTTTTGTCGTTTATGCAATTCCGCCGGACAGCCGGTTTGGTGTGCAGATCAACGACAAGTACGGCATGGTGGACACCGCCTCAGAAGCGTTCTGGAACGACGAGCGCCGAGCAAGGAAATTCCGCGAGTTCGACAAGCAGTACAAGGAGTTTACTTACTCGGAGCAGGTCATCCCAGGCAAGAATCTGAGCTTCGACGACATGATCGAGCTGGGTGGGGATCACTTCGAGAAGTACTGGATCGATGACCGCGAGGTCGAGGGATTCATCGACTATGTGCAGGATCTGGATGTGCTGGTGCTACAGATGCATGCACCGGATGGCACCTTGGTGCTGACCGATGTATCGATCGTCCTGCCCAAGTACGACCAGCTCTACGGCAGCTTCTGCCAGTGGAATCGTGACTTCAAGAACAAGTCACCGGGCAACTATGCCTGTCTGCTGGCGTCGCGCTGGGCTGCCAAGCATGGTCTGCGCTGGTACAACCTCGGCCCGGTCGATGACTACGGCTACAAGTCCTTATTCGTGACTGACTACGAGCCGATCTATGCGATGGCACTGGTCGATCCCCAACATCCGTTGGCGACTGACCCGACATCGCCGCTGAAGATCGACTTCCGTCCTGAGGACTTGAACCGGATCTACCGCAACGAGGAAGCGCTGAGCGACTGCGCCGCCTGAAGTCGTTCAGGCGCGGTCGCCCTCAGGTTCGTCATCGGCGGCAAGCTCCTTGTCGCCGAATACGTGCTCTTCTCCAAAGCTGACATCGTAATCGATGCTCAGCTCTTCGCCGCGCGCGATGTCTCTTAGCGCCTCAAGCACCTCAGCCTTGTTGAAGAACAGGTTGGGTGTCTTCGAGTGGTTCAAATAGACGGAGATATTTACTGCGTTCATGCCGATTTCCGGCACGGATACCCGCCCGCTCTCGACTAGGCAAAAATCGGCTAAATGCTTGCGCACGCTGTTTGGAATCTCTTTCAGTTCGGAGCGCGAGAATTTCTTCTCTTTACGCGAGACCATGCTCTTCAAGGGCAGCGTACCCTTGGGTATGTCGCGCAGTGCGAACACTCCGACCCCGTGAATCGTCGACACGCCTAGCTTGCAATACACCTCGTGCTTCAAGTGTTGATGAAGCCGGTGTTTCAGGTTGCCGGGCTGCTCGGATTCTTCGGGATTGTGGGGTAGATCGGGAGTGTTTTCTTGCTTCATGCGAGGCGCCGGTGGGTAGAGCGAATTAGGTGGGGTTGCAGAAGCGCCAAATTGTGCCACCAAAAAGCTTTGTTACCTAGTGTCCCAAAATCCCACCAGGGACTGCGCGCAGCCTGATCAAGACATCAGGCAATCCCGGAGGGTTGGGGCGCCGGTGCGTCCGACTGGGCGTTGACACGCGCTCTCACCATCGCGATGTGCTCGCGCAGTACGTACTGCTGGTCGGCGAAGGCTAGTGGCAGGATCAGCCGGTTGACTGAGTCTTCGATTTCCTCCAGCTGTTTGAACAAACGCTTGCGCTCATCCTCATCCGGATTCGCCAGCATGGCGCGTTCCAGCGTCATCAGCGCGCCGTACCAGCGGTAAATTCGCGACCGCATACGCCACTGGTAGAGCGGCGCCACCATACGCGTTGCCGGGACCACGACGATCAGTAGCGGCAGTAAGACTAGCGCGATTCGATCGACCAGACTTGCCAGCCAAAACGGTAGCCTTTTGTAGAGGAAAGGCGCACCCGAGGTGTAGTAGCGTCGCGCCTCCTCGCTGATAGGAATGTCGTGCTCGATTGGTGCCGGAAACTCGCCCGCCTTGCGATACATACCGGCCTTGCCATGGACCTCGCGTGCTGCGGCAATCAGCAGATCGGAGATCGCCGGATGTAGTCCCTCACGCGCGATCAATTCCACCGGTGTACCGAACAAATCGATGTCTTGCGGCGGCAGGTTACGACCTAAATCGAAACTACCTTCGGGCGCCACCAGTCGAGACAGAAACGGCAAGCGTCGCTGATAGCCATCGGCTTGGCGAAAGCTCATCATTTGAATGCCAGGCTTTCGAACCAGCTCGCGTACTTTTTTACCCCTGAGCTGCTCGCCGGTGACAAACACTGCATCAATCCTGCGCGCTAACAGCGCTGCTATCGCGTCGTCGCTATCCAATTCGAGGAATTTGGCGCTCTTCTTGTCCATCCCATTTTCGGCCAGCATCTTGTTGGCGATCACGGCGGTACCGCTACCATCGGGGCCAATCGCAATGCGCTTACCCTTTAGCTGCGTCAGTCGCTCGATACGCTGGGTGCCGTAATAGAACACCATGATCGGCTGCACATAGATCGTTCCTAACGACTGCAGACCTGGGGCTTGGTCGTCATCGGCTAAACCGGTCTGGACGAAGCCGACATCGACGGTTTGTTTTGCGTCTAGCAAGCGCTGAAGATTTTCGACGGAACCATCGGTTTCCCGTACCTCGACCCGAATGCCATGCGCACCGATTATTTTTGCGTAGCGCTGCGCCGTCGTGTGAAAGCTACCGTCTACCGGGCCTGCCAACAGCACCACCCGATCCGGTGGCGCCGGGCGGATCAGCTTGACCGTCAGCCACCCCAGCACCATGGTCAATGCGAGTATCGGTAGCAATACCATGATCAGATCGCGCCAAGAAATGGTACTGAGGCGAACCAGCGGCTGCTTGAGGTAACGCTTGACAGTGTCGGGGCGCGGGGTTTGCATGGGGGCGTAGTGTTACGGTTGTGACGGACAGATATCGACCCCGGCATGATAGACCAGCTATGATCAGACAATGAACTCTGCGAAGACAGTTAAACCAGCGGCTAGCGGCACGTCCGTGTTGGAAAAGGCGATCGCGTTCCGTGGCCGCAACGGTGCCGAGCGTCCGATCGCGCCGGAGGCGGGCATGCACTGCATCCTCAACCCATCCGACGTGGTGCAGATGTTGCAGGAGGCGGGAGAGTCCGATCCATTCTTGCTGGCAGCTGCCATGCTGCATGACATGCTGCAGTTCGGTGCTGTCACAGAAACCGATATTGCCTCGGTGTTTGGCAGCGAAGTAGGCTGCATCGTGGCTGAAGTGACGGATAACCCTAGACTCTCACGCGGAACGCGCAAGGCTTTGCGATTAACGGTTGCGCCCTATATGTCACGCCGCGCCAAATTGCTGAAGCTTGCGCAATTGGTGGCTAGCGTGCGAAATCTCGCGACGCCCACCCCGCCTTCACCGTGGGATGAGAAGCAGCGTTCTGATTTCTTTGGTTGGGTAGAGAAGTTTGCCGCGGCGACCGGCGTACAAAACCCAACGCTGCAAGCCATCATGCTGGCTGAGTTGGAACGTGCGCGTTTGGAACTTACCGCGGTAGGCCGCTAGCAGCGTTGCGTGTAAAGACAAGCAGTGGTTGATCGATTCTGCTGTTGACCAGATCGCTGAAACGTTCAACACTGCACGCCTGCATCATAATTCAACAATAAATTAATAAATATATAACCCAGCCCGGCGCGCAGACCGGAGCGGGAGATGAGGTCGAAGAGGGCATGGGCGATTACACCAATATGTCGGCGTACTACGATTTAATCATGACGTCCGGCTACTACGATTACCAGAAAATCGTAGACAACATTGTTCACCATGGCGAGTTCGACAACGTACTGGAACTAGGTTGCGGCACCGGATTAATTCTGCAAGAACTCGTGACGCGTCACCCCAAGATTCAGAAAGTTACCGGCATTGATCTGACCTCTGCGATGCTCAGTATTGCATCCGAGCGTTTGCAGCCTTATCCGAATGTCTCGCTGCAGCGGCACAACGTGACTCAGTTTGATTTGCAAGCCACCTACGATTTGGCATTTTCGTATGGCGGTGTATGGTACTTCGTGGTCGATGGCGAGAACGAGCCGTTCATGGTCAGTCATTTATCCGAGCATGAAGATAACTGCAGCGGCATCGAGCGCGTAGCAGGTCATGTGCATTCGGGCGGTCGCTTATTACTTGGCATACAAGGTCCGCACCATGACTACCAGCGGCCGATAAAAAACGGCTACGTCTATTCCCAAAAAATCGAACCGGCTGATCATGGGTTTACCAAACACTATTACCTCACCGATCACGGCGAGACACTGATGGCGCAGACCATTCGTTACCGTGTGTATCCGCTAGACGACGCGCTGGCGTTACTAGCAGATAATGGTTTCCAGTTTGATCGTCAGAATGGCATCGGTTCACATTTCTTCGAATTTCACAAAATATGACACGCCCGCTTCTGTTCATTGGTATCGGCAACATGGGTCGGCCGATGGCAGTCAACCTTGCGCGGCATGGCTACGCGGTGTCGGTGCATGATGCGCGGCCTGGACTTCCCGATGAGCTAGCGACCTTGGGCGCGCAGTGGTGCGATGATCCAGTTGAAGCCGCGGCGCAGGCCGATATTGTGCTGTTGTCGCTGCCAGGGCCACCCCAGGTGAGCGGGGCCTTGCTGGGGGAGCATGGTGTATTGCAAGCCATGCGAGCGGGCAGTGTACTGATTGACACCTCCACCAGTTCCGTCGATCTTGCGCGTGAAATCGCTGCTATCGCAACAGAGCGTGGTGTGGATTATCTCGAAGCACCGGTCACCAACGCTATCGATGGTGCGGCTTCGGGTCAGCTCTCTATCTTCGTAGGCGCCAACGAAGACGCATTTGCGCGTTGGCGTGAAGTACTTGATGTACTCGGCAACCGTGTATTGCATGTTGGCCCTCATGGCAATGGGGCCACCATCAAGCTGATGACCAATCTAATGTGGTTCGTAAATGCAGCGGCGATCGGCGAGGCCTTGATGTTAGGTGCCAAAGCGGGCGTACGTCTAGACGTGGTTCGCGAAGCGCTGATGCATAGTGCAGGTAATAGCTGGGTGGTCGAGCATGACATTCCTTCGATTTTCGAAGGCCACTACGACCCCAGCTTTTCACTGGCACTGTGCTGCAAAGATCTATCACTAGTGAATCAGATTGCTGAGCAGCAGGGCTATACGCTAACGATGGGGCGCCATGCCCAAGCAGTGTTCGAGCGTGCGCGTCAGGTTTATGGCGACGATGCCGCCGAGCTTCATGTGGTGCGCCTGCTCGAGCAGCAGGTGGGGCTTTACTTGCGCCCTCCGCACGGACAGACGGGCGGGGACGAGAAGGCTGCCTGAGATGCGTCGTCAACCCGAATTAATGCGCGAGGCCCATCAGCATATGCCGCAAGGCGTCGCTGAGAACTACCGCTACTGGGGGGACGATAAAACCGTCTTCGTCAGCAGCGCAAAAGGTTGTCGGCTAACGGATTGCGATGGCAAGCAATACGTCGACTTCCGGTTGGGCTATGGCCCCATCATTCTTGGCTACCGCGATGAACGTGTTGATGCCGCTGTCGTCGAGCAAATCACGCAGCGCGGTACCTTGTCGGGGTTTGCTACCGAACTTGATACCGAGGTCGTGCAACAGGTCAAGGCACTGTGCCCGAATATTCAAAAGATGCGATTTGCGAACTCCGGCACCGAGGCAGTGATGGGGGCAGTTCGCACTGCGCGTGGCTTCACCGGACGTGATCGTGTTGCCATCGTCGAGGGTGCATTCCATGGCCTGTACGACGAGATGATGTGGAAGTCCGATATTGAAGCCTGGGATCCGGCGAGTGGCACACAGCCCGAAGTGATTCCCTTCGGCGCCGGTATTCCACGGCGTGCGCGTGAATTGCTCGATCTGATTCAGATGAATGATGACGAGGGCTTGGAGCAGTTGTTTAAAGCGCGTGGCGAGCAACTGGCCTGTGTCATTCTCGAACCTATCATCGGCAATGCCGGCAGCATCTCAGCTACCCCGAAATGGCTGGCGCGACTACGCGAGCTATGTACGCAATACGGCGCCTTGCTGTTGATCGATGAAGTCAAGACCGGGTTTCGCGTTGCGGCCGGTGGTGCACAACAGTTGTATGGCATCTACGCTGATCTATCTACCTACGCCAAGGCGATGGGTAACGGTTACCCGGTGGCTGGATTTGGCGGTCGTGCGGATATCATGGATAAAGTCGGGTCGCATCGCGGCGGTGTGGTTCATGGCGGTACCTACACCGCGAACCTGATTGCGCTCTCTGGCGCGCATGCGACGCTATCGATCCTCACGCACACTAATGCACTTGCTACGATTGATTCGGTCGGCGAAAAAATACAAGCAGCACTCGGTCGGGTATTCACCGCTGCAGGGATTGCGCATGCGTTCGCTGGACCGCCAGCGATGTTCGGCGTGCATTTCACCGAGAAGGTTCCGACCAGCTACCGTGACTGGCGGCGTACCGATAGCCGACTGTATCGCGAGTTTGCCTGGAACCTGATTGATCGCGGCATCATGCTCGAGCCAGATTCGCGCGAGCCTTGGTTTATCTGCGAGGCGCACCAAGACCTGGATCTGTCTTGGCTGGAGGCGATGGCGACCGACGCCATGAAAGTCGCCCTTGAGACTGCCTGAAAACTAATAATGTCAGAGATTGTTGGCAGCCATCGTGATTGCCAGTGGAGGAGGTAGAGAATGAATCGTCCGTTCAGCAGATTCTCAATAACGCTCTGCCTGCTTAGCATGATCGTGCTTTCGGGCTGCGGCACCGCGCCCAAGAAGGGTCCTGATCTGATGCAGTTCCGGGCGCGATCAGATTTTCAGGGTGCCGCAAATTTATTTCTCGCGCCTGATAGTAAGCCACGCTACGACCGCAACAATCTTCATACGACGCTCGAGGCGGCCAAGGCATTTCATGATGCTGGCTACTGGCAGCTGAGTAATGAAGCCTTTGCGCATGCGCACCAGCTCATGCCCTGGAAAGAAGATACCGTCGATACACCGCAAGAAGTAGTCGCCTTGCTTGCGACCACGGCGACTAGTAGTGCTTTTGGCCCCTATCAGGGAAAGGTTCACGAGGGTGGTTTTGTCGACTACTACCGTGCACTCAACCAGCTGATGCTAAAAAACGAAAACGCACGCGTGTCGTTCAAGCGTCTGCAGGAGCGACAAACGAATGCGGTCGTACAACTCGGCGCATTTGCGCGCGCCACGCAGGGATCTATGCGAGAAGGTTTCTCGCAGAATCAAAAAATCAACGCCGCCGCTAGCGTAGAGAAAATCGAGAGTCAGCTTGGACGGGGTGTAGCGAAGGTCAGGCCCGGCGTCAGTATGGCGGAAATCCAAAATGCTGCCGGCGATATCATGTCGGCGCTGTTTCGTGCGACCTCCGCCGATCCGCTCGATAACGACATGGATCTGATTCAGCCTTTATTGTCGAGCGCCGCGCAAAGCGCTGCATCCGACGAGGGGCGAGATTTTGTGCGCAAGCTACGTGCCAGTATCGATCAGACCAATGGCAAGCTCGAGAATAAGGTGATTGTGGTTTACGAAGACGGCAATGGCCCGGGCTTCAATGAATACCGAATTGATTTGCCGATGTATCTGGTATCAGACAAAGTGCTTTACAGCGGGATTGCGTTGCCCGAATTCAGAGAGGGATATGCGGCTTACTCGTACTTGCTCGTCGGTGAGGAGGTTGAAAGGACGGCCGTGCTAACCGATATCAATCGCTTGGTGGGCCTTGAGTTTGAAAAGGCCTATCCCGGTATTGTTTCCAAAGCGGTGATCTCGACGATTATCAAAACCGCAGCACAGTACGCGGCGAATGCCGAGATTGATCGGCAAGTTGCCAAGCAGAAACTAGACCCGCTGGTTGCGGCATTCATGAAGATCGGGACTGCGGCAACGCAGGCGGCGTTCACTAAGGCAGATACGCGAGCCTGGCGTAACCTGCCGAACACCATACAAATCGCCGTGGTCGACAGACCAGCCTCCGGGCTGTTAAAGATCGAGACAGCGAACCGGCAGCCGGTCGATACCTTAAGCCTTGATGAGCCAGGTAATTACCTTATATTGGTTAAGGGGGCGGCGAGTCAGATGGGTCTGGCGGTCAGCTTGGTAAAGCTATAAACGGAAGTGTTATTCTCAGCTGCTGGATCACCTAAGTAATGGAGCCAAAGCATATGATGAAAAAATTTGTAAAAATGATTCTGGTCGCGTGTATGCCGGTGCTACTGGTGGCCTGCGCCTCCGGCAAAGTCAGTACGACCAACCCGATGGCCAGCAAAAAGGAAATTAATACCTTTGGCCTGAGTACCGTCGATTTTGATTACGCGGCAAAAAGTGCACTCGATGAATTCATGATGTCGCCTTGGCTAGCAAAGAAAGAAGGCCGTTGGCTAGTGCAAATCGGGAATGTACGTAACGAGACAGTGCAGGAGGTCGATACCAAGCGACTTACCCAGCGCATGGTGAGCTACATGACCAAAACCGGCAAGTTTGCGTTCTCGTCGGTGGGGGGCAGTCTGGCGGACAGTAACGTCAAAGAGTATCGGCAGCTTGAGAAATCCGATATGTACGATCAAGAGACCGGCGGCAAAGGCAAGGTGGTCAAGCCTGATCTGTCCATGATTGGTGAAATATCGCAAACTACAAATATCAGTGCAGACCGGTCCAAACAGCAGCTGGAGTATGAATTCCGCCTGCGTGTAACCGACCTCAGCTCTGGGATTATCTTGTTCGATTCACTGGTACCGATTGATAAACGTGGATCGAATAAAAACTTTGCTTGGTGAGCTTAGGACCCAGATTTCACGATAACTTGTTCATGAACGATTTCCCCCGCAATCTGGTTAGCATTGGTCTGTGTGGCTTAGCGCTTTGCGCCGGGTGCGTGCTGGCGCAAGAGCCGGGGTCTGGGCTCGCCGCCAGCAGTAATGATCCATCGGGTCGACCATCGGTTGAGGCAGAGTCAGAGGCAGAGGCAGTAGCCCGTGGCAACGAGCGTAATCGTGCATTACTCAACGAGGGCGCTGCCACGACGGCGGATTCAGAAGCGTCTAATTTACCTCGTTCAGCATCGGCTTCATCGGGTCGTGGGCAAGCTAATGCGTCTTCAGCACTTAGCCTACGTGGCGTTAAGCCGTCTCCCGTACGCGATGCCGTTGCTATCGTCATCGGCATACAGTCCTACAAGTATTTACCCGCCGCACGATTTGCAAACACCGACGCTAGAAAATTTTCGGAATACGCACGCCATATTCTTGGTGTGGCACCCAATCGAATACGTTTGCTGACCGATACTGGTGCCGACACCACTGAAATAACCCGCGCATTTCGCCAATGGTTACGTCGAAACGTGAATCGTGGCACCACTGATGTCTATGTCTTTTACAGCGGGCATGGTTTGCCTTCCGATGATGGCAAAACCCTGTATCTGTTGCCTCATAACGCAGACCGCGACTTCATCGATAAAACAGGTATCAGCCAGCAAGAGCTGGTCACGATGATATCGGCGACACAACCAAAATCTGCGACGCTGTTTTTTGATAGTTGTTACAGTGGTCAGACACGCACCGGCGAAGCGCTGTTACCTGATGCGCGACCACTCAGTTTGCGATCGTCGGTGTCCAGCTACCCGCCCGAGTTTTCTGTGATGAGTGCTTCCGCTGCACAGCAAATCTCATGGTCCAGCCCAGAGTTAGGCCACGGATTATTCAGCTATTACCTGATGAAAGGGTTGGAAGGTGTGGCAGACCTCGATCGCAACGGTGAAATCACCTTTGGTGAAATGCAGCGCTATCTGGTTGAAAATGTCGCGCGCCAAGCCGCGCTCAGAAACCGCGAACAGGAGCCCCAGTTACTGGGTGATGAGAACAGAGCTTTGGTGAAGCGATGAAACAACTTCTCATAATCTTTGCGATACATTTTTCTTGTACTGCTTGTGGCACCATCGGTGGTGCTATCTCAGGTGCAGGCACTGATATCCAAAAAGCGGGTGAGTGGCTGAAAAAGAAGTAAGCTTGGTCAGCAGAAGCGGCCCACCTACTCCACCACCACTGCGCTGTTCTCTAGCACGATTATTTTTTCACCAGTGCGTAAGTAAAGCTCCATAATTTCGGAGCTACTTGACTCCAGCATTTGACCGCGGCATGCGTAGTCTCTACGCAAAATTTTCTCTGTAGTCTTGTTCTTCACTTCGACGATACCAATGCTATTAGCTTTAGTGCAATCGGGATTGCTGCCGGCGGCAGGATTAATCAGATCTGATTCTCGATGAGTGCCAGTGCCGCCCATACCCCCGCCAGTATCTACCTGCGCCACGGCGGCATGTGATGCAGGTTAGTTGAATCGGCATCGATCTGTTCATTGAAAAAATATACTCCAAAGTTCATTCGTTGTTCACCACGCGAGTTCTCTTTCTCGAGCAGTGCTTGTGCAGCTTTGTTCACGGCAAGTAATGCTTGCATGGCTTGTTTTTCTGAAATCTTTCGCAGTTGCGCGACCGCCGCATGGCTTAGCCCATGATAATGCACGCAGCGCTCCAGTGATTTTTTTTCTGGTGTAATCAAATTACCGATTGCAGTCGATAAATGATCGTGAATATTCATGCTCAGGTAGCGAAGGGTCTCTTCCTGCCCCTGGTTAAGGGCAAGATTATCCGGATGCAGCTCGACTAAGCCGTCCTCATCTATCGATGCCAGGCCGCGCAGCAGCATATCGTCCAGCACGGCTTTGGGGCGGACATCGGTGCTGATTGAGCGGACCAGGTCTTCAAAGTCGAAGCCACGCGTAGTTTTTTTCTTTTTGGGCAGGGGCTTAGGGCCTTGGCGGGTACGCAGTTTAGGGTCACCTATCCATTTGGCGACCACTTGGGCGGTAAGGCTGGCACCGAAATAATCGGTGTCATGAGACTCTAATGCGCGCAGCCGTTTAACTTCTTTGCGGTGGATCCCGGTGGCGATACTAATACGACTATCGGTGACTGAGCCACCTTGGGTATCGTGCAGCTGGCGCTCAGCCTCTTTGATCATGACGAATTTGGCAACTTCGGACAGCGCCCCGAAGCCAATGCCGCGGTCGAGCAGTAATCTGGCCAAGGGGTAAAGCAGGTGTTCAACGGCAGGCAGGACAGGGTTCGTCAAGATGCACGCTCAGCTTGTTAAAGGTATTTACACTTTTTTCGAGCATACACCGGAAATACCGTTGACGTGGAAAAATTTCCCACATAATATGGATTTACTGGTTATCAGTAAATAGCAAAAGCGAGCTGGCGGAGTCCGCCAGGACCACTACCCCATGAAGTCAAACCGATTAATGTTTGTTCCAAGCCGGAGCTATTTGCTGCTTGCATTAGCGATGGCGGGGCTTTGCGCGTTCGGTCCTGCCGCGGCCGAGATTAGTGCTGCGCGTGCCGAGTATTTGTTTGGGCCTGAAACCGCGCGCAAGGATGCCTGTGAGCTGGCGATTGCTAAAGCCCGGTCGCGGGCGCTGGCGAATGTGATGGGCGAGTTCATCTCATCAGAGGAATTGCTGAGCTGCCAGGGCGCGACGGGCAAACGATCGGACTATGGTTGCGATCTCAACCAGATTACCTGGTCACAAATTGAAGGTGAGATCCGGCGAACCCTCAAGGAAAATACCAGGGTTGAGGAGCGAGAGGGTGCATCAGCGTGTATCGCAGATGTCGAGGTTGAGATCGTCATACCAAAAGAAAAACCCGATCCCAATTTTCAGCTGCGCGCAGATTTTGGGCAAACGGTGTTTCGTGTAGGCGACCGCTTTAATTTGGACATTGAATTATCTCAGCCTGGCTATTTCGCGGTATTCAATTGGCTACCCCATGATAGCCATTCGGTGGTGCGAGTAATTCCCAACACAGACGATCCGGCGCAATCGACCGTACAGCTACGCCAAAATCGCAGCAAAGCATTGAAAGAATCCTATAGCTTGGTGGCCAGCTGGGCAGACAGCTATACCGGGAGACGCAAATTTTATGATGAGTACTTGATCGTAGTGGCGACTAAAAAGCCACAACGATGGATGAGCCAATACAACCTGGATGACTTCAAGGCCTTGCTGCAGCAAATCCCAATCACCGAGCGGCGGTTAGTCAAGAAGGGCTATCAATTGACCAAGCAATAAATTCAAACATATATATCGATACACTTTTCTATTGCACTTGTGATTAAGCGAAACGTCCGTATGCTCCTGCTTGGCAGCCTATTAGTATCAGGCTGTGCAACACGTTATGTCGAGCGCGACCCTGCGAAGGAGGCGTTGGCTGATAATCTGGGTGACGTCGTTATTTCACAATCGAGTGAGTCAATCAAGAAAGATCCACCGCGCTGCATTGCAGTGCTACCTCTTACTGCTGCAAAGCCGGCACTCGCACCAACAGATAGTGTACGTAAAGCGATTCATTCGCACCTGGCGCCGACCGGGGTGCGCTTGATTCCCATACAGAAGGTGGATGCGATCATTGATAAGAGACTATCAGTGAAGGAAAACACAGCGTTAATCAGTACCGCTACCGGCTGTGATGCAGTCGTTGCGGGTGAAGTGCTGGAAAAGAGCTCCCGCTTTTGGGGTGTTTATTCAGAGGTAAAAATCGGTGCGCAGCTAAAGATTTTTCGTGTTGGAGTAGAAAAGCCGATTTGGGAGGGCAAACATATCGCTGTAGTACGTGACGGTGGTGTCCCTCTCAATCCCGTATCAGCGCTTAGCAGCATCGTCTCTGCTGGCTCCAATCTGCGCGAAGAACAGGTGACCCGTACTACCCACGATCTTGCACGTCGCTTAGTGCATGCGATTCCTGGTCTGAAATTTAACGAAGAATCAGTCAGTCAGCTCACGCAAACTGATAATCAGTTCATCGAAAAACCAGCGATCGCGCCCTTGGCAAAGTTGAAATCCGAGATTGAAGCTCTGCCAGTAGTCGAGGCAGAGCATGTGCTGGTTAAAGAATTGAGCGGCCCGGACTGGCCGAATTACAAAGATCGCGAGATCCTTGCCGAGATACTGATCAGCAAAGCGCCGCAAAACTCGGTCGGTTATGCAGAGATGGCTAAAGCCAAACTCGCGACCGGCCAGAGTGGACTCGCCGTTGTTTATGCAAAAAAGCTGACTGAGATTGCGCCGAATGAGCCGGATCATCAGTTTTTGTTAGGCCGCGCCTATTTGAAAGCGGATAAACCTGTGGAGTCGTTGCCACCGCTATTGCGAGCTGCCGGCGCCGACATTCCCAAGCCAGTGTATTTTTCCGGGCTTGGTATTGCCTATGCTCAGCAGGGTAAATACCCGTTGGCAGTCGCGGCCTATCAAAAGAGTTTGGCGCTTGATCCGGCGAACGCATTCACATTGCTGCAACTGGGTATGGCGCAAGCGTTTGCCGGTGATGAAGAAGAGGCAGCAGATACGATTCGTCGGAGTATCATTATCGCTATTGCAAACTATCAAAAAGCCAGCGCTGAAAATGGCCTGAATGTGCTCGCCTCACTGGGGCTGGAGTCGCTGTTAAGTCAAGATGAATTGAAGTTGATTCAAGAAAAGGTAAGAAAACTTTAAAGGGAGGATGTCATGCAAACAAAAATATTTTTGCTAATCGGGGCGCTCAGTACTATGTTGCTGTCTGCTTGCTCAAGTCCGAAACCAGGTACACCAGAGTTTGTTCAGAAGCAGGAAGCCGAGAAGCAGACTGCTGCTGTCAAGAATGTCGAGAAATCGATCGCTAAAGCACCTGCATGGATTATCAGTCCGCCACAAGATGCAAATGCTATCTACACCACGGGTGAGGGTGTATCGCCGCGGATGCAACTGGCAATCGATATTGCCGAGGGCGTAGCGAGACGAGATTTGGCCGTCAGACTCGGTGGCGTCGTGTCGACCAAAATTACACAGTTTGCTGAGCAGACGGGTACTGCGGCTGATCTTGACGTGCAAGATGCGATCAGCTCCGCCACAAAAACTGTTGCAATCGACAAGAATGTTGCCGGCTATGTCAGAGACAAGGTCGAGTTAATGTCCGAGGGTTCTAACTACAAGGCATTTGTCCTGCTCAAATTGCCGATTGGCGAGGCGAATAAAGTTGCAGCAGATCAGGTCAAGAAGAGTAAGGTATTGGATACCAAGCTACGGGCGTCCAAAGCCTTTCAAGACCTTGAGCAAGAAATTGAGGCAGCGCGTAAGCGTTGAGGTCACCCATGAGTACCCTGATCAAATCCTTTGTTGTTGCTGCGTCGATGAGTGTTTTACTCCCGGCGAGTGCGATACAGCTAGTGACCAAAGAGGAAATGATTCGCTCGCAAAAAGCACCGCCGGTACTTGATGCGGCTGCGGCGCCAGCTGATCCGCTCGCACCGCAGATCACGCTGATTGATCCTGAGGCAAACGGCGCAGACAAAGTGGTACGTAATCCCTTCAAGATGGAAGTGATATTCAAGCCGCAGGAGGGTGCAGCGCTTGATTTCAAGAGTTTTCAGGCGCTATATGGCTCGCTGAAAATGGATATCACTGACCGTTTGCTAAAAGAAGCAGTAAAAACACCGAATGGACTCAGGCTGGCTAATATCAACGTCCCTTCCGGTAAGCATCGCATCCTGCTTCGGATAAAAGATAGTCAGAACCGTTTGGCCGAGAAAGAGATTCAATTCAGGGTTGAGTGAGTATGGGTATATCCATATGGCAGCGATCCCTATCAGCGATAGGGATTTTTTTTCTCAGTGCTTGGCTTCTTGGCGTTCGTGCGAACGACTTGCAAACAGCAAGTGTGTATGTTGACGCGGGCCGATATTCTGAGGCCGTCGGCATTCTTAAAAACTATACTGCAAGGGATGAAGACGAGTCCAAGATCAATCTACTGACCGGAAAAATCTATCTGGCGATCGACAAGCCGGCCAAGGCCTTGGCATTTTTCGAGCTGGCCGATTCACTTTCGCTCGATAGCATCGACGCACAGCTCGGTATCGCGCTATGTGAGCTGAAGCTCGGAAAATTTGCGGTAGCAAAGCGCTTCGCTGATTCCATTAATCGTATCGATAAGGAAGCGGGCGAGCCGCTCTATATCCATGCTCTCATCATGGCCCGCACGGGCAAGATGGAGGAAGCGATTAGCAGTATCGAACAAGCCAGCAAAAAACAGCCCGATTCAGACGTCATTGCACTCGCCAGCGCCCGGTTTTACGCACTGACAGGCGACGTCGAGAAAGCAAAGCGACGTCTATCTACTTTTATTGCTCGCAAACCCGCAGCTGCTAGCGCACATGATTTTTTAGGTGAGTTGCACCAAAAAACAGGTGATCTATCGGCGGCCAGAGCTGCGCGAAGTAAAGCGCTACATCTCTATAACGACCAAGGCGACAGTTATCGCGGCGCAGTCATGAAAGCCTGGCTGGACGCGAACCCCGTAGCACCTCTGCCAGAGAAGCCGCCTGCAGAGGCGAAGCCAGCGCCAGACAAAAAATCGTCAGAGACCATCGCACAGAAAAGGCCTGAGACTGGTAAAGCGAAGCCAGCTGTTCCGGTCGTGAAACCTTTGATACCGGATGTCGAGTCGAATATTGCGGTCCAGCGTTTTCCATTTCCGTCGGGCGTGACCATCATCGGCGGAAGCGGATTTATTGTCGACGCTGGTCGTAAGGTGGTCACTAACCGCCATGTGGTTGAGGGCGGTAAAGAGTTTGCTATCCGCACCGGGCTGGGTGAAGTCATCAAAGCGCGCCTAGTGTTTACATCGAGTACTGATGACATCGCCGTGTTGGAACTTGCCAAACCCCTGCCTGCCGATCGTGCGATTCCGAGTTCAAGCTTCGTCAAGCCGCAAGTAGGTAGAAATGTCGTGGTGATGGGATATCCGCTTTGGTATCTACTGGGGGAGGGATCGCCATCACTCACCAATGGCGTAGTGTCAAAACGTACCGGTCTGAGAGACGATGCTAGTACTTTCCAGATCACAGCCAAGGTGAATAAAGGTAATTCCGGAGGTCCAGTGTTTGATATGCGCGGTAACGTAGTCGGCATCACGGTCGGCAAACTCGACATCAAGAAAATCGGCGACGATCAGGGCTTCCTGCCGGAAGATGTGAACTTCGCTATTCATGTGGATCGTTTGCCGAAGATGCTGAATATCAGCGCTACGAGTGAAGAGCAGCGCAATGAGTTAAGCGCCGAGGAGCTGTATCAATCAATGGTGGGCAAGGTGGTGATGGTAGCGACCTATAAGTAGTTACTACCGGCCGCGATAGTCTTCTCGAACTATTCGCAGGTATTTTGGATGATTCCGTTTAGGGTTGATTGAGAATACAACCGCTACCTGAAGTTCTTCTAACCGCGCAGATTGTGTACCCAGCGCCGATATAGATGATCGGCGACCACCCGCATAGCAGGTAGATACTCGGACGTTGCCTTCGCAATTTGCTGCGTTGTCATGACATGCGGGTGAACATCGGGCTTGCTTCTCGCTGCACTGACCTCGGGCTCGCCTTCTTCGCACCAGTGCGAGATAGTGGCTTCATCCATCTCGATGTGAAACTGCATCCCGATATGCGGACCAAACGCGTAAGCCTGATTTGTACACGCCTCGCTGCGTGCCAGCCACTGGGCACCAGGGGGCAGGGTGAAGGTCTCACCGTGCCAGTGGAAGCCAACCCAACCATCATCGGTACCCAGCCATTGTCGACCGAGGGTAGGATCGGTGACCTCGATACGATGCCATCCGATTTCTTTGCCGTTTGGGTTGCGCGTGATCTCACCGCCGAGCGCTTTGCTGATGAGTTGCCCGCCCAAGCAATGACCAATGAGTGGAATATCTCTCGAAATCGCATCACGAATGAGTGCCAGCGAGGCGGGGATCCAAGGCAAGGGATCATTCACACTCATGGGCCCACCCATCAACGCAATACCTGAAAAATGATCCGCATGCTCCGGGACAGACTCTCCGAGATCAGTTCGAATTTCTCGATAAGCTAAGCCAAGCTGCTGTAGAAAAGTAGCGAAGTAAGCGGGGCCATCAGCGGCCGACTGACGAATAATTGCGATTGGTTTTGCGACGTTTTTCATGAATCACTGCATCTTTCGAAACACATGGTGCGGCATGGTGCTCGCCAGGTCTTGCAAGGGGCTCAGGCTTGTTTCCAGCGCGCGTAGCGATAGCGTGCCCACAAGTAGGCATCCATCACCATGATCGCGTAGATAAAGAAGCCGCCGGCATGTCTGCCGATGAAGGAGTGCGCTGGCGTGGTGAGGTGATAAGTGACAACGCCCAGACTCAGCGCGAAAAAAATCATGATCCAGGCGCGCACTAGCATACCGTTGAGCACCTGACCCATACCCGGCAGCAGGATAGCAACGACGAGTACCAGTAGCGGGTGCAAGGGACGCGAGAACATCTACGCGGTCTCTCCGACATCCGCCCGCACCGCTGCGGCAACCGCCAGCAAGGTATCAAGCCAGTAAGCCAGCCACTCACTTGGAATTCGTTCGACTTCAGTGAGCATCGTGCGCAGCACCAGATAGTGACCGCGCTCAACGCCACACACGCGTACTACCAATCGAACGCCACGGGGTGTGACCACGATTTCTTTGAGGTCAGGACTGGCGATCGCATCACCAAGTGCCGTGTGTATCGCCGAAAGTGGTGCTTGCCACCCGGCTGGACTGACACGTGCCATGTGGTGAGACGGCCATTCATCACCAAGGTGAATACGCTGCGCGAGTTGCTCTATCTGCGAAAAGAATTCTATATTTGCCGGTCGGAACAGCACATCCAAACTGCCGCCCAGCGTCATGGGCGAATCGACAGTCAGCACCAGCCAAAGCGATGGCACTTTGCGGTAGCCCACGTGGTCCAGCAGCGGTTGCAGCAGCACTTTCGCGTTGCTGTACTTGCCTTGAAGTAGTGGATAGTCGCTACCCGGATCAATCTGACCGGACTGCTCGAAGAGTGCGCGACAGTCATCGAAAATCGCTGCCCGCCGCGCGGCAAAGCCACGCTGCGCACGCCGCTGCCACAGCAAGCAAGCGATCAGAAAAAAGACACCGGCGGCGATGCCGCCGCCGGTGAGTTCTCCGCCCAAGCCGATCTCCTTAGTAGCCTTTGGGTCGCGGCCACGGCATGGTGAACTGGTCACCGCGTCGCACGAACTGATAGCGCCGCACCACGAACCAAATCGAGATCAGGATGTAGAACGCCATGATCGACAGCAGCGAGGCGCCATAGCCGAGGTAGGTCGCGAAATACGTCGCCGCGCACAACAGCCCAAGCAGAATGCAGGGGATGGGGTGGAACGGATGGACATAACCGCGGTTGATCGTACCCAGCGGCCACATGCGACGGAAGCGGACCACGTTGAACGACATGAAGGTGTAGCCCAGCAGGCCGGACAAGATCGAGAAGGTGATCACCTGGTCGAGCAATCCGGTAAAGGCAAACGACACCGCAATCGGAATCAGGAACAAGATAGCTCGATAGGGTGTGCGATAACGTGGATGCACCGCACCGAACCACTGCGGCATGTAACGATCACGTGACATTGAGAACCAGGCTCGCGACGCATCGTTGATACAGCCATTCGCCGAGGCTACTGCCGCGAAGATGGTGCCGACGAACAGAATCACCTCCAGCTCGAGAATGCCGGTCAGGCGAGCTGCGTCATACATCGGCGTGATGGCTTGTCCAAGGTATTCCCAAGGCATCAGTCCGGCGCAGATGTACCAGGTGAGGGTAGCGGCAATCAGCAAGGTGATCATGCCACCCATGGTGCCGAGTGGTATCGAGCGACCCGGTGAGCGCACTTCTTCGGCGGCCTGACAGGTGCCTTCAATGCCGAGGTAGTACCACATCCCGAATTGCAACGCCGCCAGCACCCCGATCCAGCCATAGGGTAGATCGGTCAGCATCTCGCGATGACGCAGAATCGAGCCACCGGTGCCAACACCCTCGACCGCGAAGAACAGCACAATGATCGCGATAAAGGCAAATGCGGTGATCACGAAATTCACGGTAAGTGTCATGAACACACCGCGATAGTTGAGCCAAGCCAGCACGGCAATGGTGAGCACCACGAAAGGCTTGGTATCAACCTCGGCGCCATACTGCAGCGCGATGGTCTTGATCAGATCACCCACCACAATCGCGTCGGATGCCTCCAGCATGGTGTAGGCCATCACCAGATACAGCCCCACGTTGAATGCCATCAGCGGTCCGACAATATGCTTGGCTTGGGTGTACTGCCCGCCTGCCGCTGCCACGGTGGAGGTAACTTCCGAATCGATCATCGCGACGCAGGTGTAGAGCAGGCCGATGATCCAGCAGGCAATCAGCGAGCCGTAGGCACCGCCTTTACCGACCGAGAAGTTCCATCCCATGTACTCGCCCACCAACACGATGCCGACACCGAGTGCCCATACATGGATAGGCCCGAGCACCTTCAGTAGCGAATTTTTTTGCGGCGCCGAGGCCGCGATACTTTGCGCTGTCATGCTCGTCTCCTTATTCTTCTTCGCCTTCGCGCGAGCTTGTCAGGAAGTCTTCGCCGTATTGCGAGCTAGTAAAGCGCGCATCAGCCAGCATCCATCCAAACAGCACGATTGAGATGATCCACGCTGCATACTCTAAAGCTGTCCAGAAATTCATCTCAACCTCCTTCTGATTCGTCAAAGCGCTCGCGAATCACTTCGCGATACTCTTTTTCGGAGACACGCAGCATGAACACAAAGTAGCCGACGATCACCGCAATGGTGAGCAGCAAGCTGATCGGTTCGATGGTGTAGTCAAAGCGATTGGTGATCATTGGCGCCGCAGCTTCAACGTTGACCCCTAACTTCTCCCACTGCTCGACCATGGCCGGGGTTTGGTTCAGCGATTCCCAAGTCGGTGCCGCTTTGTCTTCGGCCTTCGGTGGTTCGGCAGCTGCTTTGAACAGCAGCGGAGCCAGCAGACTGGCATACACCAGTACTAGCACCACCAAGCTGTCGAACATTTGGCCGGCACCACTTTGCACCGGCGGTTCATAGGGCTTATTCATCATGGCGCTCCCGGATCAGTGTCGACATGCGCCGGGCGCAGCGCAAGCTCGCGCAGGCGTTGGCGGTTCAGGTCGAGGTTGCGAAGGTCTTGACCGTAGATGTGATCACGGTCTTCTCGGTAATGCGCCAGCATCGCGAATACTGAGCTGGTGTTGAACACCAGCAGCAATACGCCGGCAATCAGCAGCACCACGCCAATCGGTGAGCTGAGAAAGCCGTGCGGTACCGCGATATAGGTATAAATAAGACTGGCCCACAACACGGCGAGTATGAGCAGTGCGCTCCACTTGTCGCGGGAGTACATGGCCTCGGCCCTCTGCTGCATCTCGGGGTCGAGTGACGATTGATTGCGTTGATTCATCTGCTTCTCCTCCAGATGGTTCTTAGGTTTTTTCAGGCATGCATAGAACGCGGCCAGCCTTCTACGAGGCATTTGCCGATGACGCTGCCAACCTCCTTTCGTGGACTGTGGTCAGTCCGGTAAATGTTTATCTAGGGAAATAATAGACCAGCCGACTCGTGTTGGGAAACGATTTATCGGCCCGGCACCCAGTTGGTTCCAGCCAGCGGGATCCCCGCCATCGCAGCCGCCTCAAGGGTGAGCGCAACCAGATCTTCACGCTCCAGGTGGTGCACGTTCTGCTTGCCGCAGGCGCGCGCGATGGTAGTCAGCTCCATGTTCAGGGTCTTGAGGTAGTTACGCACGCGCTTGGCACCGACGGCGGGTTCCAGTCGCTGCTCGAGTTCCGCGTCTTGGGTGGTCACGCCCACCGGGCACTTGCCGGTATGGCAATGATGGCAATAGCCGGGCGCGGTGCCGATTGCGTCATAGGCATCCAGCGCCGAATGGTGCTGACCATCACGCACATAGGTTTCCGAGTTACAGCCGAGCGCAAACAGCACACCCTGACCAATCGCGACAGCGTCTGCGCCCATCGCCAGTGCCTTGGCAACATCGGCGCCGGTGCGGATGCCACCGGAAACAATCAGTTGCACCGTGCCTTTCATATTCAGATCTTCCAGCGCCTCGACCGCTTGCCGCACCGCGGCCAGCGTCGGGATGCCGACGTGCTCGATGAAGCAGGTTTGGGTAGCAGCGGTGCCGCCTTGCATACCATCCACCACCACCACGTCAGCGCCTGAATGTACTGCCAGCTTCACGTCATGGAAGGTACGGGTAGCGCCGACTTTCACATACACTGGTTTTTCCCAGTCGGTCATCTCGCGTAGCTCAAGAATCTTGATCGCCAGATCATCAGGGCCTGTCCAGTCGGGGTGACGACACGCTGAACGCTGATCGACACCTTGCGGCAGGGTGCGCATACTTGCCACGCGCGGATTTACTTTCTGCCCGAGCAGCATCCCGCCACCGCCAGGTTTAGCGCCTTGGCCGATCACGACTTCAATCGCATCTGCCTTGCGCAAATCATCCGGGTTGAAGCCGTAGCGTGAGGGCAGGCACTGGTACACCAGCGTTTTGGAAGAGCCGCGCTCTTCTTGCGTCATGCCACCGTCACCGGTCGTGGTGCTAGTGCCCATCTCGGTCGCGGCGCGACCCAGAGCTTCTTTCACATTCGCCGACAATGCGCCGAAGCTCATGCCAGCGATAGTGATGGGAATATCAAGCTCGACGGGTTTCTTCGCAAAGCGAGTACCAAGGATGGTTTTGGTAGAACATTTTTCGCGATAGCCTTCCAGTGGATAGCGCGACAGCGAACCCGCTAAGAACAGCAGATCATCAAAATGCGGCACGCGGCGCTTGGCACCTAGGCCACGGATTTCATACAAGCCATGCGCTGCAGCGTTTTGGATGTAGTCGATCACGCTGCGGTCGAAGCCAGCCGATTCCTCGGTTGAGCGACGCTTGAATTGAACGGGTTTCATATCCATGATGTTCTTCCTGCCGGCGTGCGGCTTAATATTCCTGATTAGCGTCGGCGTTCCAGTGATAGAGGCTGCGCGCAGAGGCAACTCGCTTGAACGAGGCCGGGTCATGTTGCAAGCCCGCTTCGCGCAATAACTCAGCTACCACCGCGCGGTCCTCGTCGGTCATTGGTTCAAAGCGTGCATCGGCACCGAGCGATTTGGCTTCGCCGCGTAGATAGATCACCGCTTCGTACAGCGAGTCACCGAGTGCATCACCGGCGTTACCGCAAATCACCATGCGACCAGCTTGCGCCATGAAGCCAGAGAAGCTGCCGACAGAACCACCGACTACGATGTCGCCGCCTTTGAGCGAGATACCGCAGCGCAGACCTGCGTCGCCATCAATCACCAGCAGACCGCCATGCGAAGTAGCACCGGCACCATTCGAGGCAAAACCTTTCACATGCACACGACCGCTCATCATGTTTTCAGCGACGCCGGTACCGGCACTGCCGTGCACGATGACAGTCGCTTTCTTGTTCATGCCGGCAGCGTAGTAGCCCGCATGGCCATGAATCTCAACCGTGACGGGTTGATCAAGCCCGACTGCGATGCTGTGCGCGCCATCCGGGTTTAGCACCTCGAAATGACGTTGGTCATCGGCTTGCAATTGCTTATGCAGAAATTGATTCACCTCGCGCAGTGGTGTACTGGCGAGGTCGAAGCTTACGCGTTCCATACGTACATCTCCTCCGGCGCTGGCTCGAATACTTTGGCGTTTTTTACATCAGGCAGATGCGCCAACGAGCGGAACTCACTAGCGATAGCGACATAGTCATCGGTCTCAGCGACGACTGCTGGTTTGCAAGCGAACGGATCGCGAATCAGTGCCAGCTTGTCAGGGGTACCCATCAAGAAGGTAAAGAAACCATCCAGCTCTTCGAAGCCGGCGTGTAGTGCAGCCTCGAGATCATCGCCTTCCCGCAAACGCCACTCCAGAAAACGACAAGCCGCTTCGGTGTCGTTGTCAGTATCGAAGTGGATGCCGTGCGGCTCTAGCTTGCGACGCAATCCATACGGGTTCGACAGTGAGCCGTTGTGTACCAAGCAGAAGTCTTCCCCCGCAGTGAAGGGGTGCGCACGATCTGGTGTCACTGCCGACTCGGTCGCCATACGGGTATGGCCGACTAGATGCGAACCGGTGAGTGAAGCGAAGTCGTAGCGGCTCGCCACCATCGACGGCGTGCCGATATCCTTGTACAGATCAATGGTCTGACCCGTCGAGAGAATATGCAGCAGCGGGTAATGCTCGTGCAGCCATTTCTTGACGATGTCGGGCGATACCTCGAAAGTCAGCACAGCATGGTTATGCTTGATATCGATTTTCGATGGCACACCGAGATGCTCTTTCATTCCGTGCGTCAAGCCATGCCAATCGAAGTCGGCACCGGCCTCGGTCATACCCGAATACAAACTGAGCTTGCGCGCCGTGCCTTTCAGCGGATCGGCAAATACGGCCAAGCCGGCAGAGTCCGGGCCGCGATCGGTCATGCCGATCAGCATAGGCACCATCAATTTGCCGAGTTGTTCTCTGAGTGCTGGTTTCTTCACCAGCAGTCCCACGATTCCACACATGATGTTTTCTCCTTGGCCCAGTTCAGAAGAACTGGAGGTACTGATCCACTTCCCAGTCCGACACATGACGCATGTACTCCACCCATTCCATGCGTTTTAGCTCAAGGAAGTCATTTGCCAGCGGTCCGAGCGCGCCCTTGATAACTTCGTCCTTCTCGAGAGCATCGAGCGCTTCGTTCAAGTTCTGTGGCAGCAGTCGTATGCCTTGCTTACGTAGTTGTGCCGGGCTCATCTCGTACAGGCTGTCGACCACCGGCTCACCCGGATCCAGTTTGCGTTCGATACCATCCAGGCCCGCCGCGATCACTGCAGCGGTGGCGAGATACGGGTTGGCAGAACCATCCGGCAGACGCAATTCAAGACGACCACCCGGCCCACGGATCATGCCGGAGCGGTTGTTGTTGCCGTAGCAGATATAGGCCGGTGCCCAAGTAGCACCCGTCAGTGAGCGACCCACGACCAAACGCTTGTAGCTGTTTACCGTCGGGCAGCACACCGCTGCCAGTGCCGAGGCATGCGCCAGCAAACCACCCGCAAAGTGATAGGCGAGGGTAGAGAGATCGAGCCCACGCTTGTCGGATTTATCTTCAAACAGGTTTTTCTTGCCGTTGCCGATGCTCATGTGCATGTGCAAGCCATTACCCGGACGATTACTGAAGGGCTTAGGCATGAACGAGCAAATCAGTCCCATCTCGGCCGCGATCTCAGCCGCGCCCATTTTGAAGAAGGTGTAATGATCGCAAGAGGTTAGTGCATCGGTGTAGGTGTAGTTAATCTCGAACTGGCCATTGGCATCTTCATGATCGATCTGATAAACATCGATACCCACTGCGCGCAGCGACTCTGCCAATCGCTCCAGAAACGCGCGTGAGCGCGACAAGCCTTTGTAGTCGTAGCAGGGCTTGGCTAGTGTGTCGGAGGCTTCACTCGGTACCAGGCGACCTTCGACTTTTCTCAGAAGCGAAAACTCGGGTTCCATCCCGGTGTAAAAAATCCATCCCTTGGCTTCCATGCGCTCCAGCTGCGACTTCAGTACAACGCGCGAGCAATGAGGCCAGGGTTCGCCATGCACATGACCATCAGAGGCCATGCGTGCATAGCCCGGCTGCCACGGCACCACACTCAGCGTACTCGGGTCACCCACCGCCATGAAGTCGCCATCCGCGTTGGGTTTCATGCCCATACCCGCTAACGCGAAACCGGCGAAGCCAGCGCCATCAGTGATCACGGTGTCATAGTGCTCCACCGGCACCGACTTCGCCTTAGCAGCGCCATGCACATCGACGAACTGCGCCAATATATATTTGACGCCGTGTTCTTTTAGATATTTCTTCGCCTCTGTTGGTTTCATCATCTCCCCTTTCGTGTGGCCCTTGTACGTGGACCTCTTTATTGCTGGTTGCTCAGAGCCCGACTCGTGACAACGCATCAAATCCGATCGGACCACCTCCCATGTCATGCGCGATTTCGCACAGCGTTTCCCACATATAGCTAGCGTAGGTGCCGTCCAGCCAAACTTGGTAGGCAATACCTGCCGGTGTCTGCAGCGCAGCGACGGTGGCGCCAACGCCCACCACCGAGGTGAGTACGAGCGCACCATCATTCGGATCGAGTGTCGCCATATCGACCGAGCAGGTTTGGCGGAACAGATCGATCGCCTTCGGACCCATGACGATCAGCGCAGCATCGTAGTGCGGTACCGGATAGACATCGGGCGCATTTGGCAGTGCCAATACGCGCGACACTGCAGTATTCGACTGATCTGCTTCGATCAGGTACTCGGTCAGGCCGAGGCGCGCGATGAATGCCCCTTCGCTACGACACCAGCGGTTTGGCTGAGTCGGTGTGCTGATGCCCGCTGCATTCAGTGCGGCAGCAGCACCCGGGCCCTTCACGCCAGTACGTGGGCGATGGCTGAGGTCGCCCAGTGCGACCGCATTCAGTGCATTCGCTTGTTCATTGGAGAACGCGGCGACTACACGCATATGTTCTATCTCGGTCCAGCGCGCGGCGTGTGCAGACTGCACATCGGCGAGGGGGCTGACGCGGGCCGGGGTGCTCATGCGGTCTCCTTCTGGCGCAGGTTCTCGGGATCAAAGAACGGTGTTGCGCAGACCTCGGCGCTCACCATACTGCCGTCGCTGAGGCGAATCTGGAAGCGTGTGCCGACATCGCACATCTGCGGTGGCAAGAACGCCAGACCAATGTGATGGCCGAGGTTCGGACTCCAGTAGCAGCTGGTGACACGACCGACGATCTCGCCGTTTTGAATAATCAGATGACACTCGCTCGGCACTGCGCCGGTATGCGTTGCGGGTAGTTGAAAGCCCGCCAGCTTTCGTTTGAGCGGCAGCTCGCGCACGATTTTCAGTGAGCGCTGACCGATGAAGAAGGGCTTATCCATCTTCACCGCCCACTCCATCGAGACTTCAAACGGATGTGTCAGACCATCGGTATCCTGACTGACGATCAGGTGACCCTTTTCCAGTCGCAGCAAACGCTGTGCCTCAACCCCAAACGGGCCAATGCCATAGGGCTTACCGGCTTCCATCAGTACATCCCACAGCGTTGCGCCGTACTCGGCGGGTACATGAATTTCATAGCCCCACTCACCGACGAAACCGACTCGCATGATGCGTGCAGGGATACCAGCGATGATTCCTTGGCGTACCGCGAGGTAAGGGAACGCCGCTGACGACAGATCAACATCACACAGCGGACCAAGCACCGCACGTGAATCCGGGCCGGCCAAGTTGACTGAAGCATAAGATCCGGTGAGATTGATGATGCCGCATTGCAGACCCCACTCCGCATTCAGACGCGACATTTCGCGGTATACGTTGGCAGCACCCGAGGTGGTGGTGGTGAAGTAGTAAACATTTTGTTCGATATGGGCGATCACGCCTTCGTCAGTTACGACGCCCGATTCATCGCACATGATCGCGTAGCGAGTACCACCGACCTTCAGCAGATCAATGCGCGCGGTGTATACACGGTTCAAGAACTCGGCAGCTTGCGGCCCACGCACCTCGATTTTGCCGAGCGTACCCACATCAATCAGCGCGACCTTGCTGCGCACACGACGCACTTCGTCATGAATGCAGTCAGTGCGTGATTTACCCTGTTGCGCGTAATACTCCGGTCGTTCCCACACGCCAGCCGGCATGAACACCGCACCCCAGCCTGCGTGACGGCCATGCAATGGGCTATGTCTTTGTGGATGGAAACCGCGACCAGCCAGATGCGACATCGGCACTGGATGGAAAAACGGTCGCGCGGTGGTGGTGCCCACTTGCTCAGGTGACTTGCCAAGCAGGCGCGCCAGAATGCGCAGCGCAGTCATGTTCGAATGCTTGCCCTGACTCGGGCCCATGCCAACGGTCGAGTAGCGCTTCAGCAGCTCGATGTTGTCGTAACCTTCCTGCACCGCATTCGCAAAATCTTTCAGCTGCAAATCTTCATCAAAGTCGACGAAGTTTTTAGCTTGTGCATGCTCGACCACAGGCCACGGATAACTTGGCACACTATCGTCATTTGGTACTGCCGGTATGGTCAGCGGTACACCCAGTGCGAATGAGGCGGCTGAAGTACCTGCGCGTGCGCCATCGGCGATCCGCGCGTCAAAACCATAAACACCATTCACACGTCCGCAGGCATACACGCCTTCGGGCAGGTTGGCGGGTACGAATTGCTGTGTACGTTCATCGAAGCGCATCTTGGCGCCGCTCTGGTACAGCAAGTTGGCGGCAGGTGCCCAGCCGGTACTCATCGCTACGCCATCGCAATCAAAACGAAGCGCAGTCGCGGTGTCCGCAACCCCGTTGCGTAAACGGCATATCGTGACGGCGCCAAGTTCACCGTGACTATCCGCGTGTGCTTCATACACGCCGCTACCCAGCAGACACTCAACGCCGCGCTCGCGTACTGCATTGACCGTAGCCGAGGCAGGTACGTTGTCACGCAAGTCGGCAATTGCCAGCACTTGTACACCAGCTGCCAACAGATCCAGCGCCAGCCGGTAGCCATCTTCATTCGCTGCAGTAATCACCACGCGTCGCGCTGGCTGAACCGCGTAGCGGTAAATCAGGCGCTGCATGGCCGAGCCAAGCATTACACCCGGCAAGTCATTGTTACGGAATACGGTCGGCTGCTCGTAGGCACCGCCGGCGACGATAGTGGCTTTGGCGCGCAGCTTCACCATCTTGTCGGCATCGGTTAGTGGTATCCACTGATCGGCATACCAGCCCGATGCGGTGGTCGACTCGAGAATTCGAATCTGCGCATGCTGGCGCGCCCTTTGTAGCAATGCATGGGTCTGATCGCGCCGTGTGTTGTCTGCGCCAAGTTGGTACATGCCCGATCCACCAGCGTGTGCATTTTCATCCACCAGCACTACGCTAGCGCCGGCGTCAGCAGCGGCTAATGCCGCACTCAGACCAGAGGGTCCGGCACCAATGATGAGCACATCGCAGAAGTCATAGCGCTTCGCAGTTCTGATATGCGGCGTATTCAGATCCAGGCGACCGAGGCCGGTGATATTGCGGAACATGCGCTCCCACAGCGGGAACAAGCGCTTGTTGTGAAACGCCTTGTAGTAGAAGCCAACCGGTAAAAACGCTGAAAGCTTATCCAGGAAGCGTACGCGATCACTCTGTACGCCACCCCACGTATTTACTGCAGATAGATCCATACCTGCGCGCACCGGTATGACATCGCCGCGTACATTCAGGCGTTGTCCGTCCTGCACCATGACGTTGACATCATGATTCGCCATCGACAAAATGCCGCGCGGCCGGTGGTACTTGAAACTGCGACCAAGTGTGCGGGTACCCGCGGCCCATAGCGCGCTGCTGATAGCATCACCCTCGAAGGCGACATACTCACGGCCCTCGAAGCGAATCTTTACAGTTTGCGAGCGGTTGATCCACTCATCTGGCATGACGGGCAAGCGGCTCATGGCTCAGCTCCCGGTAACCAGGTTCGCAACACGCGGTCGGCGGCAGTATCCCGCTCGGCGATAAACCAGGTATTCGATGGGGTGTGGCACCACCACTCGCGCTTTATGCCGGGCGCTCCATTGCGATTGAACACGTAATCAGCCCATTCATCATCAGTGCAGGTATTTTGGTCGGGGCTGACGCGCACCTCGCCCCAATAAATAAACTCGGCGATCGCGCGCGGACCGTTGACAGGGCAGGGCATTAGTTTCATATCAGTGCCCCACGCTCGCTGCGCCTTTTTCGCCGGTCAGCGAATAATTGCGGAAGCGATCCAAAGAAAATCCGGTGATCAATTCATGCGGCTTATCGTTGGCAACCGTCCATGCCATGGTCTTGCCGCACACTGGGGTAGCTTTGAAGCCCCAAGTGCCCCAGCCAGCATCCAGATAAAAACCTTCAACCTCGGTTTTGCCCATCAGTGGCGCGAAGTCAGGGGTCATGTCGGCCATGCCTGACCATTGACGGTTCACTTTCACATGCGACAGGAAGGGGAACATGTCGAGCATATGTGCCGACAAGGTTTCGGTGAAGTCGAGCGTCGAGCGCGTTGAATGCACCTCATAGGGGTCGAGTGAAGCGCCCATCACCAATTCGCCGCGCGCGCTCTGGCTGATATAAATATGCAAGCTGCCCGAGACAAAAATCTGATCCAGCCACGGCTTCATCGGCTCGCTCACCATGGCTTGCAATGGGTGAATGTAGAGCGGGGTGCGGATGCCGACCATATCAGTCACACGCGGCGTAAAACCGGCCACCGCACATAGCACCTTGCTGGTCTTGATGGGGCCGCGCGTTGTTTGGACGCCGACCACTTTGCCACCCACCACGTCAATGCCAGTTACCGCGGTCTGCTGGTGAATTTCAACACCGCGATTGCAGGCGCCGCGGCCATAGCCCCAGGCCACTGCATCGTGCCGCGCGATCGCGCCGGGCGCGTGATAGAGCGCACCGAGTATCGGCGCATGGCCACCGCAGGTGATGTCGATCGACGGGCAGGCACGCTTGATGAAATCCGGCCCGACCAACTCGGATTCCACGCCGTAGTGTTTATTTACCTCGGCGCGCCAGCGCATGGTGCGTACCGCTGAGTCCGTGTGCGCCAGGGTGAAGTGGCCGCGAGTCGAATAAAACAGGTTCAGATCGAAGTCTTCCGCCAGGTCCTGCCACAGTTGTACCGAGGCGTCGTAAAACTTCACGCCCTCGGGCGTCAGGTAGTTAGAGCGGATGATGGTGGTGTTGCGCCCGGTGTTACCGCCACCGATATAGCCTTTTTCCAGCACTGCGACACGCTTGATGCCGTGGTCGCGCGCCAGATAGTAGGCAGCGGCGAGTCCGTGCCCGCCGGCACCGATAATGACCACGTCGTACTCCGACTGAAGGTCGGTGGGCGTGGAGAACATCCTCGGCTCGGGGTGCGAGCGGCTGAGGCCAAATCTAAGCAGTCGCAAGGGCATAAAGAAAGTATCTTTTGGGTTAGTTGCGCTCCACTTTGACAGCGGGGCTTTGTTTCTTCACAATAAACAATTATTCTTATAGCTCACTTTTTCCGGTGGGTCAACTGCATAAATTGGGAAATCATGGTCAATAGGCGTTCAGCACCCCCGGCGGCGCCCGCCGCCAATGAAGAGGCGGTTGGTGGCGAGGGTTTGGCGATAGCGCGCTACCTCGGCGCCGCGCTGCGCGAGAAGCGGCTGGCCCACGGGCTGACGATTGCCGAGGTATCGACGCTGGCGGGCATTTCTCGCGGGATGCTGTCCAAGATTGAGAACGGGCAGTGCGCTACCAGCCTGGATACCTTGCACAGATTGGCGCGCTCACTCGGGATTTCGCTCTCGGCCCTGTTTCGCGATGTGGATGTGATCGAGGGTAACGCGCAGCTAGTGCGCGCCGGTGAGGGTATGGAGGTGGTGCGGCGCGGCACCCGCTCCGGCCACACCTACCGCTTGCTGGCCTACGACCAAGGCCCGGAAAAACTGTTCGAGCCTTTTCTGATCAGCCTCGATGATGCCTCCGAGGTGTTTCCGACCTTTCAGCACCCGGGCACGGAGCTGATTTACATGCTGCAGGGACGCATGACCTACCGCCACGGCAATGAGACCTACGAGATGGGTCCCGGCGATACGCTCACGTTTCGGGGCGACGTACCACATGGCCCCGAGGTGCTGAGCGAGACGCCGACCCTGTTTTTGGCAATCATCATCTATGGCAGGGGGCGCGAGTGAGTGACGGCGGCGTAGTGATCGAGCAGGCCAGCAGCGCCGATATTCCGGCATTGGTCGGGTTACTCGCTGCACTGTTTAGCATTGAGCAGGATTTCAAGCCTGACACTGAGCGCCAAATACGCGGTTTGGCAGGGGTGTTGGCCAGCCCGAATGCCTGCATCATGGTGGCTCGTTCGGCGCAAGGAGAAGCGATCGCCATGTGCTCGGCGCAGTTAGTGTTTTCAACGGCAGAAGGTGCGCACTCGGCATGGATCGAGGACATGGTGGTGCATCAGGCCTGGCGCAGGCGCGGGGTTGGCCGTCAGGTGCTGCAGGCCGTGCTGGCGTGGGCCAGCGAGCATGGCGCCACGCGCGCACAATTATTGGCAGACTTGGACAATCAACCGGCTCTTGATTACTACCAGCACCTCGGCTGGCAAGAGACCAGTTTGATCGCACGCCGCTTGAGTCTGCAACTGCGTGCGCCAAACGCTGATTAGCGAGCGCTGGTTGCTAATCGCTGACGAAAAAGCAAGAAGATAAAACTGCTTGCCTTGTCTTGGCGTCAGAAGTAAATTCGAATTTGCAGGTCATTTCATGCTGTGCTTAACGTCCTGACATTATCTTTTTGACCGATGTCTTCTTGGTATTCAGCGTCCTCGCTGGCGTAGCAAGTGGGTAGCGGGATTCGCAACACGTTTATTGAGGGGATTCGCGTTGAATTATAAAAAAGTTATGGTCGCTCTGTGCGGGGTTTTGGGGTCTGGGTTTGCAATGGCACACGGTGCTTCCTACGACCATACCCATACATTGCTCGAGTCCCCTGCAGTTTTTCTGTGCCTGATTGTTTGTGTTGGCGTAGGCGCTGCAATCTTTCAATCGTCAGTCCGAGCGAAGCGCGCAATTCCGATTGAAATAGATCAGCGACGCGATAGAAACCGCTAAGTGATTAGGCTCAGTGATCGGATTCAGTTATCGGGTTCAGCGATCGCGTTGAATGAGCAGGCGTCCCTCTGTCCGGCGTTGGCTTATTCAGCACCACCCTACGCTAATTCATTTCGAATTTCATGAGTTCTTCCGAAGTCAACTCAACTAACTTTGAAGCGATTGTCGATACCAGCGAGACGCTGATCTTGCGCTTTGTCTTGAGCGACACCGAGATTACGCAAGATCAAATTCTGGCCAGCCTGATTCCCTCTGCGGTACTGGCGTATTGCAATGTCAAGCAGGAACCTGCACTGGCGCGAACATTCGGTTTGGAAGATGAGAGCGCCTTAGTAATCTTCAGGCAGCGTATCATTCTCTATCTCGAAAAGGGTTTCCATGACACAGAGAAGGTCAGTTATCTGATGCAGCAAATTTCCATGCTGGACATGGATAAAATTCGGCATAACATCGAACAAGAAAAAGCCGCCCAAGCACTACACATGCGCCGCGCATGTCCAACCATACGGGCAAAACACATTTAGCGATCTTGATGCGGCGGCGTTGTTTGTTTCAATCGGCTTTGGAGCGAGTAAGTCGTGGGATCCAGAATTTTCTATGCCGAGGCTTTGGGAAAATAGCGACTACCTATTGAGATCGCTCCTGCGCGTTTCCGGTAACTTGAAATAGCAAACCAGCAAAGCCATCAGAAGTAGTGCGTTCGGGTACATCAAGCCGACCAAAGCGAGGCCTGATTTGCTGGCGATGAGGTTCACCATATAAGGCGACAAGCCGCCGATCCAGCCCGCCGAGAGACTGTGCGGTGAGCCCACGGCGGTGTACCGTGTACGCGCATTAAACAACTCTGACAGCAAAGCAGTTTGCGGCCCGGTGACGAATACCACCGCACTCACCAGAATCAGCTGTAGTAGAAATACCAGCGCCAACTGATCGGCGAAAAAGGGTAGGGCCGTATAGAGCGGCAAAATCGACACAACGCCCAGCGCAAGCCCAAAGAGAACGACCGGTCGTCTGCCCCATCGGTCTGATAAAGCACCCGGAAAAAACTTGAGCGGGAATAGACATACCGTGCTCGCTGCACTAAGCCAACCCACGGTGACTGCATCCATATGCACGACGGTTTTCAGGTAGACCGCCAAATACACCTGCGAACTGAAAAACAAAACGCTGCCGCCCGCCGATACACCAAAGAACAGTAGCAACATGCGCTTGAATGTTGGTGGATCTTGCAGGCAATCTCTCAGCGGGGTGGGGCTGGTGTTGCCCGTGTCTTTTAATTCACTGAAGACGGGTGATTCAAGCAAAGCTAATCTGGCTTTGAAGCTCAGCAGTAGCAATATGGCCGAAAATAAAAATGGCACACGCCAACCCCAGCTCGTAAATTCTTCAGGGCTGAGCCAGGTTTGCAGCATGATCAGTTACGCTGTGGAGGCCAAAATACCCAAGCCCCCCATCCACTGCAGCACACTGGTCGCAGCGCCACGCTTGTCGCGCGGTGCATGCTCAGCGAGGTGGACATTAGCGCCGCCAATCTCTCCGCCCATTGCCAAGCCTTGTATCACTCGAAGCAGAAGCAGCAAACCAGTAGCCCACCAGCCCCAGTCCGCGAAGGTAGGCAATAGGCCGACCAAAAACGTCGCGAGGCCCATGATGCCGATGGTTGCAATGAACACTGTACGGCGACCGTAGCGATCGCCGAACGAGCCAAACACTGCAGCGCCGAGTGGGTTCACCACCATGCCAATACCAAAGGCGGCCAGGCTATAGAGCAGACCTGCGACTGGATCATCTGCCGGAAAGAACAGCGCGGCGAAGTGAACCGCGAGCGTGGCAAAGGTCAGAAAGTCATACCACTCGATAAAGGTGCCGAAGCACGCGGCAAGAGCGATACGGTTGTAGCTGTTTGGTTGGGACATAACCGGATTGTGCCCGAAGTGATGGGTTCGTTCTTTGAATGCTTGTTATTAATATATAAACTTTTGCAATCGTCGCCATGGCGCATTAGACTAATTTTCATGTACCTAAGCGCACGCGAGACTAGGCTCCTTTCCAAGGCATTCGGCTTATTGGCCGAGGGTCTGTCTGCAGCTGATGTGCGTGAGCAGTTGGGCTATTGTTTGATGGAGATCCTGCAGGCAGATTTTTTCGCTTCCTTCGTGTGGGATGATTCAGAGGCCAAGTTTACTGAAGGTGTCTCCATCAATATGGACCCAACGAATCTTGGTGCTTACGACGCCTATTATCAATTTCACGATCCCATCACCTTTCATTTGCAGCGGCGCAGAGTGCCCACCTTGGTGACGCAGGTCATGCCACAGCGAGAGCTGATGCAAACCGAGTTTTTCAATGACTTTTTAGCGCGGGATGGGCTGCATTGGGGTGTGAATGTCTATAGCTATGTCGATAGCCGCAATATTGGCGATTTACGAATTTGGCGTCGGCGAGGCAGGGCAAACTTTGATCGTCACACGCTGGATCTCTTGAATTTGATCGAGCCAGCATTTACCAAGGCGCTGCGGCATAACTCGGATGCCATTGCCTCTGCCCAGCTGGATTCAACGTATCCCTCATCGCTGTCGGCGCGTGAAAGAGCAGTTGCGCAATTGGTGATTGAGGGTCTTACCGATAAAGAGATCGCGATACGTCTCGCTGTTGAGCTTTCGACTGTACGGACTTATTTAAAACGAATTTTTGCCAAGCTAGGTCTGAACCGGCGCAGCGGCATGGCCGCCGCGCTCGGTAAAGCCCATTAACTATTTAACGTTTGGCGGGTGGTGGCAAGCGCCCAAACAAGTTCTCCAACGCCAGCCCAATGCTGATCAATTTTCGATCGCTACCAGCTGGACCGTCCAATTCAATTCCCACAGGTAGATTGCTTGAGGCACCGAGTGCAATAGGAACCTGCAAACCCGGGATACCTGCATTGCTGCCCGGATCCGTGTTTTGAATATAGGCTAAGAAATTACCCAGGCTGCTTGATTCGGGTACGGCGTCCATCGCAACTTTAGTCACTGTCGGGAAAACCAGCGCATCAATTTTGTTAGTGCTAAAGGTCGATTGGTACAGCTTGATGAGTGCAGGCCGGCTGTTACTCATGGCTGCATCATAGGCAGGCTTCGCATCTACGAGGGTGTTGTCTGGTCCAGGAAGTTTACGTGGGATGACCAGACCGTCATAGGTGCCTTTAACATCAGGGCTGGTGATTTCCTTGGCAATATCAGTAATCGTGATACCTGAGCCACTCTTGTTCAGATAGGCCACCATATCGTCGTAACCTTCATAAAGCGCAACCGGGAAGCCGATTTGCCCATTTAGCTCTAACAGCCCGGGAATGTCGACGTCGACGATGGTGACCCCAGCCTGCTTCATTTTTTGCAAAGCCATTTCAAATGCGGCTTTGGTATCCGCATCCAGATTAGCAAGCGTAGGCGCAAATACGCCGACACGAAGTTTTTTCAAATCGGCTGCGCGGGTGGCAGAGTCGCCGGTAATGACGCGGTCGAGAAGTTCGACGTCCCTCATGCTGGCGGCCATAGGGCCTGCGGTGTCACGCGTACGAGATATCGGCGCAATCCCGGCTTGCGAGTACCGACCAACGGTGGGTCGTAGCGATGAACAGCCATTCAATGCACAAGGAACACGCACTGAGCCACCCGTATCGGTACCGAGACCTGCAGGAGCAATTCGCGCGGAGACCGCAGCAGCAGTTCCAGAAGAAGAGCCACCCGCAATCTTTGTGCTGTCGTAAGCGTTTCGCACGCCAGCCGCAGAGCTCCTTGAGAAGCTTGGATTAAAGCCCGACACGCCGAATGCCAATTCATGCATATTGGTCTTGCCGATAATGATGGCACCCGCTGCGCGAAGCTTGGCCACAATCGGGGCATCTTTCTTCGGAACATACTTCAACAGTGCCTTCGTCCCGGCCGTATTCGGCAGACCAGCGACTTCAATATTGTCTTTAATGACGATCGGCACACCCTCCAGAGGTCTGCAGCCTGCACCACTTTTTCTTGCTGCATCAGCTTGCTTAGCGGCAGCGAGCGCGCCGTTGTCATCGAGCGTGATAAATGCATTGAGTTCGGAAAGCGCCTTGGCTCGGCTCAACGCTGCGGTGACCATTGCCTCACTCGTGACTTTGCCAGCGCAAAAATCTGCGGCAGCTTTGGCTGCTGTCAGATTATCAAGGTCGATTGCCGCTTGCTTTGCATAAGCAGATGGTGCAACCAAGAGCATCGCTGCGAAAAGACTGGCCGCAGCTCTTGAGAAGCTTTTCTTGTGCATGATGTTCTCCTGAGTTTTTGTCGAGCCAAAGTGACCCATGGAGAATTTTGTTGGGGTTGCGGGCAGATGTCTGTCCCCATTGTTGGGGACATGGGGACGATGGATTCAGGCGATAACCACTTCCAACAGGCAAGGCCCCTCAACTTGCAGTGCGGCTTGCAAGGCTGATTGCAGCTGCTGCGGGTCTTCAACGCGCGAGGCTTTTACCACCTGTGCCTCGGCGAGACGAACGAAATCGATTCCGGGTAGATCGGTACCAACGGGTTTTTCATTGGCTTTATATTTAAACACCGGTGCAAATTCCTGTAACGCTGCGTACCGCCGATTATTCATAATGATAAAAGTGATCGGTAGCTCAAGTTCTGCCGCGCTGTACAGCGCTTGTATCGAGTACAAACTTGAGCCATCACCAATCAGCCCGATCACTCTTCCCGGTAAGCCTAGCTTTTGTCGACCCAGTGCAATGCCAATTGCCGCTGGCATACCCCAGCCCAATCCACCACTCGCCATCGTATAAAAGCGATCCTCGCCATCCATCGGCAGGTACTGCTGCATGGTGGCGCGAGTACCGGGCGCCTCTTCGACCACAACATCGTATTCACCACGCGCTTGATCCAATTGCTGCAGTACGAAGCTAGCGCTCATCGGCGAGCTTGGTGCAGGTTCAGCTGGCGTAGCGCGACTTGCCAGTGATGTCCTGTGAGTCGATGGCGTACTGGTAGGTACCAGTGCATCGAGCGCAAGGTCAATACTAGAGATGATTGAGTTTCCAGTAGGCGTCCACGCGGCTGTATTTGCATCATCCACAATTTGCCAGCATGCGGCCTCGGGTGGAACATGCGGGCCCGCACCATCAATGTGGTACGTGAATGCGGGTGCACCCAATACCAAAATCAAATCGTGCCCATTCAGTAGCGAGACGATTTTCTCGCGCATCGCGGGTAGAAAGCCCATGAACAAGTGATGACGTTCCGGGAAGCCGCATCGGGCACTCATGGGCGCGGCATACACCGCCGCTTGGTGCAGTTCTGCTAGTTTGATTAATCGTGAAACTGCACCGTCGCGCGCTACTCCTGCACCCGTCACGATGGCAGGTCTTCTTGCTTTGTTTAAATCGTCAGAAAGCTTTGCAAGCAATGAGGGATCGGGCCCGATTGACTGGCTCACTGATCGCGTCCTTACCCAGTCGGTTTCCTTATCCCAGTCATCAGCAGGTATCGACAAAAAAACCGGGCCCCGCGGCGCTTGCATTGCCATGTAATAAGCGCGTGCCAAAGCAAGCGGAACATCTGCTGCGCGAGCTGGTTCACACGCCCACTTCACATAGGGCTTGGGTAAGTCGGTTGACTGCGACGAGAATAAGTAGGGGTCGAACGGGAGAATCGATCGCGATTGCTGGCCCGCTGTAATAATGAGCGGCGTCTGGTTTTTAAATGCAGTGAAGATATTGCCCATCGCGTGGCCGACACCCACCGCCGAATGAAGGTTGACCAACGCTGCCTTACCCGTCGCTTGCGCGTAGCCATCGGCCATACCGACAACCACGGATTCTTGAAGACCCAACACATAGCGCATGTCTTGGGGGAATTCGCGAAACATGGGTAATTCCGTTGAGCCGGGATTCCCAAATACCGTATCAATGCCAAAGTCTCTCATCACTCGGATGAAGGCCTCCCTGACGGTTGGATGGGCGGCGTGTTGGTTGGTCATCGGCGGGATATCCGTAAATCTCGACTTCTTCATGTAGAACTCTTTCGGTTGAGAAAATTCTACTTCAGACCTCCGCTAATCTGAGGAAGGATTGCCGCATGACTATTGCGCAAGCCACGGATATTTTGCAGGCGATGAGTACAAACCTGTGTGTCCTAACCATGAACTGCTTAAGACTGGGGACGCGTTTTTTTAGGATCGTAATGCGACAACGGAACGACCTTGGCAGGCAGGCGCTTTTGTTGTCCGTCGAGTTTTCCGATCTCTAGATGGGAGTCGATTTCTGAATGGGCAAGGTCAACGCGCGCAAGTGCGATGTTCTTACCCAGAATTGGGGAGCGCACAGAAGAGGTGACAACGCCAATCTTTGCCCGATCTGCATACACACAATCGCCATGTCCCACGTCCACATTGGCTTCGATGTGCAAGCCGACCAGTTTACGGGAGGGGTGCTCTTTGCGACGGATGAGGGCGTCTCGTCCTATGAAGTCGGCCATTTTCGATTTCAGCGGCACTGTGAAACCAATGCCAGCCTCAAAGGGATCTGTCTCGTCGCTGAAATCGTAGCCTGCGAAAATAAGACCTGCTTCTATGCGAACCATATCAAGTGCGGCTAGACCCATTGGCCTGAGACCTAGATCTTGACCGTTCGACCAAACGGCATCATAAACCGCTAGGCTATCCTTCGGATGGCAAAAGATTTCAAAGCCTAATTCTCCCGTATAGCCAGTCCGAGATACAACGACAGGCGCACCCGACTATTCGGACCTTGCACGGCTAGATTGTGGAGTTGGTCGGTGGATGAGCGGACCATCACTTTCATACCGGCCTTTTCGGCTTGTTCACGGATCCAGATACCACCGTAATCGTCGCCACCGACCCAACGGAAGTTGTCGCGCCCCAAGCGAAAGAGTGTTCCATCGTCAATCATTCCACCATGCGGGTAACACATGGCCGAATAAACTACTTGCCCGATAGATAATTTGGTGACATCACGGGTCAAAACATGATTCATCAAGATCTCGGCATCGGGACCGGTAACTTCAAACTTCCGTAAAGGCGAGAGATCCATTACAACAGCCTTTTCGCGACATGCCCAGTATTCTTCTATGGCGCCGTTCGAGGAATAGACGTGAGGTAACCAATACCCTTTATATTCGACGACATGACGGGTAAGCGTTGAAGTACGTTCGTGGAATGCGGTGTCCTTGGTCATTTTCGGCTCCGAATTAGGCGTGATCCGCCGGGCAATCGCACGTTGGAATTTTTCTGCACCTTCATAGACGCGAACGTGGATATCACTCAAATACCAGCCATTAGCCGGTGAGGTATCGTCAGGACACGCAGAGTTCACGCAGACGATATCGGTAAGTGCGCGGAACAGCACATAGTCGCCGGGACGAGACCATGGTTCATCGGAGTAGAGCACACCATGCGCGTCAATACCGGTGTTAAAGAACAGGTTTACGGCCATCCAACCTCGGCGAGATGCAATGCCATGTTTGGCCAGGGCTTTATTGAAATTTTCAGAACAATTGATGTGACCCGGATAGCCGATATCGTCGTAATATTTGGCGGTGCAGGCCATAGCAAAAGCGTCATGACGTCCGACTGTATCCTGCACGACCTCAACAAGCGGCACCATCTCTTGATCAAAATATTTTGAATGTAGACCCGGCATCGAGTAGGCATGGCCCATCAAGGTGCGTGATGTCGTCACGTCAAGCGGATGCTCGAGTCCTCTATCAAGTTTGCGCGCTGCGAAGCATTGAAAATCAGTACATTGTCGACCATCGACGTCAATGATCTGAATAAAGTCGCCGGCCTTCACAAAATAGGATTCAGCCGTAGCAGAATTGACTCTCAGATCCAGAATGGGCTCTGCGAGGGGATCGGGGAGCGGAAAGTGAGCAACAGTCCTGACCGTTGCTCGTTGGACCGTAACCCGAATGGGCGTTGCTGTATCCTGCTGGTCGGGTGCCATTGGGCCGCCAGGGGCTGCAACCACCAGTACGCCGTCGCGCTGGGCTACGAAAGTCTCCTCCGTGCCCGCAAGCGTATGTTCGCCGAATAGTGTGACCGATTTTGCCTTGGCAAGATTGATCCCGCGACGTTCAAGCCCAAGACGCAGCCCGCCTAGACCACTACCGGTCGCCGCTTCACCAGACAGCAAGGCCTTTAAACCCTCCGCCATGCTGTTGGAGGGCAGGCCGATCATACCTGTGTCGATTCGTCCCTCTGAATCAACGGCCACTAGCTCTGTCGATTGACCACCCTCGACATTTCGAAGGGTGATGTTATCTCCGGTCGTGAGTGGAATCAAAATAGCTCCAGCACCTTTTACTTCAAAGTGCTCGACGCCCGAATGAATCGATATCGAGGCCGGGGTCACGATTCGGCTCGATGGCGGTGGTCCAACAGGGACGGCAGGGTAAATGCTGTCGAGCATACTGCACCAACTCCAAAGAAATATCACATGAGCAGAAAAGATGCTTAATCCAGAGAATATATTTGGTTTTCTATTACCGCAAGTCTTATGTATTGTCGTCCGGCGCTTTTCAAATTATTGGTATTTACTTGGCACTTATGTGATTTTGGCTGATCTGAACGCAGACTACCTTGCTATGGTTTGGCGCCGACAGTATCGGCAACGCTTCGATGCCAGTTAGAACAGACGCAAAGAAAGTATCGCCCTCGGATAGTAAAAACGCCGTTTGGCCGTAACCATCCGGTAAACACCGCTATGACCTGTTAAATATCTTCGGCTGGTGAGTATCGAATATTCGATTCCACGGCAACCGCTTAGTGACTTGGCTCACCGGATGGTGGTCGAATTACCCAATACGGGCATAGGTGAAATCAAATATGAGCGTCGCGACCAGCTTTTCGGCCTAGGCGCTGGCCATATTGTATTGTTCTAACCGGGGTGGCTGCAGGAACTACAAGTGCCTATCAGATTTTTTGGGCGTTGTTCATCGGCCGTCTTTTTATGGCATGTTAGTTCATTCAGTCAGGCATCCACCCGGCGGATGTTGGCAGGCCATCGTCATACTGTGAAAGCCATTGAACGAGACTGTTTCGGTTACGTAAAAAACCTTTATAGGTTGCCAAATCATCAGGTATGTCGCGCAACACTCGGTGCAAGCGACGCCCCCATTTTGGAATAGTGACCAGATCATCGAAACGGATCAGATAGCAACGGATTGCAAACGCAATTCCATTTGAACGCGGCAGACGATACAGTGTTTGTAACTCAACGCGCAAATGCATACGCTCGCCAACATTTTCCGGCCGAATGTCTGCGCGCATCGGCCCCCACTTGGGATAATTTTCAGGGCTCGTATCAAGCAGTGGATCAACTGTGAGGGTCCAGTTGAATCGACGAACTGGCGCGCCATGCTGTAATTTGAGCAAAAATTTTAGTGCTCGATCAAAGACACCCATCTCATGTGCCCTTGGTACTGGCGCATGCCATTCATGGAATCCCATGCCGATATCAAAATCAAGGCTCCAATCGGCCTGTGTCGTGACCATACCGGCGTCCATCCAGAGATTCTCATCCCGCTGGTCTTGCAGCGTGAAATCCCCTTGCGACTGGCGCGTAATATATTCCATCGGACCGTAAGGGAGCGTACTTTCATCAAGAAATGTGAATTTCTGATCGATACCCAAGGGCCTGTTGATCCAATGCCATGCCTGTCCGTCTTTGTGAAGTTCGAACCACTCCGGATAATCCCGCGCCTTTGATTCCATAATCAATTCGAGCAGGTCCCAGCCAGCCAGCGTCATATGGGGTAACGACTGACAGCGAAGAGGGTCCTCATTTAGCACCAAAGCGCGGTCATGCATCTCAGACAGGTAATGCTCATCTACATCGAACATAGGTTCGAAAACAGTTCCTTTGGGACCAGGTACATGTGGTTCCATATTCACTGTGTACATGTAGCCATCTTCAGAAAACGGGAAAGGGAAGCGCCTTATAGCCTTCGCTGAGTTTTTGAAGCTGAAATCGTTACGGAAGGTTTCTTCATTGAACGCCGTTTCCACAGTCATCTCCTATCGGTCTAGAACGAGGTCTTTGCCTCTGAAACGAGAGACGCAAGGCATGATCAGCTGGTTGGAGGCCTTTTGCTCATCGGTTAGCCAATGGTCATTATGTTCTAGTTGACCATCGAGACGAACTACGTCGGTTTCGCACTGCCCGCATGCACCACCTCGGCAAAGGTAGGGTGCTTCGACATCTGCTGCTTCCATTGCTTCAAGCAGCGATTGGCTAGCTCCAACGGTAATCGTCTTTTTTGAACGTAGAAGTTCTACGGTAAACGGTTCACCTACAGGTGGCGCGAGAAACTCTTCCGAATGAATACTGCCGGCAGGCCACCCAGCCATTTCAGCAGTTGAACGTACCCATGAAATCATTCCTTTCGGGCCGCAAACGTAGAGATGCGTCCCAAAAAACTGGCTCGCCAGTAAGCTATCAAGCTGAATCTTGTCTCCGTCATCATCAAAATAGACATGGATGCGCTCGCCGTAAAGAGACTTCAGCTCATCTACATAAGCGCCAACCTCACGATTACGGACTGAGTAATGCAATTCAAAACGCCCACCTAATGACATGAGCTGAGCCATCTGTGAGATGAAGGGCGTAATACCAATACCGCCTGCGATCATCAGATGCTTTTTTGCACGCTGATCAAGTGAGAATAAATTAACCGGGTAGCTGATTTGCATCTGCATACCCTGCCGGACCTGTTGATGCAAGAAAAGCGACCCACCACGTCCAGTATCGTCTCGACGTACGGAGATCGAGTAGCCGGATAAATCTGCTGGATTGCTCATCAAGGAGTAGGGGTTGATCCGCCGGGTACCGTGATCATCCATGTCGACGACGATATGAGCGCCGCCTGAAAAAGGTGGCATTGCCTGACCATCGGTGCGAACAAAACGGAACCGTTTTATGAGTGAGTTGACTTCCACCACCTCAGCGACAGTGACAGACAGTCTCGGGGATTTGGCTCTCATTTAAACCGCTCCACCACGTCAGGTACTTGGCCCGGATCCTCGGCGTCGATGTTAACACCTTGGAATGCGGCTATTCTCCGTGAGTAATGATCACGGACGAAAAGGAAAAGGCCACAATGGCTACATTTAAAGGGGTCGGTGCGGACATCTTCCGTGATGCCTTTGCAATGGACGCACTGTACTCTGCGCACGGTTGATCCGCGATGCTCGGTCTGAACCGCATCATGTGGCAGCCCGGCCTCCATTACATCGCGCTGAGCCTGACCGATTAGACCCTCAGTGCCGGCAAGGTAAATTTGTAGACCCATGTGGGCATCTGACAGCACTTTCTTGAGACGTGGTTGCGCACAGGCGAAATTCGGACTCCGATGATATTGCGCCGCTCCAAGTGCCTCAAGGTTCGTGCCCAAATCCTCACCATTCGGGCCTGGCATATAAATGATGTGTGATTTTGCCAAAAGGCTCTTTGCACTTGCCCCGGCTTTATCAAACAGTTCAAGAATGGCTTTAGCGCCTTCACCATCCGCAACAAACAAGTACCCCGAGCCGGGCTTAGGCTTCAATTCGCCATACACGGGGCGACTGCGGATGGAAGGCTCAAAGTGTGTTTTTGTCATGATCCTAAGTTACCTTTGACAGTGCACACGATCGATGGACGTCAGACTGCACACATTGAGGCTTAGTCCTTTGCAGTGCGGCGCTTTTTATCGACATCATAGAAAGGCATGGGGGAGGTGGTAGCTTGGATTTCTCCGTGCGTTCCGCATCTGACGACGAGTTTCGTGCCATTGTTGGCACAATCCACCGGAAGACGTGCAATCCCGATGTTGTGTTTATTTAATGGCGAGTACATCGCTTGAGTGACAAGCCCAACCTTTTCCCCATTTTTGAAAACCGGCGCGCCATTTCCTGGCACATTGGTGCCCTCGAACTTTAGGCCCCAGATTTTAAAGCGCTCTTTACCCTTCAGACGATAATGCTCCTCTGCGCCCCGGAAACCAACTTTGCCGGCTGATACAGTGAAATCTAGGCCGAGTTCCCACAGCGTGTCGCCTGGACTTTCATTCTCGAAAGGATACATTTCTGAATTATCGTAGGGGTAGAACAAGAGATAACTCTCGGTCCGCAACATATCGAGTGTAGTGAAGCGGCATGGAATAATTCCCATGGCCTTTCCTTCGTCGAGAATACGATCCCAAACCATCGGAGCATCTTGACCCCGCACAAATAATTCGTAGCCGCGCTCGCCGGTATAACCTGTGCGGGAGATCATCGCTGGTTTACCGAAAAGCGAAGCATGCGTATGGCTGTAGTACGGTAAAGAACGGATGCGTTCGACGTGTTTTTCGAGGAAGTCTACGGCTAGCGGACCCTGTAGCGAAAGGTTATGAAGGTTATCATCGAAGCGCACCGATACGTCACGGCCAGTTGCAGCCATGGTTAGTTGCTCATGGCCTTGCCCGGAGCCATGCACGACCATGAAAGCATTGGGGCCGGTGCGATAAATCACACAGTCATCAACAAATTTACCCGCATCATTCAGCATGGAGGCATACACTGCCCTCCCTGGCATCAATTTTTCAACATCACGTGTGGTAGCGCGATCGATCAGATGACTGGCGGCGGGCCCTGTAATGTGAACCTTCTTCAGGCCAGAAACATCCATCAGTCCAGCCTTGGTTCGAATCGCCATGTACTCCGCGTCTGGATCAGCATCGTAACTCCAGGCAGTGCCCATGCCGCTCCAATCTTCAAGTTTCGAACCGAGGGCGCGGTGACGATCTGCGAGGGCGGAAAATCTCCAAGAATTTGTCATCTGTCTTCTCCCGTTGAATAAAAAACTATGCACTGCTGGAAATCATTAAGAATGAAGCCCAACCTGCACATTCAAATTTTCAAAAAAATTTATTGCAGGGATAAATCGCTTCAAACACTTTCAAAAAAAAGCAGCCAAAGGCTGCCTTTCCTTATTTGTACAATTCGCCGGCTCAGACTGGCAGTACAAAGTACCAATTCGCCCACAGCACAATGACTGCTCCTAATATCAGAGCCAGGTAGGGCAGCATGCCAGCCCGTTTCTCGCCTAGATCACCATTCGATAATCCAAGATCCTCAAGTGCCTCCGGAGGAAACTTGCCACCATCCTGAATGTAGTGCCGATAAAGAAACACTGGAATGATAAGAGCGGCAAAGATCAGTCCAACCCATAGTGCGCTTGAGTAGCCCCAAACCTTGGCTCCGGCTCCCAGTAGCAGTGCGTTAACGAAAGCCAACACAGTATTTACGCCTATGAGAAATGTAGGGGCCTTCCAAGGACGCTCAATGTGACCCGAGTCAATCCGATGGATCCAACCGGCGTTCAGGTTCAGGAAGTTAAACAGGATATAACCCACGTTTGAGATAGCTAGAACATAGAAATATCCGCTTGCATCTGACGCAAGAGCCAGCAAGAACAGATTGAATGCGAAATCCGTCCACATCGCTTTAGTCGGCGCCCCATTTTCGTTCACATGACTAAGATACTTTGGTAGCCAGCCATCGCGTGAGCCCTGGTACAGGGTGCGTGATGATCCGGCCATAGCAGTCATGATTGCCGAGAACAGCGCCAGAATCATCAGAATGACAAAGATTTGAATAACCGTTTTACTGTGGCCGACCATGCCTCCGAGTACTTCTGCAATCCCGGTGCCATCTGCGATTCCTGGCGCAAGCATGCCTGAATGACCCAACACGCCTTGGAATGCGTAAGGGACAAGGAAGAAAAATACCGCACACAGTAAGCCTGAGAAGAATATCGCTCTAAACGTGTCTCTCTTCGGATCTTTCAATTCGCGGGTATAACAAACCGCGGTTTCAAAGCCATAAGTCGACCAAGCGGCGATATAGAGAGCGCCTAGAAACAATGTCCAACCACCATTGTTCCAAACGCCTTCACCGACAGCGCCGGCGATAGCTGGCGGGACAATACCAGTCACGTTAGCGCCATCAATCGAACCAGTTAGCAATGGTACAAGGCCAACTAATAATAGGGGGACCAGAACAACGATGCCAAGTACCTTCTGAGCCGATGCGGTGGAGGCAATGCCGCGATGTTGGATCGCAAAAATCACCAGCATCAAAACTGCGCCAATCAAGAAGGTAGCATTGAAGTGAAGCAGACCTAGACCTGGGATCGCAATAGAAACTGCTTCCCAAGTGCGAATAGCCGGGGTCAAGGCGGCCACACCGTCAAGCGTAAGCAGCGCTCTAATCCCATCCTCCGCCGAGGCACCAGAATTTGCGGCGAGCCATTCAACCACGCGTGGATCCGCTGTTGTTAATGTTGAAGCGTTGGCAGCGACCCAGTCAATGACCGCTTGTGAATCCCCAGCAGGAATTGGATACAGGGCGTTTAGAATATAGCCGGCTGCAATCGCACAGCCGAGGGATAGTACCGGGCTCCATGCGAACCAGTTGCACCAGACAGATAGTGGCGCCACGAGTTTTGAGTAGCGTAACCATGCCGTCGCACCATACACAGAAGCGCCGCCGGATTTACTACCGAACATCCCTGCAATTTCGGCATATGTGAAGGACTGTAAAAAGCCCATCGTCATCGAGACCATCCAGACAACGAAGGCTGCTTTACCGGCGACACCAGCAATCCCACCGATAGAAAACAAAACAAGCGGAGGAACACCTGCGGCGACCCAGAAAGCGCCTTTCCAATCAAGTGAACGATGCAACTCTCCAGGCACATTTTCAGCTGACATTGGCATACCTCTCTTTTTATTTGCTATTAGTTATTATGGGCTGTATCCGTAATTGATGATTATCAACTTGGCAGAAAGCGAATCATCTCAATCGCGGTGCGCAAACATGAGCGGCTTCGCTAGCTTGTTATCGGATCATTATGTTTAGATAACAACCAAGTTAGCTTTAGTTTGAACCAAACTTTGCGCTCAGCAAAGCATTTTTTGCGAGCCTGAAACTTTCTTCTTTTGTCGGACCCTGGTCACCATCGGCAATAGGCACCAACCGGTGTCATTTTTATTATGACAACCACTGCGCTCGACGCTTGTTATTCGTCCGCGCCAAGTTCGTGACCCCTTAGACTTCCGCAAACTTGACGCAAATACGAAATGAAGGCCTCCAAACAGAGCAGAGGTCGAGCGGCAAACAAATTACGATTTACGGAGAGCCAGACGCTGGCAGCTCCTCAACGGGTGGGAATAGGCCATCGACGATGTTGCGCCGCAATGCATTTAATGTGTGTCAGAACACTCAACAAATCGATCGCAACACGGCTTCAACCGCAAAAACTTCGCGAAAGTGTGACTGCCCTCGATACAACCTATCTTTCCGGCGGCGACCGAACAATGTCCCACCAGTCCAATGCTGTAGTGTCACACTTTCTGCAGCTGGAACTAGTTATTCAGGTAGCTTTCCATCGTATCCTCGAGGGCGTGCTTCCACGGCGTATGATGGATCGGCGCCATCGTGCCAGTGATAACTGATTTGTAAGCATTGTCGCGGAAAGTCATAATACCCTCGACCTTGTGGCCTTTCCACTGGAAGAAGGCCTCGCAAGCGCCATCGACGTCGAACGACGGATAGTCGGTTTCTGCAATTAGCTCTTTCACATAGTCGCCCTGATAATGAATGGCGTCATGTGCATCCTTGCCAGCATCTTCCCGCGCAACGCGATCCGTAACATCCTTGATGAGCGTAGCCTTATCAGTTGGAACCGCGATTCGGCCGAGAATAACGTCTCGCACCCACCATGCTTGTGCATCGAACATGTTGAAGGTGAACCATTGATCCTGCATTCCGAGATAGAACAGTTTGGTATTGTGAACCCATGTCACACCTTTATAGAGGTCTGCTGCAGCAAGGCGGTTCGCAGTCTTGAGGCGCAGATCGTCAGGCAAGAAGGGGAAGTGGTGCTTATAGCCAGTACATAAAATGATGGCATCGACGTGTTTCGAAGTGCCATCTTTGAAAAAGGCTGTCGTTCCTTCAACGCGCTCTAGCAAAGGAACTTCCTGCCAATTATCTGGCCACCCATATCCCATCGGGCCAGTACGATGAGAAACCGTAATCGATTTCGCACCATATTTCCAGCACTGAGAACCAATATCTTCGGCAGAGTAAGACGTTCCAATGATCAAGATATCCATGCCCTTGAACTCGAGCGCATCGCGGAAATCATGGGCGTGAAGGATTCGGCCACCAAAATTCGAAAAGCCCGGAAACTCCGGCACGTTCGGGGTCGAAAAATGACCAGAAGCGACAATCACGTGATCAAAAATCTCTTCATACATCCGGTCGTTTACTAGATCATGTGCTGTTACCGTAAACGTCCCGGATTTCTCGTCATATCGAACAAAACGAATAGAAGTCGAGAATCGAATCCAATCTCGGACTCCAGCTTTCTTTACCCGCCCTTCAATGTAATCGAACAGCACAGCGCGCGGCGGATAACTCGCGATCTGTTTACCGAAGTGTTCTTCGAATGAATAATCGGCGAATTCCAACCCTTCTTTCGGTCCATTGGACCAAAGATAGCGATACATAGAGTTATGGACGGGCTCACCATGTTCGTCCAGACCTGTCCGCCACGAATAATTCCAAAGCCCGCCCCAATTGGCCTGCTTTTCAAAACATACGATTTCCGGGATGTCGGCGCCCTTGGCCTTCGCCGATTGAAACGCTCTAAGTTGGGCGAGGCCCGAGGGCCCGGCTCCGATAACCGCTATTCGTTTGGACATTATGTACTCCTCAGTAGGTGCTTAAACGCGATTTTTTCTTTGTCCCTGTTCGGTAAGATAGCGATCGATGGCATCTGCTGTCAAATAATTTAATTCAGTGAAAACAAATTGGCGAGCTACTCGTTCTATATTCAACTTTAGGGTCGCCATTCAGAGGGAACGGTGCCGCCCAACAGGATTACTGGGGGCAGGTGCAATTGCGAAGATTTATCTTGGCTCATTAGCTTTTGATGCAGTGCGCCACCTGTAACTTAACTACTGACGTTACAACGGCTGCCCTCTCCCGACCCCTCTACCAACCCTGCTATTAATGCGCCGCAGGCTTGTGCGCTTTGCAAACTAATAACTGATTTTAATTAAATAACAGATCATCAAGATCAAGCAGTTGTGGCCGTGTGAAATCAACGACAGATGTTTATGTTTACTACAGTGATCATGGACTACCCGCCGTATATGGTCAGGGGCTGTATATCTTGCCGCTACAAGCAGATCGCGACCTTGTTGAATATACCGCTACTCCGGTAAGAAAAATCAACGCCGCGCTTCGGTTTTGCCAGGCCACGCTCCGTCACGATCTTCATGGATGCTCGTTATAGTGAATAAGCCAGATCATGCGAAACACTTTTGGCTAGTGCAAAAGCGATTTCACTTCGTACAGAGAATCGGCTGTCTCTTGGCGAATTCACAGTTCTTATAGCCAGTCAACACGATCAAATCTCGAGTTCTATCCCTGAGCTTAAACATGGCATATTCAGCTACTACCTAATGCGTGGGATGCAAGGTGATGCAGATATCAATAATGATGGCAAGCTCACGCTAGGTGAAATGCCAGCCTACCTCTCAGAGAATGTGGTTAGGCAAGTAGGGATGATGAGCAGAATGCAGGAGCCGAGTTTGATCAGGGTTCGCGCCGGGTATTGTGGGTCGATAAGAGCGGAGGAGTACCCGCCATTTGTGTCGCAACCGCTCGAGAGATAGTTCGCTAACTTGCCAACCACCATGCGTGTTCGAATTGCTTGCATAGTGGTTACATGGCAGCTTGAAAAACAAAAGGGTTAGATGAACTTTCATCTAACCCTTTGTTTTATTTGGTAGGTCGTGCAGGACTTGAACCTGCGACCAACGGATTAAAAG
>JAJTGD010000048.1 GCA_021299035.1 Oxalobacteraceae bacterium | reverse complement strand
GGCGCTGATTGCTACCACTGATTTCTTCATGCCGATTGTCGACGACCCGTTTGACTTCGGTCGTATCGCAGCAACCAATGCCATCTCCGATGTCTACGCCATGGGTGGCACACCAATCATGGCACTGGCACTGGTCGGTATGCCGATCGACAAATTACCGGTGGAGACTATTGGTCGCATCCTCGCAGGCGGCGAAACCGTCTGCGCCGCTGCCGGCATTCCGATTGCAGGTGGCCATACCATCGACTCGGTCGAGCCTATCTACGGCTTGGTAGTGATGGGTCTGGTTCATCCCAATAAACTAAAACGTAACGCAGACGCCCAAGCAGGCGACAAATTGATTCTCGGTAAACCACTCGGCGTCGGTGTGTTGTCAGCCGCATTGAAAAAAGGTGCGCTGAATGAAGCAGGCTACGCCCAGATGATTGCGAGCACCACACAACTGAATACACCGGGTAAAGCCTTGGCCAACATCGATGGTGTGCATGCGCTGACTGATGTAACCGGCTTCGGGCTACTCGGCCACGCACGTGAAATGGCACTTGGCGCGAAGCTGCGCGCCCGCATCAACATGGCTTCCGTGCCTTTACTACCTGCTGTCGAGCAGCTTGCGACTGAGGGTCATGTAACCGGTGCATCGGCACGTAACTGGGCCGGCTATCATCAGGACATCACGCTTGGATCCAGCATCACCTCAGTACAACAGGCGCTGCTGACTGACCCACAAACTTCGGGCGGCTTGCTGGTGGCTTGCGCTGACGATGTGGTGGCAGATGTGATCAAGCTGTTTCATGGTCGAGGTAGTCTACGAATGACGCAAGCAGTCGAAACACCACTCGCGCTGGACTGTCGCGGTCTGCGTAAAACCTATGGCACACGTACAGTGCTACAAAACCTCGACCTGCAACTGCAGGCGGGCGAGTACGTGGCGATCATGGGTGAGTCAGGCGTCGGCAAGTCGACTTTTCTGAATCTGGTCGCTGGCCTTGATCATGCTGATCAAGGTGAGCTACTGATTGATGGTATTCCCGCGCACACGCTCACCGATGAAGCCGCCACACTACTGCGCCGACAAAAGCTAGGCTTTATTTTTCAGGCATTTCATCTGTTACCGCATCTGAACCTGCTGCAAAATGTATCTCTCCCTTTAATGCTCAATAGTTTTCCACAAGATCGCGCGCTAGAGATGTTGCATGCGGTTGGCTTGGTGGGACGCGAGCATGATTTTCCGCGTCAACTATCGGGCGGCGAAATGCAGCGTGTCGCAATCGCACGTGCACTAGTACATCGCCCACGTCTGCTGTTAGCCGATGAGCCCACCGGCAACCTCGACCCCGATACTGCTGCCGACATACTGCGCCTACTCAAGCATGAAATTCGGAGTAGCGGCGCTGCCGCCGTCATCGTGACGCATTCACCGCTTGCTGCCGCCAGTGCCGATAGAGTTCTGGTACTGACACGCGACGGTCTGCGCCAGCAAAGTACACCCCTTATTCACGCCTGATGAATCTATTGCGCTGCCTGCTGATCGGCGAGTGGCGTGCACATCCAGTGCGCGCACTGGTCGCTATCCTTGCGATTGCCCTTGGTGTGGCGCTCGGTTTTGGCATTCATCTGGTGAACAGCGCCGCCTTCAATGAATTCTCGGCAGCGGCACGTAGTTTGTCGGGTAGTGCTGATCTGCAGGCATGTGCAATCGCGAGCAGCGTTGATGAGCAGGTCTATCCGCAACTGGCCGACTTGGCCGAGGTAGAGTTCGCCTCACCCGTACTGGAGCTGGATCTACCCGTACCAGGGCAACGCAGCGCACTCAAGCTGCTGGGTATCGATAGCTTCGCTGCAGCGATGATCACTCCTGATTTACTGGGTGTACCCGAAAGCGACCACCCGTTTGACGCTCTAATGCACGACACCGTGTTTCTGTCACCGGCAGCGATGCAATGGCTGAACCTAAAAAGCGGTGACACGCTACAGGTACTGAGTGGTACCCACGAAGTCAAACTACGCGTGGCGGGTAGTCTGCTACAAGCGCGCACCGGTCAGAAGCTGGCAGTGATGGACATCGGTAGCGCGCAGTGGCAATTCGATCGGGTGGGACAAATCTCGCGTATCGATCTAAAACTAGTGGCAGGTATCGACCGTGGCGAATTTCGTAAAAAACTGGAAGCTCAGTTCGCTGACACCCTGGTAGTCACTGAATCAGATGACCAAGACCAACGTAGCGCCACCATGTCACGCGCCTACCGAGTCAACTTGAATGTACTGGCGCTGGTCGCGCTGTTTACGGGCGCCTTTCTGGTGTTCTCGACGCAAGCGCTATCCGTACTACGGCGCAGGCCACAGCTTGCGCTGCTGCGCACCCTGGGTGTGACACGACATCAACTCATCCGTCAGATACTGGTCGAGGGCACTACGCTGGGTGTAATTGGTGCGCTGCTGGGCATCGCACTTGGTTTCGCGCTGGCGAGCGCCGCGCTATCCCTGTTGGGCGGTGATCTCGGCGGTGGCTACTTCCCGGGCGTGCAACCGCGTGTACATTTCAGCCCGCTAGCTGCATTGGTGTTCTTCATTGCTGGCGCGGGTGTCGCGCTGCTGGGTAGCATGACACCAGCACTGGAAGCGGCGCGCGCACAACCGGCGGCGGCATTGAAAGCCGGTAGTGAAGATCTGGCATTGGCACCCCTGTCAACACCTTGGCCCGCGCTATCGGCACTGCTACTTGGCGCCCTGTTCACACAGTTACCACCACTTGCCGGACTACCAATCTTTGGTTATCTCGCGATCGTACTGCTGCTGGTCGGTAGTATCGCGCTGATGCCGCGTAGCGCTGCCTGGTTGTTTCATCATCTATCACGCCGCTGGCAAGGTGTGACGGCTGGACTCGCACTGACGCGACTGGCGAATGCACCGAATCAAGCTGCGATTGCACTGGGGGGTGTGCTTGCCAGTTTTTCATTGATGGTGGCGATGGCAATCATGGTCGCCAGCTTCCGTGTCTCGGTCGATGATTGGCTGCAGCACCTGCTGTCTGCGGATATCTATGTGCGCGTCGCTGGCGGACATGAATCAGCGCGCCTGAACCAGCATGAACAAGCAGCGATCGCGGCATTGCCCGCGGTCGCGCGTGCAGAGCGTACCCGATGGTTGTATGTGTCACTCGACCCGGCACGACCGACGGTTGCGCTGATTGCGCGCTCGATTAATGCAGATGATCCCGAGCGTGTACTGCCGTTGGTCGGTGAGTCGCTCAAGCAAGTCGGTCAACCGGTCTGGATCTCGGAGGCGATGGTTGATCTTTACGGTTGGCGCTTGGGCCAAACCGTATCACTACCTTTCGATGGCAAGCTTTATCCATTCACGGTTGCGGGCATTTGGCGCGACTACGCGCGTCAGACCGGCGCACTGCAAATCAAGCTATCCGACTACCAACAACTCAGCGGCGACCCGGAGGTGAGCGATATGTCGCTCTGGTTGACGCAGGGGAGCGACATCACCTCGCTGCGCGCGCAACTCGAGGCATTACCATTCAGTGCAGCGCTAGAGTTCGCAGAGCCGAATGAAATTCGTGCAATCAGTTTGCGTATTTTCGATCGCAGCTTCGTGATTACGTATCTACTGGAAGGTGTGGCGATTCTGATTGGCTTATTCGGCGTCGCTGCGACTTTTTCCTCGCAAGTATTATCGCGCGCCAAAGAGTTCGGCATGCTACGTCATCTCGGCATTACGCGACGACAGATTCTGCTGTTACTTGCTGGTGAAGGCGCGCTCCTCACGACACTGGCAATTGTGGCGGGCTTTGTGGTGGGTACGTTAATCAGCCTGATTCTGGTATTCATCGTCAACCCACAGTCGTTTCACTGGACCATGCAGCTGCACTTACCATGGGGCTTACTGGCTTCCGTCGCTGCCGCAATGCTGCTTTCGGCTGCACTCACTGCACTGATGGCTGGCAAGATGGCAGTGGCAGGCAGTGCGGTACGTGCTGTCCGCGAGGATTGGTGATGCTGACATTCATGTTCACGCGTTCTAAAAAATTGCTCGGTACATTCTTTACAGTGCCGAGCATGCTGATACGTTTCTGTTTGATCGCATTACCGATTTTCTTCATTCCGGCGCAGACCAACGCCGAAACCCCGCGATTTGCACAGGTTGATCCACGAAAGACACTCAGCTTCCCGCGCGACTTCGGTGCCCACCCGGATTTTCGTACCGAGTGGTGGTACGCCACCGGATGGCTACAAACCCCCGATGGCAAGCAAGTTGGTTTTCAGGTCACGTTCTTCCGCTCGGCCACTGAACATGAGCGCACTAATCCGAGCAAATTCGCGCCCAAGCAATTAATCGTCGCGCACGCCGCACTGTCTGATCCAGCGATTGGCAAGCTGCAGCATGATCAGCGCATTGCTCGCGCTGGCTTCGGCCTGGCGCAAACATCCGAATCCACCACAGATATCAAGCTGGGTAAATGGTCGATGCTGCGTGAAGCAGATGGTCGCTACCGTGTCACCCTGCCCGCGCGTGACTTCAGTTTCGACCTGACATTTACGCCGACACAGCCGATTCTGCTGCAAGGTGCACAAGGCTACTCACGCAAAGGTCCCAAGCCGGAGCAAGCCAGCTACTACTACAGCGAACCACATCTGCAGGTCAGCGGCGCTATCACCCGTAATGGCAAAGCGGTAACGGTGACCGGGTCGGCGTGGCTAGATCATGAATGGTCGAGCACCGTACTGGACCCGAAAGCCGTCGGCTGGGATTGGGTCGGTGCTAATTTGGATGATGGCCGCGCCTTAATGGCATTTCGAATCCGCGCGAGCGATGGCAGCAGCCTGTGGCAACATGCAACGCTGCGCGAGAAAGATGGCCGTCTACGCCAATTAAATGCCGATGCGATTCGTTTTACCCCTGTACGTTATTGGCGGTCGCCACGCACGCAAGCCCGATACCCCGTTGAAGTCACGCTGGAGATCGGGCAGCAGCGTTGGCAGTTACGCCCGCTACAGGATGATCAAGAACTCGATTCACGCCAGTCAACTGGCGCCGTGTACTGGGAGGGCGCCGTCTCGCTTGTACGCGATGGACGTCCTGATGGACGCGGCTATCTGGAAATGACCGGTTACGTTAAACCATTGAAGCTATGAACACACCGACTGATCGACCAAAATCAAGCAAGGGCCTAAAGACACTCGCCGGGCTGATGCCTTTTCTTATGCCTTATCGTACCCGCATCCTCCTCGCGATTATCGCGTTGGTGGTCGCAGCATCGACGACGCTCACGCTACCGTATGGTTTTCGTAATCTGATTGATCTCGGCTTCACCACCGCAGGTAGCGCGCAGGCAGAGAACGTCAACATCTACTTCATCGCACTTTTTCTGCTGGCTTGTCTACTCGCACTGGCTACTGCAGCCCGCTTTTATATGGTGTCCTGGCTCGGTGAACGGGTTACTTCGGATATCCGGAATGCGGTCTATGCGCATGTACTTCGTCAGAGCCCGGCCTTCTTCGAGATCACGCAAACCGGTGAGGTACTGTCGCGTCTGACGACCGACACCACGCTGATACAAACTGTGGTGGGTACCAGTATCTCGATGGCTTTACGAAACATTTTGCTGTTGATGGGTGGTGTGCTACTGATGTTTATCACCAGCCCCAAACTATCAGCCATCATTATCGTGATGCTGGTGCTAGTGATTTTACCGGTGATGGTCTTTGGTCGCCGTGTACGAAAATTGTCACGTGCGTCACAAGATAGAATTGCCGATGCTTCGGGTATTGCCGGTGAAATGCTGAATGCGATTGGCGTGGTTCAAGCCTACGCCCAAGAAACACGTGAAGCGCGACGCTTTGATGGTGCCGTTGAAACCGCATTTCGAACTGCGATTGCACGTATCCACGCCCGGTCTTTATTGACCGCCATCGCGATTCTGCTGATCTTCGGCGCCATCGTATTTGTATTGTGGTTAGGTGCGCATGCAGTCATCGAGGGCAGTATGAGCGCAGGTGAATTAGGACAATTCATTTTATATGCGGTGATTGTAGCGGGAGCCATCGCTGCGCTATCAGAAGTAATCGGTGATGCGCAGCGCGCCGCCGGTGCCAGCGAGCGGTTACTTGAACTACTGGCAGAAGAATCTCCGATTCGTTCACCCGAGCATCCGACTGCGATACCTCCACGCGCAGCGAATGGGGCCGCGCTGAGCATTGACCAACTGTCTTTCCGTTACCCGTCACGGCCCGATACGCTAGCTTTGTCTGATTTATCAATGGCAGTCAATGCTGGCGATACGATTGCCGTTGTCGGCCCCTCTGGTGCTGGCAAGACAACCTTGTTTCAGTTGCTACTGCGCTTTTACGACCCGGAGCGCGGCAGTATCCGGCTCGATGGTGTCGATATCCGCGAGTTCAGCTTGCAAGACCTTCGCAACATGATTGGTATCGTGCCGCAAGACACCGTGGTGTTTTCTGCGAATGCCATGGAAAACATCCGCTATGGTCGGCCGGAAGCGAGTGATGCCGAGGTGATCGCTGCTGCCAAATTAGCGGCAGCGCATGAGTTTATCGAGCGCCTGCCCGAAGGCTACCAATCCTTTCTAGGTGAACGTGGTGTGCGGCTATCTGGTGGTCAAAGACAACGTATTGCGATTGCGCGCGCACTACTGAAAAATCCGCCCTTGCTACTACTGGATGAGGCGACTAGTGCGCTGGATGCCGAGTCGGAGCGCTTGGTACAACATGCACTCGATGCTGCCATGCAAGGCAGAACGACTCTCGTCATTGCACACCGGCTTGCTACCGTACAGCGTGCGACACGCATCATTGTGATGGAACACGGAAAAATTGTAGAGACTGGCACCCATACCGAGCTAGTGGATGCGGGTGGCTTATACGCCAGCCTGGCCGCGCTTCAATTCAACGCCAGCTGAACGAGCGTCGCGCGGTAAAATACGCACCATCACCCCTTGGAGCTTATCTCGCCAGGTAGATCGCAAAGCAGCGGCGAACACCTGACAAGATGCTCGATAAGATGCTGCCAACACCGGGAACGGCCTGGCGAAAAAGGTTCTTAACGATCATGCATCAGTACCTCGACTTCATGCGCCATGTGCTCGACCATGGCACCGAAAAAACCGACCGCACCGGTACCGGCACGCGCTCGGTATTCGGCTATCAGATGCGCTTTGACCTACGGGAAGGCTTCCCGATGGTCACCACCAAAAAACTCCACCTGAAATCGATCATTCACGAATTGATCTGGTTTCTGCAGGGCTCGACCAATATCGGCTATCTGAAGGACAACGGCGTCACGATTTGGGATGAGTGGGCAGATGAACAAGGTGACCTGGGGCCAATTTATGGCTATCAGTGGCGCTCATGGCCTGCACCGAATGGCGAGCATATTGATCAAATCGCCCAGTTGATTCAGCAAATCAAATCTAACCCGGACTCGCGCCGGCTCATCGTGTCGGCTTGGAATGTCTCCGATATTCCGCGCATGAAGCTGCCGCCTTGCCACGCGTTTTTCCAGTTCTATGTGGCTGATGGCAAATTGTCCTGCCAGTTGTACCAGCGTAGTGCCGATACCTTTCTGGGTGTGCCATTCAATATTGCGTCGTATGCCTTACTCACGCACATGGTGGCTGAACAAACTGGCTTGGATGTTGGCGACTTTATCTGGACTGGTGGCGACTGCCACATCTACGCAAACCACTTGGATCAGGTGCGTGAGCAACTGACGCGCTCGCCGCTGCCTTTACCGAAGCTGCATCTCAAGCGGAAGCCTGACAGCATTTTCGACTACCGCTACGACGATATCGAGGTCGTTGGCTATCAATCTCACCCTGCGATCAAGGCCCCGATTGCTGTCTGAGTCCAAATGAATCGTACGCTGACCCTCATCGTCGCCACTGACCGCAACAACGGAATCGGCGTCAACAATACGCTGCCCTGGCGGCTGCCAGAAGACCTTGCGTTCTTCAAGCGCATCACCTCCGGCCACGCCATCATCATGGGCCGCAAGACCTTCGATGCGATCGGCCGCCCTCTGCCCAACCGGCGCAATATTGTGGTGACCCGCAATCCGGAATGGGCACATGCCGGCGTCGAGACAACGAATTCGCTGGATCAGGCGGCCGCTATCGCAGGCGAGGGCGAGGTCTTCATCATCGGCGGCGCACAGATTTATCGCGATGCGATCGCGCTGGCCGATCGCCTGATCGTGACCGAGATTGATGCGGAGTTCGCCTGCGATGCCTTCTTTCCAGAGGTCGACCCTGCGCAGTGGCAAACCGAGTCACGCGAGACCCACCACTCGGAAAGCAATGGCTGGGATTACTCTTTTGTCATGTACCGCCGCCGCTGATTGAACCGAGCTGATTAAGCGCAGCCCAAGGTCTCTGTTACCGCCTTGCTTTTCACCACCGCAAGCGCATATCTGAGACAATCCCGCTTTCTTTTTTTACCCCCCTCTCGCTTGGCATCCCAGCGAGGCGCTCCAGCACCGGGAGAACCGCATGAAGTTCCGCTTCCCCATCGTCATCATCGATGAAGATTTCCGCTCTGAAAACACCTCGGGCCTCGGCATCCGGGCGCTGGCCAATGCGCTTGAAAGCGAGGGCATGGAGGTGGTGGGTGTCACCAGCTACGTCGATCTGTCGCAGTTCGCGCAGCAGCAATCACGCGCCTCTGCCTTCATCCTGTCGATTGATGACGAAGAATTCGGCGGCGGCTCCCCCGAGGAAACCGAGATCGCGCTGAAATCCCTGCGCGCCTTTGTAGAAGAGATTCGTTACAAGAACGCCGATATACCGATCTACCTGTACGGTGAGACGCGCACCTCACGCCATATCCCCAACGATATTCTGCGCGAGCTGCATGGATTCATTCACATGTTTGAAGATACGCCAGAGTTTGTGGCGCGTCACATCATTCGTGAAGCACGTTCGTATCTGGATGGCCTGGCACCACCCTTCTTTCGTGCCATGGTGCACTATGCGCAGGATGGCTCTTACTCATGGCACTGCCCCGGACACTCCGGTGGTGTCGCTTTTCTGAAGTCACCAATCGGGCAGATGTTCCACCAGTTCTTCGGCGAGAACATGCTGCGCGCCGATGTCTGCAACGCGGTAGAAGAGCTAGGTCAATTACTCGACCACACCGGCCCGGTGGCCGCCTCCGAGCGCAATGCTGCACGTATCTTCAATGCTGACCACTGCTTCTTCGTCACCAACGGCACCTCGACTTCGAACAAAATGGTGTGGCACTCGACCGTCGCGCCCGGCGACATCGTGGTGGTGGATCGTAACTGTCATAAGTCAGTACTGCACTCGATCATCATGACCGGCGCTATTCCGGTGTTCCTGATGCCGACACGTAATCATCTGGGCATCATCGGTCCGATTCCGCGCGAAGAATTCAAGATGGAAAACATCATGAAGAAGATCGAGGCGAACCCCTTCGCGCGCGAAGCCAAAAATAAAAAACCGCGCATTCTCACGATCACGCAGTCGACCTACGATGGTGTGGCCTATAACGTCGAAGTGATCAAGGAAATGCTCGATGGGCAAATCGATACGCTGCATTTCGATGAAGCCTGGCTACCGCATGCGAGTTTCCATGACTTCTACAAGGATATGCATGCGATCGGTAAAGATCGCCCGCGCGCTAATAAGTCATTAATTTTCTCGACCCAGTCAACGCACAAACTACTCGCTGGCCTGTCCCAGGCATCGCAGATTCTGGTGCAAGAATCGGAGACCGTACAACTGGATCGCAACAGCTTCAATGAAGCCTATCTGATGCATATCTCCACCTCACCGCAGTACGCGATCATTGCTTCGTGCGATATCGCAGCGGCAATGATGGAACCGCCGGGCGGCACTGCGCTGGTCGAGGAAAGTATTCTAGAGGCGCTTGATTTCCGGCGCGCCATGAAGAAGGTTGATGAAGAGTGGGGCAAAGACTGGTGGTTCCAGGTCTGGGGACCTGAAAAATTCTCCGACGAGGGTATAGGCTCGCAAGAAGATTGGATGATTGATGACCGCCATGACTGGCATGGCTTTGGCAAGATCGAGCCGGGCTTCAATATGCTCGATCCAATCAAGGCCACAATCGTCACACCCGGCTTGTCCATTGATGGCCAGTTCGGGGCCAACGGTATCCCGGCCTCTATCGTCACTAAATATCTGGCCGAGCATGGCGTCATTGTCGAGAAGGCTGGCTTGTACTCCTTCTTCATCATGTTCACCATTGGTATTACCAAAGGACGCTGGAATACCTTGCTCACTGCACTACAACAGTTCAAGGATGACTACGACAAAAACCAGCCAATGTGGCGTATCTTGCCCGAGTTCACTGCGGCAAATCCGCGCTATGAACGCGTGGGCCTGAGATTGATCGTGTACCGATTGATGAACTCGAAGGTCGGGTCACCGCTATGCTCGTCACCCCCTACCCGCCGGGCATTCCGCTACTGATCCCCGGTGAGCGTTTCAACAAGACAATCGTGGATTATCTGAAGTTCGTGCGCGAGTTCAATGAAAAGTTACCCGGCTTTGAAACAGACGTACACGGACTGGTAAAAACCGAGATTGATGGCACCGTGGGCTATTATGTCGATTGCGTTCAGCAGTAGGCCCGCGATGGTGGATCAAAAAAGGGGAGCCTCAGCTCCCCTTTTTTACGATCAGAAAACGTCTGGTCAGACGCGCTCAATCAGCATTGCGATACCCTGACCAACACCGATACACATGGTGCAAAGTGCATAACGTCCACCGCTTCGGTGTAGCTGATACGTAGCGGTCGTCAATAAGCGCGCGCCGCTCATGCCCAGCGGATGGCCCAGTGCGATCGCGCCACCGTTCGGGTTCACACGTGGATCGTCATCGGCAATACCTAATTGTCGCAATACCGCCAGACCCTGCGCAGCAAAAGCCTCGTTCAATTCGATCACATCAATCTGCTCGAGCTTGATGCCAGTTTGCTGGAGCAGCTTCTGCACTGCGGGCACCGGCCCTATGCCCATCACCCGCGGCGCAACACCGGCAGTGGCCATGCCAAGAATACGGGCTCTGGGTCTGAGACCATGACGCGCGGCGCTCTCCTCGTCCGCCATTAACAAGGCGCATGCACCATCGTTCACACCGGATGCATTACCAGCGGTCACGGTACCATCAGGCCGCACGATACCTTTTAGTTTGGCAAGCGCTTCCATACTGGTGGCACGGGGGTGCTCGTCATTCAGTACCGTGATCGGGTCACCTTTC
>JAJTGD010000019.1 GCA_021299035.1 Oxalobacteraceae bacterium | reverse complement strand
TGGCGGAGACCGAGGGATTCGAACCCTCGATACAGGTTTAAGCCCATATGCTTCCTTAGCAGGGAAGTGCCTTCGACCACTCGGCCAGGTCTCCAAACCAACAACCTTGCACAGTTTGCAAGGCTGAAAGGCGGCAAATAGTAACTTTCAAGCCTGATTTGGTCAATCCGGGCGGTGGAGATCGTGCTTCCGCCCCGCTCTGGCTACCGGATACCACGACGCAGATACGACCTTTGGGCGCTTGGGCCGCAATGTCGCACCTGCCCTGCTGCACCGATAAGTAGCCCAAGAGCGCTGCGAGCATCGCTGAGCATGCTCAATTGCTTCTGCCGGATATCCCATCAGGATGCGATACACCAATATGCCGCCGAGTTTGGGTGGATACGATGGACGGGTCGGCCACCGCGACTTCGGCTTCACCGAAACGAGAGATGTGGCCGATTTTCTCGACTTTCAACCCTATCCCCACTCGGAGCAAGCAGATGCGCAAATTTTCATTGTTAGCCAACGCCATCCTCGCGATTGCGATAGCGATCTCCGGCGGATGCGCCTCAACCAAGACCAGCGAAGGTACTGGAGAGTATTTCGATGACAGCTGGATCACGACCAAGGTGAAGGCTGCGATATTCAACGAGCCGACACTGAAATCGGCGGAGGTGAATGTCGAAACCTTCAAAGGTACAGTGCAATTGAGCGGCTTTGTCAGCTCAGACGAAGATATCCGAAAAGCAGTGGCGCTGGCCAAGGGAGTTAAGGGGGTCAAGAGCGTCAAGAATGATATGCGTGTTAGAGGCCGGGAGTAGTTCCAGCCAATCTACTTTAGCTAACTCAGAATCTTTGGGCGCTGCGCAGTGGCAGCGCCCAACTCTGAGAGGGCAATAAGTAAACGGCTAGTGAAATCTCTACAGTCTTCCTGTCAATAGCATCACTAGCAACACGATCAAGATGATGCTCACTATACCGCTGGGAGCATAGCCCCATTGCCTGCTATGGGGCCAAGTCGGTATGACGCCAATCAAAATAAGTACCAAGACAATCAGAAAAATAGTGCCAATACCCATCTCATCTTCCTTTCGCGTCGGGTGGCATGTCAGCGGCTGACAGCCATGAACTGGGGCACTGATGAAGCCCACAGGGCGGTACCGTTGAAGCATGCATCAGTGGCGATCGGATGGCGTTGAGTGTCGTCTAGTCGAACCCATTCAGTGACGGGCAATGCCTATCGTAGTGGCGCAAGGCAAGGACACGGTATAGTCCACAAGCGCATGTAGGCGCGCAATCCCCTCAGAACCTCACCCCGGGCCCAAGTCGGCACCAAGAATGCCGGCCGCATCCAATACAGACCGTAGGCCGCGGCTTGATGGCCATTTTTTGGCATCGTAGAAACTCATCTTATGGACAACACGCTTTTTAACAACCCATCGTCATGGCTAAGATTTGATTGGTCAGCCTTGAGCTTTGCATCAAAAATCTTCATCGTCTATGACGCTCTGATGTGGCTGGCGTGCGGGCTAACTTATGTTTTATCGCTGACTGACACTCGCACATTGCGCGAAGTTGGTGTCTGGATAAAGCCGATGAAGTTTATGGCAGCGACCACCCTCTTTGTCTGGACCACCGTGTGGGTCTGCCATTTGACAAACTCCTCAGTCACCAATAGCACTGCCTACATTTGGATCTGCGCACTGATCGTTTCAACGTCATTGTTTGAAGTCGCCTACATTACCTATCAAGGATCACAAGGCGCTGCCTCGAACTACAACACGTAGGTGGGTCTGTCAGAGCCAGAATGCTTTGGGTGACACATGGCGCGACTGATGACGTTGTGCATTTAGCAAAAGCTGCCAGCGGAACACTGGACTTCTATATCACTTAGTGACATAGTTACGGTGTGCGCCGCATCTTCAAAACTCGTCACTTCAACCGCTGGATGCGCAAGACTGAATTGACGAACCCTGCTCTCTGCAAGGCAGTCGCCGAGATGGCGGATGGCTTGATCGATGCCGACCTCGGCGGCGATGTGCTGAAAAAGCGGGTTGCCCTACCCGGAAGAGGAAAAAGTGGCGGGGTTCGTACCTTGGTAGCTACCCGACGAGGTACACGTTGGTTCTTCGTGTTCGGCTTCGAAAAAAGTGATCGCGCGAATATCTCAGATGTCGAACTGGAGGGATTACAAGTACTAGCCTCAGACCTGTTGTCGCGGACCGGACGCCAGCTTGATGAGGCTGTCGAAGAAGGCGTCCTACTGGAGATTTGTCATGACTATAAAAAAGAAGGCTAAGAGCCAAATTCTGGAGGCAGTGCATGAGACCGCTGCTGATCTCCATCGCTTGGGTTTTATCGACAAACGAAAAATGAAAAAATACGAGGCCTTATGTCTCGAGCCTATTCCTGCGTATAACAGCAAAAAGATTCGTGCATTACGCGCGCAGTTGCAGGTCAGCCAGGCCGTACTCGCGGCTGTACTGAATACAAGCCCCTCGACGGTTCGCAAATGGGAAATCGGCGAGAAGCAACCAAGCGGACCCTCGCTCAAGCTCTGGCGGAGACCGAGGGATTCGAACCCTCGATACAGGTTTAAGCCCATATGCTTCCTTAGCAGGGAAGTGCCTTCGACCACTCGGCCAGGTCTCCAAACCAACAACCTTGCACAGCGTGCAAAGCTGAAAGGCAGTACTCAGTTGCTTTGCTTGAGCTATCAGCCCTTCTCTAGCCCAAAACCCTTGTGCAAGGCGCGCACTGCGAGTTCGGTGTATTTCTCGTCGATCAGCACCGAGATCTTGATCTCAGAAGTCGAGATCATCAGGATGTTGATGCCCTCTTCCGACAGCGTACGGAACATTTGCGAAGCAATGCCGACGTGGCTGCGCATTCCCACACCCACCACAGACACTTTCGAAACCTTGGCGTCACCCTCGATGCCGCCCGCGCCGAGCTTGGCTTTGATTTCGCCGTCGACTAGCTTCATGGCCTTGTCGTAGTCGCCGCGTGGCACAGTGAAGGTGAAGTCAGCACGGCCGTCGACCGACTGGTTCTGAATGATCATGTCGACTTCGATGTTGGCATCGGCCACCGGGCCGAGAATTTGGTAAGCGATACCGGGACGGTCAGGTACGCCCATCACAGTGATCTTGGCTTCGTCGCGGCTGAATGCGATGCCGGTGATGGTAGCTTGTTCCATGTGAGATTCTTCCTCAAACGAGATCAGGGTGCCGGAGCTGGCTTCTTCCTCCAGCGGCATGAGCGGGTCGGTCAGAGAGGACAGCACGCGCGTCGGGACCTGGTAGTTGCCCGCAAACTCCACCGAGCGAATTTGCAATACCTTCGAGCCTAGCGACGCCATCTCAAGCATCTCCTCGAAGGTAACGGTTTTTAGTCGACGCGCCTCAGACACGACGCGCGGGTCGGTAGTGTAAACGCCATCCACATCGGTATAAATCAGGCACTCGGCGGCTTTCAGTGCAGCGGCCACCGCCACGGCCGAGGTGTCCGAACCACCGCGTCCCAGCGTGGTGATATTGCCGTCACCATCAATGCCCTGAAACCCGGTGATGATGACGATACGACCCGCAGTCAAATCCTTGCGAACCTTGACGTCATCAATCGATTGAATACGCGCCTTGGTGTAGGCATTGTCGGTTAAGACCGGCACTTGCCAGCCGGTGTATGACACCGCTTGCTTACCAATCGCTTGCAGCGCGATCGCGAGCAGCGCGACCGAGGCTTGCTCGCCAGTCGAGGCGAGCATATCGAGCTCGCGCGGGTCGGGTGAGGAAGTGATTTCTTTGGCGAGGCCGAGCAGGCGGTTGGTCTCGCCGGACATTGCCGATGGCACCACCACGATCTGATGCCCCGCATCGTGCCATTTGGCTACACGGCGTGCGACATTCTTGATGCGCTCGGTCGAGCCCATCGATGTGCCGCCGTACTTGTGAACAATCAAAGACATGTGAGGCAAGCTTGCGTCTGAACAAACCCGCGATTTTACATGGTGCAACGTGGAAAGCCAACGCCCTAGCCGCTGCCCTCGCCCCGCCAGTGCATAGTCACCCCACCGGGCGCATCGGCGACCCGTGCATCCATGCCCAAACCGGCAGCAAAGGCTAGTTGGCCATCCAGATAGGCCAGCGGCAGCCAAGGCCGCTGCTGCGCCGGCAGCGCGGATTCCTGAAACAGGTTCTTCAAAGTGCGCGAGGGCCTGGCCGGATCTGGCTTGAGTCGCTCGCCACCGCTGCGCGGCTGGAGCGTCAGCTCGCTCGACTGCAGGCGCTGCGGGCAAATGCCGCGCGCCTGTGCCTGAGCGAACAGCAGCGTGCCCTGCCACGCCGGTATATCGATTGCTCGTTCGCCCTGCCACTGAATGACCAGCGGCTCGCTGGGGGGTGATGCGCAACGCTTGGGTAGCGCCACCAGCAGGCTTGCGTGTCGCTGAAGCCGCATGCCACACAGCTCGAGCGCTGGCTGGGCATCGCTGCGCGCCGCCAGCATCTGCGTGCGCAGCTGGGTTAACTGGGCGCTGCTTGGCGCATACGGCGCACCCTGCTGCTGCAACCAAAACCGCAATAAATTATCGATGCGATGCGTGGATAGCGTTGCCATCGCATCAATCCGAAGTGCATCACCTTCTGCACAAGCGGTGAGATCAATCAGCGCCAGTTCATCCACCAGCAGCTGCGCGCTCTGCCAATGCTGGCTACTGCGCGCGACGGTCGCTGCCATGCCCGGATAGGTATGTTCAATCAACGGCATGATCTGCTGTCGAATTGCATTGCGCCGGTAGCGTGTATCGATGTTGGATTCATCACGCACATGCGCAATATCAAGCGCAGAAGCAAACTGCTCTAGCACTTTGCGCGAGCATTCAAGCAGTGGCCGCCCGACCAACACATCGCCGCCCGTTAAACCATCCGCGTCATGCAGATCAAGCATGCCACCCAAACCGCGCAGACCCGCACCACGAAATAGCTGTAGCAGCACCGTTTCGGCCTGATCATCTTGGTGATGCGCGGTGAGCAGAAGCGGTACACGGTGTGCGCGACAAAGCTCACCCAGCGCGGCATAACGCGCCACACGTGCGGCTTGTTCGACGCCATCCTCTGCATGGTCTGATAGCTGAACACGAACCGCTTTGAACGGTACACCCAAAGCAGCAGCCTGCTGCTCGCAGTGCTTCAGCCATGCGTCTGCATTGGGGCTCAGGCCGTGATGCACATGAAATGCATAAAGTGGAATTGCATGATGCTGACAGTACTGCGTTGCGAGGTGCAACAGCACAGAGGAATCCAAGCCACCGCTGTAAGCAATGGCGATGGCAATCGGCGGGTCAGAAACAACAACGCGCGCCAGAATTGCTTCCAGCGCGCGTTCGAAGCTCGCAGTGACGCTGTCGATGGCCTTAGTCAGTTGGAGTGATTTCCTTGAACTTTCCATAGCTCATCAGCTTCTCGTGCCGAGCAGCGAGCAGCTCATTGGTCTTCATGCCTTGGAACTGCCGCAGAGAATCGGCCAGCGCACGCTTGAGCAGCACCGCCATTTGCTTGGGGTCACGGTGTGCGCCACCCAGCGGTTCATTGACGATTTTGTCGACCAGATTCAGCGCCTTCAGGCGGTGCGCAGTCAGGCCGAGTGCTTCAGCCGCATCAGAGGCGCGCTCTGCGGTCTTCCAGAGAATCGAGGCACAACCCTCCGGCGAGATCACCGAGTAGGTTGAATACTGCAGCATGAGCACTGAGTCAGCTACCGCAATCGCCAGCGCACCACCCGAGCCACCCTCGCCAATAATGGTCGAGATGATGGGAACCTTCAATTCAGCCATGGCGTAGAGGTTGTGTCCGATGGCCTCGGACTGACCACGCTCTTCTGCATCGATACCGGGGAAGGCACCGGGCGTATCCACAAAAGTGAACACCGGCAGATTAAATTTCTCGGACAGCTTCATCAGGCGCAGCGCTTTGCGATAGCCCTCGGGTTTGGACATACCGAAGTTACGCAGCGCACGCTCTTTGGTGTCGCGCCCTTTTTGATGTCCAAGCACCATGCAGGGCTGCCCGTTAAATCGCGCTAATCCACCAACGATGGATAGATCATCGGCATACGAGCGGTCGCCATGCAGCTCATGAAAGTCGGTGAAAATCTCGGCCACATAATCGAGCGTGTAAGGCCGTTGCGGATGACGAGCAATCTGCGACACCTGCCAAGGTGTGAGCTTGCTGTAGATATCTTTGGTGAGTTGCTGACTCTTTTGATGCAGCTTGTCGATCTCTTCACTGATATCGACTGCAGAGTCTTCCTGCACGAAGCGCAACTCTTCGATTTTGGTTTCCAGTTCAGCGATCGACTGCTCAAAGCTGAGAAAGGTGGTTTTGCTCACGCTAGCTCCTTGTCATCCTGGCAATGGCGCTCGGCTTGTGACCGCCCTGCATGCCGGATCATAGCAATCTTGTGTTGCCAATATCAATATTCTACAGGCAAGGGGTCGAGCGACCGCCAAAGATACCAAGTGGCCACCGTGCGCCAAGGCTCCCAGTTGGCAGACACCTCGCGCGCATCGCTGCGCGAAACAGGCTCGCCGGAGAAGTAATTCACGCTGATGCCTTTCAGCAGACCCAGGTCGTCCAGCGGCAGCACATTCGGGCGTAGCAAATTGAAAATCAGGAACATCTCTGCCGTCCACCGACCAATGCCCCGAATTTGTATCAACTCAGCGATGACATCCTCGTCATGCATGGAAGACCAGTCTTTCGCATGCACGCTGCCATCTAAAAAGTGGAGCGCGAGATCGGTCAGGTACTCCGCCTTGCGTTTCGATAGCCCACAGCTGGCGAGCTTTTCAAGACCGGCTTTTTTTACGGTGGCGGGCGATAGCTTGGGGACGGTAGCCACCAAGCGCTCCCAAACGGATTGCGCTGCTTTCACCGAGATTTGCTGACCCACGATGGCGCGTGCCAAGGTAGTGAACGGATCGCCGCGACCAACAAGTTGCAAATCGCCGAACTTGGGGATCAGCTTGCGCAAGATACGGTCGCGCCGCATCAACTCGGTCTTGGCCTCTTCCCAGTAGTCGGGAACAATGATCTCAGTGGTCTTCGCCATCGTGCCTGACCCTACGCTCTTCGCCACTCGGTGAGGCCACCGGGTTTGTCTTCGAGCACAATGCCCTTCTCGAGCAACTCGGCACGAATGCGATCGGACTCAGCAAAGTTCTTGTTTTGTTTTGCTGCCAAACGCGCGGCGATATGGGCAGCCACCTCATCATCTGTCATGCCCAGTGGCGCACCACCCTGCAGGAACAGCTGCGGCTCGCGACCCAGCAAACCCAGCACGCCGGCCAGACCCTTGAGTTGACGCGCGGCCACTGATGATCCGCTACGGTTCACCTCGCTAGCCAAGTCAAACAGCACAGCAATAGCGATTGGCGTATTGAAGTCATCATTCATCGCATCGGCAAAACGCTGCGCATGCGGCTCGTTCCAATCCAGTACTTGCTGATCGCCTGGATGGTCTTTCAGCGCGGTATAGAGGCGCATTAGCGCGACCCGCGCATCATCAAGATGCGCATCGGAATAATTCAGCGGGCTACGGTAATGCGCGCGCAGTATGAAGAAGCGCACCACCTCGGCGTCGTATTGTTTCAGCACCTCGCGAATCGTGAAAAAATTGCCCAAGGACTTGGACATTTTTTCGTCATCGACACGCACAAAGCCATTGTGCATCCAGTAATTAACAAATGGCTTCCCGCTGGCGCCCTCTGACTGCGCGATTTCGTTCTCATGGTGCGGAAATTGCAAATCTTGTCCACCACCATGAATATCGAAGTGCTCACCCAATAGCTGGCATGACATGGCCGAGCACTCGATGTGCCAACCCGGTCGGCCACTACCCCACGGTGATGGCCACTTCACTTCATCAGGTTCGGACTCACGCGCAGACTTCCAGAGCACAAAGTCAAGCGGGTCACGCTTGGCACTGGCGACTTCAACACGCTCACCCGCGCGCAAATCATCTAATGATTTGCCAGACAACTTGCCGTAACCGGCAAAATCACGCACCGAAAAATTCACGTCACCATCGCTGGCTTTGTAGGCCAATCCGTTGGATTCCAGACGGCCAATCAGTTGCAGCATTTGGGGCACGAAGGCTGTTGCGCGCGGCTCATGATCAGGCGGCTGAACGCCTAGCGCTGCCGCGTCTGCATTCATGGCGGCTATGAAGCGATTGGTGAGCGCAGAAATCGGCTCGCCATTCTCAACAGCACGCTTGATGATCTTGTCGTCGATATCGGTGATGTTACGAACATACGTGACATCAAAGCCACTGCCTCGCAGCCAACGCTGCACCATATCGAACACCACCATCACGCGCGCATGACCGAGATGACAGTAGTCATACACCGTCATACCGCAGACGTACATCCGCACCTTGCCCGGATCGATGGGAGCAAAAGGCACTTTGTCACGCGCAAGCGTGTTGTAAATTTTGAGAGAACTCATGAGCAATACGGACTCGGCAACGAACGCAACCAGAACTCGTGCCACCGACGGCACCGCGATTCGCTGCGTAGGCAGGGCTTGCGGACTGTCTTTGATAAAATGGGGGTTTGATTAAAGTATAGCATCGAAGCTCGCGCATTCCGGACGGCATGACGAGTTAAAGCTGCTCTAAAAAAGGATTTTTATGTTTCGTATGCGTCTCTTTGTTGCTGCTGTTGCGGCGGTTGCTGCCTCGCTGGCCCTGTTCACACAGCTAGCCGTTGCAGAACCGGCATCAACCGGCGGCCAAGCAAAGCCCGCAGCTGGCCGCGCCGCGCCGACTGTATCGATTAAAACCAGTGCCGGTGAAATCGTTGTCGAACTCGACTCGGCCAAAGCACCAAGAACAGTCGACAACTTTCTCCAGTACGTCAAAACGGGTTTCTACAATGGCACCGTATTTCACCGCGTGATCCGTGGCTTCATGATCCAGGGCGGTGGCTATACCCCTCAGGGCGCGGAAAAAGCGACCCGCGGACCGATTGAAATCGAGTCATCAAACGGCCTGAAGAACCGGCGCTACACCATTGCAATGGCGCGCACTGCAGACCCTAACTCTGCGACCGCACAGTTTTTTATCAATGCCAAAGACAACCGTTTTCTGGACTACCCGGGGCAGGATGGCTTCGGCTATACCGTATTTGGCAAAGTCATCAAAGGCAGCGAAGTCGTCGACCAGATTGAGGCGGTTGAAACCGATCGTCGCGACAAGCCAGTCAAGCCCGTCATCATTGAATCAGCCACGCTGATCGATTAATTTTTTAAAGGACTACCATGGCAGTTGTATTCAGCACCAATCACGGCGACATCACCATTGAGCTCGACGCCGAGAAAGCCCCCAGGACCGTCGACAATTTTCTGTCGTACGTGAAATCCGGCCACTATGACGGCACGATTTTTCATCGCGTGATCGATGGCTTCATGATTCAAGGCGGTGGTTTCGAACCAGGCATGAAGCAAAAAGAGTCGGGCGAACCGATTGATAACGAAGCCGCGAACGGTCTCGCCAATGAGAAATACACGGTTGCGATGGCGCGCACCAACGACCCGCACTCTGCCACAGCGCAGTTTTTCATCAACGTTAAAGATAATAGCTTTCTCGACTATGCCGGCCCGGATCAATGGGGCTACTGCGTGTTTGGCCGAGTGACCGCGGGCACCGAGGTGGTGGACGAGATCCGCAAAGTCAAAACCAGCACCAAGGGTTTTCATGGTGATGTACCGGTTGAAGACGTGATCATCGAGAAAGCCGAGATCGTCTGACCCGCTAAGTTCACGACACACCGATGAGCGCACCCACGCTAGTCGATCAAAAGGCGCAGCCGGAAACGGTTGCGCTTTTTGTTTCAGACCTGCACCTGTCCGCGCAGATGCCGAAGACAGCGGCGGCGTTCTTTCGTTTTCTTAACGAAGAAGCGGCAACCACACGCCAGCTTTACCTACTCGGCGATATCTTCGAATACTGGGCGGGTGATGACGATATTGATGAGCCATTCAATCGCAAGGTGGTTGATGCGTTGCGCGCGCTGACCAACAAGGGAGTTACGCTGTACTGGATGGCAGGCAACCGTGACTTCCTCGTCGGCGAAGCGTTCGCACAAGCGACTGGTATGAGCTTGCTGCCCGACCCCTATGTTGCCGACATCGGTGGTCAGCGCATGCTGCTAGTGCACGGCGATGCGCAATGTACGGACGATAACGATTACATGGAGTTTCGTTCGCAAGTACGCAATCCTGCGTGGCAAAGCGCCTTCCTCGCCAAGCCGCTCACCGAGCGAAAGATGATTATCGAAGGCATGCGCGAAGGCAGCCGTGACGCTCAGCGCGAGAAATCAATGGCCATCATGGATGTGAACACTAGCGCGATCGCAGGACTATTCGACGCTCACCACCTCGACATCATGATCCACGGTCATACACACCGACCGGCCATCCATCGCGAAGCCCAAAGGCTGCGGTATGTACTCTCTGACTGGGATTGCGACGGTGACGTGACGCGAGGCGGATGGATCGCTGCGGATAGTACGGGTCAGTTGCACGTCCACACGCTGCCCTAACTACCTGACGCCTCCAGCACTGCAATCTCTTCATCGCTAAACCCCGCTGCGCGGCGCGCGTCCAGATTGAACGGCCCACGCAGCTGTGGTGCCTTGAAACGAATCGAGAGGTCTGCATACAGCGCAACCGGATCCTTGCCGTCGCGCGCACACAGCCAGTGATACCAGCGATTGCCGATCGCCACATGGCCGACCTCATCACGCAAAATGATGTCGAGGATGGCTGCGGCCTCATGGTCGCCAACTTGCGCCAGTTTTGCTCGCACTGCCGGCGTTGCATCCAACCCTCTCGCCTCCAGCGTACGTGGCACCAGCGCCATCCGCGCTGTCATGTCATCGGCGGTTTTCTGCGCCATCTCCCACAGGCTGTTGTGCGCATTGAAGTCACCGTAGGCATAGCCAAGCGACCGCAGGTGCGCGTCGAGCAGCGAGAAATGCAGCGCCTCTTCCGCCGCCACTTGCAGCCAGTCGCCATAAAACGCGCGTGGCATATCGATGAAACGCCAGACCGCATCCAGCGCAAGATTGATCGCATTAAATTCGATATGGGCCAGCGCATGAATCAGGGCGGCCCGCCCTTCGACGGTGTGCATGGCGCGCTTGCCGACTTCACGCGGCGGTACCAGCGGCGGGCGAGCCGGACGGCCGGGCAGCGCGGCATGCGGCTGCAACACCGTTGATGGATCAAGTTGAATACATTGAGCGAGCCACTGCGCGTACAGCTCTCGAGTCTGCTCGACTTTATGCGCGGCATCCGATTCGCACAGCAATGCCAGTGCCCTTGATCGCAGTTCGACAACGCTGGTATTCAGTGGTGAGTTCATGCGGTCAAGGGTAAAATATCGGCTTTCTGTTTGACTGTATTTTAAGTCCGATGCCGATTTATCAGCTAGGCGACATCCGCCCGAACATCCACGAGACTGCATTCCTGACCGATTCCGTCACCGTCATTGGCGAGGTCACCATCAAGGCGAACGCCAATATCTGGTACGGGGTTGTGATCCGCGGCGACACCGAACCCATTGTGGTCGGCCAAAACAGCAACGTTCAGGAAGGCACCGTGCTCCATACCGATCATGGCTGTCCGCTGACCATTGGTGACAACGTCACCGTCGGTCACCAAGCCATGCTGCACGGCTGCACCATCGGCGATGGTAGTCTGATCGGCATTCAGGCAGTCGTTTTGAACGGTGCAAAAATTGGCCGCAACTGCCTTATTGGGGCCGGTGCCTTGGTTACCGAGGGCAAGGAATTCCCCGACAATTCACTCATCATCGGCTCTCCGGCGCGAGCCATTCGCACACTGACCGAGGCAGAGCTGGACGGACTCAAGCAAAGCGCCGAGATGTATCTGGCACGTGCGCAGCAATACCGCCAGCACCTAAAGCGTATCGATTAATCGTGTTTCTGGATGACTGACACGCTACAAAAATTCATGTTCGAGAATTCGCCCGTTCGTGGCGAATTAGTCGAACTGTCTGAAGCGTGGCGACATGTGCTGGACCGACGCAGCTACCCGGCACCCGTCACTGAAATGCTGGGCGAGATGATGGCCGCCGCCGCCCTGCTCTCGGCCAATCTGAAATTCAACGGCACGATCATCCTGCAAATTCATGGCGATGGTCCGGTCAAGTTGCTGGTAGTGGAATGCGATGCTGCACTACAGCTTCGCGCGACAGCCAAGCTAGGCGAAAACAGCAACATCGCCGATGACGCAGGCCTACAGCAGCTCGTGAACCTGAATGGTCAGGGGCGCTTCGCGATTACCCTCGATCCCACCGACAAGCTACCCGGGCAGCAGCCCTACCAGGGCATTGTCGCGCTCGATGGTGACTCTGTTTCAACCGTGATCGAAAACTACATGATGCGGTCGGAGCAGCTCGATACCAAGCTCTGGTTGGCCGCTGATGCGTCTGTAGCGCGCGGCCTGCTGTTGCAGAAGCTGCCCGAGGAAGGTGGCAAAGCCCGCAGCGAAGAAGATACTGATACCTGGAACCGCACGGTCACACTCGCCTCAACGGTGGGCGATGAAGAATTGCTCAGCACCGACATCATGACACTGCTGCGCCGGCTGTACTGGGAGGAGCAGGTTCGCGTATTCGAGCCACGTCACCCGCATTTCCGCTGCACCTGCACGCGTGAAAAGGTCGGCAATATGCTGAAAATGCTGGGACAAGATGAAGTGGATGAGGCGCTGGCAGATCTTGGCAAGCTGGAGATCAATTGCGACTTCTGCGGACAGTACTACGCGTTCGATCAGGTGGATTGCGTGCAGTTGTTTGCGGCTGAAACCTTAGCCGATGCGGTGCAGGCACCTCGGCAGGTACAGCACTAGGAACCCGTCTCGTAAGGCCGCTAGCGGCGTTCGCAACCCTTGCCGTGCGTCTTTAACGGGACAGGTTCTAAATCGTCAGGAGCCAAGTACCTACTGCTTGGCTGAATCTTGTGCGCTGGATTTGGTGCCACCGTCCAGTACCTGCACGAAAATCTCGCCTTCCTTGACCATGCCAAGCTCGTAGCGAGCGCGCTCCTCGACCGCACCCGTGCCTTCTTTGAGGTCTTGCACCTCGCCCGCGAGTTTTTCATTACGCAGACGTAGCTCTTGCTCTTTTTCGAGCGCAGTATCAAGCTGTCGCGACAAATCCCACACCCTCAGCCAGCCGCCCTTACCCAGCCACAGCGGGTACTGAATCATTACCAGCAGCGCTGTCAGAACGATCAGGATCAGTCGCATGGCTTAGATGGCGTGTCGATGCTGATGCCAGCCGCGGCGAAGCTTAGAGGTTATAAAACGCATCGCGACCCGGATAGGACGCGATGTCGCCGAGGTCTTCTTCGATCCGCAGTAGCTGGTTGTACTTCACCATACGGTCGGAGCGAGACATCGAGCCGGTCTTAATCTGCAGCGCGTTAGTACCAACCGCGATATCCGCGATCGTCGAATCCTCGGTCTCACCCGAGCGATGCGAGATCACTGCGGTATAGCCTGCACGCTTGGCCATTTCAATCGCAGCAAAAGTTTCGGTCAGCGTACCGATCTGATTAATCTTGATCAGAATCGAGTTGGCGATACCCTCGTCGATACCTTGGCGCAGGATTTTTGTGTTGGTGACGAACAGATCATCACCGACCAACTGAACCTTTTTGCCCAAAGCTTTAGTCAGCGTGGCCCAACCTTTCCAATCGCCTTCGTGCATACCATCTTCGATGGAAATGATCGGGTACTTGTCGCTCCAGGTCGCCAGCAGATTCGTGAAATCGTCAGCCGATAGCTTCAAGCCCTCACCATCAAGCTGGTACAAACCATCTTTATAAAACTCAGATGCAGCGCAGTCGAGGCCAAGCGCGATTTGCGTACCGGGCTCGTAGCCCGCTTTCTCGATCGCCTGCAGAATCAGCTGAATGGCCTCTTCATGGCTCTTGACGGAAGGCGCAAAACCACCCTCATCGCCGACGGCCGTGGTCAGGCCCTTGTCATGCAGGATTTTTTTCAGTGTGTGGAAGACTTCGGCACCATAACGCATCGCCTCACGAAAACTTGGCGCGCCTACGGGAATGATCATGAACTCCTGAATATCCAGGTTGTTATCCGCGTGTGCACCGCCATTGATGACATTCATCATCGGCACCGGCATCTGCATCGCGCCCGAGCCACCAAAATAGCGGTATAGCGGCAGACCAGCCTCTTCAGCCGCTGCTTTCGCCACTGCCATCGATACTGCCAACATCGCGTTAGCACCCATGCGCGACTTGTTTTCAGTACCATCAAGGTCGATCATAGTGCGATCAAGGAAGGCCTGCTCAGAGGCATCCAGACCCATCACCGCCTCGGAGATTTCGGTGTTGATGTTCTCGCAGGCGCGCAGCACACCTTTACCGAGATAGCGGCTCTTGTCACCATCGCGCAACTCAATCGCCTCGCGTGACCCGGTAGAAGCGCCCGACGGCACTGCCGCACGCCCCATCACTCCAGACTCGAGCAAGACGTCGCACTCGACGGTTGGGTTACCGCGCGAGTCGAGGATCTCGCGGCCGACGATATCTACGATTGCACTCATTCAGATCTCCAAGCGGTTGGATTGGTATTGAAATAGTTCGGTGTACGACAGAATTCTCAGCGGTCAATCAAAATCGTTTTCGAGGAAAGGCTTGCCCTTAACCGCACGATCAATCGCTACCAAGCTCTCGAGCAGCTCGCGCATACGCGCCAGCGGTACGGCATTCGGACCATCCGACATAGCTTTGGCAGGATCCGGATGGGTTTCCATAAACAACCCGGCAACACCAACACCCACAGCCGCGCGCGCCAGCACCGGCACGAACTCGCGCTGCCCGCCGGATGACGTGCCCTGCCCACCGGGCAGCTGCACCGAGTGCGTGGCGTCGAACACGACCGGGCAACTGGTTTCGCGCATGATCGCCAGCGAACGCATATCGGATACCAGATTGTTATAGCCAAATGAGGCGCCACGCTCGCACACCATGAATGCATCTGTCGGCAGACCCGCCTCAGCGGCTGCTTCGCGCGCCTTCATCACTACATTGCGCATATCGTGCGGCGCGAGAAACTGACCCTTCTTCAAATTTACCGGCTTGCCGGATTGCGCGCAGGCGCGAATGAAATCGGTTTGTCGGCACAAGAAAGCAGGTGTTTGCAATACATCGACCACCGCAGCCACCGGGGCGATCTCATTGGCATCGTGTACATCGGTGAGTACCGGCACATCAATCTGTTCTCGCACCTTCGCCAGAATTGCCAGCCCCTTGTCCATGCCCAGGCCACGGAACGATGCACCTGATGAGCGATTCGCCTTGTCGAACGACGACTTGTAAATCAACGGGATACCCAGCGCAGTAGTGATCTCTTTCAGCCGACCCGCCGTATCAATCGCCATCTGCTCGGATTCGATGACGCAGGTACCTGCAATCAGGAAAATAGGCTGATCGTTACCTACCTCGAAACCACACAGCTTCATGCTGCTTTCCTTTGCACTGACTCGGCCTTGTGCGCGAGCGCTGCCTTGATGAATGAGATGAACAGAGGATGACCATCACGCGGCGTGGACTTGAACTCCGGGTGAAACTGCACACCCATGAACCAAGGGTGCGCATGCTCGCCTACGCGGGGAAGTTCCATGATCTCGCACAACGACTCATTCGGCGTTCGCGCCGATACCACCAGGCCCGACTGCTCAATACGATCCAGGTAATGGTTGTTCGCCTCGTAGCGGTGACGATGTCGCTCGGTCACCGACGGCCCATAAATTTCGGCAGCAAGCGTGCCCGCCTTCACCGCACACGTTTGCGCGCCGAGTCGCATGGTGCCACCGAGATCGGAATTTTCGTCACGCCGCTCGATCTGGCCATCGTGATTTTGCCATTCGTTGATCAAAGCAACGACCGGATGCGCCGTCGACGCATCGAACTCGGTGGAGTTAGCGCCTTTCAAACCAGCGATATCACGCGCATATTCAATCAGCGCCACCTGCATGCCGAGACAGATCCCGAGGAAAGGCACTTTGTGCTCACGCGCATAACGCACCGTCGAGATTTTGCCTTCCACACCGCGCTTACCGAAACCACCGGGAACCAGGATGGCGTCAAACTTCGCAAGACCGGTAACACCGTTGGCTTCAATCTCTTCTGAATCAACGTACTCGATGGTGACACGCGAGTCGGTATGAATGCCCGCATGGCGCAATGCTTCCGTCAGCGACTTGTACGACTCAGTCAGATCGACATACTTGCCGACCATGGCAATGCTGACCTCGTGCTTGGGGTTTTCCAGCGCCGCAATCAGTCGCGACCACATTGACAGATCTGCATCTTTAGGTTTGAGGTCCAGCTTTTCGCAAATGATGCGATCCAGACCCTGATCGTGCAGCATCTGGGGAATTTTGTAGATGGTATCGGCATCCCATACTGAGATCACCGCATCTTGCTGCACGTTGGAGAAGAGTGAAATCTTCGCCCGCTCATCATCCGGTATGCGGCGATCAGCACGGCACAGCAATGCATCGGGCGAGATACCAATCTCACGCAGTTTTTGCACACTGTGCTGCGTCGGTTTGGTCTTTAGTTCGCCTGCATAGGGCAAATACGGCACCAGCGTCAGGTGCACAAAGGCAGCGGTGTTCCGGCCAGAGCGCAACGATAACTGACGCGCAGCCTCCAGGAACGGTAGCGACTCGATGTCACCCACGGTACCGCCGATTTCTACGATTGCAACGTCATAGCCCTCGGCACCGCGATGGATGAATTCTTGAATCTCGTTGGTGATATGGGGGATGACCTGCACGGTCTTACCCAGATACTCGCCACGCCGCTCTTTACGAATTACTGATTCATAAATCTGCCCGGTGGTGAAGTTATTCACCTTCTTCATCTTGGCGCTGATGAAGCGCTCGTAGTGACCGAGATCGAGATCGGTTTCGGCACCATCGTCGGTAACGAATACCTCACCGTGCTGGAACGGACTCATCGTTCCAGGGTCAACATTGATGTAGGGGTCGAGCTTGAGAAGAGTGACCTTCAGGCCACGTGATTCGAGGATGGCAGCAAGAGACGCTGCTGCAATCCCCTTGCCTAGCGAGGACACAACACCGCCAGTGACGAATACAAACTTGGTCATTGCACGATGTGCCGAATGGCACTTGCGGGAAATGCGAATTATACCGCAAAGAACCATGGCAACCGCGCTACTCTTGCCCCTCTGCGGTGTCAGGCATGGAAGGATGACAGCGCTGGCTAGACCAGTAGCGCGGCGTGTCGCAGGCCTGCTTCAGCGTAATGCCGGTAGGGTCGATATTCAGGCTCACCGCCCCGCTGCGGTCGCTGCGTAGCACGGCAATACCCCGCTCGCGGTAGCGCGCCACCACCGCCGCCTTCGGGTGACGATAGCGATTGCGATAACCCACCTGAAACAGCGCTATTTTGGGCGCCACTGCATCCAAAAACTGAGGCGTTGACGAGGTGCCACTACCGTGGTGCGGCGCTAGCAAGACATCAGCGCGGAGTTGATCGGCAGCACGCGCCAGCAATGCGCGCTCCTGAGGCGCTTCAATATCCCCTGTCAGCAGCACCGCGCGATCGCCGACGCTGATTTTCAGGGTGCAGCTGCGCGCATTCGGTTTACTCACCTCGCTATCGCTCACCAGAGGATGCAAAAACTCGAATTGCACACCGTCCCTCTGCCAGTGCTGCCCGGCGACGCACGCCACATGGCGCGCATCGATCAGTGGATGGGCCGATGGCAAAGACGACGCAATCCAACCAACATCCACAGCACTTAGCAGGCTGCGCGCACCACCGGCGTGGTCGCTATCGCTATGTGAAATCACGACCGCGTCGAGCCGATCGATGCCTCGGGACCGCAGATAAGGCAAGATCACTCGGCTAGCGCCATCCGCTGCGGCGGAATACTTCGGGCCGGTGTCGTACAGCAGCCGAAAGCTTGGGGTCTCGATCAATAAGGCGTTGCCTTGCCCGATGTCGAATGCCGTCAGCCAAAGCCCCTGCGAAGGTGCCCTTGATACCGCCATCATCAATGGCAACCAAGCCAACAGACCCGCCCAGCGAAGTGGCCAGCCGCGCGGTGCCAACAACCACGCCGTGCCAACGACTGCCAGAAGTGTTTCCAGCAAATCCGGCTTCGGTACCTGCCATACCGCCAGCGGCAGCGCGGCGAGCCACTCCAGTCCCTGTGCCAGCAACGCCAGCGTACCGTGCGCCAATTTCAAGGCCCAATCACAGAGCGGCGCCGGCAACACAACGCCGATCAACGCCAGCGGTGTCACCAGTGCGCTGATCACAGGTATGGCCACCGCATTGGCGACGGGGCTGATCAACGACACCTGCGCAAACAGCAACAAGGTCAGCGGCAACAAGCCTGCCGTCACGGCCATCTGGGTATGGGTCGCCGAGCGCAGCGCAGCGCGCCAACCGCTACCGCCGCGCAATCGTCCATTGGACGCGAAGAGCAGACAGGCAATCGCACCAAAAGACAGCCAAAACCCCGGCCATAGCACCGCCCAGGGATCAAACAGCAGTACCACCAGCAAGGCAGACGCCAGTAATTGGGAAGCACTCAGCAAGGCATTGCCCCATACGGCCAGCGCAGCCACCGCCAACATCAGCAAAGTGCGCTGCGCCGGGATACCAAAACCTGCCAATGCGACGTAGCCCAGCGCAGCAAGCAGACCCGCGATCGCCGCCGCTTTACGAGCCGGCAGCCAAAGTGGCAACTGCGTGCCGATAAAAAACGAATGGCGCCACAAAAAATGTACCAGACCTGAAAACAGCGCCGCGATCATGGTGATGTGCAAACCAGAGATCGAGATCAGGTGCCCGATACCAGTGCGGTTAAAGATATCCCAATCGGCCACCTCAATACTGCGCTGGTCGCCCATCACCAACGCAATAATCACCCCGCTAAAACGCGCCTCGGGCAGCGCCTGTTGAATGCGCTCGCGAAGCGTATGGCGGGCCCTACCCACCAGATCGCGTGCACTGACCACAAACGCGTCCAGCAGGTGCGCCGGGTTCTGCCGCACATACCCATTAGCGCGGATACCCTCCGTCAGCCACCACGCCTCTGCATCAAAACCATCGGGATTCAATTGCGCATGCGGTTGCTTCAACCGAGCGGTGAATTGCCAGCGCTGGCCGGGTATCAGCACAGGCGTAGACTGATCGGCCGCATACCACCCGAGGGCGATGCGGGAAGGCACCGAGACCATGCGACTACCGTCAGACGCGCGCTCTACCTCAAACACAAAGCGCTGCCCGTCCTCGAAACGATTCGGCAAGCTGGCGACAATACCGGTGAGTTGGAGATCTCTGCCCTCTAGCTCTGCGGGCAAAGATTCGGCCAATCGATGTTGTGCCCGTTGTGATGACCACCCAGCACCCAGACTGATACCCGCGATCACCAATAGCAACACTCGCCAACGCGATGTCATCCAGGACACACGACCCAAGGCGAGCGCACCCAGTGCGAGTAGTGATAACGACAGGAATGCGGACGGCAGATCAGCGCGCGTCTGTAGCCATAGCGTGCCGGCCAGCCAGCCGAGCGCAAGCGCGCGCACTAAGCCATCATGAGGTTGCCAAGGCGGGGCAATACGCGCGCGACATTGTTCGATGTCTGCGCAGCGATCTCTGCCAAAGGCTGACCGCGCAACTCGGCCAGCACCGCAGCGATACGAGGTAGCTGCGCCGGCGTGTTGACGCCGGGATGCAGCCATGCGGGGGAAATATCAGGGGCATCGGTTTCGAGCACGATCGCGTCTAGTGGCAGCATGGTCGCCAGACGCCGAATCTGCAATGCCCGAGTGAAGGTCATCGCGCCACCAAAACCAAGGACGAACCCAAGTGAGATAAACGCCTCAGCCTGTTGCACACTGCCATTGAATGCATGGGCAATACCGCCCACCACCGAGATGCGGCGCAGATGTTTGAGCAGCATGTCCTGCGATCGACGCACATGCAGAATCACCGGCAAAGAAAACTCACGCGCAATCTTCAACTGCTCGACATAGAAGTAAATTTGCTTCTCGCGCATCGCGTCAGTGGTGAGTTCAGGCACAAAAAAATCCAGGCCAATTTCACCAATACCTACAAACCGCTCGTCAGTCAGCGCAAGCGCGACCGCCTCGCGCAGCTGTTGGAGATGCGCCTCCTCTGCTTGCGGCACATAGAGCGGATGAATACCAAGCGCATACACACAATTTGGCAGCGTCGCAGCAAGCTGCGCAACGCGAGCGAAGTTGGTAGCGTCGACGGCAGGCACCACAATCCAGCGCACATCATGCTCGGCCGCGTGCTGTGCCAGTTGAGAGGCAGCGTCGCCGAACTCTGCAGCGTCGAGATGACAGTGACTATCGACCAGCATCGAGGTCGCTCAGGCAAGTCCTTGCGCTGTCAAATGCAGCACACGGTCACAGCGCTGCGCCAGATCGGCATCATGTGTCACGATCACGAAGGCGGTACCGAGTGTTTGCGACAACTCGAGCATCAGCGCAAATACCTGCTGCGCGGTGCCACGGTCGAGGTTGCCGGTCGGCTCATCTGCCAATACGCAAGTTGGCTGCGTGACCAGCGCCCGCGCCAGTGCCACTCGTTGACGCTCACCCCCAGACAACTCCCCTGGAAGATGAGATACGCGCGCTGATAAACCAACGCGCGCCAATATCTGCCCGGCTGCTTCGCGCGCCTGCTCACGCGGCAGCCGCCGGATCAGCAAGGGCATCGCAACGTTATCCAGCGCTGTGAACTCTGGCAGCAAATGATGAAACTGGTACACAAAACCAAGCGACCGATTACGTAGCTCGCCACGTTCAGTTTCATTCAGCTTGGCCATATCCTTGCCAAGCAGTTGTACTTGCCCTTTATCCGGCAAATCAAGCCCACCAAGCAGGTGCAACAAGGTGGACTTACCGGAACCAGAGACGCCGACGATCGCAACGCGTTCGCCACGATGCACTGTCAGACTAATGTTGCTCAGTACCGTCAATGCTTCACGCCCCTGCGCAAAGCTGCGGCTCAGTCCAGTACAGGTCAGCACGACATCGTTCGGCTCACTCATAGCGTAATGCCTCCGCCGGCCGCACGCGCGCTGCGCGCCAACTCGGATACAGCGTTGCTAGAAATGCCAGCAACAGCGCAATGCCCGCGATCCGTCCCACATCAGGCCAACGCAAATCAGATGGAAGTGCGCTGATCAAATAGATATCGCGCGGCAAAAACTGAAAGCCAAGCACACTTTCGATGAAGGGCACGATCACATCAATGTTCAAAGCGACCAGCACACCCAGCGAGACACCGATCGCGGTACCGATCAATCCCACCAGTGCACCTTGGATGATGAAGATTTTCATGATCGATGGTGGCGATGCGCCCAGAGTGCGCAAGATCGCAATATCTGCCTGCTTCTCGGTGACGGTCATTACCAGCGTCGATACCAAGTTGAACGCGGCGACTGCGATGATTAGCGTCAGAATAATGAACATCATGCGCTTCTCAGTCTGAACTGCGGCGAACCAGCTACGGTTCTGCTGCGACCAGTCACGCACCACCAAGTCACCCTTCAGCGTCGCCCCCAGTTCAGCGGCCACCTCAGGTGCACGCTGCATATCGGCGATTTTTAGCCGCAGGCCGCTCGGGCCGGACAAGCGAAACAGTCGTTGCGCATCTTCCAATTGAATGAAGACCAGCGCGGAATCAAACTCGTAATGCCCTGCCTCGAAGATACCCACTACATTGAACTGTTTTAGTCGCGGTAGCACACCGGCGGGTGTGAGCTGACCCTGCGGCGCGATCAGTGTCAGCTTATCGCCCACACGCAGACCAAAGCCGCGCGCCAGCGCACTCCCGATCACGATATTGAACTCGCCGGGTTGGAGTGCGCTCAAACTACCGCGCAGCATCTGGGATGCCACTGCGGATACCTTGGGTTCTTGGTCCGGCAGGACGCCGCGAACCATAACCCCTCGAACTACATCATCGCGCACCACCATCGCCTGCCCATCGACAAACGGTGCGGCGCCTCGCACTTCAGGGTGTTTAACGGCTTCGCCGGCCAGCGCGGCCCAATCTGGCAGGCTACCCGAGCCATCAAAAATCTCGACATGCGACAGCACTGACAGCATGCGGTCGCGTACTTCTTTCTGGAAACCATTCATCACCGACAACACCACGATTAGCGCGGCGACGCCAAGCGCAATTCCGGCCATCGAGATCAGGGAGATGAAAGAAATAAAGCTGTTGCGGGCACTACGCCGCCCGGCGCGCGTATAGCGCAGGCCGATGGTCCACTCGAACGGGGGATTACTGAACAAAGCCAACGGGGACTCCGGCGATTTTTTTTCAAGGCCGGAGTTTGCCATAATGCACCCCCATGCGCGACCCCACACTGCTGCTCCCATTCGCCCTGCCTCCCGCGCAACATGCGAAAGACCTGATTGCCGCGCTGCATGCGCCATCCCTGGCGATCCTGTTGGCGCGCGCCGCAGAACTACCCGAATTGCGCTTTGACGGCTTCGCCGCCGCGCTACCTCACGAGATGCTGCTATACGGCTCCGGTACTGACAACAGTCCGCCGCTGGCGCACCCCACCATGCAGCGCCTCGGCATGCCGCCCCAGGAAGGCTACTGGTTCATGCTGCAACCGGTGCATTTGCATATCGCGCGCGACCATCTGGTGCTGACCGATCAGCGCCACATGGTGATCAATGAAGACGAGTCGCGCACGCTGTTCGACTCCGCAGCACCGCTATTCCAGGAGCTTGGCTACGACGTACGCTTTGGCGACGCACGTCATTGGTTTGTGCGTGCGGATGACTGGCACGGCTTGCGCACCACCACGCCCGATGCCGCAGCGGGGCACAATGTCGATGTCTGGCTGCCCGCTGGCGAACACGCTCGTGCTTGGCGCAAGTTGCACAACGAGGTACAAATGCTGTGGCATGGCCACCCGCTGAATGAAACACGCGAACTGCACGGTCAACCGAGAATCAACGCCCTCTGGCTGTGGGGCGGCGGCAGTCCCGAGCAAAGCGTAGAAATGCATCAAGAGATCATCACCGATGAAGCGCTGATTACCTCCGCGCTGGCTGATGATTGGGGCCGCTGGCTGACTACCATGCAAGACCTCGACCAAGCCATCATCGCGCCACATCTTCACAAATTACAGTCGAATGATATCGATAGCCTGACGCTGCAATTGAGTGACGCAACCCGCGTGCGGCGCTGGCGCGCGACGCGCTTCGGTCTCAAAAAATTCTGGCGCACGCCATCGCTCGCCAACCTGCTGCACACACCATGACCCGGCTGTCCGCTCGTCCCTACGCGATTCGCGATGCTGAATACCTGGCGCAGCAGGGCTTGCACCCCGTACTCGCGCGTTTGATGGCCGCGCGTGGCCTGCATGATCCGCACGATTTATCGACGGAACTGGATGCACTCATCAAGCCGGACGTACTAACCCATGTTGATCGTGCTGCCGTGTTTCTGGCCGACGCTATCGACGCAGGTCGCCGTATGGTGATCGTTGCCGACTATGACTGCGATGGTGCAACCGCCTGTGCAGTTGGCATTCGTGGCTTGCGTGCATTGGGTGCGCACGTCGATTACATCGTGCCGAATCGCTTCGAGTATGGCTACGGTCTCACTCCCGAGATCGTAGCGCTGGCCGTCAAAGAAAAAACGCCCGACATCATCATCACCGTCGATAACGGCATTGCCAGTATCGAGGGTGTTGATGAAGCTAATCGGCGTGGCATCCCGGTGGTCGTGACCGATCATCACTTACCCGGCGCAACGCTGCCCGCGGCCGAAGTCATCGTCAACCCAAACCAGCCTGCTTGCGGCTTCCCGAGCAAAAATCTGGCGGGGGTGGGTGTGATGTTCTATACCTTGCTTGCACTGCGCGCCGAGCTACGCCGCCGTGACCGATTCGACAGTGCCTCACAGCCCCGGCTCGATCATCTGCTAGATCTCGTCGCATTAGGTACGGTGGCAGACGTCGTCAAGCTCGACAGCAATAACCGTATTCTGGTGGCGCAAGGCTTGAGACGCATCCGTAGCGGGCGCGCCCATCCAGGTATCGCTGCACTGTTCTCGGTGGCGGGACGTGATACACGTAAAGCCAATCCATTTGATCTGGGCTTCACCGCCGGGCCACGCCTGAACGCCGCCGGACGATTGGCTGATATGTCGCTGGGCATCGAATGTCTGCTCAGTGATGACAACCACCGCGCATGGGAAATTGCTCGCCAACTGGATGACATTAACCGTGAGCGTCGCGAAATCGAGGCCGGTATTCAGGAAGCCGCCTTGGCATCACTTGAACACATCGAGCCTACTGACAAGGCTGCATTGACCCTGTTCGACCCAAGCTGGCACCAAGGCGTGATTGGTATCGTGGCATCGCGCTTGAAAGAAAAATTCTTCCGCCCGACGATTACCTTTGCGCCCGCAGGAAGCGGGATGATCCGTGGCTCGGGACGATCGATTCCAGGATTTCATTTACGTGATGCCATCGACCTAGTCTATAAAAGGCACCCGCAGCTGATCGATAAATTCGGTGGACATGCCATGGCCGCTGGCTTATCGCTACGGGAGGATAACTTTCCTTCCTTCGCCGAGGCATTCGAACAAGTAGCGCGCGAGTGGCTATCCGCGGCAGATCTGGAGCATGTACTGGAGCACGACGGCTCATTGCCACTGGCTTACTACACGCTGGATTTTATCGACCAACTCGACGCCCAGGTCTGGGGTCAGGGTTTTGCACCGCCGCTGTTCTGTGACGAGTTTCAGGTACTCAGCCAGCGCGTGTTGAAGGACAAGCATCTGAAGCTACAACTGCAACGCGACAATCGTAAGTTTGACGCGATCTGGTTCAACCATGCCGACAGCCTACCCGACCGCATCCGCGCTGCGTACAGGCTGGATGCCAATGAATATAACGGGCGAACCACCGTGCAGCTGATGGTGGCGTTTGCGGAAAGCTCTGACGAGGCTGTATCAAGGTCGACGGTATAGTCGCTAGCAGTACGAGTGCCGGTGCGTCGGCGCCTTCTAGTATGTCGGTAGTACATCGTCGGCCATCAGCTTGCACGTGCCAAGCCCTACATTGTGTGTCATTTCCAAGACCAACATGTAGGCGCTATGCGATCCGTACCCAAAGCCCAATATCCACCTACCATTCCGACGATCCCATCCCAGGGGCATCTCAGCCCGACCGTATCAACCGCGCCGCCCCAAGCATTAGCGCAACCTAAATTCAGCAGTCAGTCAAGCGCATTATCTGCAGCGGCTGACCGCATACTGAAGGATATTGACCAGCGAATTCGATCACTTCCACCCAATGAGTTAGCGGAGATAAAGGTGCAGTGCAATGCACTGCTCGACGCGAGCATTTGTTTGATCAATCGAGATGAAGTCGATCCAACGACACTCAGCGACCAGCGGCAAGACCGGATGCGGGAAGCCATGAATACCCTTCATCAGAAAATTCCGCTCACGACACCCAAATCAAAACAACTGAGTGGTGGTGAGCGTGGTACTCAATTTAATGCCATTCAATCCACACTACGGCAACTATCTTGGCAATTAAGCTCGGAATTACGCACCACATTGCGCCAGGCAAACAAAGATTCGCTAGAAACGCCGAAAACAAAGGACTGGGGGACCGTTAGAAGCATCGCCGGGACTCTTGGCCAACAAAACATCGATGGTCAAATGAACGTATTTCTACAAAGTCTCAGCGGAACTCTGCTGCAGACGGAGTCGATTCAGCAAGATTTTCATAAACACCCATCGATACCCGGCCTAAGCCAGGGTGATCAGACAGTTTTACGATCTCGTCACGCTGAACTCCGGGGGTGCTTATCCACTCTCTTGACGGCGAAGGAAGGCCAAGCACCCAAAACCGTCATGCAAGAAGCACTGGAAGAGATGACGCCAGAGCAGGCATCGCAAGTAACTGAATTTATCAGCTGGGCACAACAAATCGAGCGTCATGTGCAACTTAGTTTGGATCTCCACGACGACTATCGATCACCAGACAGTATCGAAAGCATCTGCCATGCTCGGCAATGCGAGATCAAGGCTGCAATCAATGTACTAAAAGCAGACAACCCGGCGAAGCACAGGCAATTGATCACACACCTTGAAACTCGTTGCTCAGCACTTGAGGATCTGAAGTTGGTGCCCGACGATATCAGCTTAGTCAAACTACTCGGCGAGAAGGAAATCTCAGGTGCGCGCCGGTTACTGCATCCTGTCGATGCGGCGAAGCAGGCAGTGCGTGTCGAGAAAGCTGTTTATAGAATACTGGCAGCTGCTGATCGGCCAGGTCAACAAGTGGATTCCCACCCTCTTGAGCTTGATGGTTTCAGCGAACCGATGCTGATGCGCGCGCTGCTCAAGAAACAGGGTATCGATGATGCGACAGCAAAGCACCGGATCGCTAACCGTGAAGTCTTGGATCGGCAATCTTGGGATGTCATTCGAAGTGAGATCGTAGTACCCATTCAGAGTGAGGCTGGATTGACGCTTCAGCGATTGGAATCGGTCGCTACCCCCGCTAGCCATATATTGGCAAATCCTGAGCGCGTAAAACATGGGAAAGATAACGCAGTATTAAATCCAAAAAATGTCAAAGGCTACATCCATGACGATTCGCAGAGCAATTCTGTACGCGGGGGATTTAATTCGCATGATGTTGCTGAAGCCACCCATGCGGTAATGGCGACGCATGATGAATTACGTGCGGATGGCAAGCTACTGTTCGGCGCCACACGGCATGGGGTCAATGCGCCATTTGGATTACCGGATGAGTTGAGATCTATGCCGCCAGATGCAGCAGGCAAGCAGATACTTCAACTGCTCGGTCCGGGTAGCCGGTCGGCAACGATAGAAACCATCAGATACCCGAATTCTGCCCCTGGCTCGAGCACGGACACCGCGTCCGAATCCCCTACATCTATCCAGATACCAAACAGTATTCTCGAAGCATTCAGAAACAGGCTGCAACAACGTATTGACCGAGAAAACACACTGCTAGAGGGACTTAATACAGCAGGCTTGGCATCGAGCGAGCCAAGTACCTCGCCGATCGCGGTCGATGCTTTACTCAGCAATCCACAATTTGCGGCAGTGTTAGCTGAACACGTTTTCAAAGATGCTGTGCTGATGCGACTACTAGTACAACAAGGCGCGCTGAATCGTGCTCGCGAAGCCATCATCATGGAAATTGCCCGGAGCCCGATACTGGGTTCGCAGATTGCTAGAGGAGAGCCTTTACTATTTGGCTCGATTTCTCTGCTCACACCCGATCATCTGCGTCACTTCATTGCCTCAATTAGCAGCGGTAACAGCTCATTGGATGAAAAAGCCATGCTGGAGATTCAGGTACAAGCTTACAAGGATCTGCAGCAGGAAATAGAGGCTGGTGGTCTGATCATCAACGGACAACAGGTCAAAGCCAAAATACTGCCGTTCAACTGGGGAGTGAGCGAACTTTCCCTACTGAAGCCCGGTAACGACCCGGTTATCGGCACCATGATCAACGGACATGATGTCAGCAATACGGTCTGTAATCAGGCATCACTCACCGCGCTAGTCGGTCTGCCGGGTGAGGCGCGTGACAGCACAACAGATAACGAGACCGATCGCTTTCTTGCCTCGGCCAATGAGCGGCTAGCGTCGCTTGAATCGAGTCCGCGATCAGCAGATGCGGAGGCAGATGCGGAGGCAGAGATCGCCAGCCTCAAAGAAGCACTTAAGGTGATCCCCGAATTACGCGATCAGATTAGGCAAATCTGGTCAGATGGTAGCTACCGCTTCGCGGGTAACGAACCCTACAAAATGCCTGCCCGTATCGCACTGTTGATGCACCACCTGGGCGGTGGCACGCTTTTTAACTGCAAAAGTGGTAAGGACAGAACTGGACAACTCAGCGTCGAGGCAAAAGCACTCGCCGTTCGCATTATGGCTAATGGTGGTCAAGTGCCAAAGCCGGATGAGCCGCTTACACCAATTGAGCAGGTCCAGTATGGTGCACTCACTTTTGTCGACAAGACCCGTACCGAGCTACAACGGTATGCGACGGGCTACGCAGGATCCAAGCTTGGCTACGCACGTAAACTGTTGAGTAACCTGTTTGCGGTCACGGACGGCTTGAATGGTCGGGCGCTTGAGCAACTCAATCGTGAACGCTTCAGGGAATTCATGGGGCTATCAAAGCGAACCAAGTCCTAAGTATCTATTTGAAAATTAATTTCAAACAGGCGATGGGGTAGCTACCCTCGACCCTGAGGGTGCAAGCCCTGTCCGGTATAATCTCAGGCTTTGCCTCGTTATCAAAGCTCACCCTCATGGAAGCCGAACGCCTCAACGCTCTCACCGCCCTGCTCGCTGATCTAACCGCGCGCGAGCAAGATCTTCGGGGGTATCTTTGACTTCGATCTGAAGTCAGAGAAACTCGAACAAGTCAACGCCGAGCTAGAAGACCCGAAAGTCTGGGAAGACCCCAAGCGCGCACAAGATCTCGGCAAAGAAAAAAAATCACTGGAAGCCATCGTTGAGTCGCTCACCGCGATTCACGCCGGACTGCGCGACACCACCGAACTTCTCGAGATGGCGCGCGAGGAAAACGACCTTGATACCCTGATCGCTGTCGAAACCGACGCCGAGCAGCTGCGATCACAAGTCGAGACGCTGGAGTTCCGGCGCATGTTCTCCAACCCACTCGATAAGAACAATTGTTTCATTGATATTCAAGCGGGTGCGGGCGGCACCGAGGCGCAAGACTGGGCGGCCATGCTGCTGCGCCAATACCTGCGCTACTGCGAGCGTAAAGGTTTCAAGACCGAGATTCTGGAAGAATCGGAAGGCGATGTCGCGGGCATCAAGACCGCCAGTATCAAGGTCGAAGGTGATTACGCGTATGGCTTTTTGCGTACCGAAACTGGCGTACATCGTTTGGTGCGCAAATCACCTTTTGACTCGGCGGGTGGCCGCCACACATCGTTCTCCAGCCTATTTGTCTATCCGGAGATTGATGAGTCGATTGAGATTGATGTCAATCCCGCTGACGTTCGTGTGGACACCTACCGCGCTTCGGGTGCGGGTGGTCAGCACATCAACAAAACCGACTCTGCCGTCCGTCTGACCCACACCCCAAGCGGCATCGTGGTGCAATGTCAGAATGATCGCTCTCAGCACCGCAACCGTGCCGAGGCCTGGGCGATGTTGAAGTCACGTCTTTATGAACTCGAACTGCGCAAGCGCATGAGCGAGCAGCAAAAACTAGAAGATTCCAAGACAGATATTGGTTGGGGTCATCAGATTCGGTCTTACGTGCTCGACCAGTCGCGTATCAAGGATCTACGCACCAACTTTGAAACGGGAAATACCAAAGCGGTACTCGATGGCGACCTGGATGAATTTATCGCCGCCTCGCTGAAACAGGGGGTGTAGTACACACCGAAGTCTGTATCAATCACTGGATCCCGGCCTGCGCCGGGATGACGCCAGTAAATAGTAGTGCCTTATAAAAGGTCATCCCGGCGCAGGCCGGGATCCAGCAATGTACGAGAAGAAGAAATAACTAGCGTCTTAAAAAAATGCCATGACCGAAAAAAACGAACCCATACAGCACGAGCAAGACGAGAACTCGATCATCGCGGAACGCCGTGCGAAGCTTGCCGATATCCGAGCGCATGGCGTCGCTTTCCCAAACGATTTTCGGCCGCAGCATAAGGCCGCCGAGTTGCATGAGCAGCATAACGAGACCGAACGTGAAGCCTTAGAAGCGAAGAACGTCGAAGTGGTCGTTGCCGGCCGGATGATGCTGAAACGCGTGATGGGTAAAGCGTCGTTTGCTACGCTACAGGACGCCTCCGGTGTGCGTGCCGATGGGCGTATCCAGTTGTATATCTCGAACGATGGCGTTGGCGAGGAATTGCACCAGTCGTTCAAGCATTGGGATATCGGCGATATCCTCGGTGCCGAAGGCACGCTGTTTAAAACCAAAACCGGCGAGCTCACCGTCAAGGTAACCAAGTTGCGCCTGCTGACCAAATCGCTGCGCCCACTCCCCGACAAATTCCACGGACTAGTCGATCAGGAAACCAAATATCGCCAGCGCTATGTCGACCTGATCATGAGCGAAGAGACGCGCCGCACGTTCAAGGCGCGTACTGCTGCCATCGCATCGATCCGACGCTTCATGGATAAAGAAGGCTTCATGGAAGTCGAGACGCCGATGCTGCATGTCATTCCCGGTGGCGCGGCGGCTAAGCCTTTTATTACGCACCACAACGCGCTCGACATGGAAATGTACCTTCGCATCGCGCCAGAGTTGTATCTTAAGCGCTTGGTAGTAGGTGGCTTTGAGCGCGTGTTTGAGGTAAACCGCAACTTCCGCAACGAAGGCGTATCACCGCGGCACAACCCCGAATTCACCATGATGGAGTTCTATGCCGCGTATGTAGATTACCGTTGGCTGATGGATTTCACCGAGGCGCTAATTCGGCAGGCAGCCATTGATGCGCATGGGACGGCAGAACTGACCTACCAGGGGCGGCAGTTAGATTTTTCCAAGCCCTTCCACCGAATGACGATACTGCAGGCGATCAATAAGTTTGCGCCACATTACACGTCAGCGCAGCTGGATGATGAAAAATTCCTCAAAGCCGAACTGAAAAAATTCGGCGTCGAGCCGCACATCATTTCAGGCCTTGGCGCACTTCAGTTGTCGCTGTTTGAAGAAACTGCTGAGTCGCAGCTGTGGGAACCGACGTTCATCATTGACTACCCGGTCGAAGTCTCGCCGCTAGCAAGAGCTTCGGACGCCGTACCCGGCATCACTGAACGCTTTGAGTTATTCATTACCGGGCGCGAGATCGCCAACGGCTTCTCCGAGCTGAACGATGCCGAAGACCAGGCGGCACGTTTCCAATCGCAAGTCGCTGCTAAGCAGGCGGGTGATGATGAGGCTATGTACTACGATGCCGACTATATCCGCGCACTCGAGTACGGCATGCCACCGACCGGAGGTTGCGGTATAGGTATCGACCGACTGATGATGCTGATCTCTGACTCGCCGAATATTCGCGATGTGATTCTATTCCCGCATTTGCGACGAGAAGACTAAGCGCTTCTAGTAAACTTTTTACCAAAGCCCACGCCAAACCGCGTGGGCTTTTTTTCGACGGTATTTTTGTGTACGTCACTGAACGGTAACTGTTCTGTCATAAAAAATACTGTACGAACACCGGAATCTGGCCGAACCCGGCGTTACCCACTGCGCGTCGCTCCCTTAGGAACACCGCATGAGCCTTGCATTGACATCGCGGACCCCTGCCGCTCTGTACGAATCATCGGTGGTCGAACCATCAGACAGCAGCATTACTGTCTCAGAATTCGAAAGCCAATCCAGCGAACCATCAGACAGCAGTGTTACCGGCTCAGAACTAAGTCGAACCGACGAATCGTCCGGTAGCACCGATTCGACGGACTCCAACAATGCAAGTGAAGCCGTAGTACCGAACACTCGTTCGCGAACTAACAGCAATATCGACACGTGTTCGACGCCATCCTGTGCATATAGTTGGCCTGTATTGAGCTTGATGCGTGGTACTGCGGAATTGCTATGGCATGGTGTGGGCAGGGTCGTGAATGCCGGTGCTTTCATCGCGCTGTCGAATGTCCCAGCCTCGGATCTGCGGATCATAGCTTCGGTGATGACGGGTGTGGCAGCAGGCGGATGCGGCTACCGGTTCATAGCATCAAGAACGGATGGTGGCGCTTGCGGCACTGCACTCGCCGCAGCGGCAGGACTAGTTACCGGCATCGCGGCTGGTACCGCCACTTACTATGGCTCCGGGTATCCGGGCCTGATGGTCGCCGCTACCAGTGTGGTCGGCTTTGGCGCATCCTACGTGCAGCACTCCATGCACAATCGAGAGGTATATGCTCCGCTGGCCCATACCGTGCCGCCGGCAGTGGTCGTGGCAGTCCACGGCGCCAGCATCGCCGTAGTAGCTTACACACCGGGATTAAGAGCCGCGGACGTCGGTAAGCTGGGCCGGCGCACGATCGCCCTCCTCGCAGAGGCCGTCACCGTTGAGCTGTTCAAAGGTAGCACCGAACGCATAGCACCGAGTATCGACCGTAGTCGACTGTCTTTCGAGCGCAAGTTGAAGCTTGGCCTGATTGGTCTGCTTCCCTATGCCTTTGCCAGTGTTGTGTTCGGCGGCATCTTCGGGAATCTACTGCGTGCGCAGATGAAAAGCGACCAGTTCGAGAGTTATCTCGCCCCAATGCTGGTCGGCGCCTTGGCCAGCGTCATCAAGGGTGCGGTGAATACTGCCATCGTCCGCAGTCGCGGCAATCTTTCCTCATGCGACTCCGGCGATGACGATGGCGTCAATGCCGCCCAGGGTCTGCGCTGTCCTACGCCTGGAATCACGCTCGAAAAAGCAGCATTGCGCTTTGCGATCGCGAGTGCGCGCGACGTGATTTACCTGTCACTGGTGGACAGCGGACTCGAGGAAATTCCAGCGGCCTGTATCGCGTATTCGCTGTATGCATTCTTTGCGCAGCACCGCGAGCTAATGCTAGACATGATGCAAGGCGAAGGGTGGAGCGAGCCGAAGGTAGTACAGCGACCGTCAGCAGAACTCGCGACTGCTTGATGGAGGGTCAACGACGCCGGTCACTGATTGACGCCTAGCGACCCTACTTCGCCTCCTCGATCCATGCCATCTGGATTGCCTCGAGGATCTTTTCGCCGGACCGTGCCGGATCGTCAGCAAAGCCATCGAGCTCTGTCACCCAGCGATGCAAATCGGTAAACCGAACCGTCAGCGGATCGATATCGGGATGCTGGTCGTACAAGGCTTCAGCGATTCGAACAGTATCAGTCCATTTCATGTTCACTCCTAAATTAGAAGCGTTTTTATCGCTGGCTGATGGCTAGGCGGCAGTAACGAAGACAGTACATGAGGTACGGCAAGTTACTGCCAACAACGCCAGCGGGCAGCGAGAAAGGCGCTTAATGGTTCTCGCGCGCGTGGTTGATAGTGTATTTGGGAATCTCGATCACCAAATCCTCACCGTCCACCACCGCTTGGCACGACAGTCGTGATGTCGCTTCCAAACCCCAGGCCATGTCGAGCAGATCCTCTTCACGTTCGTCAGGCTCATTCAGCGAGTTGTAGCCCTCGCGGATCACCACATGGCAAGTAGTGCACGCACAAGATTTTTCGCAGGCGTGCTCGATCTCGATGTCGCTACCGAGCAGCGCGTCACAAATCGTCGTGCCGTTGGGCACTTCCAATACCGCGCCCTCTGGGCATAGCTTTTCATGGGGAAGTACAACAATTTGCGGCACGGCTATTCCTTGAATGATTGAGCAGATAGTTTGCTAAGCGATTTCGTCGAGCTTACGGCCGGCGAGTACCGAGCGCACGCTACGGTCCATACGGCGCGCAGCGAATTCCTCGGTGGCCTTGGCCAGTGCCTCGACTGCATCTTTGATAATGCTATGGTCAGACCCTTGCGCAGTGCTACGCACCTGCGACATCAGCGTATCGATGGTGCTACGCTCTTCTGCAGACAACAAATCTGCATCTTGATCGAGTGCCGATTGCGTCGCAATCAGGATGCGCTCAGCTTCGACCTGCTCTTCACGCAGCGCACGCAGCTGCATATCCTGCTCTGCTGACGAGAAAGAGTCTTGCAGCATACGAGCGATTTCATCATCACCCAATCCATACGATGGCTTAACCTCGATCGCCGCCTCGACACCCGAGTGCAGTTCACGCGCAGAAACCGACAGCAAACCATCCGCATCGACCTGATAGGTAACGCGGATACGCGCCGCACCCGCAGCCATGGGTGGAATACCACGCAGCTCAAAGCGCGCTAGCGAACGGCAATCCGACACCAGTTCACGCTCACCCTGCACCACATGCACCGCCATCGCGGTTTGACCATCCTTGAAGGTAGTGAATTCCTGAGCCCGTGCACAAGGAATCGTTGAATTACGAGGGATAACTTTCTCAACCAAGCCACCCATCGTCTCGATGCCGAGTGACAGCGGGATCACATCCAGCAATAACCAGTCATCACCCGCTGCGCGATTACCCGCCAGCAGATTGGCCTGAATCGCTGCACCCAGCGCGACGACTTTGTCGGGATCGATATTCGCCAATGGCAAGGTCTTGAAATAGTCGGCCACTGACTTTCGTACCTGCGGCATGCGGGTGGCACCACCCACCAGTACTACGCCATCAATATCGTCAACACTCAGTCCAGCATCACGCACCGCCTTGCGGCAGGGGGTCAGCGTCTTGCTGATCAGATGCTGTGTGAGGCTGACAAACTCTGTTGCGGTGATGGTCAGACGCACTTCCTCACCCGAGCTTAAGGTGGCATCGATATGGGTCTCGGCGTGCGAAGACAGAATTTCCTTTGCCTCGCGCGATTTCACCATCAGCAAACGGGTATCTTCATCCGATAGCGGCGCAAGATTCGCTTGCTCAATCACCCAGCAAAACAAGCGGTGGTCAAAGTCGTCACCACCCAGCGCTGAATCACCACCCGTGGCCAATACTTCGAATACGCCCTTCGACAAACGAAGTATCGAGATATCGAACGTACCGCCACCCAAATCGTAGACGGCGTATACACCTTCCGAGCCGTTATCCAAGCCGTAGGCAATCGCAGCGGCAGTCGGCTCGTTCAACAAACGCAGCACATTCAAGCCAGCCAGCTTGGCAGCATCTTTAGTGGCTTGTCGCTGCGCATCGTCGAAATAAGCCGGTACCGTGATGACTGCACCGACCAGATCATCACCGAGCGCATCCTCTGCACGCTGCCGCAGCGTAGCGAGTATTTCTGCCGACACCTCAACCGGGCTTTTAATACCAGCAACGGTTTTTAACTGCACCATGCCCGGCGCATCAATGAATGCATACGGCAGATTCTCGGCGTACGCGATATCTTTCAGTCCACGGCCCATGAAGCGTTTGACTGAAACAATAGTGTTCTTGGGATCAGTGGTCTGCGCAGACTGCGCCTTGTAGCCAATGTTGGCATGGCCGTTCGGCAGATAACGCACGACGGAGGGCAAGAGCGAATGACCTTCTTCGTCATCCAGCACCTCAGGTATGCCGTGACGCACGGTAGCCACCAGTGAATTAGTGGTGCCAAGGTCGATACCGACCGCCAGACGATGCTGGTGCGGCGCAGTGGACATGCCAGGTTCAGCGATTTGCAGCAGTGCCATGGTCTCGTTACTTTATGCTTCTAGTGCTTCGAACGCGCGACCAACTTCATCGGCAAATTTTTCAATAAACATCAGCTGCCGTACGCGCTCGCCCGCACTGGCGTATTCCGCTTGGTCGAGCAGCGCGGCGATTTCATCCAGCTGCAGAGTGCGCGCACTATGCAACGCGGACTCAACCTGCTCAAGCGCCAACAAATCTTTGGCGTCGCGCGCTTCCTCAAGCGCCTCACGCCAGGACATTTGCTGCATCAGAAATGCCATCGGCATGCTGGTATTCGACTCAATCCCTAGATCGACACCATTCAGCTCACACAGGTAACTTGCGCGCTTTAGCGGGCTCTTGAGGGTTTGATAGGCCTCATTGGCGCGGGTGGCCCATTGCATCGCGACCCGCTTCTCGGCGTCACTCGCGGCCACAAATTTATCCGGGTGTACTCGCCCCTGCAACTCGCGATAGGCCGCATCCAGCACCGCGATATCAATCGCGAAGCGAGGCGTCATACCGAAAAGTGCGAAATGGTTTTCCATCCGTTCCAAAAACAAAAGCCTGTCAAATCAACAGGCTGAAGTGGTTTTTTGGGCCAAAGTGCGGTTTACACCGGCAACTGCCAGCATCAACATCGCCCGTCAGATCCTGAAGCTTTCCCCGCAGCCGCACTCGTCTTTCACATTGGGGTTATAAAACTTGAAGCCTTCATTCAGCCCCTCGCGCGCAAAGTCGAGCTCGGTCCCGTCGATGTAAGGCAAACTTTTCGGATCGACGAATACCTTAATGCCGTGTGATTCAAAGACTTGGTCGTCGTTAGTCGACTCATCCACGTACTCAAGCTTGTACGCCATACCTGAGCAGCCCGTGGTATGGACGCCAAAGCGCAAGCCGATGCCCTTGCCGCGCTTCTCAATGTAGCGCGACACGTGCTTGGCTGCTTTTTCGGTTAGGGTGATTGCCATAGGTATCTTGGCTTAAGCCGCCTTCTGTTCTTCGCCGTGACGCGCCTTGTAGTCAGCAACCGCTGCCTTGATCGCATCTTCGGCAAGAATCGAGCAGTGAATCTTCACCGGTGGCAGCGCCAATTCCTCAGCGATCTGCGTGTTCTTGATCGACATTGCTTCATCCAGCGTCTTGCCCTTCACCCACTC
>JAJTGD010000047.1 GCA_021299035.1 Oxalobacteraceae bacterium | reverse complement strand
CATGACGTTTAGCATCAAGGCGCAATCGATCACGCTCATGGTGTGCGGCCCTAGATGCGCAACCGTACCGAAGGGCGATAGCGGATACGCGGGTACACGACCAAAGCTCGGCTTTAAACCGACATTGCCACAAAACGCGGCAGGGATACGCACGCTCCCTGCGCCGTCAGTGCCGACTGCGAGCGGCCCCATGCCCGCTGCGACTGCTGCGGCTGCACCCCCTGAGGATCCACCGGTGGTACATGACAAATTCCAAGGGTTGCGGGTGATGCCATGTAGCGGCGAGTTGGTCTCGGCCTTGCAGCCGAATTCTGGTGTCGTGGTTTTGCCAAGTAGGACTGCACCGGCCTCACGCAGACGCGCTGTTACCGGCGCATCAATCTCCCATGCTTGTGCGGGATTGATCGTACGACTCCCACGCAGGGTCGGCCAGTCACGCGTGAGAATCAAATCCTTGATCGAGGCTGGCACACCTTCCAATACACCGACAGCAGCACCGTTGTGGCGATGCGCTTGCCAGCGCTGCTCGCTTTGTCTCGCGTTATCGCTGCATCCACTAAACAAAACGCATTAATCGTCGGGTTCAACTGCTCAATACGCGCAAGTACGGCATTCGTTACTTCAACCGGCGATAAGCGTCCGCTGCGAAATAGGGCGAGTAGTTGATGCGCTGCGAAAGTAGTTAGCTCAGACATGAGATGGAATTGCGCCGCTTAGTCGTAATGCACTCGACAAACTGCTATTGGGTAGCCAGACCCAACCTATCATCGCACACGCTGAGGTACCCGTTATCGTTTACCCCAAGCAGCGCTGGGGAAAGTGGTTTTTTAAAATTAGAGGTCGCGTGCGAGACGGAAGCCCGTTTGATAGTTACGCATATTCTCCACCTCTGAATAGCGATACGCTGAACGTGCGGTAGAGGGGCCATCTAACCACGCCCCGCCGCGTACGACGCGCTTCTCGCAAGCGCCCTCGTGCTTGCGTACCGAGCCATCGGTTGGTGCGCCGGCGTAGCCAAGGATGTGACAATCCGCCACCCACTCACGCACATTACCAAGCATGTCGTGTAACCCGAATGCATTCGGCTGGTATTTACCCACCTCGGCGTTCTCCGCTGCACCATCGCTGCACAGCACATGCGACCACACATAGTTGGGATGCGCCTCTTTGCCTACCTCGTCGTGCAAGTTGGCGTATTCACAGGCCTTGGCCTTGGCATCATTACCGCCCCAGAACCAGGCAGTTTTGCTACCGGCGCGGGCAGCGTATTCGTACTCGGATTCAGCAATCAAACGATATGGCTTACCGGTCTTCGTTGCCAGCCAATCGGCATAGGCTTTGGCTTCAGGCCAAGAAACATTCACCGCGGGGAATTTGCCGCGTCCAAAACCCGCATCGTCTGCTTTCGGGCACTTGCCATCAGCAACACAGGCATCCCACTGCGCGAACGTCGCCTCATATTTTGATACTGCGAAGGGACGCTCGAATTTCACGGTACGTTGTGGCTTTTCATCAAGGTGTCCGCTCTCGACCTTATCCGAACCCTGCACAAACTCTCCAGCGGGCACTACCACCATCTCAGGGCAATAATTACAGTCGGTGAATACGCTACCGGGCGCCAAACCCTCAGCCTTTACAGACATTGAGCCAATGAGCGACAACGAAACGCTGAAAATAGTGATGGCGAGAGCGCGATGATTTTTTAGCTTCATGGTTCACTTCCACTTTCATACAAAAGTAAAAAATAATGGCAATAAAATTCACCTACTAAAAGTCTTGAATTATCCCAGATGCAATAGCGATGCCGCACCCGAACTACTGGTCCATTTGCCTGCCTTATCTTGCAAGACAACATCGACACCCCACCGCCGGCATTCAGACTCAATGCGCGAGGGTGGCAACATGAAGAAGACTTTAGTCAATGCATCAGCCATGGCACAGCGGGGTGCCAGTACCGTGACTGAGGACCAGTGCTGTGGTGAGTAACCCGTGCGAGGGTCGAGAATATGGTGATGACGGCGATCTGTACTGAACACCGTATGCGCATCTGATGAGGTTGCCATCGCACGACCATCGGATTGCAACACCGGGCCACTGCCCGCGCGTACTTGATCGGGTTTGCCCGGATTAGCGATAGCGTCTTCGATTTTCAGTCGCCATCGCAAAGCATCGGGTGCCTGCCCTATGAAGGTGGTCTCACCGCTATCAATCAGCGCATGACGAATTCCGTTGTTACGCAACACCTCGCGCGCACGATCAGACGCATATCCCTGCGCCACACCATTCAGCGATAGCGCGGCACCTGGCGCATTCAAGCGTACAGATGTCGGAGTTAGCTCCAGGGCACGCAGGTTCACCAAACGCTGCGCGCGCTCGACCTCTTTTGACGATGGCAAACGATGCGCCTCGGTGGCTTGCGACCAGATCTGCCACAGAGGCTGCATGCTGATGTCGAAGCTACCTGCGCTTTTGGTGCCAATCTGCTGTGACAACCTGAGCACTGACAACAGGTCACGGTCTGCATGCGCAAGCTTGCCATTCCGGTTGAGACGACTAATCGAACTCTCTGCATCAAACAGACTCATTTGTCGCTCGATGTGTCGAATCGCCTTGACTGTAGCGTTTAGCGCTGCTTCTAACTGGTCGGCATTCTCATGCGCGGCCTTGATCCATAGCGTGGTGCCAAAACCCAGTAGCGCACGCTCACGCCAGACTAGCTTCCCGGCAGAAGCTGCGCGATCTGCAGCCCAAGCCTTGGCCAGTAGCCCATTCGATAGTCCGACACTGAGCAAACCCCACCCCCATACCAGACACTGACGACGCTTCATGTTGACTCCACTTTTAACTGCATTGGTATCACGCGATGTTCGCGTTTCCGCTCCTGAATCAGCGGCAAGCAACGCTGATCATCCTGATAAATTGAGACGCAATCCAGGCACTGAAAACACTCGCTGTATTGAATCTGACCAGATGGCGCGATCGCCTGATACTCGCACCGATGCCGGCAGGACTGACACGGCGTTCCGCAAGCATCACGACGCGGAATCCAAGACCAGCGTTGCAGGAAATTCACTGCGGCAAGTGCCGCACCTAGCGGACAAATATACCGGCAATAGCCACGGTACAAAAATAACCCAAACCCCAAACAAATGACTGCCCACATGATATACGGCCAGTCACGTACAAAATGAAAACTGATCGCGGTCTCGAAGGGCTCCACTTTGACCGCCATTTCCGAGAATGATGGCGCAATAAAAATCGAGCCAATAATAGTCGCCAGCACGACATATTTAATCAGTTTTAGCTTGGCATCCACGGCCGCGCGTAAACGCCGCTGATGGAGTCCGATGCGGTTAGCCACCAGGCTAATTAATTCTTGGAGCGCACCGAACGGACACAGCCAACCACAGAATGTCGCCCTACCCCATACAAATAAAGTAGCACCCGTGAATAGCCACAGGATCACACTCATTGGATCACTCAGCAGGAAGCTTAAATCACCACCACCGCGTAAAGACTCCAGCGCTGCGGTGATATTAATAATGGTGAGCTGGCCCTGCGCCGTCCAGCCGATAAAGCCGAGCGTGAAGATCAGATAAGCCACCCGGAAAATCTGCAGACGGCGCGATGTCGCACTAGTGCGTTGCTGACGGATCAAGGCAAACGTCAGCACCAACAACCCTGCCAACAGCACCAATACCTCAATCCATCGATTCAGCCAAATACGCATCCAATCAATCGAGCTAAGGTCGGTATCCAGCACATCATAGAAGTTAGCGCGCCAGCCGTAAAAGTCATACTGCACCGGGAATTCGCGACGCTCGATTTTATTGAGAATCTGGTTGGTACCAAAGCGTCGCCCTAATTTAAACGCAAGATCGAAGGGCTGCTCGGGGTCGAGCGGCGTCGCCTTGTCCACGACCAAAAAATAGGCTTTGACGTTTTTTGGGTAGGCGGGAACCTTCAGCTGTTTGTCATACGGGATGATGCTGAACTTGATCGGCTTACCGTGTTGGCGCAACTCGAAGGGCGCATCATCCGGCACGCGCAGCGCAGCATCTGTCGCGGTAGACAGTGGCCCAGTCTCGGTCACCAAAAGTGCTTGTGATTTACGACGACTGGTATTCAGGTAACGCCAACCTTCCCCATCCAGCAAGTTACGTCCGATGGAGGGAATGCCCAACAATGCCGTATGAAGTATTAATGCTGGCGCGTTATCGGCCACGCCTTCCAATTTTCCGCCCCCGGGTTCATTGATATTGCTGTAAGCCTTGCGAATATCTGCCGGTGTAATGATCGTGGTCTGCACCATGCCACGCCAGAGCAGATCATCCCAGCCCAGTGGCTGGAAACTCTCGCGTGTGCTGCGTCTACGCGCCGCAGCGCTGGCAGCGATACTTGCATCGAGTTTTGCGACAGCGACCTTGGCCGCCGACCCAAAAATAGAGCGATCAATCGCCTTGGTCGTCACCGTGCCATGGCTCACACCCTGCAAATCAGCCGATTGATCATCACGCCGCGTCTGCGAACGGTAATCATGAATTCGCACTGTGTGTTGCAAGGTCAAGTCGGTGTACTGCGCCGTAAATACCCCTAGCCGCTTAGTACCGGTCGGATTATTAAAGAATGGCTCTTTATGGTCGACCAGGCGCAGATCGATAAACGCGCCGGTCAAATCCATCGCTACCAGTACATCAATCGGCTTGCCGCTATAACCTCGCACCGGCTCGAAATCGAGTGACTCGAATGCATAGCCCTTCAACTCCGGCTTGCCGCCAGCATCGCCACTCTTGGCAAACAAGGGATAGACCGGCATATCGGCTTGCATCTCACCAACGATGAACTGACCGTCGAGCAGCTTGTCGATATCGTCGCGGGTTAATAAAGCTGCCTGCGCGGGTTGCAGTGCATTGAGTAGAAATAGGCCAAGGGCGGCGAGTGCAAGGAGGGCCTGTTTGATTGAAGCGCTCGCGTGATAAACAGGTGAGACACGGGCTTCTGGCAAGATCCGCCGGCATACATCGCACCGCCACCTGAACCAGTCGGTGCTCAGAATACGGGCGCTCATGGGCAGCCTCGACGAGGCATTAGCAACAAGAATCTCCCCCTCTGCCCTGCTCACGACGCCGTCTTGGTGGCGAATCGCCAGCGGACTTATCTTTTTATTTTCTCTACAAACGCCGACATTTTTGTCAACTTGTCATCACGCTCGTTTAGATCCAAGAATGTGACGACCGGAAACAAATTTATCACGAACATCCGCATGTGCAAATCAATACAAGGCAATCCGACACAGGTAGAGTTTTTAAATAGGCAACAAGACTTCTAGGCAATAATTTCTTCGCGTTTGTTTGAATTCGTCAAGAATTTGTCAGCTAGGGGGATTAGGCTGGTTTTGGGTCGATGGTATTTCTCAGCGATTACTCAAGTTTCAACTACTAACGGGAGTAAGCCAAATGAAGAAAAACATAATCGCAGCATAGCTATACGTCATTAACTAACAATGTATCTGTCGTTTGATTGTGTGACCAGTTAACTTATCCTATTCGGATAAAACTTACATGAAGGAGTGATGATGGGATTGCATCTTGGGGATATCGCGCCGGACTTTGAGCAAGATTCATCGATCGGGCGGATCAAATTCCACGAATGGGCCGGCGATTCATGGGTAATCTTGTTCTCGCACCCCGCCGACTTCACCCCGGTGTGTACCACCGAGCTAGGCCTTACCGCGAAGCTGAAGCCAGAGTTTGACAAACGTAATGTCAAGGCAGTCGCTCTGTCGGTTGACCCTGCCGACAAGCACCGCACTTGGATATCAGATATCGAAGAAACCCAGCAGACCGTCGTTGGCTTCCCGATCATCGCGGATGCCGACCGCAAGGTGTCTACGCTGTATGACATGATCCATCCGAACCAGTCGGAGACCGCTACGGTTCGGTCCTTATTTGTCATCGACCCGAAGAAAAAAATCAGGCTAACTATCACCTACCCGATGAGCACTGGCAGGAACTTCGATGAGGTGTTACGGGTAATCGATGCGCTGCAACTGACCGACAGCTACACGGTAGCGACACCCGGCAACTGGAAAGATGGCGATGATGTGATCATCCCGCTCACCGTACAGGATGCGGACTTGATCAAGCAGAAATATCCCAAGGGGTTCCGTGCACCAAAGCCTTATTTACGGATTACACCGCAGCCGAACAAATAGGCGGTTTGGCAGCAACAAATAAAAAGCCCGTCGAATCGACGGGCTTTTTTCTTTTGACTGTCCGCTGTTCAGTGGCTTACTGAGGCGGCAGATTCAAATCAATAGATGTAAACATCCATCGGGAATCAGCTATGCCCGCCAATCTGATCTGCCTTGGCGAGTAGTGCTTCGGCCATGCGGATACTGGCGATGTCGATCATGCGGCCATCCAGACTGACAGCGCCCTTGCCGGCTTTGGCTGCCTCGTCCATCGCTTGCATGATGCGTTTGGCGCGGGTGACTTCTGCCTCGGACGGTGTGTAGACCTGATTCGCCAGCTCGATCTGTGATGGGTGAATTGCCCACTTGCCCTCGTAGCCTAAAACGGCTGCACGGTTCGCCGCAGACAGATAACCATCTGTATCGCTGAAATCACCAAATGGACCGTCAATCGGGCGCAGGCCGTAAGCACGGCATGCCACCATCATGCGCGTTTGCGCTGCATGCCAGGGGTCGGTCCAGAAGTATTCGCGATTGCCATCAGCGTCACGATCGGTCAGCACGCCAGAATCTTTGTTGACGCCACCAATCACGGTCGTACGCGCACGGGTGGATGCAGCATAATCCGCCACACCGAAGGACATGGCTTCCAGGCGCTTGCTGGATTGTGCGATTGCTTCCACATTCGCCATGCCAAGCGCAGTTTCGATCAGCACTTCAAAGCCAATGCGCTTGGTGCGCCCCATTGCAGTTTCAATTTGCGTCACCATCATGTCGATGGCATACACATCGGCAGGCGTGCCTACCTTCGGGATCAGGATCATGTCGAGGCGCGGACAGGCCTCGACAATATCAACCACGTCGCGATACATGTAGTGCGTATCCAGACCATTGATACGCACCATCATGGTCTTGCGGCCCCAGTCGATATCATTCAGGCCTTGGATAATATTCTTGCGAGCCTGCGCCTTGTCGTCCGGTGCAACCGCATCTTCAACGTCGAGGAAAACAATATCGGCTGCCGAGTTGGCGGCTTTCTCGAACATGGCTGGGTTAGAACCGGGTACCGCCAGTTCAGAGCGATGTAGCCGTGCGGTCGCCTGCTCGATAATGGTGAAGCTCATGACACCTCCTTGGTTAATTATCCTGTCCAACCGAGACCGGCTGCGGCGCAGTTGATCGAGGTCAGCAATGCCTCGCGAACGTCGCTACCGCCCTGCCCCTCGCGCAGCTGACGCAGAAGTTGCACCTGCTCGCGACTCACATGATTAAGTGTCTCCAGTCGACGCGACAAGCGCCGCATGAATTGCGGAAAACGCTCGCCGAGTACCGACTCGCCTGAAACGGATTTCAGCATCTCGGCCGTTAACTGATACTCATGCACGATCTGTTGGAAAATTTCTTCGCGTGTGCTTTGCTCCGGAACCAGATTCGCATAATCGCGCGCGATGTCGAGATCAACTTGGCACAGCGCGCGCTCTACCTCATCCATTACGATTCGGAACAAGGGGTATTCTTTAAACATACGCTGCAGCAGCTCGAGTCCGCGTTCCCCGCGCACATCGAGGAAAGCGCGGATTCCCGAACCTACGCCATACCAACTGGTCACCATGTGCCGGTTCTGAGTCCAGGCAAACACCCAGGGAATCGCGCGCAAGTCGGACAGCGTCTGTGCCTGCGTACGACGTGCAGGACGCGAGCCGATGTTCAGCATCGACAGCTCCTCCAGCGGTGATGAGCCCTGAAGATAAGCCAGCATATCCGGGCGCTCCATCAGCTTGCGATACGCCGTCCAGGAGGTACCCGATAAAGCCTCCATCGCCTCTTCATACTCATGCAGCGGCAGTTTCTCGGCCGCTTGCTGCGACAGCAGTACATGATTAAGCACTGAAGCGCCAAGCAATTCGGTTTGGAATAGGGCCGTGCCACGGTTGGCGTATTTGAGCGATACCACTTCACCCTGATCCGTCAGGCGGAACATGCCACGAATAGTGCCAGCGGGCGTCGCCTCAATCGCGCGACTGGTCGGCACACCGCCGCGGCTCACCGAGCCACCTCGTCCATGGAAAAAACTAATCGAGACACCAAACTCTTGACCGACACGCACCATCTGCCGCTGGGCTTTGGCTAATTCCCAATTCGCAGCGAAGTAGCCACCGTCTTTATTTGAGTCGGAATAACCGACCATCACCTCTTGGACCTTGCGTTGCCTTGCCAGACTACGCTGCACCACAGGCACCGAGAGCAGTTCGCGCAAAATCGTTGGTGCGCGACGCAGGTCAGGAATCGTTTCCAATAGCGGCACTACCGGTAGCGTGCAACCCTCCATACCAGCGCTATCTGTGAACAGTCCCGCTTCTTTAGCCAATAAATACACGCCAAGCACATCGGTGGCACTGTGTGTCATTGACAAGATCAACGCACCAAATGCCTCGCGATCAATGGTTTGGCGCAGCTCTGCAATCACACGGAAGGTGTCTAGGGTTTCGCGTGTCTCTGGAGACAAATCCGAATCTTTGCGTGCCACGCCGCGTGGCGTCGACAACTCATTGAGAATCCAGCGTTTCCATTCCTCGGAATCAGATGCAGGCGCATCGGCACCTTGGCTGCGTCGATACAGTTCAGCAAGCGTCTGATTAATACGGATCGTGTTCTCGCGAATATCGAGACGCACCGTAGAAAAACGGAATATCCCCACCTCGCGCAACAACGGCAGCAGCAACGAATCAGCAATACTCGCCACGCCCGCTTCACGCAACGCGGTGTACATGAACTCAACATCGTGAATGAGCGCATCTGCCGACCGATAACCTGAGTCAGAATCTGGCAGCTGACGGTTGGCTGAGTCTTCGAGCGTCGTCATCAGCTTGAGTCGGATGTAACCCAGAAACTGACGGAATATTTCGCCGGGGTTACGCTCTGCCAGATTACGTGCAGCAGGCATTCTGTCGAGACACTCGGTGACATAGCCCACAAAGGTCTTGGGAATGCTCAGCGAGCGCTCGGAAATGCTCAGTACACGAATGAGTGAAGAGACGCGATCGATATAACGTCGCAAGACGGCCTCACGAGTTTCCCATAATGAGCGACGCGTGACTTCACTGGTGACATAGGGATTACCATCACGATCACCACCGACCCATGAACCAAAACTGATCAGTGCCGGTGTCTCAAGTTCATGCTCAGGAAAATGACGCCGAAACTCAGTTTCGATCTTTGCCATCACCTGCGGCACCACATCGTACAAGTTCTCCTGGAAAAAATACAAACTCCAGGCCACCTCTTGCTCGACAGTAGGCTTTTCGAGTTTTAGCTCGCCGGTCAGCCATAGCAACTCGATCTCGGTACACATCGCTTGCTGCAACTGTTCACGCTCACGAGGTGTCCAGTGGTTGGATTCCAGCTCGTGCAGCTTGAGATAAATACGGCGATAACACTCCAGTACCGTGACCCGCTTGGCCTCGGTGGGGTGTGCGGTAATGGTCGGCCGAATACGCAGCTCATCCAAAGCTTTTTGTACCTGCTCGGCCTTAATACCTCGATCACGCAACTGTTTGAAGGTATGCGCGAACGTGCCCGGTACGTTATCAATACCGTGATCCGTCTCGGTGAAGCGACGATTCCGCATATCGCGGTTTTGCTCTGCAATCGCAAGCAGTTGAAACCACATGCCTTGCGCACGCAGCGCTTTGCTGAGCAAGCCCGGACTGATGCCCGTGAATGACAGGTTCCCCTCAATCAAAGGAACTAGCTCCGGTTGAAGGCGCTGGAATACAGCGATGTACAACTCACGCAACAGGGCCGCGCGTGAGAAGCCATCGCTTGCCAGCGGTGACAACTCCACTGTTTCTGCGACGCCGGGGATCACCATATCATTCACTTTGGGCTCTCTTACTTACCAATACTGGCAAGTGCTTTTTGGACAGTGATGCCCAGTTCGGATGCACTAGGCGAGACGAACAAGCCGTACGAAGCCATGATCTCGGACTTCTCACGCGCGGTATCACCCTCGCCCGAGATAATTGCGCCGGCATGACCCATACGACGACCCTTCGGTGCAGTTAGCCCGGCGACATAACCCACTACCGGCTTGGTCATGTTCTCTCTGACCCACTTGGCTGCTTCAGCCTCTTGCGGACCACCGATCTCACCGATCATTACCACGACCTCGGTTTCAGGGTCTTGCTGGAAACGCGCCATGTGATCAAGGAACGAGCTACCGTTAATCGGGTCACCACCGATACCGACACTCGTCGTGACACCAATACCAAGTGCCTTCATCTGAGCTGCTGCTTTATAACCTAGCGTACCGGAAC
>JAJTGD010000046.1 GCA_021299035.1 Oxalobacteraceae bacterium | reverse complement strand
TTGCTGCAAGTGCTCGGTTTGCGCAGCAAGTTGCGTCAGCATTGCCAGCACTTGCATACCCGCGCTGTCAGCCGCCATGGCATCTGCGCAACCGGCAAGCTCGATCACCTGCTGGGTCGAGGCCACCCAGTCGCCGATACTCCGCGCCGCTCGATAACGTGTCGCCTCGCGAGTAAGCTGCCTAACCCACTCTTGCAGCGCGGGCTGCGCACTCAGCGTCTGGAAAATTGCGTCCCAACCGGCACCGGTACCGGCAGTGATCAGCGCGGTCTCCATTGCTTTGCGCTCAGAGAGCTCGGTTAATGCCGGGTGTTGCAGAAAAGGCGACTGCAAAAAATCCAGCAGACGCATGACATCACCGCCTGAACTGGCCAGTGCGATCCAAGCATGCAGCACGCTCGCCGCGCGGGTGGTCGACAATTTCCACCCTGTGTCATCTGCCACAACGATATCGGCGCGTTCGAGCAGCGCACGTAGTCGCCGTGCCACCAGCCGGTCTTGCGGAATGACAGCGATCCGCTGAAGGCCACTGGCAATCCAATCGACAATCATCTGCGCCGCTAACTGTGCCTCTTGCTCCATGCTTGCGGCCGGACACAAGGCCACACCCGCTGGTCGCGTCATCGCCGAAGTCGTGGCCGCCGGGTCGATCGCTGCGCCTGGATTCAACGACGTGGCATCAACCGCCAGCAATTCTGGCCAGCTGCGCGCATACACCGGTGGCAGCGCATCGCGTCGCCAATCTAGCGTGATCTGCTCGACCGGCTGTCGTTCGCTCCATGCCGAGAGAAATGCGGACTCAAGTGCATCGGGCTCAGCCGACGCAAACCAGAATAATGGCCTGTCAGCCTGCTGTGCGAAGCGCTGTAACGCCGCGTGTCGCACGACACCGGGGTCACGTTCATCACGCTCGACCTGCCATAACTGCCATACCAGTTGCGCCTCTTCGGATAACAAGCTCGTACTGCGCGGCGACAGCTGCGCGAGCGCCGTGCGCCACCGATCGTTGACAGCGGAAGGCTGTGCCAGCGCCGTCGGCAGCAGCGCCTTGGTCAGCTCGTCGGCAACACCAATCAGGGTTTGCGCCAGCGGCAGCAAATCCGTATTGCGGCGTGCAGCAAACAGCTTCTTCAGCCAGGGGGTTTGGCGTAATGACGCATACAGTGCCAGCAGGCGTTCTACGCTGCTGGCGGGCTGCGCCGCTGTATCGTCCGGCGCCTGCAGACTGAGACTACCGTCGAGTGTTCGAATCTCCGGTGGAATGAAGCTGTTTCCGAGTCGTTCCAGCAAGCCCTGCCGCAGCAAGACGCCATGCGCCGGGCTGGGCACCAGCACCGCGCAGGATGCTAATGGCACGCCCAAAGTGGCGGCCCGATCAATCAACAGCTGCGCAGCGAGCGCCCAGAAATGGGCGTCGGGCGGGATGGTGTGGCGGGTGATCGGCATGCAGGCGGCGGATAAATCCTGAATTCAGGGCGATGGGGAGCCCATGGTTACGGCGGGTGCAAGACTCTCGCCGGCCATTGTATGCGACCGCTCAAGAGGCGCGTCGGCGAACCGCACTTTCCCGGAAAATCGGTTATGATTCAACCCGAGTTCCCGCCGCGCCTCCCCCTGCAAAAACCCCCACCAGAACAAGAGCGCCACATTCCGATGTGTTCGACAAATGCAGGCGAAGCGTCAGCCGTTAGGCCAGACAATAAAAAGCGGGCCGATTCCCCCTCCTGCCGAGGACAACATGAGTGACACCATCAAACATATTTCCGACACCTCATTCGAAGCGGACGTGCTGAAGTCCGACAAGCCCGTACTGGTTGATTTCTGGGCAGAGTGGTGCGGCCCCTGCAAGATGATTGCACCGATCTTGGAAGAGGTCGCCAAGGAGTACGACGGCAAGATCCAAGTCGCAAAAATGGATGTTGATTCGAATCAGGCGGTACCTGCAATGTTCGGTATCCGCGGCATCCCTACCCTGATCTTATTCAAGAATGGTGTACCGGCGGCGCAGAAAGTCGGCGCCTTGGCCAAGGGCCAGCTGACCTCCTTCATCGATAGCAACATCTGATATCCATGGCGGTAGCACTCATCGGCTACCGCCCCATTCTTCTCCTTTCCATCGCTGTTCCCTCCCCCACCTTGAAAGTCCGTCGCCGAGACGGCACCTGACCATGCATCTTTCTGAACTCAAGGCACTCCATGTGTCCGCCCTACTCGAGATGGCGATTAGTCTCGATATTGATAACGCCGCGCGCCTGCGCAAACAAGAGCTGATGTTCGCGATCCTCAAGAAGCGCGCGAAATCCGGTGAACAAATTTTCGGTGATGGTGTGCTCGAGGTGCTGCCGGATGGATTCGGCTTCCTGCGCTCACCCGATGCCAGCTACATGGCCTCGACCGACGACATTTACATCTCGCCGTCGCAGATCCGCCGCTTCAATCTGCACACGGGTGATTCGATTGAAGGCGAGGTAAGAACACCGAAGGATGGCGAGCGTTACTTCGCACTGGTCAAAGTCGACAAGGTGAATGGCGAGCCGCCAGAGGCATCAAAGCATAAAATTCTGTTTGAAAACCTGACTCCGCTGCACCCGAACCAGCCGCTGCTGCTGGAACGCGAGATGCGCGGTGAAGAGAATATTACCGGCCGCATCATCGACATGATTGCGCCGATCGGCAAAGGCCAGCGCGGTTTGCTGGTGGCTTCGCCCAAATCCGGTAAGACCGTGATGCTGCAACATCTGGCGCATGCCATCACCTCAAACCATCCCGATGTCACGCTGATCGTACTGCTGATCGACGAACGTCCCGAGGAAGTGACCGAGATGCAGCGCTCTGTGCGCGGCGAAGTGGTGGCCTCGACCTTTGATGAACCTGCCACCCGCCACGTGCAAGTCGCAGAAATGGTGCTGGAAAAAGCTAAGCGTCTGGTCGAGATGAAAAAGGATGTAGTCATCCTGCTCGATTCGATCACCCGTCTTGCTCGCGCCTACAACACCGTCATCCCCGCCTCCGGCAAGGTACTGACCGGTGGTGTCGACGCCAACGCGCTGCAACGTCCGAAGCGTTTCTTCGGTGCGGCACGAAATATTGAAGAAGGTGGCTCGCTGACTATTATCGCGACCGCGCTGATCGAGACCGGCAGCCGGATGGATGATGTGATCTACGAAGAATTCAAGGGCACCGGCAACATGGAAGTCCACCTCGAGCGTCGCCTCGCCGAGAAACGTGTCTACCCTGCGATCAATCTGAATAAATCCGGTACCCGACGTGAAGAGCTACTGATCAAGGCAGATGTGCTGCAGAAGATCTGGATTCTGCGCAAGCTGCTGTACGGCATGGACGAGATCGAAGCGATGGAGTTCATTCTTGACAAGATGAAGGCTACCAAGACCAATGCGGAATTCTTCGACCTGATGCGGCGCGGTGGCGGTTAAGTCATTGCGAACAGCGCTTTTTGGGCGCTGCTCATGTGCGGATGCTCGAATGGTCAATTTGACAATGCAATCCCCGGCCGGTCTGCATTGGCGGCACCGGCGAGTGAGCGGCCCACTCAGACACCCCAAGCGCTTGATTTCCTTCTATAATTACGGGTTCTGTCAACCGGGCAAGTGACGCCAACCGGGTCAAGAAGCAATCCAGACCGACGAAGTGGCATTGGCTACCCAAGCAAAGCGAGAGTGTAATGAAAGAAGGCATCCACCCGAATTACCGTGACATTGTGGTCCACGACCTGTCGTGCGACTTCAAGTTTCTGACCCGCTCCACCATTCAGACGCGCGAGACGATCAATTTCGAAGGTCAGGAATATCCGCTTGTGAAGATCGAAGTATCGTCCGAATCTCACCCGTTTTATACGGGCAAGCACAAGATTGTCGATACTGCTGGTCGCGTCGACAAGTTCCGCCAGAAGTTCGGCAAGGTCGGCTCCAAGACCCGAGCAAGCGGCGACTAATTGCGCGCGTTCATGGCCGTCAAAAAATGCCGCCTTGCGCGGCATTTTTGTTGTATTGATTCACAATAGCGATCGCAAGGCCACCGCCGTTCTCGCCCAATCCGGATGAAACCCGTCAGACTATCCGCTACTGCCACCATCGCTTTACCGCGCTGGGGTCTGATCGCGCTTTGCCTGCTGTACATCCTGCCAGGCATTGTTCGGCGCGACCCATGGAAAGTCGATGATGCCGCCGGTTTCGGCATCATGTGGACCATGGCGCATGGCGCATTAGATGATTGGCTGTCACCCAACATTGTCGGCATGCCGATGCCGAATGAAGCGCCATTGGCTTACTGGATCGGCGCCATCTTGATTCGCGTCTTTGGCTGGCTCACCGGCGACGCACTGGCAGCAAGACTATCGATTCTGGTTTTCTTTGCGATCGGCACCTTGGCTGTTTGGCGTACTGCTTACGTTCTCGGCCGACGCTCAGAGTCGCAACCACTCAAGCTTGCCTTTGGCGGCCAGCCCGCTGCATTGGATTACGGCCGCACGTTGGCCGATGGCGCATTGCTGATCTATGTGGCTTCACTCGGCTTACTGCTGCGTAGCCACGAAACAGCGTCACCGGCACTGCAGGTGTCGTTAGTGGCAACCACGCTTTATGGTGCGGCCTGTCTATTTGATCGGCCTAGCGGACGTGCGGTACTTGGGCTCGGCGTATCTGCTGGATTATTGGCGCTGGCCTGCGGTTGGGTCACCCCGCTGTTGCTGATGACCTCCCTCTTGCTGGCCGCTGCGCTGCGCTACCCCGCAGTACTACCAAAACTTGGCATCGCCTTGGTAATCGCGTTCGTGCCAATGGCCATCTGGCTGCTGGTCCGACAATCACTGGGTTACGACACCTCACCTATCAATTGGGCAGCGGGAATAGAGCGCTTCGGTCAGGCGCGACCACTCGGAGGTATGGGTAAGCTGTTAAAAACCTTGATCTGGTTCACCTGGCCAGCTTGGCCAATCGCACTCTGGGCGGTCTATGCATGGCGAAAGCAGATAACGCTACATATCTTCTTGCCCGGCATCACAGTACTAATCTTCTTGGCTGCAATACCGTTCACAACTGCTAGCAGAGATCATCTCCTGCTTCCCCTCCTACCACCGCTGGCCATTCTCGCCACGTTCGGTCTGCCAACACTCAAACGTGGCGCGATCAATGCAATCGACTGGTTTTCTGTAATGACGCTGTCAGCGATCGCAAGCTTTATCTGGCTCGGTTGGATAGCGAAGCAAACAGGATGGCCAGCCCCGCTTGCGAAAAACGCTTTGAAGCAAGTGCCAAGTTTCCAGCCCGAGTTCAATACCTTTGCACTCTTCGTCGCATTGATCACTAGTATCGGCTGGATACTTTTACTGCGCTGGCGATTAGGTAGGCATCCGAGCGTACTATGGCGCGCGGTAGTGCTCTCCACGGGTGGCATTGTTCTATGCTGGGTCTTGCTGATGACGCTCTGGCTCCCGTGGCTGAATTACCGGCAAAGTTACGCACCGGTTGCCGAACAACTTGGCGCAAAACTACCTGAGAAGTATAGCTGCGTAGATAGCGATAACCTCGGACCTGCACAACGCGCCTCCTTTGCCTATCTCGGTCATGTGAAGTTTGGTCGAATCGGTGACACGCGATGCGAATTTTTGCTGGTTCAAGATAATGGCTTAGGTAGAAGCGGTAGACAGCCGCAATCAGTGGCACCGAGTCTGAAACTATTGTGGCAAGGGCGGCGCGAAGCAGACAAGCATGAATTATTCCGCTTGTTCCGACGCGACCCCCGATGAGTGTGCGCGAAGAGGTGCGTGCCGCGTCCTCATTCACCGTGCGCGTCGCCTCACTGGCATGGCCGATCGTAGTGGGGCAACTGGCCGTCATCATGAACGGTGTTATCGACACCATGATGACTGCACGCTACTCGGCCATTGATCTTGCCGCACTGGGACTTGGTGCTTCAGTCTATGTGAGTATCTTTGTTGGCCTGTCGGGCGTGATGCAAGCACTGTCCCCCACCATTGGTCAGCTGTACGGTGCAAAGAAATTCCAAGCGATCGGTCACGAAGTTCGGCAAGGCGTTTGGCTGGCGATTTTTTTATCCATCGTTGGCAGCACACTGCTTCTGTTTCCTGATCCACTCCTTAATATCGCTGAAGCACCTCCACCGCTCGACAGCAAAGTGCGTGAGTATCTAGCTCTTTTGTCCTTAGCCTTACCAGCAACGCTTGGATTTCGCGTGTTTGCAGCACTCAATACAGCGGTATCCCGTCCGCGCGTCGTGATGGCGATACAAGTCGGTACGCTGATACTGCTGAAGCTGCCATTGAATGCGCTACTTATTTTTGGCGGCCTCGGCTTACCCGCACTGGGCACACCCGGCGCTGCCATTGCAACTTGCGTTGCAGCTTGGCTCGCACTTGGCATAGGTTGGCTACTCGCCACACGCGGTGAATCCTATCGTGAGTTTCAGATACAAGGCGATGGATTCGAAAAGCCTTCGTGGGCAACTCAGCGGACACTGCTTAAACTCGGACTACCAATGGGCATGTCTTACCTGATTGAGGTAACGGCATTTACTTTCATGGCGCTGTTCATTGCAAGGTTAGGTAGTGAGACTTTGGCCGCTCATCAGATCGCAGGTAACTTTGGTACGGTGCTGTATATGCTGCCGCTATCGATCGCAAGTGCTACCGGTATTCTGGTGGCGCAAGAAATTGGGGCGGGCAGACTGAGCGCGGCGCGTCATGCGGGTGACGCCGGTATACGACTGGGTGTGCTTGTGGCGGTATCGATCGGATTGCTGGTCTACTTCTCGCGTGCGTATATCGTGGCGCTGTACACACCCGACCCCAAAATCGCCGCGATTGCGCTCAGCTTATTCTTGTTTATTTCCTTCTATCAGTTTGTCGATGCAGTGCAAGTGGGTGCTGCCTTTGTACTGCGTGCTTACAAGGTCGCCGCCATACCAACGCTGATGTATGCAATTGGTTTGTGGGGTATCGGACTTGGCGGTGGCTATCTGCTGGGCTTTGACATCCTTGGTAATACACCCGCGCCTCTGCATGGCGCCGCAGGCTTTTGGCTTGGCAACAGTGTCAGTCTTGGATTGGTTGCTGCCGCGCTGTATTGGTATTTACGACGCGTACAACGGATACGCGAAGCAGAAGGCTGAAACCTCAAGCCACTTCCGGATTCGGATCGGGTATGGGATCTGTTGGCGGCACGGGCTGTGGCAGATCGTCCCCGAATGGTTCGTCATCCGGCGACGGAACGGGTGCGCGATGCATCTCAGCGGGGGCGACGTGGTTCCGAGCGACGCACCATCCTGCGTTCAGTCGGATGAGAGAACGCACGAAACTCGACATTGGTGACACCGATAGCGCCGGGCGGACCTGCAACAAAGTCAAAATCGCCACGCACCGGAAACAGCGTACTGTCTAACAACACAACATCCGTGCGGCAACTGGGGTTCGGATTGGCAAGATGCGTGCGGATATCTTGCCAAAGACGATCGGAAATCCATCCCTCCAAATAAATCTGGTTCGGATAGGTGGTGTGGTCAGCATCCAGATACGCCTTTTGACCAGCGGCGACATGCAGATAGGCCGGGGCTTCGTTCGCGATCACCAGATTGATCCAGCCATCACCAATCGGGTAAGTCACCTCCTCAGGGTAGCCGGGGAAGCTCAATTCCATCGTCCAGCGACACGATAAGTCGAGGCGCTTGTTCAATGCCGACTGATCAGCCAGTAGCATCTCGTCCATGACGCTGTACTGCATACTGTTGATTCGCGCTTGTAATGCGGGCTCCATCTGTCGCATCGCGTCGAGATTCTCGTGCAGATTCCAGAATAACCATTTGCAGCGGTCTGCATCCGACATATCGGAAAGTTCAGCGACTGAACGTATGCCAGCGGATTCAAGGTATTGCAGCACCTCGACTCGCCGACGTTCCTCGAGATTGACCTCACCCCCAGGGGAAGAGACCACGGGTTCAGCAAGCTGCATAGTGACTCCGAGAGATGGTGTCGACAAGATGCCGAGCAAACCATAACTGCGACCTCACCGCTAGCGATTAATTCCTTAAGTTTGATGCTGTTGGAAGTCTCGCATAAAAGTCACCAGTGCCTGAACACCCTCGATTGGCATCGCGTTATATATCGACGCACGCATACCGCCGACAACACGATGCCCTTTTAGCTGTACCAAGCCATGTACCTCAGCAGCTTTCAAGAACGCATCATTCAATCGCTCGTCTTTCAAAAAGAATGGTACGTTCATACGCGAGCGACACGCTTTATCTACTGGGTTACGATAAAAATCGCTACTATCAATGAAGTCGTAGAGTAGTGCTGCCTTCGCCTTGTTTTTCTTCTCAATCGCTTCCAAGCCGCCCTGATCCAGCAGCCACTCGAATACAAGACCTGCGATATAAATACTGTAAGTGGGTGGGGTATTCAGCATAGATGCTGCAGACGCCTGTTCCTTCCAATGAAACACCGACGGTGTCATTGGCAGAGCCCGATCGAGCAGATCATCCCGCACGATGACAAACGTCAATCCAGCTGGGCCGATATTCTTTTGTGCACCACCATAAATGACACCATAGCGCGATATATCGATTGGGCGAGAAAGAATATGGGAAGACATATCGGCTACCAGCGGTACCTCCCCCATATCCGGAACCCAAAAATACTCTACGCCGCCGATAGTTTCATTGGTGCAGATATGAACATAGGCAGCATCCGGATCTGGCGTCCATTGTTCTTGCGTAGGCACATAGCTGAAATGCCGATCCCCGGATGAGGCGATGACATTGGCACGGCAGTATTTCTGTGCCTCTTGAATCGATTTCTTCGACCACTCGCCGGTATTCACATAATCAGCAGAATTTTTATCGCCGAGCAGGTTCATCGGAATCAGCGCGTTCATGGCGAGCGCACCACCCTGCAGAAACAATACCTGATAATTGGCAGGAATATCGAGCAGGGTACGAAAGTCAGCGACTGTCTTTTGGACAATCGAGGTGAATTCCTTGCCGCGATGACTCATCTCCATTACCGACATACCACTACCGTGCCAGTCGAGCATTTCATCGGCGGCACGGCGCAGTACAGTTTCGGGCAACGCGGCTGGGCCAGCGCTGAAGTTAAAGACTCGCATCGTCGGTGTTGGGAGTGGGATCGGGTAAATCAAACAAAGATTATAGTCAATCCGGTAAGCCATTAGAGCGAAATCTGGCATCGATAGTCCTTGCAGCTACAATGCACCGGTCATTGCCTGACCACCGCTGAGAGCACTCTGCTGAGCGAATTGCTGGCTCAATGACCCAAGTACCCGGTCCTTACAGGCCAAGAAAAATGAAGTTCCTGAACCCGTGAGACGCCCATGCCAGTCGTAACCGATGAAACCCAAGCTTCTGCCTTTGAGGAGGCGCTCTATCGCAAGGTGGCGTGGCGATTGATCCCCTTACTCTTGTTGTGCTACGTCATCGCCTATCTCGATAGAGTGAACGTTGGCTTTGCCAAGCTGCAGATGATGGATCAGCTTGGATTCTCCGACACGATTTACGGACTCGGTGCCGGGATGTTCTTTATCGGCTATTTTTTATTCGAAGTACCCAGCAACATCATCCTGCACCGCGTCGGGGCGCGCGTATGGATCGGCCGCATCATGATCAGCTGGGGCTTGATCTCGGCAGCCATGATGTTTGTCACGACGCCGATGATGTTTTATGTCATGCGCTTCTTGCTTGGCATTGCCGAGGCGGGGTTTTTCCCGGGCATCATTCTCTATCTGACTTATTGGTATCCCGCTGAGCGCCGTGGACGAATCACCGCCATGTTCATGACAGGCATTGCGATTGCTGGCGTGATTGGCGGCCCACTATCGGGTTACATCATGAAGTACACCGATGGCATCTATGGCTGGCAAGGCTGGCAGTGGATGTTTCTGTTGGAGGGCTTACCGTCAGTAGCGCTCGGGCTCGTAGTGATCATGCTGCTGGATGATCGAATTTCCGAAGCCAAATGGCTGAGGTATGGCGTATCCTTTTTTCTGCCCACGATTATCAAGTCGATGGGCCATACCGATATGCTCAAAATCGGTCTGATCTCCATGATCCCTTACAGTGTTTCAGTCATTGTCATGCTACTGGTCGCAAAAAATGCCGATCGAACCGGAGAGCGGCGTTGGCATGTGGCGATCCCTGGACTGTTTGGCGCATTGGGATTAGCACTATCAGTAATACTCGCAAAAGACGGCAACCTTGCGATCGCCGCTCTAACGCTTGGCTTGTCTGGCATTATGACCACGCTGCCGCTGTTCTGGAGTTTACCGACTGCCTTCCTCGCAGGTACCGGCGCAGCGGCAGGTATTGCCTTGATTAATTCACTGGGTAATCTAGCGGGCTTTGTCAGCCCTTATGCAGTCGGGTGGTTGAAGGATGCTACTGGTTCAACCAATGCTGGCGTTTATCTCCTCGCCGCCGCTATGGTAGTGGGTGTGGTGCTGACGCTGGCCGTACCGAAGCAACTGGTGAATCGCTGATTCACCATCACCAGACAGCGCTTCAACCTACGCCTTCATCCCAAGCTGAATGCGAATCAGATCGGTGAACATATGCCTTGTCTGATGTAAGTGTCTGGACGCAATCCATTGCGTTGGTAAGCATCCATTCATCGTGTCTATAGCTCACTCTTGAAATCAACTATGATACTTTTTGAGGGATTGTGTTCGACGATAGATCTGGGCAACATAAAAATACAGCGTCGATGCTTAACCTGCTCACGCATGCCCTTCAAGTGATCAGCGCCGACGATGAGATAATTAACACCAACTTCAGTTAAATTATTCAACATACGGTTGACCATATCGAGGTTGCGCTCATCCATCAGCCTTTCACCTTCCTTGGTAGCCCGAATGTCTGCCGCTTCAGCCTTTGCATAGAGCGGGTAAAAGCCTGGCATTGCGTGAGACGACAACTGTGAAGCATAGCGCTTTATAAAGTCGATGTAGTGAAAGGTACTTTCCACCTCAAAATCCTGCTGAGCAGAGGGTATGTGCTGTTCCTCTTCTCGCTGTTGACATAGCACCTCATCACCGCCCTCCGTAAACAATCGATCGCCTTGCGTTCGGCTAAATCCAAGCATGACTTTTTTTATAATGGTCTGGATCGATATATCGTGATGGATTTCGCCAATTACAACAAGCATACCCCGCAGACCTTCGGAATCTTTTGCAGAGGGGCTCAGCCAGATTTCAAAATCTTTTACATGTTTTTTAACAAATTCATCGATCGAAAGTTTTTTACTGAATGACGTTTTTTTGCTGACAACTGGTGCAGCTTCGGCGCCCAGTGGACCAATCCTGAACGACATTGCCTTGCCAACAGCATTCAGCGCTTTCGCCCCGATGGATGGAATATCCATCACAAGTTCCATCAACTGCCGGTATCCGCAAGCCTCAAGTATTTCCGTATGCGGATTCTCAGGTGGTTCAACACCTCGGCTGCGCTGCAGCTCGGACAAAGTCATCTGAGCTTGGTCGCACCGCTTACGCATACCCACCCGGTCAGGCTGATCTGGAAAACCGCACAACTTAGCCGGCTTACTTTTCAGACCCGGCCGCCCAAAACCCAGGTGTACTAAATGAAAATTGGATCTGGTTGGCGTGGGTGCTGAAATCGGTGAAACATTGCGATTATGGCCAAGATCGATCGGGCTATAAGTTGTCGAATTCGGGGACATGCTTGGCTCCTTTAAAAATGCCACGGCTACGTAGCATCAAGGAAACGAAGGTTCCGGCATCAGAAACAATTGTCCACGTTAGGAAATGAAAACTTCTGCAGGAAGTAAGCTCGCAATTAGCGAGTGCTTCTGTTGACGCAGGAGCACCTACGGCAAGCAGGCGCCTGCTGAATAAATAGAATTCTTTGAGTACCTAACAGCGGCCGGCTCAACAAGGTTCAGATTCAGTTCTGATCGATTGCTGTTATCGACCCCGCCTCCTCTCGCAGGAGGAATTTCTGAATCTTGCCAGTGGAGGTTTTTGGCAATTCTTTGAATACAATGATCTTCGGTACCTTGAAGCTGGCGAGTAGCTTCCTGCAATGGGCGATGACATCTTCCTTAGTGAGTGTTACACCCACGCGTGTTTCAATAAATGCACAAGGTACCTCACCCCACTTGGCATCTGGTGCAGCAACCACCGCTGCAGCAATCACCGCCGGATGCTGATAAAGCGCATCTTCGATCTCAATACTGGAAATATTCTCACCGCCAGAAATGATGATGTCCTTGCTGCGGTCTTTAATTCGTACATAACCATCAGGATTCATGACAGCGAGATCACCTGTATGGAACCAGTCGCCTTTGAAGGAAGCTTCAGTAGCGGCAGGATTTTTCAAATAGCCCTTCATGCAGATATTGCCGCGAAACATAATCTCACCGAGCGTCTCGCCATCCGCAGGCACCGGTTGCATCGTCTCCGGATCCATCACTGTCACCGATTTTTGCAAATGGTATCGAACACCCTGGCTAGCATTCTTTTGCGCTTGCTCAGCAAGCGATAACGCGGCCCAGTCTTCCTGCTTGGCACACACAGTGGCCGGACCATACACCTCAGTCAGGCCGTAGACATGGGTAATGTCGAAACCCATCTCTACCATTTGCGCCAGCATGGCTGATGATGGTGGCGAAGCTGCCACCATGGTTGATACCTTATGCTGTATCGCCTTTCGCCATTCAGCGGGTGCATTCGCTAAGGCACTTTGTACAATCGGTGCGCCGCAGTAATGGGTAACTTTCTCTTTGGCGATCAACTCGAGTACTTGCTGCGGATCGAATTTGCGCAAGCAGATATTCACACCCGCTCTCGCCGCCAGCGTCCAGGGAAAGCACCATCCGTTACAGTGAAACATCGGTAATGTCCATAGATACACCGCATGCTTGGGCATATCCCACTCAAGGATATTGGAGATAGCATTCAACGCCGCGCCCCGATGGTGATACACCACACCTTTGGGATCGCCCGTCGTACCCGAGGTGTAATTCAGTGCAATCGCATCCCACTCATCGGCGGGGGGCTGCCAATCAAATTCGGTATCGCCCGTGCGCAGTAGTATTTCGTACTCTATCCAACCAACTGGCACGGCAGGTGTATCGGCCACCTGATCATGAACACCGATAATCTGCAGCTCGGGCAAAGCTTGGCGTAACTCCTCCACCAGGGGTAGGTACTCGGTATCGGCAATCAACACCTTCGCCTCACCATGCCGCAGCATGTACAAGATCGAGGCGAAGTCGAGCCGGGTATTCAGTGTATTCAGTACCGCCCCGGCCATCGGCACACCGAAGTGACACTCGACCATGGCTGGAATATTCGGCAGTAACACCGCCACCGTATCGTCTTTGGCGATACCACGCCGCTGTAGAGCGCTTGCGAGTTGGCGGCTACGGGCATAGGTTTCCCGCCAGTTACAGCGGATTTCGCCGTGCACCACAGCCAGCCGATCGCCATACACATCAGCCGCGCGGGCGATAAAGTCCAGTGGCGTCAGGGGTGCATGGTTCACCGTTCTGCGCTCTAGCCCCGTATTGAAATCTGTCACGACACGTCCCTATCAACCAGCAAATAAGGCGTAATTTTATGCTGTCGCCAGGTTTTGAACGATAGCCTTATCTGAAAATCGCATTTGGATAAGCGAACTTATTCGTTCTCAAGCGTTCTGAGCTTGCTTACAGTTCGCCCACTCAACAACTAGGAGTAGGCATCATGCTAATCAACAAAATCTGGCGTTTATTGCCATTGTTAGGCGCACTTGCGATCCCGGCCCAAGCAGCCGAGGTGAGCTTGTTGAATGTATCTTACGACCCGACGCGCGAGCTATATCAAGACGTTAACAAGTCCTTTGCTGAGTACTGGAAGAAAACCTCCGGTCAAGATGTCAAAATCAAGCAGTCGCATGGCGGCGCCGCCAAGCAGGCACGCTCAGTAATCGACGGCTTGCAAGCTGACGTGGTAACACTGGCGCTGTCATATGACATCGACGAGATCGCACAGCGTGGCTTAATTGCCAAGGACTGGCAAAAGCGACTGCCTAATAACAGCGCACCCTACACCTCGACTATTGTGTTCTTGGTCCGCAAAGGCAATCCCAAGAACATCAAAGAGTGGGGCGATCTGGCCCGACCAGGCATCGCGGTCATTACCCCCAACCCGAAAACCTCCGGTGGCGCACGCTACAACTATCTCGCTGCCTGGGGCTACGCCTTAAAACAGTCAGGTGGTAATGAAAAAACTGCGCAAGAGCTGCTTACCAAAATCTACAAGAACGTACCGGTGCTTGATTCAGGTGCGCGTGGATCGACCACCACCTTTATCGAACGAGAAATCGGTGATGTCTTGATCACTTGGGAAAACGAAGCCCTCCTGGCGATCCGTGAACTTGGTCCAGACAAAGTACAAATTGTCGTACCGTCTTTGAGTGTGTTAGCAGAGCCACCGGTCACCGTCGTCGACAAAGTTGTTGATCGGCGTGGCACCCGTAAGGTCGCCGAGGCGTATCTGAATTATCTGTACTCAGATGCAGGCCAGGAACTCGCGGGCAAGCACTACTATCGCCCGATCAATGAAAAAATCGCCGCTAAGTATGCCTCGCAATTCCCAAAATTGAAGCTGCTAACGGTGGATGAAATCGCCGGTGGTTGGACAAAAACCCAGAAAACGCATTTCGCTGACGGCGGCACCTTCGATCAAATCTATCAGCCAAAGTAAATCGCTGAGCAGGCGGTGATTACACCGCCCTGCCCCCTAAAAAGAAAGGAAGTAGCATGAACCCGGGACAAAAAACCCTGGGCAGGCCCTTCTCACGCCTGCTGATTGCTAGCGCCATCGCTGCGACCCTCCCCGCCTATGCGAATGACGCCAGTGAAATTGAAAAACTCAAAGCCCAAATCGAAGAGCTCGATCAAAAACTGAAGATCCTTGGCCGCAAGCAGGAGCTAGTGAATGAGGATTTAGCCGCTAAGCAAAAGGCTGCGCCAACGGTGACTGCCAGCGACAGAGGCTTCGGCTTTAAATCGCAGGATGGGCAGTTCGAGTACCGGTTTCGGGGCATCATCCATGCTGACTACCGTGAGTTTGGTGGTGATGCTTTTCCGACAGCGAACGATGGGTTCTTAGCGCGCCGTGTTCGCCCTACCTTTGAAGGAACCGTGTTCGGTAAATACGGATTTCGCTTTACGCCAGAGTTCGCTGAATCAGGCGATGGCAGCTCAACGTCCGCCCCAAATCAAAACCGGTCAAGGGTTGTTGACGCCTATCTCGATATCCGCCATGACCCGTCGTTTCAAATTCGTATCGGTAAATTCAAACCGTTCGTTGGTCTTGAACGACTTCAATCAGCCTCTGATATAAAATTTATAGAGCGTAGCTATGTGAGTAATAATTTTCTCCCGAACCGAGATTTTGGTATCTCGGTGTTCGGTGATGTGCTGGGTAAACGGCTCAACTATGCAGTCGGTGTGTTCAATGGCGTAAGGGATGGCGGCGACATTAGTACTGCACAAGATGCCAATAGCAAAAAAACTTATGCTGCGCGAGTTTTTGCTACACCGTTTATTGAAAGTGATAGCGTACTAAAAGGTTTAGGTGTCGGTATCGCCGGTACCTCAGGCAATGTCGACGCCCTGCCAACTTATCGCTCCGGTGGTTTTCAGAACACTGTATTCACCTACAACGGTGCTAGCACTAATGGCACGCAAACCCGGTTATCGCCGCAAGCATATTTCTATCATGGTCCACTAGGGCTAATGTATGAATACGCAGAAGTGTCGCAGCCTATAAGAAACGCTGGGTCCACCGTCACGACCAAGCCAAAAAACAGCGCCTGGCACTTAACCGCATCCTGGTTATTGACCGGAGAAGATGCATCGTTCCGGGGCGTCAAGCCTTTTAGCCGATTCCAATCGGGTCCTGAGGGCGGTTGGGGCGCGTTCGAAGTGGTCGCGCGGCTACAAGAAAACCAAATTGACCGTAATCTGCCCGCAACATTCCAATCGGGACAATACGCTCTAGGAGCAAAAAGTTCGGCGATTGGACTGAACTGGTATCTGAACGAGTCCTCAAAAGTCGCACTGAACTACGAAGTGACTGAGTTGGTCGGCGGCACACTCGATAGCACAACTGAAAGATTCGCCGCAGCTCGCTACCAGCTCTCGTTCTAGGTAAACCCAACCGCTAATCTCCTCGGTTGTTTTGGCCGGCCCGCGGGTTTTCCCGCCGGCCGGCGCTTTTACGTAAGCCACCTTATTCGTTATCCGTCTAAGGAAATGCCTAAAAATTCGTTCTGTTTATAAGGAATCCCGCCAATAATCCGCCCTTCCTTCGCAGTTCATCGAGTTATTCCATGAGTAATGCTGTATTTTCGGCAACAGCACCGCGCGGCACACAGCGTGTCCTGCCTGGCTTCTCGCTATCGCTTGGCTTCACCGTGCTGTACCTGTCGCTGATCGTATTGATCCCGCTTTCTGCGCTGGTATTCAACACGCTGGCGATGAGCTGGGATGCGTTCTGGTCCACCGTTACCTCTCCACGCGTTCTGGCGGCGTATCGCCTTAGCTTCGGCGCTTCGCTCGCTGCGGCGCTGGTCAATGCGGTGTTTGGCACCATCCTCGCGTGGGTCCTGGTGCGCTATGAATTCCCGTTCCGTCGATTGCTGGACGCTTTTATTGATCTGCCCTTTGCACTGCCTACAGCAGTTGCAGGTATCGCGCTCACTGCGCTCTATTCGGGTAAAGGTTGGATTGGCCAATTTCTTGAACCCTATGGCATGAAGGTCGCATTCACGCCGACCGGTGTCGCGGTTGCTCTGGTGTTTATCGGCCTGCCGTTTGTCGTTCGGACTGTTCAGCCTGTGCTGGAAGAAGCTGAGCGTGAGCTGGAAGAAGCGGCAGCAAGCTTGGGTGCCAATCGGCTCCAAACCTTCGTGATGGTGATTCTGCCGACAATTTTGCCGGCCATGATCACGGGCTTCGCACTGGCCTTTGCGCGCGCACTGGGCGAGTACGGCTCGGTGATTTTCATCGCGGGCAATATGCCCATGATCTCTGAAATCACCCCCCTACTCATCGTCACCAAACTCGAACAGTACGACTACCGAGGCGCGACTGCCATCGCCGTCGTTATGCTAGCGGCATCCTTCGTGATGCTGTTAGCGATTAATTTGCTGCAGGCTTGGATGCGTCGTCGCGGTAGCAAGGAGCCAAAATGAGCGCGACAACGATTACACCAAGCGTGGCGGCGCGTATCGAGCCACCGTATGTGCCCGCCGCCACCAGTGAGCCGGGTTGGGTACGCATCGCTCTGATTGCGATCGCAGTCGGTTTTGCGATTCTGTTCTTGCTGATACCGCTAGCAGTGGTATTCACCGAGGCCTTCAAAAAAGGCTGGGATGCTTACCTCGCTGCCATCACCGAAGAAGATGCTTGGCTTGCGATCAAGCTGACTCTACTCACGGCAGCGATTGCCGTACCGGCCAACCTGATTTTTGGTTTGTCGGCCTCCTGGGCGATTGCCAAGTTCGAATTTCGCGGCAAGAACCTGCTGCTCACATTAATCGACCTGCCTTTCTCGGTATCACCCGTTATTTCAGGTTTGATTTATGTGCTGCTATTCGGTGCGCACGGCTGGTTCGGCGCTTGGCTGATGTCGCATGACATTCAGATTCTGTTCGCGGTACCGGGCATCGTACTCGCGACTGTTTTCGTTACCTTCCCATTTGTCGCACGCGAATTGATCCCACTGATGCAATCGCAAGGTAATGAGGAAGAAGAGGCTGCGCTGGTACTAGGCGCCTCTGGCTGGCGTACTTTTTGGCATGTCACGCTACCGAATATTCGTTGGGGTCTGCTGTACGGCGTGATTCTGTGTAACGCGCGCGCCATGGGTGAGTTCGGTGCGGTGTCGGTGGTGTCGGGCCATATCCGCGGCGAGACCAACACGATGCCGCTGCAAGTAGAAATTCTTTATAACGAATACAACTTCGCTGCGGCTTTCGCAGTGGCATCCTTGCTAGCGCTACTGGCGCTGGTCACGCTAGCGATTAAAACTTTTATTGAGTGGCGTCTGTCGCATCAGACCCCCATCAACCCCGAGGAAGCATCATGAGTATCGCTGTCAAAAATATCGGCAAACGCTTCGGTAACTTTGTTGCGCTGGAAAATGTCTCATTGGATTTTCCGACCGGCGAGTTGACCGCACTGCTGGGTCCCTCCGGCTGCGGTAAAACAACACTGCTACGCCTCATCGCTGGGTTGGAGCAACCCGACGAAGGTCAAGTCATTCTGGATGGTGAGGATGCATCCCAACGAGACGTACGTGAACGCCAAGTGGGTTTCGTTTTTCAGCATTACGCTCTATTCCGGCACATGAGCGTGTTCGACAACATCGCCTTCGGCTTGCGCGTCAAGCCTCGTGCACTCCGCCCCAGCAAGGAAGAAATTCACGACAAGGTGATGCGCCTGCTGTCGCTGGTACAACTCGATTGGCTGGCAGATCGTTACCCATCGCAGTTATCCGGCGGCCAGCGCCAACGTATTGCGCTGGCACGCGCGCTCGCGGTTGAGCCACGCGTACTGTTGCTGGATGAACCCTTTGGCGCGCTTGACGCCAAAGTACGTAAGGAGCTTCGCCGTTGGCTACGCCGACTGCATGATGAACTGCATGTGACGAGTATCTTCGTGACGCATGATCAGGAAGAGGCTTTGGA
>JAJTGD010000001.1:110861-131859 GCA_021299035.1 Oxalobacteraceae bacterium | reverse complement strand
GCGGGGGCGGTCAGGTTGAGTTCTTCTGCCGCCTTGGAGAAGCTCAGATGGCGCGCTGCAGCAAGGAACACCCGCAGCTGACGCAGCGTGAGGTTCCGGAGAAGTTTCAAATTCTTCAACGTTACATCCGGTAAGAAAGGCTGAACAAAAAGGACTTAGTTATTGAATATACCTGAAGCATCGCGGTGTCTAGCGTTCGCGCCTTTTCAATAAAGTTAATCGGCAACCGACGGGGGTTAGTAATGAATAAGTGCCTATATCGCTGACGACATTATCTTGTTTGAAGTGGGGTACTATTCACCGACGAGCCCTGTTACTTGCACCGCCCGGAGAATGAGCGCGGTTACGGGCAGTAGGCGATTGGGATCCTGCTGCAGGTGATGGGAGCCTACATCCAATTGCGCCGGCAGCAACCGCATTTTGCATATGCGCGCTCGATCCGTAACGCACTCGACTGTGCGCGTTTGCGCGTACCCAGCAAATAAAAAGTCGTCAATATCACCGGGAGTATCAAAACATGCATCAGGGTCGTACTACGCTTTCCAAATTCCTGATCCAGCAACTGCAAGGGTCGCCCGAGCAAAATGATCTCGCGGCACTGATGGTCGACATCGCCGCTTGCGTCAAGGCGATCTCGGCGATGACCTCCAAGGGTATGTTGGGTGATGTGCTCGATAGTCTCGATAGCACCAATGTGCACGGTGAGACCCAGAAAAAGCTGGATGTGCTGTCTAACGCTGTTTTCATCAATACGTTTTCGATGGGCGGTTTGGTGGCCGGCCTCGCTTCTGAGGAGGTCGACATCCCACGGTACATAGACGCGAGAGACGGCAAGGGCCGTTTTCTTGCTATCTTCGATCCGCTTGATGGCTCGTCGAATATTGATGTCAATGTTTCCGTCGGTTCGATTTTTTCAGTACTGCGCGCCCCCGAAGGACGTACCCCAAAGCCCGAAGATTACTTACGACCTGGCAGTGAGCAACTTGCCGCCGGTTATGCACTGTACGGCCCTGCCACCATGTTGGTCATTACGGTAGGTAAGGGCACCCACGGTTTCACTTTGGATAGAGAAGTTGGTAATTTCATTCTGACGCATCCGAATATCGAAGTGCCAGCAGACACCAGCGAGTTTGCGATCAACGCGAGTAACGAGCGTTTTTGGGAGCCGCCCATTCAGCGTTATGTCGCGGAGTGCAAGGCCGGTAAAAACGATGTCCGCGGGCGCGACTTCACTATGCGATGGATCGCGAGTATGGTGGCTGAGGTACATCGCATCTTAATGCGTGGTGGTGTGTTCATGTACCCGCGTGACATGAAAGACCCGGGCAAGCCGGGACGATTGCGTCTGATGTATGAAGCCAACCCGATGACCATGGTGATCGAGCAGGCGGGTGGTCTGGGCTCAACGGGGCGTGCAAGAATTCTTGATGTGATACCCGAGGATATTCACCAGCGCGTACCGGTGATACTGGGCTCATCTAATGAGGTGGAGCGTATTGAACGCTACCACCGAGACTATGACAGCGGGACTGATCAGCGCTATACCTCGCCCTTGTTTCAAGAGCGGTCGTTATTTGCGAATTGACGATAGCAGTAATGCGCGAAGGCTTTGGGAGACTGGATTCTGGCCTGCGCCGGAATGATGATTTGAGGTTGTCGGTTGAAATAAGAAGAAATGTGCGTTGTGTGGTGAGTGTTTTGAAACACGTTGATCTTCGCTGTGTCATCCCGGCGTAGGCCGGGATCCAGTGTTTTTGCTTTTGTTGGAGTTGTTTATGTCCGTAAAAAATCCCATCGTCGCAATTACTGGCTCTTCGGGCGCCGGCACGACGACCGTCATGAAAAGCTTTCAGCATATCTTTCGGCGTGAAGGTATACGCGCGCAGATTCTGGAAGGGGATTCGATGCATCGATTCAACCGACTGGAAATGCGCGAAGAAGTGAGGCGCCGCCAGGCTGCCGGAAATTTTTCCTTCAGCCATTTCAGCCCTGAAGCGAATCTGCTCAGCGAGCTTGCGAGTACTTTCCAAAGTTTTGGAAAATCAGCTACAGGTCGCGTACGGAAATACATTCACGACGAAGCCGAATCAGTTGAGTATGGGCAGGAGCCCGGTACCTTTACACCTTGGCGTGACATCGAAGATGACGCGGAGATGCTTTTCTATGAAGGGCTGCATGGTGGTTATGTTGGTGAAGATGCTGACGTCGCTTCGCATGTGGATTTGCTGATCGGCGTTGTACCCATCATCAACCTCGAGTGGATACAGAAGCTCCACCGTGATAAGAACTTGCGTGGTTATTCGCAAGACGCCGTCATGGACACTATCTTGCGTCGTATGCCGGACTATACCCGCCATATCTGCACGCAATTCTCGCGTACACACGTGAATTTCCAGCGGGTGCCGACGGTGGATACCTCAAACCCGTTTATCGCCAACGATATTCCGAGTGCCGATGAAAGTATGGTGGTGATTCGATTTGCCGATCCCAAGGGCATCGATTTCCCTTATCTGCTATCGATGATTGAGAGTTCATGGATGACACGGCCAAACACCTTCGTCATCCCGGGCGGAAAAATGGGTCTTGCCATGCAATTGATTTTTACTCCTATGATTCTGCGCCTGATGGATCGTAGACGTCGCGCCTGAACTGGAGACTGCTATGGCACTCGTAATGTATGACCTCGACGGTACCTTGCTCGATACAGCGGGTGAAATTGCTGAAGCCGTCAATATGACCCTAGAAGACTTTGGTCATGAGACCGTGAGCGATCAGCAGGTTCGCGACTGGATCGGCCACGGCACCGGCTGGTTGATGAAAACCGCCTGGCAACATACGCAGGGTCCGATGGATGCGCCTTGGGACAAGGTGATGGAACGCTTCGTCATCCACTACGAGAAAACCGCAGGTACGCACAGTCGTGCGTTTCCGCATGTGCTGGATACCCTGAGCCGCACGCGCGCGGCGGGCGTCAAGCAGGCGATCGTCACCAATAAAGAGACGCGCTTCACCACGCGTGTGCTCGAGCAGCATGGTCTGTCAGATGCATTCGACATGGTTATTTGTGGTGATTCTTTACCTGTAAAAAAGCCGAACCCTGCGGTGATTGATCATTGCTTGGCACAAATGGGTTCCAGCGCCGGTGAGGCTTTGTTTGTTGGTGATTCCGAGATTGATGTCGCCACGGCCAAGTCGGCGGGCGTCGTATGCTGGGCGGTGACGTATGGCTACAACCTTGGTAAGCCAATCGAAGATGCGATGCCGGATAGAGTGATTGAAGATATTCGCGACGTGCCTAGTTTTTTTCGTGCGATGTAATAGCGAGGCAGATATCATGATCCAACTACGTGAGCGCCGCTGCGTGCTGTTTGATGTGGATGGCACAGTTGCCGAAACCGAGGGCAATGCGCATCTACCCGCATTCAATCTCGCCTTCGAACAGACCGGTTTGGCTTGGCGTTGGAGTCGGGATGATTATCACTATCTACTAAAAACTACCGGCGGCTATGAACGCTTGCTGCGTTATGCTGAAGATCACGGCCATGACGTACAGGCCATGCGTGAGCAATTAACCGCAGTACATCATGCTAAAAACAAACACTACGCACAGATCATCGCTGCAGGCGCCGTACCTGCTCGCCAAGGCTTTGCTGACTTAGTACTTGCGCTTCACGCAAAAGATATTCGCTGGGGCGTCGTTTCCACGACCATGCGTGCAAACTGGCATGCCCTGTGGACGCACTCTTTGCAGCCACTTGGACTACCCGATCCGAGCGTGATTGTGTGCGGCGAAGATGTGGCCGTGAAAAAACCGGACCCGGAAGCCTACCAAGTTGCGTTAAAGCGTCTTGGGCTTGAGTCGGCCGATTGCTGTGCGATTGAAGATTCGCGCAACGGTTTGCTAGCCGCCAAGGGCGCCGGTCTTGATGTGGCGATCGTATGCAGTGAGTTTTTTGGCGACGAGCGCTTTGAGGAGGCAGAGCAGGTGGTAGCCGAGTTGACCGAGCTAGTGAACAGCGTTTGATATGCGGTGCTGCGCCCGCTGTGCCGCAGCGTGTTCAGCGTGGCCGAAGCTGCTGCCGCGGCCACTGGCTAGAACGGTGCGTTCAGCTTGACGATAGTCCAGTTCAGATATGTGGCAAACGCCACCCAGCCTAAATACGGCAACATCAGCAAGGACGATACTGGTGAGTAGCTGCGCACCAGCAGCACCATCAAGAGAATCGATAGCCACAGCGGCACCACTTCCAGCAAGGCGATATCAGGGCGCTGTGAGGTGAAGAAAATCAAACTCCACAGCAGATTCAGCACCAGATTCAGCAGCAGCGCACCGAGGAAATAGCGGCGCTGTAATTCATCGGCCCGTCGCCAGGCTTTGACGCCAGCGATTGAGGTAAGGACGTAGATGGTGGTCCAGGCCGGCCCAAATAGCCAATCAGGCGGCTGCCAAGAGGGTTTCTGTAGCTGGAAGTACCAAGGCCCGATCTCGGTCGCGGCACCACCCAGGCCGCCCACCAACAGCGACAGCAGGACGGCAATGGTGATCGGTTTTTTACTGCTGCTATCTGCTTGCATCGACGTTAGGCTCACTCAAACGACTCACAGGATGAGGCGGCGCGATCATTGCCGCCGCCGAGCCCCGGAGTATAGCCCTCGTCGCTTAAACCCGCGCCAAACCGAGCAGGTGAGCCATGTCCTTGAAGAAAATCTTTATATGGGCGAATGGCTTGGAGCGCACCAGTCGCTTATTCATGTAAGCGTCGAAGGTCAGTTTCTGCACATCTTTGTCGCGGCACATTGCCACAAACCGCTCACGACGCTTGTCGCTGGAGTACCAGAAGTGCTGCATGATGCCGAGTACCCAGAACACGCGGCCATGCGCCCGCATGAAGCGTTTGCGCGCAGTCGCCAGAGAGCTGACATCGCCGGTCGCCAGATAGGCATGCACCGCATCCGCAGCCAGCCTTCCGCCTTCCATCGCATAGTAAATGCCTTCGCCGGAGGAGGGCGCAACGACACCTGCAGCGTCACCGGCCAACACCACATCGCGACCGTTATCCCAACACTTGAGTGGTTTCATCGGCAGCGGTGCGCCTTCGCGTCGTACGGTCTGTGCGTCTTGCAAGCCAACTGCGGTGCGCAGTGACGTGGTGGCATGACGCAATGAAAAGCCTTTATCTGCGCTACCGGTGCCGATGGAGAGCGTGTCACCGTGCGGGAATACCCAGCCATAGAAGTCAGGCGATAAATGCCCTTGGTAGAACACATCGCAGCGAGTGCCGTCATAGCCCTGTGGCTTGACCTCAGGCGCGCGTACGATCTCGTGATACGCGAAGACATACTTGGTGTTGTCTGCACCGGGCACGGTTTGCTGTGCCACTGCCGAGCGTGCCCCATCCGCGCCAATCACCGAGCGAGTACGCACGGTGCGTTTGCCGCCGTCTTCGCCAGCAACAAAGCTGACAGTGCGCACACCCTCCGAATCAACGCCCACGCTGGTGAACTTGCCGTCGGTACGTGTTGCGCCTGCAGCGGCTGCACGCTCGCGTAGCCACTCATCGAACACCTCACGATCCACCAGGCCGACGAAACCGCCTTCAATCGGGATATCGACTTCGGCACCCGAGGGCGCGATCATGCGTGCCGAGCGCGCTTTGGCAACCAGCAAATGATCAGGAATGTCGAAGTCTTGAATCGCGCGCGGTGGGATTGCACCGCCACAGGGCTTGATGCGGCCGGCACGATCCAGCAGCAGCACATGATGTCCACGGCGAGCTAAATCGTTCGCTGCAGTTGCGCCTGCGGGGCCTCCGCCTACTACGACGACGTCATAAATCTCTTTCATGATGCGCTCCTGGTAATGAGCTTCAGCTAAAGGAAGGCTGCGCAGAGTGCTCGCGCGCGGCTTGTGTTGGGGTGCTACCAATCGACATTCTTGAGGCAAGTAATGCGGAGGCAATGAACAACACGGCTTCTAGCGCAAAGACGCTGCCATACGCTACGCCGGAGGATGCGATTAACCAGTGCGCCAGATCACTGGCAGCAGTGCCGAGCAAGCCACCGAAGCCAAACGCAATCGCTTGCGCTGCGCCCCACAGGCCCATGCGTACACCTTCACGAGCGACACGGCCCTCGGTAGCTAGTCGCATCATTTGACCGATGGCTGCGATGGAGAACGCGCCGTTGGCAGCGCCCATCAAAAATACATTCGCTTTGAGTGGCCAGGGTGGCCCTACATGCCCTGCAATCGCGAGCCCGGCGAGTGCCGCTGCCGATGCGATGCAACCGCCGACACACCACAGCTTGAGCGAGCCCGCGCGACCCCGTGCAAAGCGGCTACCGACCAATGCCACCAACAGCATGCCGACCAATACGCCACCATGCTGCACACCCGACAGACTGGTTGATTCACCCGGTGTGTAGCCGAACACGCTACCTGCAAACGGCTCAAGAATCAGGTCTTGTGCGCTGTAGGCCAGCATGGAAACGAAAATAAAAATCGTGAACTGACGTGCCAATGACTCTTGCCACACTTCGGCCAAGGCCACACGAAACGGCACGATGCGTGCGGCACCCTGTTCGGAGTTGGGGTCGATTACGATCTCTTCATCGCCCGGATCATATTCAACACGAAACAGCGCAATCAGCGTCACCACCAGTGCTAATGCGCAGACTGAAATGGTTACGCCAAGCAGTCTTATGGGGGTATACGGATCGAGTAGTTGTCCTGCTGCGCCGGCGGTCACCGCGAAGCCAACAATCATCATTAACCAAACGGTGGTCGCAGCTGCCGCGCGACGTTCTGCCGCCACCCGCATTGCCAATAGCACCAGCAGCGAGGTACCAGCCGCACCAACCCCCAGGCCAATCATGACGAAGCCAATGACTGACAGCAGCACGCCCAGCACAGGGGAATCTGTCATTAACAAGGTAGCGAGCGTGGCCAGAATTGCACCGATCGCGAGTACTGCCATACCGCCAATAATCCAGGGCGTTCGACGCGTGCCTTGGTCTGAGCCATGCCCCATGCGTGGACGTGAAACTTGGACCAGATAGTGCAGCGCCACTAGCGCACCCGGTAGCATCGCCGGTAATGCAAGTTCGACCACCATGATGCGGTTCAGCGTCGAGGTCATCAGCACCACGATGGCACCGAGCGATGCCTGCACCGAGCCGAGACGAATAATCTCTGCCCACCCAAATGTTTTTATCATTGTTGTTATCCCCCCAGGCCACGTAGCGCAAACGCGGAGACCATCATGCCGGCCACCAGTAGCGGCACACCGAACGCGGAGAGCTGTAATGCTCTCTCTACGGGTGACGCTACAAAACGCTGCATTAGTTTTAATTGTCCGAGTATCAGCAGCAGCACCGCGAGTGCATGCAGCGGCCGCTGCCATTCAAGCAGCAGCAGAATCACGAAGGTCTGTGGCAGCACCATCACCCAGCAAGCAGTGCGTGCGGCGCGATCGACGCCAAGCCGAACCGGCAATGAGCCAACGCCCATCTGACGGTCGCCCTCAACTGATTTGAAGTCATTCAGGGTCATGATGCCGTGCGCGGCGATGCTATACAGCAGCGCTAACAGCAGCGAGCGCGCACCGGGCATGGCACCCCCGGCCATTACCGCAGCGCCCGTCACCCAAGCCAGACCTTCATAAGACAAGCCGCAGGCGGCGTTACCCCACCAGCCGTTATTTTTTAATCGTAGTGGTGGCGCGCTATACGCCCAGGCCAACACCAAGCCAGCGATGGCGGCACCAAAGCCCCACGGTCCTAGCGCAGTAGCTACCACCAGCGAGAGCAAAGTCCAGATCAGGGCGATGTAAAGTCCCCAGCGCCCTGGCATGCGTCCCGAGGGAATCGGCCGCTGTGGTTCGTTGATGGCGTCGACATGACGATCAAACCAGTCATTCACCGCTTGGCTGGTAGCGCACACCATGGGGCCGGCCAGCAAGATGCCAACACCGATCAGCAGCCACTGCCCGTCGAGCGTGACGCCGGATGCGACAACGCCGCAGGCAAATGCCCACATCGGCGGAAACCAGGTGATTGGTTTCAGCAATTCGGCAACGGCGGAAATGGATGGGCGTGCCATGCTAGCGATTTTGCATGGCGGGTTGCCCTGCGTCAACAAAAGTTGACGGTTATGCGGGTCATTGTGGGCTTACGGAGGCGCCAGGACCCGGCGTAGGCCGGGATCCAGGGGTCAGCGGGTCGGACTAGTCGCTACCGAGGTTGCCGATACCGTACTGCCGCAGTTTGACGTACAGGCTCTGGCGCGACAGGCCCAGAATTTCAGCCGCAGTGGCGCGGTTGTCCTGAGTCAGCTTCAGTGCAGCCTGAATGGCCAGTTTTTCGATCAGGTCGGTGGTTTCGCCGACTATTTCACGCAAGGGCACCCGACCGACCAGCTCTGAGAGCTGCTCTGCCGACTGTGGAATCTCGTGTCGACCACCTTCATTACCCAGTCGGCGCCCAACATCCCGAATGGTGAAGCCCAAGCCGCCAAGCTCGTTATGCGGCACGGAGACTGCCGAGATCTCGACCGGGATGCTGCCACCGCTTGGGTTACGCAGCGTCGTAGAAAACAGACGCACGCTGCCACGTTGGCGCAGGTTGGCGAGTAGAACGTTGAGGTCGACGCCAGCACGTCCCAGCCAGCGGTCGAGCGATTCGCCCAGCGCCAACTCAGCACGGCCAAGCTGCACCATCTCGGCAAAAGCGCGATTAACCGCAAGTATTTCGCCGTCATTATTTGTTACCACGAAGGCGTCCGGCGTCTGCTCCAGCACGCGCAGCACCATCTCGGCGCGTGCGTCACCGCCGGTTGCCTGGGTGACTGAGGTACTACCAAGGCGGATCAGGAAGAATTCACCGACCTCTTCATGCATGACCGATACTGAGAGCGAGATGCGGTGTCCACCGATCTTGATGGAGATCTGATCGGGTTGTCCGCTCGCATGCACGGTGTCGAGTAGCTTCGCGACCGAGGTACGCGCGCCGCCATCGACACAATCCAATAGGCTGCGGCCGACGACTCTCAAGACGGAGTCGCCAATGATGGTGGCCGCGGATGGATTTGACTCGATGATTTTCAGGTTCTTGCGATCGACCACCAGCACACCTTCTGCGGTCAGATCAAACAGAATTCGGTAACGCGACTCGAGATGACGCAGTCGCAGGTAGTCGCGCTCGAGCGCTTGCTGTGCGTCGACCAATTGCTGCTGCAGCTCGGCGGCAGATCGTAGATCACGGCCGAGCGCAATGGTGCGACCCTTGGGGCCCACGCGAAGCGCGCAAAATGACAGCGGCAGGTCGGGGCCATCTACCGTAGGCACATTCACTTGCCGCCAGCTGACACGACTGTCGTTATCCGCTTCCTTCAACAGGCGCTCGATTTTCGATTTGCTCTCGACAGTCACAGTGTCCTGCCAGGCTTTGCCCATCCAATTAGCGGCATCGCGCGCCTGGTTTAGCAGCCCGTTGCTGGAGGATACGTCTTGGATCACGCCATGGCCATCCAGTACCAGCACCACATCCGCCGAAGCGGACAGCAATGCAGCAACCGCCTCCGCGCCTAGGCCGGAGAGGGATTGTTTTGGGGCGTCAAATTTGGTCACTGAGTGGGCAGTAACGTCGAGTCTCATGGTCAGAAAAAAATTCCGGTAATGGGGCCAGACCGGATCATACGAGATGTCCAGTCGATTGTGATCCTAATTGCTGGAATAATCAACTAAATGAGTCACTTAGTAGTGTCAATTTAGTCTGACTTCTTTTTGCGCCTGTAACAGTTGTTGTGCCAAAGCAAGTGCGTCGGCGGCATCATTAGAGACGCCATCGGCGCCGAGTGTTTTGCCCAAGTGAGGCTGGCGCCCCAGTAGTGGGCCGCCGACCGCCCAAGTCTTCTATCTCGGCATCGGTGCTGGCCGACAAGGCCAGTAGATCAAACCAGTTTGAAGAAAGCGATGCCTGGATCAGACCCGGCTCGGGCGCGGGGATTGCCAGCACGACCCAGCCATCACGCCGGAAAAACTCTGCAAGCATGGACAGCCCCAACGTATGTTGCTGACCGGGCATGGTCGTCATCAGGATGCGTCGCTCGCCAGAGCGCTCGAGTTGCGTGCTATTGGCGCCGGCATGAAACGAGGGGCTGAGCTGATTCAGCATGCCGTGGATGCGGGTCATGCTGAGTGTGACTTGCGAGAAGTTGCTTTCATCAGACTCCCACCATTCGCCGAGCAAATGGGCGGCACCAACGAATAGCTGAAGATAGATGGCTTCCAGCGGCACACCGCGCTCGCGATGGGCTTCCAGCAGGCGTTGGGCTGGCTCGGGGCCACGCTCCAGCAACGCACGTGCAAAGGCTTCGATATCGGTGGGACGGATCATTTGCCCGGCAGAGGCACTTTCACGGGGTTTGTTATGGGCGTGCACCAGACGCGGAATGATCTCGGACTCAACCACGCTGCGCAGGCGAGGCTCGACATCCGACCCCGCCAGCATGGTGTCGGCGCCGACTGCATCGCCAGTCTGCTGTTTCCTGTCCATTGCGCTCTCCTGCTTGGTCCGGAACCCTTCAAATGCCAGCCATTAGGCCGAACGAAGCGCGGATTCTCTTTAGTGTGGGCTCCGGGAAGAACCCACTACCCTCGGGCAATCGCCTCGGGCTTATCTCGCTCGTTGTACGCCGGCCGGCACGTTGCGTCAAGGAAATACCAAAAAAATGCCCGATTGGCACGAAAGTGTCAACCAATAAAGATGTAAGGTTTAGTTGACATATAATTGCCATAGGCCTACATTCAGGGAAAGGCTCGTAGGACGGAGGGCATAAAAATGCAACAACGGAGACACGGCACTGAATCGGCACGGCCTCTGTACACCGCAGAGGAGCGGGCCCGTCGCGACGCGACCTACTGGACTTTGGTCCAGGGCATCCTCGCGCCAGTGCAGTTCCTGGTCTTTCTCATCAGCGTGGTGCTGGTGCTGCGTTATCTGCAGACTGGGCAGGGCGAGCAGGCCGCGACCCTCTCGGTCGTCATCAAAACCCTACTGCTGTACACCATCATGATCACCGGCTGCATCTGGGAGAAGGTGGTGTTTGGCCGCTACTTGTTTGCACCCGCCTTCTTTTGGGAAGACGTCTTCAGCATGTTGGTGCTGGCGCTGCACACCGCTTACCTGGTTGCGCTGTTCACCGGATCCATGCCGGTCCGCGAGCAAATGCTGCTGGCGCTTGCGGCCTACGCGGCGTACGCGATCAACGCGACTCAATTCTTGTTGAAACTGCGCGCTGCGCGCTTACAGGCTGAATCCGAAGCCCTCGATCAATCCCCTGAGCAATCCCCCGGAGTGACAGCATGAGCGCCGTGATCCCGATCGCTGCCGACACTGGTTGCAGCACCGCACCCGTTCTTCGTGAGCGGGGTCAGCGCGAAGTGTTCTGCGGCCTGACTGGCATAGTCTGGTTACATCGCAAGATTCAGGATGCGTTCTTCCTGGTCGTCGGGTCGCGTACCTGCGCACACTTGATACAGTCTGCCGCAGGTGTGATGATTTTCGCCGAGCCACGTTTTGCCACGGCGATCATTGATGATCGTGATCTGGCCGGCATCGCTGATGCCAATGAAGAACTCGACCGCGTCGTCAGCAAGCTGCTGTCGAGCTTCGCTGGTGCCTCAGTTGCCGGCAGAAGATGCTGATGCCGCGCCCGGCTTGATGATTGTTGGCTGCTTGCCGGATGTGGTTGAAGATCAGTTCGCGCGCTATCTGCGCGCAATGGGTATTGAACGACTCTCATTCTTCCCGCCGCGTTCCTCGCGCGCCTTACCGAGCTTGGGTAAGAACACCCGCTACCTATTAGTACAACCGTTTCTTGCCGAGACCGCACGTGCTCTGGAAGAAAGAGGCGCACAGCGTATCGCTGCACCGTTCCCGTTTGGTGTTGAAGGCACGACCGAGTGGTTGCGTGCCGCCGCACAAAGCTTCGGTCTTGATGCGCAGCGCTTCGAGCAAGTGACCATGCCGGCACGCGAGCGCGCCACTAAAGCGCTCGAGCGTCAGCGTGAATGGCTGCAAGGACGCAGTATTTTCTTCTTCCCAGATTCGCAGCTGGAAGTGCCACTGGCCCGTTTTCTTTCGCGCGAGTTGGGAATGCAACTGACTGAAGTCGGCACGCCTTATTTGCACCGCGATCATTTGCAGCAGGAACTTGAAATGCTGCCGGCTGGTATCACGCTGTCCGAAGGTCAAGACGTTGAGAAGCAACTTGATCGTTGCCGCGAACATGCGCCCGATATCGTTGTCTGCGGTCTTGGTCTGGCGAATCCACTCGAAGCCGATGGCATCACCACCAAGTGGTCCATTGAATTAGTGTTTTCACCAGTCCACGGCTATGAGCAAGCAGCTGATCTGGCGGAACTGTTCGCACGTCCCTTACGTCGCCGTTCGTTGCTGACGCAGGAGGCTACATGCAGCTAACGCTCTGGACCTATGAAGGACCGCCGCATGTAGGCGCGATGCGAGTCGCAACCGCCATGCGTGATGTTCACTACGTACTGCACGCGCCACAAGGCGATACCTACGCTGATTTGCTGTTCACCATGATCGAGCGTTTGCCAAAACGCCCACCGGTGACCTACACCACGTTTCAGGCACGTGATCTGGGTTCGGATACCGCAGGTTTATTCAAGACTGCCGCGCGCGAAGCGTATGAGCGGTTTCGTCCGCAAGCGATGATGGTGGGTGCGTCCTGCACCGCCGAATTGTTGCAGGATGATCCCGGTGGCTTGGCGCAGGCACTTGATTTACCGGTCCCTGTGGTGCCCTTGGAGTTGCCCTCTTATCAGAAAAAAGAAAACTGGGGCGCGGCAGAAACCTTTTATCAAATGGTGCGTGCGCTGGTGCAGCCTCGTGCTGCAGATGCGAAGCATGAGCGCGCCAGCTGCAACATTCTTGGGCCGACTGCACTCGGTTTTCGGCATCGCGACGATATACGCGAGGTACAGGCGCTGCTCGAGCGCATGGGTCTGCGCGTGAACGTGATTGCACCATGGTCGGCATCCCCGCATGATCTGGCACGTCTGACCGAAGCAGAATTCAACGTTGTGATGTATCCGGAAATTGCGCAACAAGCAGCCAACTGGTTGAAGCGCACGCATGGCATGCCGTTCACGACTGTCGTTCCTATCGGTGTCCGTGCAACGCGCGAGTTTATCGCCGAGGTGGCGCAACTCGCCGGTATCGAAGCTGATGCTGCGTTGGAAGATGAGCGCTCACGCGCCGCTTGGTATGCGAAGTCGGTGGACTCAACCTACCTTACGGGCAAACGTGTCTTCGTATTTGGAGATGCAACACACGCGATTGCCGCAGCCCGGGTCGCAGCAGAAGAGTTTGGTTTCGAAGTGGTCGGATTGGGAACCTACAGCCGCGAGTTTGCGCGCGAGGTGCGTGCAGCTGCCGAGCGCTATGGCGTCGAAGCGCTGATTACGGATGATTATCTCGAAGTCGAAGCGCGTGTAGCGGAGCTGTCACCTGAGTTAGTACTCGGCACGCAGATGGAACGTCATATTGCTAAGCGCTTGGGTTTGCCATGTGCAGTGATCTCGGCACCGGTACACGTACAGGATTTTCCGGCGCGCCATTCGCCGCAGATGGGTTTCGAAGGCGCCAATGTTTTATTCGATAGCTGGGTACATCCGCTGATGATGGGGCTGGAAGAGCACCTGATCGCGATGTTCAAAGACGACTTCGAGTTCAATGAAAACGCAGCACCATCGCACTTGGGCAAAGGCGGCAAGCCGCAGCGTCTGCCATCTGAGCCTACCGAAGTGGTGGCACCTGCAGCGGTACCTGAGTCTGCAAATGCCGGCGAGTTGATTCCTACCTGGAGTACCGATGCCGAGCGTGAACTCGGCAAGATTCCATTTTTCGTACGCGGCAAAGCACGAAGAAACACTGAGTGCTACGCCAAGGAACGTGGTGTCCAACAGATCACCATCGAGACCCTCTATGATGCGAAAGCCCACTACAGCCGCTGATAGCGCCATGCGCGTCGTCATCGTCACGATGGATAACCATCTGGCGGGTGCCGCAGCGCGCGCTGCTCGGATGCTGCAACAGCGGCTACCGGCGGTGTCGCTGAGTATTCACGCGGCGTCTGAGTGGGCCGATGATCATTCTGCGCTAGCGCGCTGCAAAGCAGACATTGCAAGCGGCGATATCGTGATCGCCTCCATGCTGTTCATGGAAGACCACTTCACACCGGTGTTAGCCGATTTACAGGCGCGACGCGATCATTGTGACGCGATGGTTTGCATCATGTCGGCGGGTGAGGTGATGCGACTGACACGTCTCGGTCGCTTCAGTATGGACGGCAGTACACGCGGTCCGATGGCTTTCCTGAAAAAACTTCGCGGTAAGAGCAGCGACGGCAAGCCGACTGCGACCGCGGGTGCGCAGCAGATGAAGATGCTGCGTCGCTTGCCGAAGCTGCTGCGCTTCATCCCCGGTACTGCGCAAGATGTACGCGCGTATTTCCTTACACTGCAGTACTGGCTAGCAGGCTCGGAAGAAAACATCGCCGGCATGGTACAGCTACTGGTAAATGGTTATGCAGAGGGCGCACGCAAGGTCTTACGTGGTAAAGCACCTCCTAGTGCACCGGTAGAGTATCCGGAGGTTGGTCTGTATCATCCGCGCATGAAAGGCGCCGGTGTGCACAAAGGCATGGGTGAGCGAATTGATCGCGTACCGGCAGTGAGCGGCGCCAAAGCCAGTGTCGGTCTGCTACTGATGCGCTCCTATCTGCTCGCTGGTAATGCGCGTCATTACGACGGTGTGATTGCCTCGCTGGAAGCACGCGGCTTGTCGGTGCTGCCAGCGTATGCCAGCGGACTCGACGCACGCCCTGCGATTGAACGTTTCTTCATGAAAGAGGGGCGTGCCACGGTTGATGCAGTGATCTCGCTCACCGGTTTTTCATTGGTCGGTGGCCCCGCGTACAACGACGCTAAAGCCGCCGAAGAAATGTTGAGCGCGCTGGACGTGCCTTACATGGCGGTGACGCCGGTTGAGTTTCAAACGATTGAACATTGGGGTGGCTCGGAGCGTGGCTTGTTGCCGGTCGAGGCGACCATGATGGTGGCGCTGCCTGAGCTGGATGGTTCGAGTGGCTCGCTGGTGTATGGTGGTCGCAGCGATGGTGCGGGTGGTAAGTGCACCGGGTGTTCGCGTGGTTGTACCTTTGAAGCCAGCGATGCAGGCCAAGATATGCAACCGTGCAGTGAGCGCGCTGACATGATCGCTGCGCGGGTCGACAAAATGGTCGCCTTGCGTCGTTCAGAGCGTGCCGAGCGTCGCGTTGCCGTCGTACTGTTCAACTTCCCGCCAAATGCCGGTGGTACAGGCACTGCAGCCTTCCTCGCGGTGTTCGAATCGCTTTACAACACACTGGGCGCCATGCAGCGTGCCGGTTACAGCATTGATTTGCCGGAAGATGTCGATGCGCTACGACGCGCGATTTTGAATGGCAATGCTGAACATCATGGCGCACCGGCCAATGTGCTCGCCAAGATCAGTGCCGATGATCATGTCCGGCGCGAGCCTTGGCTGCGCGAGATTGAAGCACAGTGGGGTCCGGCACCGGGCAAGCATCTGACGGACGGCCGCAGCATTTTTGTACTGGGCGCGCGTTTCGGCAATGTGATGGTGTCGGTACAGCCATCAATGGGTGTCGAGGGCGATCCGATGCGTCTGCTGTTCGACAAAGGCTTTGCACCAACGCACGCCTTCTCCGCGTTCTACCGATACTTGCGTGAAGATTTCGCAGCTCACGCCGTGCTGCATTTCGGTACCCATGGCGCACTGGAGTTCATGCCGGGCAAACAAGCCGGTATGTCAGGGGCGTGCTGGCCGGATCGTTTGATTGCTGATCTACCGAATGTGTATCTGTACGCAGCGAATAATCCTTCCGAGGGCACGATTGCGAAACGCCGTGCCAATGCCACGCTGGTGTCGTATGTCACACCGCCGCTCGCAGAGGCTGGCCTTTATCGTGGCTTGAATGAGTTAAAGGCGTCACTCTCGCGCTGGCGTCAGTTAGGGCCAGAGGAAGCACACGAGCGCCCATCACTGGCAGGGCTGATTCAGTCGCAGGCCTGCGAGCTTGAACTCGCCACGTCAGAGCCGGTGTGGGATGGTGATAGCGAAGCAGTAATCATGACGCTCAACGAGAAGCTGCTCGAACTGGAATACACCCTGATTCCACATGGCTTGCATGTGGTAGGTCGAGCACCGACAGTCGAAGAGCGCGTCGATATGTTGCTGTCGATTGCCGAAGCGGCGCATGGCGCGACCATTAATGATGAATTGCGTGAAGCCATACGCGCGATGCTCACCGGTTCGCCGATCAAACTCAGCGAAGCACAACGCGAGCTGATGCAAAAACTCTCAGCGAGTAATGAGCTATTGCATGAGCATTTCGAATTAGATGGCATGCTGACCGCTTTGGATGGTCGTTATGTACGGCCAGCGCCGGGCGGCGACATGATGCGCTCACCAGAGGTGCTGCCAGCCGGCCGTAACTTGCACGGCTTCGATCCGTTCCGTTTGCCGAGTGCGTATGCCGTCAAAGATGGTGCGCGCCAAGCCGAGCGCTTACTCGCCAAGCATCATGAAGATACCGGCGCATTCCCCGAGTCGATTGCGATGGTGCTGTGGGGTACGGATAACCTGAAGAGTGAAGGCGGTCCGATTGCGCAAGCATTAGCCCTGATGGGTACCGCGCCACGGTTTGATAGCTACGGCCGATTGGCCGGTGCGCAGTTGCTGCCGATAGAAACACTCGGCCGTCCGCGCGTGGATGTAATGATTACCTTGTCCGGCATTTTCCGCGATCTACTACCACTGCAAGTACGCATGCTGGCTGAAGCGGCGCTGCTCGCCGCGCAAGCTGATGAGCCACCAGAACAAAACTTTATTCGAAAGCACGTGCTTGCATGGATGGCCGAGCATGATGGCGACATTGAAACCGCCGCCCTGCGCGTGTTTGGAAATGCCGAGGGTACGTACGGCGCGAATGTGAATCACCTGATTGATTGCAGCCGCTGGGACGATGAAGATGAGTTGGCCGAAGCCTGGACTTGCCGTAAAGGTTTTGCTTACGGCACCAGCGGCCGACCCGTCGCACAGCCCGCGCTGCTGAATAGCGTGCTGTCACGCGTAGAACTCGCCTACCAAAACCTCGACTCGGTGGAAGTCGGCGTCACCACGATTGATACCTACTTCGATACGTTGGGTGGCATTAGCCGCGCCGTCAAACGTGCCAAGGGACCAGACGCAGAAATGGCACCGGTGTATATCGGCGATCAGACACGCGGCGGCGGTACGGTTCGCACCTTGTCCGAGCAGGTGGCGCTCGAGACCCGTACGCGAACCCTTAATCCCAAATGGTACGAAGGCATGCTGGCGCATGGCTATGAAGGCGTACATCAGATTGAGCTGCACTTGACCAACACCATGGGCTGGTCAGCCACCACCGGTCAGGTTCAACCCTGGGTCTACCAGCAACTGACCCAGACCTTCTTGCTTGACCCTGAAATGCGCGAGCGACTCGCGCGTTTGAATCCATCAGCTTCAGCGCGTGTCGCTAGCCGTTTGATGGAAGCTTATGAACGGAATTATTGGACTCCCGATGCCGACACACTAGATGCAATGCGTCGCGCCGGTGAGGAATTGGAAGATCGATTGGAAGGTATTTACGAGGGAGATAAGGTATGAATATCAGCACAGTGCCGGTCAGCGAGATTCGTCGGGATAGACGCGCCGATGGCGAGGGAAGTGTGCAGGTCTCACTCGACCCGCGCGTGAGTATTGGTAACGCAAAGGTATTTGCGATTTACGGCAAGGGGGGTATCGGCAAGAGTACGACCTCATCAAACTTGTCGGTGGCGTTCTCAAAGCTCGGCAAGCGCGTGCTGCAGATTGGGTGCGATCCTAAGCATGATTCCACTTTCACACTCACCAAGCGTTTGATGCCAACGGTGATTGATGTCCTGGAAACGGTGGATTTTCATAGCGAAGAACTACGCGTTGAAGACTTTGTGTTCGAAGGCTATAACGGCGTGATGTGCGTCGAAGCCGGGGGGCCACCCGCAGGTACCGGTTGCGGTGGTTATGTTGTCGGCCAGACCGTGAAGCTGCTGAAAGAACACCATCTGCTCGATGAAACCGATGTCGTGATATTCGATGTGCTGGGTGATGTGGTATGCGGCGGCTTCGCAGCGCCATTACAGCACGCCGATCGGGCGTTGATCGTCACCGCCAACGACTTTGATTCGATATTCGCAATGAACCGTATCGTGCAAGCGATTGGCGCTAAATCAAAAAATTACAAAGTGCGACTTGGTGGTGTGATTGCAAATCGCTCTGATGCGACAGATCAGATTGATAAATTCAATGCACAAATTGGTCTAAAGACCATGGCGCAAATCCCATCGCTTGATGTGATTCGTCAGAGCCGCTTGAAAAAGGCCACGCTGTTCGAAATGGAAGAAACACCGGAAGTCAAAATGGTGCAAGCGGAGTACCTGCAACTCGCCGCGCGTTTGTGGGCCGGGGCTGAACCGCTTGAGTGTTCGCCCATGAAAGACCGCGATATTTTTGATTTGCTGGGCTTTGATTGAAGAGGCAGTGATGGAACAGGCCAGCTACCAACAGACCCGCGCTAAACTCGAAGCCTACTTCGACCGCACCGCAGCCGACCAGTGGGCCAAGCTGACGTCGGATGCGCCGGTCTCCGGTATACGCGCGACCGTTCGTGCGGGGCGCGACCGCATGCGCGAGACCTTGCTCTCCTGGTTGCCACAAGACTTGCACGGCCGCCGTATATTGGATGCAGGGTGCGGTACGGGTGCGATGGCCTGTGAGTTGGCTAGGCGCGGTGCTGAGGTGGTGGCGATTGATTTGTCACCGACGCTGGTTGATCTAGCGCGTGAACGTTCAAGTGCTGATCTGCATGCGCATCGTATTCAGTTTGTTTCTGGTGACATGCTGGCGGATTCATTGGGCCAGTTTGATCATGTGGTGGCGATGGATTCGGTGATTCATTACGAGCGCTTCGATATGGTGGCGGGGCTGGCGCGTTTGGCACAGCGGACCGATGGATCCATCTTGTTTACTTTTGCGCCAAGCAACGCGTTGCTCGCGGCAATGATTCGAATCGGCCGTATTTTTCCGCGCTCTGATCGCGCACCGTTCATCGCGCCAGTGTCGGAGAGTGCGTTGCGATCAGCGATTGGTGATCATGCCCATCTCGAGCAGTGGCGAGTTGGGCGTACCGAAAAAATTTCCAGCGGTTTTTATACCTCACAAGCGATGGAGCTACACCCATGACTGACCTGATCGAGTCCATGTTGATGCTGTTCTGGGCCGGCTATATGTTGCTGCATGTGTATCTCCTGCGCGCACCGGTCAACGAAAAAATTGACGAAACTGATCCTTTGCAAGGAGAGCCATTGTGCACAACACCAGCCACGAAATAAATTCGGTTGAAGATGCTGCCCGCAAGGCAGTGACCGATACGATTTTTTCGCCGCGGTTCTATACAACTGATTTCGCAGCGATGGATGCGATCAATATCGAGCCTGTGCGCGCTGAGTGGGACGCGATGATGGCTGAATATGAAGGCGATAATAACCACGACCATTTCCAGCGCGACGCTGCTTTTGCAGATGAGGCACGCGATCTGTTCGCCAAGCTACCGAAAGAATTGCAGCAGGAGTTTCTGGATTTTCTGGTCAGCTCGTTGACGTCGGAGTTCTCCGGATGCGTGCTTTATAACGAGATTAAGCGGAATGTCACTAACCCGGATATCAAGCAGCTGATGGAATACATGGCGCGTGATGAGTCACGCCATGCCAACTTTCTGAATTCCTCGCTAAAAGATTATGGTCTTGGGATTGATCTCGGCAATTTAAAGCGTAGCAAGCAGTACACCTACTTCAAGCCGAAATACATTTTTTACGCGACTTACCTGTCCGAGAAAATCGGCTACGCGCGATATATCCGTATCTTCCGACAATTCGAGCGGTATCCAGAGCGTCGATTCCATCCGATCTTCCGCTGGTTCCAGCGCTGGTGCAATGACGAGTTCCGTCATGGTGAGTCGTTCGCGCTGATCATGCGCGCCAACCCCGAGCTACTGCGTGGTCACAATGTTTTGTGGATACGTTTTTTCCTGCTCGCGGTATACGCCACCATGTACGTGCGTGACCATACGCGTCCGGAGTTGAAACAGCAGATGGGCTTGGATGCGACCGAATACGACTTTGAAGTATTTCGTATCACTAATGAGATTACCAAGCAGGTATTCCCGATCACGCTCGATCTAGATCACCCCGCATTCCATGCAAACCTAGATCGCCTGTTCTATTGCTCGCAACGGGTCGATGAGGGTAAAGCAGCGGGAGGCTTGTTTGGCCTGGTCAAGCGCGCTTGGTGGAGTGTGGCGGGCGTTGCCATATTTGCGCGTATGTTCTTTATTCCGGTGATCTCGAATGAACTACCGTCCGAGACCCTGATGCAACCGAGTTGGTAGGCGAGGGTAAGACAACATCATGTCCCAGTACCTGCTACCCGTTTTATTCACATTATTCGTCTGGTGGTTTTCCACTGGGTCGATTCTGTGGTTAGGGCGGTTGTCGCGCCGACATTTTGCGCCGGTGATGCTGGGCGCAACGATGGTACTGGGCTTTGCGATCGTTGGTCTTCATATCTCCGCCGCGCACACTTCAGTGGGCTCTGCTTACTGTGCCTTTACTTGCGCAGTCTTGGTTTGGGGCTGGCAGGAAATTGCGTTTTTGCTGGGGTACGTAACCGGTGCGCGTCGCAGTGAATGTCCATCAGATAGTCGTGGCTGGCAGCGCGCTCGTCATGCGACCGAAGCAATCCTTCACCATGAGTTGGCCTTGGTGGTGCTCGCGCTACTGGTGCTGGCAGC
>JAJTGD010000001.1:0-110835 GCA_021299035.1 Oxalobacteraceae bacterium | reverse complement strand
GCCCATCTAGCGTACTTACAAAGCTACTTTTCGCGCCGCGCATTTAACTGGTTAATGCCGGTGTCACTCATCGCTTCAATTGCGGTTGCCGCACCGTTATGGATGGAAGTCGCACTGCAGCCAACGGACGGGTTTGCTGCAACGAGCTTATGTCTGGTTGCGGTACTGCTGAGCCTTGCAGTGCTCGAGCATTTATTCATGGTGATGCCCATACCGACGGGCTGGTTGTGGAAGTGGGGAATGCGCGTCCGGGCGTAGGTAAGGTCTCGGAACTTTAGAAATCGCGTCGATCGCCGATTTGGCTCGAGCCTGATTGGGCGCTGTTCATCCCATCATTTTGTAACATCTTCTTCGCTTCTAATTCGCGTCGGGTCTTATCAAGCTCGTCCGCTATCAGTTTTTCATCTGGTAAAACGGTCTGATACTCCGCTGCCAGCACCTTATTTGGCAAGCCTTCCAGCGCATAGTGGGCTTCTGCTGCACCTTTTTCAGCACATAGGATGAGCCCAACGGGCGGGTTTTCCCCGGGCTTCATCCAGTGGTGCCGCGCATAGTTGAGGTAGAGGTGCATCTGGCCGGCATCGGCATAGCCAAACTTGCCTACCTTGAGATCGATGATCAGCAGGCAACTAAGGCGACGATGGAAAAATAGAAGGTCGACGCGGAACCAGTTGTCGTCAATGCGCAGTCGTCGTTGGCGGCCGACAAAGGCGAAATCGTCTCCTAGCTCCAACAGGAAGTCGGTGAGGCGCTCGATTAAGGCGCTTTCGAGTTCGGATTCCGAGTAGTCGTCCTTAAGGTCGAGAAACTCCAGTACGAAGGGGTCTTTGATCGCCTGTTCGGGCGTCAGTGCGTCGCGAGGTTCGGGCGCCGCGCCCTTCTCAAGCATTGCAGCCTTGTTGGTGGACAGCGCAGTCCGCTCGAAGAACTGGCTGGCTATCTGACGATTTAGTTGGGCAATAGTCCACCCACAGCGCAGCGTCTCAGTTTCGTAGAAGGTGCGGGCCTGCTGGTTCTTTACCGAGAGCAGGCGCACATATGCTGACCAGGGTAACGGGAATGCTTGCGCCAACGCCGATAGATCAAGCGATGGCTCCGGTGAACGCGTTGTTCCCGATGTTGGAGATTCTCCAGATAGCATCTGGAGAATCGGGGAGACAAAAGACTTGCCCGACGGCGATTTCAAGAATTTGTCGGCTGGCCAGGCAAGGTGGAATGCGCGCATCTGCCACAGATTTTGTTTGCTGAAGCCGCGGCCAAATCGGGCTGATAGGTCAATGGCGAGACGTTCGATCAATGCCTCACCATATTCGGCACGCGTCTGCCCACCTTGCTCATAGGTGACGATGCGTTGTCCAATTGCCCAATAGGTCGCCGACATTGCCGCATTGACGCTGCGTACAGCAGCGCGGCGGGCAGCCTCAACCAGTGTAACGATGTCCGTGTGGACGGCGGTGTAATCACTGGTTTCCAGCATGGACGGTGTGCTGCGGTCGCTCATGTTTGAAACTTGGCTTGCAAAGTCGCGATCTACCCCGGGGGGCGCTTCAAGTCGATTGCCTAGATCAGCTTTTCATAAGCGTATCATGTTATCAATATGGCACTTACCCCATCAAGTTCTCGTGACCGATTTCGCTCACCGTTCGTTGAGCGCTTCAACCGCGCAGGTAGCGTAGCTCGTATTCCGGCCATTTTTGCGCTTGTGCCCGCCCACCGCCCGCCGAAAAATGTCTATCTAAGTTGACATGAAAGGTGTAAATTACAATTTAATGGCCTCGCTGCGCCTGCCAAGCGGTGGAGCGGCCGCCAAATTGCTCGAGGAAGGCGTCCATGCAGGCAGAATTTTCCGGCACGCTGCTGATCGATTTCGTGATTGCTGCGACGCTGGTGGAGTGGGCAGTACTGACGTTGCTGTGGCGCCGTAAGCAGCAGGGGTTGCCACCGTCAGCGTTGACTTGGATGTTGTTGCCGGGACTGTGTCTAATGTTGTCGGTGCGTTGCGCGATGCTTGGCCTGCCTTGGTACACCGTGATGTTGTTGTTGCTGGCAGCGGGGCTGACACACCTGATTGATCTACGCCGGCGTTGGATTCGATGAGATAACAATAAAGAGTCTTAAGGAGTGATCACCATGGCAGTCTTTCCATTTTCTGCAATTGTTGGGCAAGACGAAATGAAAGCGGCGATGCTGGCCGCAGCCGTCGACCCTGGTATTGGTGGTGTGTTGGTCCTTGGCGACCGCGGCACCGGCAAATCCACTGCAGTGCGCGCCTTGGCGGCACTTCTTCCCAAAATGCGCGCGGTCGAACAGTGTGTCTACGGTTGCGATCCTGCGGCGGGCACGCCTTCCTGTGAAAGCTGCGCGCCGAAGAAAGCCGCTGGCGTACCAAAGTCATTACTGAAGCCGGTACCGGTGGTCGATTTGCCATTAGGTGCGACTGAAGACCGCGTGGTTGGTGCGCTTGATTTGGAGCGTGCCTTGTCGCAGGGCGTCAAAGCGTTCGAACCCGGCCTGTTGGCGCGCGCGAATCGCGGCTTTTTATACATTGATGAAGTCAACCTGCTGGAAGATCATCTGGTTGATTTACTGATTGATGTGGCGGCTTCTGGTGAAAACCTAGTAGAGCGCGAAGGGCTATCGATTCGTCACCCGGCGCGTTTCGTGTTGGTGGGTAGTGGCAATCCGGAAGAGGGCGAGTTAAGACCGCAATTGCTTGATCGCTTTGGTTTGGCCGTTGATGTAACGACCCCTACCGATTTGAAGCTGCGTATCGAGATCGTCAAGCGACGCGATGCCTTCGAACGCTCACCACAATCCTTCGTCGATGCATGGCAGAAGGAAGATGAAAAAATTCGCCGTCGCATCATCGCCGCGCGCAAACGCTTACCGCAGGTTGAAGTGCCGGATGAAGCATTGACCCGCGCAGCGCAGTTGTGCATGAACCTAGGTACTGATGGACTGCGTGGTGAATTAGCGCTGGTACGTGCAGCGCGTGCACTGGCAGCGATTGAAGGCGATCTTGAAGTCGGTGACGCGCACCTGCGTCGCATGGCGGCGCCTGCCTTGCGTCATCGATTACGCCGTAATCCGCTCGATGAGTCGGGCAGCGGCACGCGCGTACATCGTGCGGTTGATGAAGTGTTCACGCAGACTGCCTGATGCTGGCACCCCTAGATCGCGAGCCTGACCCATCGGGAAGGGCGTGGGAACTCGCGGTGCGGGTCGCGGTTCTATTCGCGATTGATCCTGCTGGTTTGGGCGGTGTTCGCGTTCGCGCGCATGCCGGTCCGGTGCGCGATGCCTGGCTGGCGATGTTGAAAGCCTTCATGGGTGAGCGCGCTTGGATTCGTGTGCCGCAATCGGTAACGGACGAGCGTTTGCTCGGCGGGCTTGATCTACCCGCGACCTTGTCGGCGGGTCGTCCGATATCGCAATCGGGTTTGCTAGCCACTGTCGATGGTGGTGTGCTGGTGCTGAGTATGGCCGAGCGCATTTCACGCGCGACGGCAGCGCGTATCACACAAGCGATGGATAACGCGCAGGTGGTAGTCGAGCGTGACGGCATTCGCCAGCAAAGCAGCACGCAGTTTGGTGTGGTGGCACTGGATGAAGCGACGCCCGAAGATGATGGTTTGCCGGAGGCCTTGTGTGATCGTATGGCCTTCGATATCGATCTGCGTGCAATCTCGCCACGCTTTATTGATACCGAAATGGCCTCGGCAGAAGAAATTACTGCTGCTCGCGAGCGCCTGGAAAAAATCGAGATGCCGGAAGCCATGATTGATGCCCTGTGCTCAGTTGCAATGGCGCTGGGTGTCAGTTCTTTGCGTGCGTGTTCGCTGGCGCTGTGTGCAGCGCGCGCCAGTGCAGCGTTTGATGATAACGACTGCTGCACCGATGATGATGCGCAGATTGCCGCCTCGTTAGTGTTGGCACCACGCGCAACGCAGTTGCCGCATGAGGATGACGATGCTGAGGGTGATGAAGTCCCCCCCGAACAGCAGCAATCTCCCGCAGAAAATGATTCACCGAACCCGCTCTCGCAGCAACAGGCCATGGAAGATCGTGTACTGGATGCTGCTCAAGCAGCAATCCCTGCTAACTTATTGGCAGCACTCATCTCAGGTATCAAGCCTGTACGCATGAGTGGTAAGTCGGGCGCATACAGCGACGCAGGTGCACATGGACGACCGATTGGCTCGCGCCGAGCCAACAATTTACGCGGGCGACGACTGCACTTGGTAGATACCCTTCGTGCTGCGGCACCTTGGCAGCGATTGCGGCGCGCATTAAGTGGCGATGCAGTCGCGAAGGCGAGGGTGCTGGTACGCGCGGAAGATTTTCATGTCACGCGAATTCGTCAGCGTAGCGCCAGCGTGACCGTGTTCGTAGTCGATGCCTCAGGTTCGTCTGCCATGCATCGATTGTCCGAAGTAAAAGGCGCGATCGAAATGTTGCTTGCCGAATGCTACGTGCGACGTGATCAAGTTGCACTGGTTGCGTTTCGCGGTCGTTCCGCCGAGTTGCTGTTACCACCAACGCGCTCACTCACTGCAGCAAGACGAAGGCTCTCTGGATTGCCGGGTGGTGGTGGTACGCCGTTGGCCAGCGCTTTGGAAGTCACCGCATCACTAGTCGATTCACTCGCACGGCGCGGCCAGTCACCCTTAGTGGTATTGCTGACCGATGGTCGTGCCAATGTAGCGCTCGACGGTAGCGGTGGTCGCGAGCGCGCGCAACAAGAAGCCATGCAAACAGCACAGCAACTGGCACAGGTGCAAGTACCGGTGCTATTGATTGATACCTCACCCAAGCCGCAGCAAGAAGCGGCGACGCTGGCGCGCGCGATGCGCGCCCGTTATCTACCCTTACCGCACGCTGGCTCGGCGCAGCTGGCGCAGACTGTGCGGCTTGCAACAGGCACAGAGCCGCGCGCCTTTGGGTGATCGTTTGGACTGGCAGGTCGACGGGCTCGACTGGCCCAATCGCGCAAACAGTCGGTTCATCAGCGCCGCAGGGCTGCTGTGGCATGTGCAGGATTTTCCTGCTGCCCAGCGCGATGCACCGGTAGTCCTACTGCTACACGGAACAGCCTCGGCCACACACTCATGGCGTGATGTCGCGCCACTTCTCGCACAGCATTGCAGAGTCATCGCAATAGACCTGCCGGGCCATGCATTCAGTGAGATGCCAATGCCTGCCTCGGGGCAATCGCTCACAGGCATGGCAAGGCGCGTTGCTACTTTGATGCAGCAAATGCAGTGTTCGCCGACGATCGTAGTGGGTCATTCCGCCGGTGCAGCGGTCGCTGCGCGTATGGCGCTCGATGGCAGTGTGCGACCCGCCGCGCTGGTCAGTTTGAACGGTGCGTTCATTGGGTTCGGTGGCATGGCAGGGGCGATTTTCTCGCCGCTGGCGCGTTTGATGGCCACTGGGTCATTGACCGCGAAATTTTTTGCCTGGCAAGCGAATGATCCGGTGGTGATTCAACGCCTGATGCGCAGCACGGGTTCAGTGATCGACGCGACTGGCATGCGCTTGTACCAGCGCTTGATGCAGAGTCCCGGTCATGTGCGCTCGGCATTGGCGATGATGGCTCACTGGGATCTCGATAAGCTAGAGCCCGATCTACCCAAGCTATCGCTACCGGTATGGTTAGTCGCGGCTGAAAATGATCTAACGGTGCCTCCGCAACAGGCAGCGCTTGTTGCCAAGCGTCTGCCGCAAGCCAAGCGCGTGCTGTGGCCCATGCTCGGGCATTTGGCGCATGAAGAAAGTCCACGACAGTGCGTGGACTTGTTGGTCGAGGTGATGCAAACCGTGGGGGCTGCATGAAAACCGAAGTGGCGGCCTTACTGGCCGAGATGCTGTTGTTCGGACTGGTGCCGATTGCCTTCGGTATTTGGCAGATCCGTGAGGTAAACAAAGAGCGCCGCAAGCGTCAGCAGGAGCGCGAGCAGCAGGCCCAACAGCAGACCCACCATACCGACACCACCGACTGAGGTGGGGGCTTTTTCAATCTGCCAATCGAATTCCGGCCCTTGAGGCGGCGCGCCAGCCGCCTGATCAGAGCGGCTACTGACACAGAAAACTGTCAATAAAACTTGACATATTGATGTGACGCAAATAACTTACACCCATGGCCAGAACCGGCCGGTCACTACGGAGACGCCATGGAAAACACGGAACGGATTGAGGCGGCATTAGAGGCTGCGCTCGCCCTTCAGCAGGGCCCCGAGGGTCCGCCGCTTTTGGCGGCTGCCATGCGCGATGCGGTGTTTCCCGGTGGCGCTCGCATCCGTCCGCACCTGACCCTCGCGGTGGCACAGGCTTGTGGCGCCGAAGATTTGGCCCTAGCCGCTGCTGGTGGCGCTGCTATCGAGTTGATGCACTGCGCCTCGCTGGTCCATGACGATCTTCCTTGTTTCGATAACGCGCTGACGCGGCGCGGCCGGCCATCGGTGTTCGCTGCGCATGGCGAGCGACTGGCGGTGCTAGCGGGTGATGCGTTGATTGTGGCGGCGTTCCAGTCGCTGGCGCATGCTGGCGCGATTCAGCCGCAGCGGCTGATTCCAATGATTTCAACACTGTCGACGGCAGTCGGAGCGCCCTCCGGCATCATCGCCGGCCAGGCGTGGGAGTGCGAGCCTCGCGTTTCATTGACCGAATATCAGCGCGCCAAGACGGGTGCGCTATTCGTTGCCGCTACCGCTGCCGGTGCGCAGGCCGCAGGTACTGACGCAAACCCCTGGCGTGCGCTTGGCGAGTTGCTGGGTGAGGCCTATCAGGTAGCGGATGATATTCGCGATGTCGCTTGTGATGCCGAGATGCTGGGTAAGCCAGCCGGGCAAGACGCGACGCACGGTCGTCCCAGTTCTGCCGCTGAATTAGGTTTGACCGGCGCGGTTCAGTTGTTTGATCAATTGATTGCTCACGCCAGCGCCTCTATACCAGCCTGCCGTGGCTCGGCGCAGCTGCGCACGCTATTGCGGATGCAGGCCAAGCGGCTAGTGCCGAATGACCTCGTGCGCAAGTTCGCGCCTAGCGTCACTCGCGTCGTCGCTTAAATGGCGGCAGCTACGCTCTCTTTTACGGACCGGTTACTCGCGCTACGCGACCGGTTGTATGCGAGCGCCGCGTTTCATCGTGCGGCCTCATCGTTTCCACTGACCCGACCCTTCGCGCGTCGACGTACGCGTGAAGTATTTGATTTAGTCGCTGGGTTCGTCTACTCGCAGGTACTGTCGGCCTGCGTCAAACTGGATCTGTTTCGCAAGCTCGCGCAAGGCCCGATGACTCTGACGCAGCTGGCGCTGCACTGTCAGATGAGCACTGAGGCGACCGACCGTCTACTGGCCGCCGCTATATCGCTGCGACTGATCGAGTCGCGCGGCACGGACGAACGCGGACAAGCACGCTATGGATTGGGGGTGCTCGGTGCGCCGCTGGTCGAGAATGAAGGTGTGCTGGCGATGATTCGCCATCACGATACCCTGTATTCAGATTTGGCTGATCCGGTGGCCTTGCTGCGTGGGCAGGGGCCAGCGCCGGCGCTGTCCGGTTTCTATCCCTACACGGCGGATGACGCGCCTGCGCATGCGGGGGAACTCGCCCCAGACCATGTCGGCAATTACTCGCAGCTGATGGCGGCATCGCAGCCGCTGGTGGCCGCTGAAATCCTCGACGCTTATTCATTCGACCGCCATCACCGCTTGCTGGACGTGGGAGGTGGCGAAGGTCGTTTCTTGTGCAGTGTCGGTGCACGCGCACCGCATTTGCAGCTAACCCTATTTGATCTGCCAGCGGTCGCCGAGCGTGCCAAATCCCGATTTGCCACCGCTGGTTTGGCCCAGCGCGCGAACGCGATTGGCGGCAACTTCTTATCCGATCCGCTACCGACCGGCTTCGACATCGTTAGCTTGGTGCGGGTGATTCATGACCATGATGAACAGCGTGCCCTGACGATCTTGCGCGCTATTCACGCCGCGCTACCGCCGGGCGGCACCTTGCTGCTGGCCGAGCCTATGGCCGGCACCCCGGGCGCTGAGGCGATGGGCGACGCTTATTTCGGTTTCTACCTGTTGGCGATGGGTCGCGGTCGCGCCCGCACTGCCGCGCAGCTGAGTGCGCTGCTGACCGAAGCCGGGTTTAGCGCGATTCGTGCGGTGCCGACGCGTATTCCGCTGCAGGTTCGCATGTTGGTAGCGACGCGTTAGCAATTCGGCAGCAATTGTGTTTAGCCCGGGGTTTGGATGGTCGCAAAAGCGTAAATAAAAGTTGACACACGGCAATGTAACGGAAAGAATACGTCATCAAGGCGGAGTGGGTTGCGGGCTTGTTCTGATGGCCTGATCCAGACAGCCGCCGAATGCAGTTAAACCAGGGGACATTGATGAGCGAACACGCAGTGGCAGTTGTGGTTGAAAGACCGATGCAGCTGCATTTGCGTGAGCTGCCGTTGGCTACGCCGACGGATAACGATCTTGTGGTTGAGACCTGCTGGTCGGGTATTTCGACCGGTACCGAGAAGTTGCTGTATTCGGGTCGCATGCCGATTTTTCCGGGCATGGGCTACCCGCTGGTACCAGGCTACGAATCCGTTGGTCGGGTGGTGCAGGCGGGCAAGAGCACCAACTACGCGATCGGCGAGATGGTGTTTGTGCCAGGTGCGGCTTGCTACGGCGAGGTGCGCGGCTTGTTCGGTGGTGCGGCGTCACGTGTCGTGATACCGGCGCTACGCGCGTTAAGAATTTCAGAGTCATTAGGCGAGCGCGGCACTTTGCTGGCGCTGGGCGCGACTGCTTATCACGCTTTCTCTGCAGCGACTACGACGCAGCCCGAACTGATTGTTGGCCACGGTGTACTCGGTCGGATGATGGCCCGGATTGCCGTCGAGAGCGGTTCCAAGCCAGTGGTGTGGGAGACCAACCCAGCACGGCGCGAAGGTGCAGTGGGTTACAGCGTGGTTGATCCCGAAGAAGACACCCGTTCGAACTACCGCTGCATCTGCGACGTCAGCGGTGACCCGCTGATTCTCGATCAATTGATCGCGCGTGCAGCACCGAATGCAGAAATTGTGCTGGCAGGTTTTTACGATGAGCCGATGAGTTTTTCTTTCCCGCCGGCTTTCATGCGCGAGGTACGGATTCGTGTCGCCGCGCAATGGAAGCCTGCTGAATTGATCGCTGTACGCGACCTGGTGGAATGCGGAAGGCTCTCGCTGGAAGGACTAATCACGCACCGCAGTAATCCAGCGCAGGCAGAAGAAGCCTACCGCACCGCATTCAACGACCCAAGCTGTTTGAAGATGATTCTCGACTGGAGACAAACGCAATGAGCCAGCCTACCGAGCAACAGGCAGCACCCGTACACTTCATGCAGAAAGAGCGCCTACGCGCCGAAGCTGCGGTCGAGCCGAATCCGGTACATACCGGCGAGGTCAAGAAAGAAACCCAGATCATTGCGATCTACGGCAAGGGTGGTATTGGCAAGAGCTTCACGCTCTCCAACCTCTCTTACATGATGGCGCAGCAGGGCAAGAAGGTGTTGCTGATCGGTTGCGACCCTAAGAGTGATACCACCTCGCTGCTGTTTGGTGGTCGCGCTTGCCCAACCATTATCGAGACCTCATCGAAAAAGAAATTAGCTGGCGAGCCGGTTGCGATTGGTGATGTCTGCTTCAAGCGCGATGGTGTCTACGCGATGGAGCTTGGCGGCCCTGAGGTCGGTCGCGGCTGCGGTGGTCGCGGCATCATCCACGGTTTTGAATTGCTCGAAAAACTCGGCTTCCATGACTGGGGCTTCGACTACGTGTTACTGGATTTTCTGGGTGACGTGGTGTGCGGAGGCTTTGGTTTGCCGATTGCACGCGATATGTGCCAGAAAGTGATCGTGGTCGGCAGTAATGACCTGCAATCACTCTATGTCGCCAACAACGTCTGCTCAGCGGTTGAATACTTCCGCAAGCTTGGTGGCAATGTGGGTGTGGCCGGCATGGTGATCAACAAGGATGACGGTACCGGCGAGGCACAAGCGTTCGCTACGCGAGCTGGTATCCCGGTGTTGTCGGCAATCCCGGCAAACGAAGACATTCGCAGAAAGAGCGCCAGCTACGAAATCGTTGGCCGTCCGGAAAGTCCATGGGGCAGTTTGTTCGCCACGCTGGCACAAAACGTTGCCGACGCACCACCGGTACGACCCAAACCACTAACGCAAGAAGAACTGCTCGGCTTGTTCTCGGCAGACGCCGTAGGCCGTGATGTTGTACTGCAGCCGGCGACAACTGCCGACATGATGGGCCGCGAGGAAGTCATCAAGCCATCGCTCGAAGTGATCTACGACGAGGTCTGAAAACATGGACCAGCGCACCGTGATCCCAATCGTTAAAAACCCCGCCGCACTGGAAAGTGACGGCGTTGGTTGCCACGCGGGCAAGGAGCAGTTGGAGGCAGCGGCACGCGCTGCAGGCAAAGCCGGTGTACTAGATCGCTACGCTGCCGATTACCCGAAAGGCCCGCATGATCAGCCGCAGAGTATGTGCCCTGCATTTGGTTCATTGCGCGTTGGTTTGCGTATGCGCCGCACGGCCACCATTTTGTCGGGCTCGGCCTGCTGCGTGTATGGCCTGACCTTTACCTCACATTTTTATGGTGCGCGCCGCAGTGTGGGCTACGTGCCGTTCAACTCCGAGACGCTGGTCACTGGCAAGCTGTTTGAAGATATTCGCGACGCGGTGCATGAACAGGCGAATCCGGATTCGTATGATGCGATCGTCGTGATCAATCTCTGCGTACCGACAGCCTCTGGCGTACCACTGCAGATTCTGCCAAAAGAAATTAATGGCGTGCGCGTAATCGGTATTGATGTACCCGGCTTTGGTGTGCCAACGCATGCCGAGGCTAAAGATGTACTGTCCGCTGCGATGCTGAAATACGCACGTAGTGAGGTCGTAGCAGGACCTGTGGCCGCTCCGCGCTCCGGCGTCAGCGACAAGCCAACAGTTACGCTGTTAGGCGAGATGTTCCCCGCTGATCCAATGATCATCGGCGGCATGCTGGAGATGCTGGGCTTGGCCGCAGGGCCAACCGTACCCACGCGTGAGTGGCGCGAGTTGTATGCGGCACTCGACTGCGCAGCGGTGGCCGCGATCCATCCGTTTTACACCGCCAGCCTGCGCGAGTTCGAAGCAGCAGGGCGTGGCTCGGTGGGCTCTGCGCCAGTGGGTCATGATGGTACCGAGGCCTGGCTGCAATCGATTGGTGATGCCTGCAATGTCGAACAACGCATGATCGACGCTGCAAAGAACCGCTTCCTGCCAGCCATCAAGGGTGCGCTTTCTGCCACTCGCATCGATGGTCGTATCACGTTATCCGGTTACGAAGGCTCGGAGTTGCTGGTCGGGCGTTTGTTAGTTGAGAGTGGCGCTGATCTGCGCTACGTCGGCACGGCGTGCCCACAGACAGCCGCCAGCGAAGTCGATCGCGCATGGCTGGAAGCCAAGGGTGTGCAGGTGCAGTACCGCGCCTCGCTCGAACAAGACATTGCCGCAGTCAATGAATACAAACCCGATCTCGCGATCGGTACCACGCCGGTGGTGCAAGCCGCCAAGCAGATGTCGCTCCCATCGCTGTACTTCACGAACCTGATTTCCGCGCGCCCATTAATGGGTGTGGCCGGCGCTGGCTCACTGGCTACCGTGATCAACGCAGCGATCAAGAATCGCACGCGCATGGACGACATGAAGGCCTTCTTCGGCGATGCCGGCGACGGTGATCGTGCCGGTGTATGGGAAGACAAGCCCGTTGAGCGTCCAGAGTTTCGCGTAGAGACACGCCGTCGGCTTGAGAAAGCGGCGAAAAAACGCAAGGCGGAGGAGATGATATGAACATCATCGACCACGATCGCGCAGGTGGTTACTGGGGTGCGGTATATGTCTTCACCGCCGTTAAGGGTCTGCAAGTCATCATCGATGGCCCGGTCGGTTGCGAAAACCTGCCAGTGACTTCGGTATTGCACTACACCGATGCGCTACCACCGCATGAGCTGCCGATTGTCGTTACCGGTCTGGCAGAAGAACAATTGGGCCGCGAAGGCACCGAGGGTGCGATGAAGCGTGCACATGGCGCGCTTGATCCGGATCTGCCAGCAGTCGTGGTGACAGGTTCTATCGCCGAAATGATCGGTGGTGGTGTCACGCCTGAGGGCACCAGCATCTTGCGCTTCTTGCCGCGTACGATCGATGAAGATCAATGGCAGTGCGCCAACCGCGCAATGCTGTGGCTGTGGCATGAATATGGTCTGCGCCATGTACCAGAGCGCAAGCCTTTCGATCAGCGCGAACCGGGTGAGAAGCCTCGCGTCAACATTATCGGCCCATCCTACGGCACCTTCAACATGCCAAGCGATCTGGCCGAGATCCGTCGTTTGGTGGAAGGCATTGGCGCTGAAGTGAATATGGTGTTCCCGCTGGGTAGCCACTTGGCGGACGTTCAAAAACTGGCTGATGCAGATGTCAATATCTGCATGTATCGCGAGTTTGGTCGTTTGTTGTGCGAGGCACTCGAGCGTCCATATCTGCAAGCACCGATAGGCTTGCACAGCACAACGAAATTCCTGCGTACGCTGGGTGAGTTGCTGCATATCGACCCCGAGCCTTTCATTGAACGCGAGAAGCACACCACCATCAAACCTATTTGGGATTTGTGGCGCTCGGTCACGCAAGACTTCTTTGGTACTGCCAGCTTCGCCATCGTCGCTAATGAAACGTATGCGCGTGGTGTGCGTCACTTTTTCGAAGATGAGATGGGCTTGCCGTGCACCTTCTCTGTCGCGCGTAAGCCGGGCGAAAAAACCGATAACGAATCTATCCGCCAACTGGTGCGTGAGAAGCCGCCACTCGTGATGTACGGCAGCTATAACGAGCGTATGTATCTGGCTGAGGCAGGTTCTGCTTCGCCGATGAAGCCTAGCTTTATCACCGCTTCATTCCCTGGCGCGATTATTCGTCGGCACATCGGCACGCCTTTCATGGGCTATTCCGGTGCTACTTATCTGATTCAAGAATTCTGCAACTGTCTGTTCGACGCCTTGTTCAACATCCTGCCTTTGGGTACCGAGATGGATCGCGTCGATCCGACCCCTGTGCGTGCGCAAGCCGCATGGGATGACGCTGCACGTGAGTTGCTGAACAAATTGGTCGCTGCCGAACCTGTGCTGGTTCAGATCTCGGCGGCTAAACAAATACGTGATCGCGCTGAACGCGATGCTCGTCGCGCCGGTGAGGACAGCGTGAGCGTTGAGCGTGTTGTAAGAGCAAGAGAGTCACTGCGTATCGGAGAGGCTGCATGAAGCCCTCTACACAGTTGATTCGCAGGATGTCGTGGCAGTTCGCTGCGGCCGCCCAAGGTTGCGGGGCTTTACGCACCACTGGCCGCAAGGCCATCAGTAAGGAGCGTTCTCATGGCTGAAAGGAAGAGCATTTCCGGAATGTCTGATGATGAGGCTCAGGAATTCCATGCGTACTACATGCAGGGCTTGGTGGGTTTCACGGCAGTTGCCGTGATCGCACATGCGCTGGTGTGGGCATGGCGTCCCTGGATCACCTGATCTCGGCTAGCCGTTAACGAAAGGAATCACTATGGCCAACATGCAAATGAACCAGGATCGAGATAGGGCGGATGAAACCGTCACATTCAGGATGATCTTTACGCTGGGCTTCGTCGTTGTACTCGCTATTGCACTGGTCGGTTCGCTGACTGGTATGCCATGGCGTAGCTGGCTGCCTGGTGCTGAGAGCTGCAAGTCCCTGTTCGGGAGCGTGCAGGCTGCAGTGTATTCGTTCATGTCACACACACTTTAGGAGATAGGACCATGTGGAGAATATGGCGCCTGTACGACCCGCTGCGTGCAATGGTAATTCAGGGGGTTTTCTTGTTCGGTCTGGCAGCGATGATTCATCTCATCCTGTTATCGACAAACAAGTTCAACTGGCTGGATGGCGCGAAAAGCCCATCGACTGCCCAGAACGCATCCATGCCGAAGTAAAAAATCCACCTCGTGGTGGTGGGCAGGCATGTGGCTCGTTCACTTGTCTGTCCTCATAAGATTAATACGGGATGACTTTGTGCATCCTTGTTGGAGGGCTCGATCATGGCCATGTTAAGTTTCGAGAAAAAATACCGGGTTCGTGGGGGTACCCTGGTGGGGGGTGACCTATTCGATTTCTGGATCGGTCCCTTCTACGTCGGGTTCTTCGGCGTGACCACTATCTTCTTTTCCTTCCTCGGCACTGCGCTGATCCTGTGGGGTGCATCGCAAGGACCGACCTGGAATGTGTGGCAGATCAATATCGCGCCACCCGACTTGTCATACGGCCTGCGAATGGCGCCGTTATTACAAGGCGGCTTGTGGCAGTTGATCACCGTCTGCGCGATCGGCGCCTTCGGTTCATGGGCCGCGCGAGAAGTTGAAATCTGCCGCAAGCTCGGTATGGGCTACCACGTACCTTTCGCCTTCTCGGTTGCGATTCTGGCGTATGTCACGCTGAATGTGATTCGCCCGATCTTGATGGGCGCCTGGGGTCATGGTTTCCCTTACGGGATTTTCAGTCATCTCGACTGGGTCTCAAACGTTGGCTACCAATACCTGCACTTCCATTACAACCCGGCGCACATGATCGCCATCACCTTCTTCTTCACGACGGCGCTGGCGCTGTCGATGCACGGTGGACTGGTGCTGTCATCGACGAATCCGGCTAAGGGAGAGACCGTTAAAACACCGGAACACGAAGATACCTACTTCCGTGATCTGGTCGGTTACTCGGTCGGCACACTGGGCATTCACCGTCTTGGCCTGTTTCTCGCACTGGCTGCTGTGCTTTTCTCGGCACTCTGCATCGTGCTGTCAGGACCATTCTGGAGCCGCGGCTGGCCAGAGTGGTGGAGCTGGTGGTTGAACATGCCGATCTGGAACCGCTAAGGAGCGCACGATGGCTGATTATCAAAACCTCTTTACGGCAGTTCAGGTCACCGGACCGCTGCACGATGGCATAGCGCAGCACAAACCAGCGCTGTCGCGTTCGGGTACGCCATTCCTCTTGCATCTGGCGGGCCGACTCGGTAACGCGCAGATCGGGCCGATTTACCTCGGCGTGCTTGGCACGATGTCGCTGATGTTCGGGCTGTTCGCCTTCACCATCATCGGTATGAACATGCTGGCGTCGGTGAACTGGGATCCAGTGCAATTCATTCGCCAGCTGTTCTGGCTCTCGCTTGATCCACCCGCGCCAGGTAATGGCCTGAAATTCGCACCGTTGAATCAAGGCGGTTGGTGGCAAATCTGCGGTCTGTTTCTGACGATCTCGGTGCTGCTGTGGTGGGCGAATGTGTATCGTCGCGCACGCGCGCTGCAAATGGGGACGCATATCGCGTGGGCGTTTGCTGCTGCGATTTGGTTGTTCCTTGTGCTCGGTCTGTTCCGCCCAGTACTGATGGGTAGCTGGGGCGAAGCGGTACCGTTCGGTATCTTCCCGCACCTTGACTGGACGGCTGCTTTCTCGCTGCGCTATGGGAATCTGTTCTACAACCCGTTCCATGCGCTGTCGATTGCCTTCTTGTACGGTTCTGCGTTGCTGTTTGCGATGCATGGCGCGACGATTCTTGCGGTGGGTCGCTACGGTGGCGAGCGTGAAATCGAGCAGATCATCGATCGTGGTACTGCCACTGAGCGTGCCGCATTGTTCTGGCGCTGGACCATGGGCTTCAACGCCACGATGGAATCGATTCACCGTTGGGCTTGGTGGTTCGCAGTGCTGTGTCCGCTGACTGGCGGCATCGGCATCCTGCTCACCGGCACAGCCGTTGATAACTGGTATCTATGGGCCATCAAGCATGGCTTCGCACCACCGTATCCGCATGTCTGGGGTGACATCGTCGACCCCGCCACTCTGCAGGGAGCCAAGCCATGACCTCACGAATCCCGACAATCGCCGCGCTGCTGGCCTTAGGCTGCGCGCTGCTCGCGGGTTGCGAGCGACCGCCGATGGACAGCGTACAGCACGGCTTCCGCGGTACCGGTATGGTGCAGGTCTACAACCCGCGCCATCTCGATACCCAAGATGCACTCAATACCGTGCCGCCCGCGCCACCACCGGCTTCACCCGACGGCCCGCGTGCAAAAGCCTCTTACCAGAACGTGCAGGTACTAGGTGATTTGTCAGCAGGGCAATTCATCGGATTGATGACGCAGATCACCGCGTGGGTATCGCCGAAAGAAGGCTGTGCTTACTGCCATAACGTGCAAAACTTCGCCGAAGACAGCAAGTACACCAAGATCGTCGCACGCAAGATGATCGAGATGACACGCCACATCAACGGCAACTGGAAGAACCACGTCGCTGAAACCGGTGTCACTTGCTATACCTGCCACCGCGGCAATCCAGTACCGACCAATGTGTGGTTCACACCGCTCGAGCAAGACAAGCGTGCTGACTTCATCGGTGATCTGGCAGGGCAGAATACGCCAGCGCCGCTGGCGAATATGTCATCACTGCCAACTGATGCACTGACGCCTTTCCTGCTGGAAGACAAGCCGATTCGCGTGAATGGCCCAACGCCACTACCCTCGGGTAACCGGCACTCGATCAAGCAAGCCGAGTGGACCTACAGCCTGATGACGCATATGTCGACCTCGCTGGGTGTCAATTGCACCTACTGCCACAACACGCGCTCGTTCCAGAGTTGGGAGGGCAGCCCGCCACAACGTGTCACCGCTTATCACGGGATTCGTATGGCGCGTGATGTGAACAATGAATACATGGTGCCGTTGACCGAAGTGTTCCCGGTCGAGCGTAAAGGTCCGGGTGGCGATGTCGCGAAGGTGAGCTGTGCGACGTGTCACCAAGGTGCCTACAAACCTTTGTACGGCTTCCCGATGCTGAAGGATTATCCAGAGCTTGCTTCGGGTCCGGCTAGCAAGTGAAGTTGATACCTACGTGAACCGCCTTATCGGCTAGCCCAATGTCCGCCGGCCATCTCATCGCCAGGAACGGCAGCGATCCTGCGGATGAGGGGCCCGCTGACACAGAGCGCGCGCACCTAAGCCAAAGCGGTGAGGTCGCGCCCTGCGGCGCGGCTGTACTGCTAATTGCGCGTCTACGACCTGCTTACTGGCCCTGGAGCTGGGGCAGGCTCGCGTTCTCTCGCTGGTTTCCCGACCAAGCCCCTGGGCTGCAATTCATCAAAACACTCGGTAGTGGTCGTGGTGGTGGCTTTGGCCTGGCGCCCAGTGCTTCGTATCAAGGCGTATTCTGCTTTTTTGATGACATCGAACACGCAGAACAGTTTGAAGCACGCTCCGATTTACTCGATCGTTATCGTCAACGCAGTGATGAGTGTCTCACCATCACTTTGCAGACCGCCAATGCACGTGGCTCGTGGGATGGCGTGTCATTGCAACCCGGGCCATCCATTCCGTCGAATGCACCGATTGCCGCATTGACCCGTGCCTCGATACGGCCAAGCGCTGCAGCCGCATTCTGGCGCTACGCACCGGCCGCACAAGCGGGGCTTGCTACTGCCGAGGGCTGTGAGCTGGCGATTGGTTTAGGTGAGGCACCGCTGCTCCGCCAAGCGACATTCAGCTTGTGGCAAAACGCCGCTGCGATGGATGCCTATGCACGCACCGGCGCGCATGAGGAAGCGATTCGTGCGGCGTGGCGGCATACATTTTTTTCTGAGTCGATGTTCGTGCGCTTTGCGCCGCTCTCCATGCGCGGTACATGGAACGGGCGCTGGTATGGCTAGCCCACCGAGTGCGCACCGTGTGGTGGTGATCGGCGCTGGCGTTGCTGGATTAGTGTCGGCTTTGCAGTTAGCACAACGCGGCTTGCAAGTGACCTTGCTGGAAGCAGCTGAGCAACCGGGCGGCAAGATGCGTCAGCTGATGGTGGACGGTGGCCCGATTGATAGCGGCCCTACGGTGTTCACCATGCGTTGGGTGTTCGAACAAGTGTACGGCTCGGTCGGTGCCTCACTGGAAGATGAACTTCAGTTGACCGCGCTACCAGTGCTCGCACGTCATGCCTGGAGTCCGGACCAGCGCATGGATTTATTCGCCGATCCTGGTCAATCACGCGATGCAATCGCGCGGCTGGCGGGCCCGAGCGAGGGCATGCGCTTCATGCGCTTTTGTCAGCAGGCACGATCGGTGTATGACACGCTTGAAGGGCCGTTCATACGCTCGCAATCGCCAACGCTGCGCAGCATGATGGGCGACCTTGGACTGCGCGGTTTAGCGGTGCTGGCGTCGCTCGGACCAATGAGTAATTTGTGGGATTCATTGCGAGAGCATTTTCACGATGAGCGCTTGCGGCAACTGTTCGCGCGCTATGCAACCTATTGCGGCTCTTCACCCTGGCGCGCGCCTGCGACCTTAATGCTGGTGACGCAAGTTGAGCTCGATGGTGTGTGGTCAGTGCAGGGTGGTATGCATGCGCTGGCCCAGTCACTAGCGCGTTTGGGTGAGCGGCTTGGCGTCACTGCACGCTACGGCTGTCGCGTCGCCGAGATTGGCGTGCAGGGCGGTCGGGTGAGTCATGTGCGCCTGGAAAATGGCGAACAGCTCGCTGCCGATAGCGTGGTATTCAATGGTGATATCTCGGCTCTGGGTCAAGGCTTGTTGGGTGATGTCGGTAAGCGCGCCGCATCACCGACACCGGGATCGAAGCGTTCTTTGTCAGCGCTGACATGGAGTGTTCATGCTGAGACTGATGGCTTCGAGCTGGACCGCCACAATGTTTTCTTTCAGCCGGATTACCAGAGCGAGTTCAGCGATATTTTTGATCGCGGCAGATTGCCCGCGACACCGACAGTCTATGTCTGTGCTCAGGACCGCGGCCTAGTCACCGATCAGCCAACAGCACGCGACCGGATGCTGGTACTGGTCAACGCGCCCGCAATTGCGCGGCGCAATCTCACCGAGTCGGAGATCGACGCATGCGAAAACCATTCCTTTTCCCTGTTGGCCCGCTACGGGCTGAACATTCGTCGCACGGCACAGAACACGGTACGCACCACGCCAGCGGATTTCGAGCGGATCTTTCCGGCCAGCGCGGGAGCGCTGTACGGCATGGCGACCCATGGATGGATGTCGGCGTTCGCGCGTCGCGGAGCGGTGAGCAAGGTGCCGGGACTATTTCTGGCGGGTGGCAGCGTGCACCCGGGGCCGGGAGTGCCAATGGCGGCGATGTCCGGGCTACTGGCGGCCGCGACCTTGATGGATCACCTCGATTCGACCAGTCGCTCGCGCCGGGTGCATATCTCTGGTGGTACGTCGACGCGCTCTCCGACTGCGGCAACTACGGCCTGACGATTATCGCTTTCGTTGGTAGCGTTTTCTCCCCCTACTACCGCAGCGCCTTTGCCAGAGGTGAGGGCGACCCTGACAATCATGTGGCTATCAATGTCGCGCTGTACGGCGCCAAGCAGCGCTGGACCATGACCGAGCGTAGCCGCGACAGTATGCAACGTGATGTTCACAGTTTTCGTGTGGGACCGAGCGCGTTGACGTGGGATGGCAATTGTCTCGAAATCGCGATTCATGAGATTGGCATGCCGGTGCCATGGCCGGTGCGTGGCAAGGTAAGAGTCTATCCGCAAGCCTTATCGATGTTCGGTGCTGACCTTGATGCCGGCGGTCTGCATCGTTGGGGTCCGATTGCTGCTTGTGCACGCGTCGAAGCTGAGTTCACTCATCCGGCAATTCGCTGGAAGGGGCATGGTTATCTCGATTCGAATGAAGGCGACGAGCCCATCGATTGCCGTTTTCGCGAATGGGACTGGTCACGCGCGACCTTGACCGATGGTTCAACGGCAGTGATCTATGACGTACAGCCAAAGATCGGTGATGATCGTGTGATTGCACAGCGATTTTTTCCCGATGGTCGGGTTGAACCGTTCACGCCGCCTGCGCGGCATGCGCTACCCAAAACGGGATGGCGCATCAATCGACGTCAACGTTCCGATGATGATGCACCGGTGAGTGTGATTGAGCAGTTGGAAGACACGCCGTTCTATCAACGTGCTGTGCTGGCGAGTGGCTTGTTCGGGCAGCGTGTGATTAGCGTGCATGAAACGCTCAACGTGCCGCGCTTAGTCTCACCGATCGTGCAGCGGATGCTGCCGTTTCGGATGCCGCGGTTCAGGTGAAGAACTTCCGGGATGACGCCTTTGAAGTCAACCCTTGCCACTGAAAACAGAAAAGCTCCTGTTATCGCTGACGAGGGCTTTGCTAATTTGATGGCCCGGGACGGAATCGAACCGGGGCTAAGGAAGCCTAACTCTGATGACTCTTCAAATACTCAATTACCCAAGCCGGATCACTATCACTTGGGAAGATGGGGTAGTGAACTGCCTCAATCACGCCATTATTCGCAATTAGCGTAACGCGCTTTAATAGCGTCATGCCAGCGACCACAAAAGTTGGCATATTCAATGCCTTTTGAAATTCATAGCCCACATCACTCACAACTGGAAATGGCAGATGAAGTCTGTCGGACATTTCTTTTTGATATTCCGTAGATTGAACACTTAAACCCACTAACTCTGCGCCCAATGCTTGGAGCTCTTGATAGTGATCTCTAAACGAACAGCTTTGAGGCGTACAGCCTCTTGCCCCAGGAATTTGATCCCAACCATCCGGCAAAGCAACATTAGGTTGCCCTGTCATTGGATAACAGTAGATAACTAATTTGCCCTTAATGTCGCCAAAGTTAACAGTGTTTCCATTGGTAGCATTTAAGGAAATATTGGGCAATTTCATTCCCCTTAAATGATTGGTTGAACCATCGTCTTGAGGAATGGGCAGGTCTGTAGGAAGCTGATTTATGTTTGATTTCTTCATTCTGATCAAGCTTTTGACTCACTCACTCATAGTGATACCGACAAGCGATGACAACAATTTGGTCTTTCTCGATGGCGTACACTAGACGATGCATGTCATCAATTCGTCGTGACCAAAAACCTGATAGGTTCTCTCGCAAAGGCTCTGGCTTGCCTATGCCATTTTCAGGATCGCGCATTACTTCTTTCACCAGCGAGTTAATGCGCTTGAGCGTTTTTTTATCCTGTGTTTGCCAATACACGTAGTCTTCCCAAGCTGCGTTGGTCCAGACCAGCTTACTTCGCATCGACCAGTTCCTTGGTTTTGGTCTGACCTTTACGATACTGACCGATGGATTTTTCTAGGTGCTTGACGTTGGCAGGGCTTTTCATCAGATGGAGTGTTTCCATCAAACTGTTAAAAGTGTCCAGAGACATCACCACGGCATCCTGCGAATCGCGTCTGGCGATTACAGTAAAGTCAGCATCATCAACAACTTGATCAATGACTTGTTTGAGTTGATTTCTTGCGTCAGAAAAATTGATTACGCGCATAAAGCCTCCGGCCATACCTGTTCAATAAGCTGTACAAGTATACGCATCGTGCTGCAAGTTCACAAGCCAGAAATGCAACAAACAATACGAAGGATCACCCTGAGGTGTTTTTTACATCACGGTGGCTCGGGGCGGAATCGGACTAGGCTGAGGATGCTAGGCCTACTTCCGTATGACCCTTCTAAATGCCGCATACCGATCATTTTTTGACTCAGGCCGAATTCCCGCTTGCTTAGCAGCTTGTGGTGTCTTCTCTACCTCTTGTCATTTCATGTTTTGACCTCGATTCCACCAAGAACGGGCATATCTGCGAGATGAGTATTGCCCCAAAACGCAGATTCAGCCCAATACATATCTGAGACACGTGAAATTCTTAATAAAAGTAACAAAAAGAAAGTTTTTCACGGATAATAATCGGGGTGAAAAATGAAAATTAAATTGGCGGAAAAATATGTGCTATCACAAAGAATATTTGTTAATTGCGCAACCTAATGTCTCAATTTGGCATGGAAAGAATCTGAGATATGGGAATAAATTTTCTGTATTTATAAACTAATGTGAAATGCGATGACTAATTCATTTAAAAAGTTAAAAATCCTTTTCAGGGCTGTTTCAATATTTATTTTTTCTTCAAACTTGATGGCTCAAGACATTCCAAATTACATAATGCGAGACATTTATGGCGCAGATGTCGCATATAAATGTTTGAGATCATTTGAATATATAGAAACTATATTTCGCGAATTAAATTTAAAAGACCCTAAAATGATAAAGGAAGGGGGCGATTATATTGCTAATAACATTCAGTTTTATAAATTAAATTTAAAAGCATTTGATACAAAAAAAGAAAAACAAGATATAGAAAGTGCTAAATGGATTGTAGAAAATATTGAAAAATTTAAAACTAGGGACTACAACAATCAAAACACTACCGACTGCGATGAGCGTCGAAAAAAAATTCATGATCGATCGCCAAAGTCCTACCGATCAACGGTTGAGCAGCATGTCGCGTCGATTCTTTCACTAAGAAAATCTAGATGGTCAGCGTTTGAGTCGTTTTTTGTGTATAACGAAAAAAAACCTGGAATGGATAGGATGGAGTACTACCAGAGAGAAATGTTTGTTGATAAAAAATCAGTAATGCGAGCAGGGGGAATATTAAAAGTTCTGGTTTATGAAATTGGCGAAGATATGTCTCTTCCACTCATTCTTCATAATCGTGGCACTGGCGAGAGAATATATGCAGTTAGTGTATATGAATTGAATTGCTCGAAGGATATGTACCGAGCTATTGGGCCGGTTGAGCTGGTTGAGCCGATTCAAGCTGAAAATGTATACAAAGTGCATGAGCTCGGCCAAGATTCTTGGGGATATTCCGCGCCAAACACTGAGGTAGATAAATTGTTTCGTTTGTTTTGCAAATAAAAACCATTCGCTTTCTGGCCAATCCTGTAGTTTTAAATAACAAAGTCATAATGACTCAAAATGCCTGAGCTAGCTTTTACGGCTATCTCGTGTTCAGACCTTCGATACCTCAGGTCAGGCGGGTCAGGTATATTTCTTAAAAATACCTGAGGCTTGATCGCCCCACCGACACAAAGATTTTCAATGCCGGCACATGTCGAAATCTCGTGCTGGGCGAGTTTCTGGGCTAATGCCGCCCCTGCGGCAACGACAGGCGTTCAAACAAATCAATCAACCACTCACAGCGTTCATCGAAACTCCGTTTCGGAAACGGGCGTCCGCTGGAGTTACTGGCAGTTTGTGTGCAGGCCTCAACCAGATAAGCAATCGAATCGAGTGGCGGCGAGGTATCGCAGCGTGGCGGCATCTGTGCGCGGATTTTTGCAATACACAGCAAGGTGAGCTTGCGGGCGCTGCCCACCATCGCGCGTTGATTCACCGAATCCATTGCATTACCGGCGATCTCACTGCCGATCTCGGCGTAGATGGTGGCTGCCGCGAGAATGGCTCCGCGACAGTCGCGCGGTAGTGCGGAAATGCCCGTCGCACCGCGCTGGTATAAACGATCAGCCTCTGCCAACAATCGAGAAACTACTCGCGCAAGTGACTCGTTGAATACCGGTGTACGCAACCACGCGTCCGGATTCAGGCCTTCTTCGCGCATCCAGGCGCGCGGCAGGTAGAGCCGTCCGTTGCGGGCATCTTCACCGACATCACGCGCGATATTGGTTAGCTGCATGGCGTTACCGAGTTCGCACGCACGTGCCAGCGCTTGTGGATCACGTACACCCATCACCATCGCCATCATCGCGCCTACGCTACCGGCAACACGCGCGCAGTAGTGGTGCAGATCATCTAGCGTTTCATAGATGCGCCCTTCGGCATCCCACGCAAAACCTTCGATCAGTGCCTCTGGCAGGGTGCGCGGCAAGCCGTAGCGATGTACCACCATTGCCATGGCACGGTCTTCGATAATGTCGCCGGGCTCGCCGGCGTAGATAGCGTCGAGTCGTGCACGCAGCTGCGCCACCACGCCTTCTTCGGGCGCGCTATCGACTGCGTCATCAGCAACTCGGCAGAATGCATACAGCGCGATCGACGGAATCCGCACGCGCTCGGGTAATAAGCTGCTGGCCGCAAAAAAAGATTTTGAGCCACCGCGCATTAATTCTTCGCAGGCGGCGAGGTCGATAGTTTTTGCGGTGTTAGGCATCTGGCACCACCGAGGCCATCGCGCGGGCCGACATCAGCACACCGGGGACACCGGCACCGGGGTGCGTACTGGCGCCCACCATGTAAAGATTTTCTACATCTTCGCTGCGGTTATGCGGACGGAACCATGCACTTTGCAGCAGCCTAGGTTCCATGCCAAACGCCGCACCTTTGTGCGACCACAGCCGATCATGGAAATCCTGCGGCGTCATGAGCCGGCTGGTGACAATGTGCTCGCCAAGCCCCGGCATCACGGTGGATTCGAGATACTTTTGTATACGCATGCGATACGACTCGGCTTGCGCTTGCCAGTCGGTGCCGCTGTCGAGATGCGGCACCGGTGCGAGTACATAAAACGCATCGCAGCCGGGTGGCGCGACCGAGGGATCAGAGGCGCTCGGGCGATGTAGATACAAGCTGAAATCATCGGCCAGCTTGTGCTTGAGGAACATGTCATCCAGCAGACCTTTATAGCGCGGCCCAAGCATGATCATGTGATGCGGTACGTCTTCCCAGAGCCGGTTAGTGCCGAAATACCAGACGAATAAACTCATCGAGTAGCGTCGCGTCTCGATATGACGGTCAGTCCAATGCGAGCGGTGCGCTGGGTCTACCAGATTTTTATAGGTCCAGGCGGCATCACCATTCGACACAACGATATCCGCGCGCAGTTGGTCACCATTGGCCAGCGTGACACCGGTGGCACGGCCTTGCGTGACATTGATCCGTGTGACGGGTGCGTTGTAGCGCAGGCTGACGCCGCGCTCTTGCAGAAGCTTCACCATGCCACGAATCAGCGCGCCGGTACCGCCCATGGCCCAGTGCACACCCCAGCGGCGTTCCAGCGTATTAATCAGGCTGTAGACCCGGGTTACCGAATATGGATTACCACCGATTAGTAGCGGATGGAAGCTGAACACCATTCTCAGCTTAGGGTCGCGCAAATAACCCGCCACCATGGAGTAGAGCGTTTGCCAAGCTTTTAGCTTGATCATGCTGGGCATGGCTGCCAATAAGTCGGAGAAGCTATCGAACGCCTTATGCCCGAGCTCTTCAAAGCCGAGCTTGCAGGCTTGATCTGCAGCTTCTACAAAGCGGTCGTAGCCCGGAAGATCATCGGCGTTGAAACGAGCGATCTCACGCCGCATGGTGGCTGCGTCGCCGCTGTAATCGAAATGCGTGCCATCATCAAAACGTATTCGGTAAAACGGCTCGATAGGTTTTAGCGTGATGTCATCTGACAGTTTTTTACCGCAGAGTGCCCATAGCTCTTCGAGCAGTTGCGGTGCGGTGATGATGGTGGGGCCGGCATCGAAGGTAAAGCCATCTTGCCGATGCACGTAGGCACGACCCCCAGGGGCGTCGAGTTTTTCAAGGACTTGGACTTGGTAGCCCTTGCAAGAGAGGCGAATTGCAGCAGCGAGCCCGCCGAAGCCGCTGCCGATCACAAGCGCGGTCGGCGCGGTCATGGGGTTATCCTAACAATTGTGCGAATACACCGATGTTCCTCGATCCGAAGGATTCGAGTGCGATCTTGGTGCCAGTGGCGGGGTCGTGCAGGGTCAGGCGACCATCTGCATGAAGAATTAATTCGAAAGGCTCGGCAGCGCCAACGCCGTTCAATTTTCGCTGGCGTGCCATTGCGCGCAAAGTGCCACGCAAGAAGCCTTGTTCGCCTTCATAGCGTTGGATTAATTGGCCGCTGCTCACATCAATAGCGGCAACTGCTCCATCAGGCTGATCGACAAACCGTAGCTGACGAATTTTTCTGGCTGGCTCAGCCGTGACTTCTTGTGTCGTGCCTTGCAGGCGTGACACGCCAATCGTGACGAAGGTACCGATCAGCAGCAGCGCCACCGCGATCGCCGGGAAACGACTAGCGCGTCGTTCAGGCACTGCTTGCGGTGGCAGCGATTCCATTTTCATCGTGCGATCGCCGCTGCTGGCATACGCACCGGGATGGGCTGGCGTGTGTCGTCACCACCCAACTCGGATTGCCGCGATATCCACGCCGCGTGTAGCAGATCACCCGCAGCGCTGACATTCCGCAGGCAGCGCAGCGAAGGCTGAGCCTTGGAAAGCTCCCAAGGACGTGCGTGCGGCCACAGATGCAGGTAGGCGATGCGGTCCGAGCCCTTCAGCTCAAGCGCGATATCACCACTGCCATCGGCATTCGTTTTGACATGCGCCGCTGCGATCCAACGCAAAGGCAGATTGAAACTAATCGTCAGCACGATACCGATGCGCATCACGATACGGCGATTGGTCAGTGTGTACAGCGTGGTCTGTGCCGACATCCATGCAGTGAAGCTGAGCAGTCCCAGTGCGATGATCGCCATGGAAGATGACCACGCGAGTGGCGTCAAGTTGCCACTCAGGGTATCTGCACTATCCCACGACAAGATGGCTTGCAGACCCAGCATCAAAGCAAAGTAAACCGCGACTTGTCGCACGTGGAAAGCTTCCAGTGCAAGCTGCTTCCAGTCGGGGCTACCTTGCCACAGCACCCGTTCACCGGCCGGTAATGGCTCCGGTAGTCCGGGTGCTGCCTCCAGTTCATGTTCGGGATAGATTTGCATAGGAGTCGATCAGAACAGAGGTTCTTGACGTTCAGGCGTCGCGTACAAGGTACCTGCACCATAGTAAGCAGCGATCTTTTCTTCTTCCAGCATCGTGACCTGATCCGCCTCTTTATGACCCGGCACATCGGTAAACTGATGCCCGAGGATCGCATGGACCTTCACGCCATCATGTGTGATCCGCGCGAATGGCACAGGCAGCAATACCGTGCGGTTACCGTCATTAAGGCGTACCTCGATATAGCGGAACAGCATCTCGGAGCGATCCAGCCACAGATCTCGCACGGTACCAGCGACTTCGTCATCGGCGCCCCACACCGGCATGCCGCGCGGATCAGGGTCTTGCTCAGCAACACCGTGTTCAGGGTTGGCACGCAAGGGTGAAATCTTAGGTTCACCGAACGGCGTCATATCCGGATGATCAGCCCGCTGATTCCATGCGCCGGGGCCAACACCCGCCAGTAGCGGATTGCCAATCGGCTCGATCGGCGCACCGATAAAGCGATGGCGTGGTTGCGCTTGCAAGAACTCGGGCTCTTTCAGCGGGTAGGGCATGACCACTTCCTCGCCACTTTCGAGCAGATACGTCTTGGGTGACGGGATAGGTGGCCAACCTTCCATTTGCGTGTCTCGGCCATTGATTGGCTCGAGTGGATAACCATCGCGATGGTTCTCCTGCAGCAGGTAATAGATCAGCCCGAAAAAGAAGATCCAGAACATGTACAACACGATCTGGGCGAAGTCGACGTACTGCGTAATCGCGCCTGTTTCCATGGTGCGCCTCCAACAATGAGTCGTCTACTGACGACGGGTGTAAAACGCTCTAGCCGGGGAATTCAGCTAGTCCAAACTTCCGTTCCTGCATCGGCCGCTCATCACGCACGCGCTTGGCGAGCGGACCAATGGCGATCAGTACTGCAAACAGCAGGTACATCTCAAGGTGATACACAAAGCTATAACCAGTCACGGGAGAGATCAGGCTCTCACCCAGCCAACCGCGGGTCGCCAGTGAACCGATCAAATCTTTCACTAAACCACCGACCGCGATGGATGCTCCAGCGGCAGTGGCCTGTACCGCACCCCAGGCGCCGAGCGCCATACCGGCCGAGTCGCCGATTTGCAGATCCATCGCCATCGTCAGCGTGCCGACCGCAAACAAGCCACCACCGGCACCAATCAGAAACGCACCGCAACGAAATAAGTTCGGCGCATCCAGTGGCGCAGAAAAAATCACCATCGCAAATGCTGGCATACCGAGCAAGGCACCCAAGGCGGCAATGCGACCTGCGTCCAGACCACGTGCCAGCAAACGCGCTGCCAAGCCAAACGCGAGCAGCGCACCTGCAGCACTAATCGCGGTTAGCAGGCTGGTGGCACCGACACCCAGATGCAAGATCTCGCCGCCGTACGGCTCGAGAATGATGTCTTGCATATTGAACGCGCAGGTGCCAAGCCCAACGGTCCACAAAAATCGCTTTACGCCTGGGCGCATCGCATAGCTGCGCCATTGGCTGGAAAAATCTTCTTCGTTGCGTGGCTGGCGGGCACGATCACGGTTGAGTGCCTCTTGCTTCCACAGCGCATTCAGATTCAGCATGACCACTAGCACCGCCGAGCCTTGTACCGTCTGAATCAGACGCAGCGGGCTGAAATCTGCCAGCAACCAACCGAACAAGGCGCCACTGCCCACCAGACCCAGCAGTAGCATGGTGTACATCAGCGCCACCACGCGCGGGCGTGTCTCCGGCGTTGCCAAATCGGTCGCTAACGCCAGACCCGCGGTCTGTGTCACCTGCATGCCCATGCCAACCAACAAAAACGCCAGGCCAGCACCAATCCGGCTGACCCACAGCATGCCCGGTTGCGGGTCGGACAGCGCGAGCAAGCCAAACGGCATAATCGCCAGACCACCAAACAGCAAGAGGCTGCCTATCCACAGATAGGGCAGTCGTCTCAAGCCAAGTGCCGAGCGATGCGTATCAGACCGAAACCCGATCAGTGCGCGCAAAGGTGCGAACACCAGCGGTAAGGCGACCGATAGCGCCACCCACCACGCGGGCACGCCCAGCTCAATAATCATTACCCGGTTCAGCGTGCCGACCAGCAAGGCGGTCGCCAGGCCGATCGAAAACTGAAATAGCGATAGACGCAGCAACCTCGGCAGTGGCAGATCCGGCGAAGCGGCATCGGCGAACGGCATCCAGCGCGCGTCCATGGACCCGGTCAGCTGGCGCACGATTTTCTGCAGTTGTCTCATCAAGGGCGCGAGTGTGCTTGCCGATATGGCAAGCTTGGTGCTTATGAGAACACTCTAGTGTTCACGCTATATTGTGTCAATAAATAATTACAGTATTTTTGTAATCTTAAGTTGACTCAGATACAAGTATCGGCCATGCTGCGTTCGTGCCTGCAATGGGCACATTGCAGTAAACAGTGCCACTCCTCTGGGGGCGTCCGCGTAATTTCGGGCGCCCCGTTTTTTTATTCGGGTGGCGGCAGGGTGGTCCAGGGATGCGTCTGGCAGGACGCTAGGCGCTTAGATCAAGCTTGAGTCCGATGATCTCGGGAATGTCAGTGCCGCCGCGCACCGATATTGCGGGGCGCCGCGATATCGGTTCGTGTGCAGCCACTAGGTAGGCTGGAGAACGAAGAGCTTTCAGTCGAGCCAGCGCTGCGCTGTGATTCGCGCTGGAGATCAGGGTGCCGATTTCGATGAGCGGTGACTGCCGCCAGCTGGGATGCTCGGCCAGTAATTCACGAAAACGACGGCGCGCCAGATCGACGTCGCCGGCCTCCAGCGCATCAAGCAGTCGCTGCCAGGGCAGACTACGCGCGTGAGGACGCCCGGGCTCGTGGCCGCCCGATTGTTCAGCAAAACCTTGCCTCGCCTCAACGTGATGGATGTCCAGGTCGGCACTCATCGCCACACCCCCCTTGCAAAACCGCTTTCGCTCTATCAGTGAGTCGGCTTGGCGGCGGCGATTTTAAGCGGCGTTACGGGGTTGGCTTTCTGGTGCAAGGCGTACATGAATAGCTCGATATAGAAGTGCCTCCCGTACGGTAACAAAGGTTCTAATGACACGGTAGCTACTTCATTCAGTACTCATCGAATACTTCAGCTAAATAAAAATGCCCGGAAACCTCCGGGCATTTTTATTGCGTTGATCGCAGAAGCAGTGCTCACGTCCGCTCAAACACTGCTGCAATACCTTGACCACCACCGATGCACATGGTCACCAGTCCATAGCGCTTTTGTGTACGGATCAACTCGTGCAGACATTTGATAGTGATGATGGCACCGGTTGCACCCAGTGGATGGCCAAGCGCGATTGCACCACCGTTCGGGTTGGTGCGCGCTGGGTCGAGATCCAGACCACGGCAAACACCGATCGATTGCGCGGCGAAAGCCTCATTCGATTCGATGACGTCCATTTGATCCAATTTCAGTCCGGCACGCTGTAATGCGATTTTGACGGCGGGAATAGGGCCTATACCCATCAGCGAGGGCTCAACACCGGCCACTGCATAGGACACCAATCGCGCGAGCGGCGTGCGACCAGCACGACCCGCTGCACCGGCCTCCATCAACACGCACGCAGCGGCACCGTCATTCAGTCCCGAGGCATTGCCCGGCGTCACGGTGCCGTTCTCTTTCTGAAATGCAGGCTTTAGTGTGGCGAGCGATTCGAGCGTCGTACCTGCTTTCGGATGTTCATCGGTATCAAACATCACCGTGCCTTTACGGGTCTTGATTTCAACCGGCACGATCTGCGACTTGAAATAACCCGCCTCAATGGCAGCCAGTGCTTTGCGTTGGCTGTCGACGGCGAATGCATCCTGCTCTTCGCGTGTGATGTTGTATAACTTGGCGACATTCTCCGCAGTGACACCCATGTGTCCTGCACCGAACGGATCATGCAACGCACCAAGCAGTACATCGACCAATGACGCATCACCCATGCGCGCACCAAAGCGTGCTAGCGGCGCGTTATACGGTGCGCGGCTCATGGTTTCAACGCCACCACCAATCGCGATATCAGCGTCACCGAGTTGGATGGCATTAGCGGCGCTGACGATCGCTTGCAGCCCAGAGCCGCACAGACGGTTCAGGGTTAGCGCTGCGGATTCTTTTGGCATGCCGGCGTTGATGCCAGCAACCCGTGAGACATACAAGTCGCGCGGTTCGCACTGCACGACATTGCCCAGCACAATCTGCTGCGCGCTGGCGGCTTCAATGCCTGAGCGTTCAATCGCTGCCTTGACCACGATGGTGGCTAATTCATGGGCAGAAAAATCTTTCAGAGCGCCACCGAAGGTGCCGACGGCAGTACGTGCGGCGCCAACGATGACGACGTCTCGGGTTGTTGTCATGGGAGTGTCCTGAAGGGATGGTGTAGCTGCCATGGGCAGCGGATATCAAAAGCGGCGTAATGGTAGCCGAAGATGCGCATACAGCGGCTTTTCTAACGATGCTGGTACATCACATTAATGCGCGCCACATATTTCGACACGTCACCGAACACGCGGCTGCCTTCGTGCAGAACGCTGCGTGGGCCGAAGCCATGACGAAAGAACAGCGCTGCGCCTTTTTTTGGCATGACATCGACATGCCCGCGATCGGGTCGAAACAATCGCGTGCTACCACCCTGCACGCCATCCTCCGGGCCATTCAGGTATAGCAGCATGGAGAAGCAGGAACGGAGACCGGACCATTCTTGCATCTGTCGGCGGTCAGGCGTCAGCCCATAACCAGGCCAGTCACCGTCCGTGTGTGGGTTGAAGACATCCTCGTCGTCATAGCGATACATATTGATACGTCGCGATAGGGCTGGGCACAGCTGTGCACCATCGGTGTCATGCGGAAGAAGGTGCGCGATACGGTCAAATATCGGTGCCAGTGTCTGCTCGTCTGCGACCCAGTGCACCGCTTTGTTCATACGCATACCGGGCGGGGTCTGGATGCCGGGCGCTTCATCACGGTAGCCGAAACGCTCGCTGGCTTCGACGATCGCATCCGCTTCCTCGGCGGTTATGACATCACTGATCAGGAACGCGATCAGACCACCAAGCTCAATATCGGTACGCTGCGGCGTCAGGCCATGATCGCGCGGGAGCGCAAGCCTTGGCGCCGGTTCACGAAATGCAAAAATCGGCGTCATTGGCACCACGCCGCCCATCGGTAGAGAGCCGGGCATATGCGCTACGGCGAAATGATCAGGCCACGCGAGGTTGGCGGAAGCGGTGGGGGCGATATCGGTCATGATGCGGTTGCGCAGGCTGCGTATGTCATTGAAGCCCTCATTGTACGATCCAGTCGTTCGCGCTGTCGCCGGACTGTCCTATGCCCAAAGGCCAAACACGCGGCTTTGGCCCGTGTTATCTGCCAAAATCGCGGCTTTTAGTGCGACTTACAAGTTCTATGCATACCCCTGAAATAAAATTCATCGATAGCGCTCGCCTATCCATTGAATACCTCGAGTGGCAAGCGACTGGTGCCCGAACCGTGGTGCTGGTCCATGGCTGGCCTGATTCTGCGCGTACCTGGACTCCGATGGCGGCCGCGCTCGCGAACGCTGGCTATCGGGTACTGGCGCCTTCATTAAGGGGCTATGGTGGAACTCGCTTTCGGGATGCTTCTACACCGCGCAGTGGTGAATTGGTCGCGCTGGGTCGCGATCTGATTGATTTCGTCGAGGCACTTGACCTGCAAAGCCCGATGTTAGTTGGCCATGATTGGGGTGCGCGCGCGGTGGCGAACGCCGCTGGCTTGGCGCCCGGGTTGGCGTCGCATCTGGCGATGCTGTCGGTGGGTTATGGCACCAATGACCCGACGCAAGTCTTGCCGTTCGAGCAGGCGCGCTCCTATTGGTATCACTGGTTCATGGCGACGCCCTTGGGCGAGAAAACCGTGCGCGCCGATCCGCGCGGCTTCGCCCGCATCATGTGGGATACCTGGTCGCCACCCGGTTGGTTCGATCAGGCTGAATTCGATGCGACGGCAGCTGCTTTCGATAACCCGGATTGGATCGATGTCACGCTGCATTCCTATCGTCATCGCTGGGGCCATGCCGAGGGTGATCCGTTTTATGCGGCTGACATCGCCAAGTTAAAACCGTTGCCTGTACTGTCAACGCCCATGCTGGTGATTCACGGTGCGGCAGATGCGGTGAATCCGGTAGCAACATCCGAGGGTAAAGAGGCTTTCTTCTCTGGTCGCTACCAGCGCGTGGTCTTGGACGGAGTGGGGCATTTCCCGCAGCGCGAGGCGCCAACGCAAGTCGCAGAAGCGTTGATTGATTTTTTTGGAAAAACTTCGTCGAAATAAATACACTCAGCATCATCCTCGAATCAACGATTCATAATCCTGCCCGCCGTAATAGATGCCAAGAATGTGAACGTCGTCGTCGATGATGGCATAGGCGATGACCACTCGGCCACGGTGATGTGTGGTGCGTAGCCCGGGTCGTACATCGTCGCGTCGGACGCCTCGCTCTGGAAAGTTGGCCAAAGTTTCGCAGGTGATGACGATCGCTTCGGTGTAATCGAGAGCAGTTAGTGGAGAGCCTGCGGCTGCGATGTAACGATAAAGTGCGGCGAGCTGGGCCTCGCTCTCCGGTGAAAACAAGACGCGATACGTCTTACTCACTGTTCGTCTTCGATTACCTTATTGTGCTCGGCGGCGAGTCGCTCGCGAATCGTGGTGGGGGTTACGCTACGCGCTGGGTTGGCAAGCGTAGCGTCATGAGTGGTGGCGACACTTTGGGCTAACCAAGCCTCGATAGCACGGTCGCGCGCGAGAAGGGCCCGAATGCCATCGCGAATCACCTCGCTTTCGCTGGCATAGGTACCTGCAGCGACCTTTTCCTTGAGAATATTTGCCATATCGATGGGCAGGGTGATGCTGAGCTGTTGGGTTGATCGCATGGCGGTCTCGCGAGTCAGTAGGATTAAATCCTATGCTCGTTTACGGGTACCGTCAAGGCTGGCGAAATGGCTGTATATACGCATGAACTAGCCCGACGGCGCTCCTGAAACGCTTGGAGCCGGGGGTGTAAACTGCGCGGCCACGCTAACCGGCAACTTCGGCGCCCGAGACGATGCCTGAAAATCACAGCAAGACAATCACAGCAAGACAATCAGGAGCCTAGCCTTGCCTAAATTCGCCGCCAATTTGTCGATGCTATTTACTGAAGTCCCATTTGCAGAGCGTTTCGAGCGCGTGGCGCAGGCGGGGTTTACATGGGTCGAGTGCCAGTTTCCGTATGAGCTACCTGCCGAGCAGATAAAGAGACTGCTCGACGAGCACGGCTTGACGATGGTGCTGCATAACCTCCCTGCCGGTGACTGGGCTGCGGGTGATCGTGGCATTGCTTGCGATCCCGCGCGCGTCGATGAATTTCGTGCGGGGGTGGTGCAAGCGATCAGCTATGCCACGACCTTGGGTGTGAAAAAAATCAATTGCCTCGCAGGGAAGTTACCCGATGGCGTTAGCGAGCAGAAGGCGCGTCAAACGCTGATCGATAATCTTCGCCATGCGTCGACCGCGTTGGCGCGCCATGATATTCAATTGCTGATTGAGCCGATTAATCGGTTTGATATTCCGGGATTTTTCCTCGACAGTACCGCCAAGGCGCTGTCGGTGATTGAAGAGCTGGGTGATCACCGAGTGCTGCTACAGTACGATGTCTATCACGCCCAGCGTATGGAGGGTGAACTCGCGGGCACCCTGCAAAATAATCTCTCCCGCATCGGTCATATCCAAATCGCCGATAATCCGGGGCGGCACGAGCCTGGGACGGGTGAGATTAACTTTCCCTTTTTGTTCGCTTGGATTGACCAAATCGGCTACCAGGGTGTGATTGGTGCGGAGTACAAACCCGCACGCACTACCGAGGCGGGTTTGGGCTGGATGCAGGCGCTGGTAGGGATGTGAATAGCGAAGCAGAAGTAAACACAAAAATGACTGCTGGAGACTTTGCATGAAACTCGGATTTATCGGCTTGGGCATTATGGGCGCGCCCATGGCGCATCATCTGCTCAAAGCAGGTAACACGCTATATACCCACACCCGTAGCCAGACCGCTGACGAGTTGTTAAAGGATGGCGCGCAGACCTGTGCTAATGCGGCTGAAGTGGCGCAGAAAGCTGACATCATTTTCACGATGTTGCCTGATACGCCGGATGTCGAAAAAGTTTTATTCGGCGAGCATGGGGTTGCGACTTCGCTCACCAAAGGCAAAATCGTGGTCGACATGAGTTCGATCTCGCCGATCGCGACCAAGGCATTCGCGCAAAAGATTAACGCGCTTGGCTGTGAGTATCTCGATGCACCAGTATCCGGCGGCCAAGTCGGCGCCAAGAATGCCGCGCTGACGATTATGGTGGGCGGTAACGCAGCGACCTTCGAGAAGGTCAAGCCCTTATTCGCGCTGATGGGCAAGAACATCACGCTGGTGGGTGGTAATGGCGATGGTCAAACGGCGAAGGTCGCGAATCAGATTATCGTTGCGCTGAATATTGAAGCAGTGGCCGAGGCGCTGTTATTTGCGGCGCGTAATGGTGCTGATCCGGCCAAGGTGCGTGAGGCTTTGATGGGTGGCTTCGCAGCGTCAAGAATTCTGGAAGTGCACGGCGAGCGAATGATCAAGCGCACGTTTGATCCTGGCTTCCGTATCGAGTTGCACCAAAAAGATTTGAATTTGGCGCTTAGTGCCGCGCGCGAACTGGGTATGTCGTTGCCGCACACGGCGAGCGCACAGCAGTTGTTTTCATCTTGCGTGGCGCAGGGCGGTAAAGCCTGGGATCACTCAGCGATGGTAAAAGCCTTGGAACATATGGCGAATTTTGATTTGACGGAGACACCATGAGCGCTGCAGCCACGCTGCTAAGAAGCATGTTTGATGCGGCGGTTGCGTCCGCACAGCCGGCACTATGCGTGCCACCCTACCTGCCGACACCGGAGGAACTCGGTAAAGGTCGTTTGTTCGTGATTGGCGCTGGCAAAGCTTCGGCAGCCATGGCGCAAGCCGTCGAGCAGGCCTGGAAGGGCCCCTTGTCTGGCTTTGTCATCACGCGCTACGGCTATGGCGTACCTTGCGAACGTATCGAGATTGTCGAGGCAGCGCATCCGGTGCCGGATGAGGCGGGGCTGAACGCGGCGCGCCGCATGATGTCGTTCGTTAGTGATTTACGCGAGGATGACATCGTGCTGTGTCTGATCTCGGGAGGCGGCTCGGCGCTAATGCCTCTGCCTATCGAGGGTCTGACGTTGGAACACAAACAAGAAGTCAATCGTGCCTTGCTGGCTTGTGGCGCCAACATCAGTGAGATGAACTGCGTGCGTCGTCATCTCTCTGCGATCAAAGGCGGCCGACTGGCAGCAGCCTGTCATCCCGCACGTGTGATCACGCTATTGATGTCCGATGTGCCGGGCGATCACATGGTGGATATCGCTTCCGGCCCAACGGTGCCGGATCCGACCACCTGTGCCGATGCACTGGCGATTGTGGATCGGTATCGAATTGATTTACCACCCGAGGTGCGGGAGGTACTGACGAGCGGCCGAGGTGAATCTATCAAGCCGGGTGATGCGCGATTAGCGCGTAATGAAGTCAAAATGATCGCAACACCGCAAATGGCACTCGAAGCCGCAGCACGTGTTGCAGAGCAAGCGGGTTATCACGCGCACATCTTGGGTGACGCGATTGAAGGTGAAGCGCGTGATGTGGGCAAGGTACTGGCAGCGATGGCGCTGCAAGTCGCGCAGCGTGCGCAACCATTTAAAGCACCTTGTGTACTGTTGTCGGGTGGCGAGACCACAGTGACAGTGCGAGGCAAAGGACGCGGTGGGCGTAATGTGGAATGTCTGCTATCGCTCGCAGCAACGCTGGGTGGCCATGCGCGTATTCACGCGCTGATGGGTGATACCGATGGTGTCGATGGCATGGAAGACATTGCGGGTGCCACGCTGTATCCGAATACGCTGGAGCGAGCGTGGGGCAAAAACATGCCAGTGTTGCAGTATTTAGAAAACAATGACGGTCACAGTTTTTTCACTGCACTCGGTGATTCAGTCATCACCGGGCCGACACTGACGAATGTGAACGATTTTCGTGCGATTTTGATTGACGCCTAAAAGCGATCAATTATTTTTGATTTGCAAGCAATTGAGAGAAAGTAGATGACGCTGTGTCAATATTTTCTTCTCGCAACGTTCTGATTTTGCTCACGCTGCCTATTTGTTTTTTCTACCGATAGCTGAGCAACGAAGCTGATCAGAATCAAGAACTTGCAGTACACAGACGCGCTTTTTGAGGAGAGTTATCCCCAAAAGCTGTGGATAAATTCTGATCGCTGTTCGATCAGAATGTTTTTTCAGCGTGCAGTTTTACTAAGCCGGCGTGGATAACAGGCTTGCAGGACTGCTCAAAATCCTGCCGATATTCGCTCGGTGGTTGCCATCCGCGCTTGCGCCAGAGCCGAGTGACGTCGGTGCGTGTGCGCGGCGCGCCGATGGTCGGCTCGGTGTTCACATAGGCCAGATTCGTTTTCATATTGACATCTCCTTGTGGCGACGAATGGTGCTGGGTCGACGCCATAATACTGTATAAACGTACAGCTTAAAAGGGGTTTGTGAGAACTGCTTGAAATCGCCAACCGAACCGAAAAGTCCTGTATTTACAAGGCTTTTCAGCTGATCGCGCGGTGCAGATCCCGCATATGCAGCGCCCGTAGTTGCGGCGCTAGTAGCCAGGCGAAGCCGACGACCAGCAGGGTCATCGATCCACCGAACAAGATAGATGGTACCAGCCCCAGCAGGTTGGCCGCGATTCCGGACTCCAGGGCCCCGATCTCGTTAGACGAGCCGATGAAGAGGCCATTAATCGCAGTGACACGACCTTGCATGTGCTGCGGTGTGACCAGTTGAAGGATGGTCTGACGCAGCACCACCGAGACACCATCGAAAAGACCTGACAAGAACAGAAAAATCGCCGCCATGGTCAGCGAGCTCGACAGTCCAAAACCAATAATCGATACACCAAAGCCCGCAACTGACAGCATCAACCATTTGCCGGAGTGACGATCAATCGAGCGACGCGTCAGCCAGAGGCCGACAATCACCGAACCGGCTGCTGGCATCGCGCGCAACAAGCCTAGATTCTCCGGGCTACCGTTTAGCACCTGATGAATGAACGCCGGCAGCACGCCTACCGCACCACCAAACAGTACCGCGAACATATCCAGCGCCATCGCGGCCAGCATCACCTGGGTTGAACTCACAAAACGCAGGCCCTCGCGAATACTGGCGAACACCGAGGTCGACTTTTCAGCCGGTGGCGTCTCGATCACTTTCAAACCAAGCATCGCGACAACGCCAGTCAGGGCAAATACCCCGGTCGCCAGATAAGCCAGCCGCACATCTTGCCAAGCGATCAGCACACCACCAATCACCGGGCCTGACACCAGCGCAATCTGAAACACCACGGTGCTGATGGCGGTTGCTCGCGCCAACTGCTCGCGTTCAAGAATGCGCACCATGATCGCGGAATAAGCGGGTCGTAGCAGCGAGCGTGCAGCGCCTGCCAGCCCCATCGCGATATAGATCCACATCGTTAGCGGCAATATTGTCCCGGCATCCGTGACCATCGCCACCATCAGCGTTGAAATCACGACATAACAGCTACAACCGATCAACGCGATCAGCTTCTTGGGCAGCACATCCACCGCATGTCCGGCGAACAGCGACAGCAAAAAATAGGGGATCACCTCGGCCAGACCAATCAGGCCGAGCGCCACCACGTCGTGCGTGAGTGAATAGATATGCCAGCCCGCGGTAACGGTGAGGATTTGATAGGCGAGGGTGATGCAGCCGCGGTAAAGGGTGAGGCGGGTAAAGGCTGGCGAGAACAAATCTCCGGATTTACGCACCTTATTGCGCATCCTTGGCCGAGCTTGAAGCGGTGCTCCAGCCGCCGCCCATGGCTTTGATCAATGCCACGCTCGCTACCTGACGGTTGGACTGCGCCTGCAACAAAGTGCGTCGCGCATTCAGCGCGGTTGTCTGAGCAAGCACCACTTCCAAAAAACTCACTTGACCGGCGCGGTAGCGATTAAGCACCTGATCTTGGGCTTGTGTTGCCGCAGCGGCGGCGGTCGCTAGCAAGGTTTCTTGCTCAGCCAGCACGCGCGAGGCAATCAGTTGATCTTCAACACTCTGAAACGCCTCGAGTACAGTTTGACGATACAGCGCCACCTCTTGTTCATAGAAGGCCTCGGCACCAGCCACCCGGCCCTTGGTCAGGCCTGCATTAAAAATCGGCTGCGAGAGCACAATGCCGAGCGACCAGATACTGGTTGGGTTCGACAGCAAACCCGGCGCAGTGGCTGCGAAACCACCCGCACTACCGGTCAGGTTAAGGCTCGGGAAATACGCTGAACGCGCAATGCCGATTTGTTCGTTAGCGGCAGCGACACGGCGCTCGGCCGCCGCGATGTCGGGCCGTCTTTCCAGTAACTCCGACGGCACCACCATCGGAAGCTCAGGTACCGTGATACGCCACTCTTCACTGGCCGCGATACTGAAGTTAGACGGCGCCTCACCCAGTAGCACCGCAATCGCATGCTCCAGTTGCGCACGCTGACTCAGCAAACCGGTGTAATCAGATTGCGCATTCGATAGCTGCGTCTGCGCTTGTAACAGGTCGGTCTTGGGCGCCACGCCGACCTTGTAGCGGTTTTCCGTAATGGTGACAACGCGTTGATAGTCAGCGATGGCTGACTCAAGCAACTTACGTTGCGTATCCGCCTGCCGCAGCAGCAGGTAATTCGTCACCAGCTCGCCTTGCGCCGACAAGGTGGCGGTAGCAAGCTCACCGGCACTAGCTTGCGCATTCGCTTCGGCACTTTGCACCGAACGCCCGAGGCGGCCCCACAGATCAGGTTCCCACGCTGCGCCGAGATCCACCCGAACGCGACGCAAGGGCGTTACCGCATTCGCCACATTGGTGCGAGTTGCAGAACCGGTCAGGCCAAGTGTGGGAAACAGCGACGCACGTTGCTGTGCCACTAATGCTTGCGCTTGCTGAAACGCGGCGACAGACGCGGCGATATTTTGGTTGGATACCGCGACGCGCGGCGCAAGTTCATTCAGTAGCGGGTCATGAAACAGATTCCACCAAGGCTCGCGCGGGCTGGCATCGGCGGGTTGCGCGACTTTCCAGCCATCGGCCTCTTTGAAGTGTGCAGGCAGCGGCACTGCCGGCGTTCGGTAGTCCGGCCCAATACGTGTGAACGAGCAGGCACCGAGTAGCCCGGATAACACAATCACGAGAAACTGCTTTTTCATTTTTCAGGTCGTTAGTGGGCGGGTGTCATGAGTGTCATTCGTCTCACGACCCAGCGCGCGTTCATTGGGACTACGGTGACGCCAACGGTCAACCGTCAGGTAAACCACGGGCGTCGTTAATAGGGTGAGCAACTGGCTGGCAACCAAACCACCGATGATCGCCACGCCCAAGGGTTGGCGCAACTCCGAGCCTTCACCGAATCCTATCGCAAGCGGCAGCGCGCCGAGCGCGGCGGCGGCTGTCGTCATCAGGATGGGCCGAAGTCGATGCAAGCAAGCCTCACGTACCGCCTCACGCGGTGACAGGCCGCGATTACGCTCCGCCTGCAGCGCAAAGTCGATGATCAGGATCGCATTTTTCTTGACGATGCCTATCAATAAAAACAATCCAATCAGCGCAATTAGCGAGAACTCCATACCAAACAGCATCAGCGCTACCACCGCACCGATACCGGCAGAAGGAATCGTCGACAGCACCGTCAGCGGGTGCAGCAAGCTCTCATACAGAATGCCGAGCACAATATAGATCACCACCAAGGCGGCCAATATCAATAAGGGTTGCTGACCTTGTGATTCCTGATAAGCACGCGCCGTTCCCTGAAAACTGCCGCGCACACTGGCCGGAATCGCAATCGAATCCACTGCACGCTTTAGCGCGGCCTGCGCGTCCGGCAGCGTCAAACCCACCCCAAGATTAAAAGACACCGTGCCTGCCAACTCCGCATCCTGATGACTGACCGAGGCTGCGGTTGATCGCTCGGCGAAGCTGGCAACATTCGAGAGTGGCACCATGACGGTACCGCTGGTGGAGAGCGCCTGACCACTGGCGACATCACGCAGGCCGGGATTCGCGCTCGTACTGGTGGCAGTGGCAGCGCTGGCGCGCACCGGCACATAAATGTCATTCAACGCTTGCGGGCTCCGTGTATAGGCCGGGTTGTGCTCCATGATGACGCGGTACTGGTTAAGCTCGCCATACAGGGTAGCCACCTGACGCTGACCGAATGCGTTGTACAGCGCATTATTGATATCACGCGAGCTAACCCCCAGCCGTGTGGCGGCATCACGATCCACCCGCACAAAAGTCTCGACGCCGTTCTCTTGTAAATCTGAATCCACATCCATCACACCGCGTTGACGCTTCATGGCTTCCACCAGCTTGCCGGTCCAGAGCTTGAGGTCGTCGAGATTGTCGCTCTTGAGGGTGTACTGAATCTGGTTCATGTCGCGCCGACCACCGATACGCAAGTCTTGCACTGGCACCATGAAGGCCGACACGCCGGTTACGCGGGATAGCTTTGGTCGCAGGCGCGCGATCACTTCTTGCCCGCTCTCGGTCCGCTCGGCGCGTGGTTTGAGTGTGATGAACATGAAGCCACCGCCCGGTCGGCTACCGCCGGTATAGCCCGTCACGGTGGCCACCGCAGGGTCTTTACGAATAATCTCGACCATCTGCCGCACTTTGCTCTTCATCGCTTCGAATGAAATGCTTTGATCGGCACGCAAACCTGCCGTGATCTGGGTTGCATCCTGCTGCGGGAAGAATCCCTTTGGCACAATCATGAACAGCCATGCGTTTAAGGCGATTACTGCAGCCAGTAGCGTTAGCACCAGCCAGCGGTGGTCGAGTGCAATATCCAAGACCTGCGCATAGGCATGCTGGATTGAAGCGTAGGCGCGAGCAAAGAAACGCGAGATAAGGCCCGGTGGTTTTTCTTCGCGCGGTTGACGTAACAACCAAGCGCACATCATCGGCGTCGTAGTGAGCGAGATCAGCAGCGAGATCATCACCGCCGCAGATAGGGTGAGCGCGAATTCGCGGAACAAGCGCCCCACCTGCCCACCCATGAACAATAAGGGAATGAACACTGCCACTAGTGAGATCGAGATCGAGACCACGGTGAAGCTCACCTCGCGTGCGCCGCGCAGTGCCGCTTCAAGGGACAGGTTTTTATCAGTCTGCTCCGACCCCTGACGCATCATCTCGCGATGGCGAGTCACATTCTCTAATACGACAATCGCGTCATCGACGACAAAGCCGGTGGCGATGGTGAGGGCCATTAAAGAGAGATTGTTGAGCGAAAATCCCAGCAGATACATCACGCTGAAAGTGCCGAGCAGCGAGACAATGGTAGCGACCGCTGGAATCAATGTGGCGCGTGCGCTGCGCAGGAAGGCGCTCACCACCAAGATCACCAGCACGATGGAGATCACTAAGGTCAGTTCGATCTCACGTAGCGATGAGCGTATCGAGTTCGTGCTGTCGGAGGAAATCTTCAGCTCGATATCGGGTGGTAGTTCATCCTTCAGCGCGGGCAACATCGCGCGTACGGCATCCACAGCTTCGATCACATTCGCTGTGGGCTGCCGGTAGACCATCACCACGACAGCCGGTACGCCATTGAACAGACCGAGCGTGTTTCTGTCTTCGCTGCCAGTGTAGACATTGGCCACATCCGACAAACGTACCGCCGCACCATTGCGCCATGCGACGATCAGTTGTTGGTAGCTGTCCGCGTTGAGCCGTTCGGCGGTTGCGCCGGTATTAGTGATGATCTGAAACGAGCGACCATCGCCGTCAATCATGCCCTTCGGTCGGTTCGCGGTGGCTGACTGTATTGCTGCGCGCACGTCTTCGGCCGACAAGCCTTGCCGGTGCAGCGCAAATGGCAGCAACTCAATGCGTACGGCAGGTAGCGAGCCGCCACCTAGCTCGACATCACCAACACCATCGACTTGCATCAAGCGTTGCTGTATCTGATTCGAGACCGCTTCATAAATCTGACCGGTGGAGCGTGTTTTTGAGGTCAGCGCCAACACAATCATTGGCGAGTCGGTGGAATTTGATTTGGCGTAGGTCGGGTTTGAGCGCAGCGAGATTGGTAGGTCAGCGCGTGCGGCATTGATTGCGGCTTGTACCTCGCGTGCCGCGGTATCGATTTTTTTCGAGAAGTCGAATTGCAGATTGATACGGGTAGAGCCATTCCCGCTGCTGGAGGTCATCTCGGTCAAACCCGGAATCGCACCCAAGCGTCGCTCAAGTGGTGCCGCCACACTTGACGCCAGCGTCGCCGGGCTACCCCCGGGAACTTGTGCACGTACTGTAATGCCGGGCGATTCCACCTGCGGTAGCGGCGCAACCGGCAACAAGAAAAATGCGGCTACACCGGTTAATGCAATCGCGACCGTTAGCAGCGTGGTGCCAATCGGCCGTTCAATGAAAGGCCGCGACAAGTTCATGCACGTGTTCCGGTTCGCGTCCCGGTGCGCGTGCTGGTGCCAAACCAGTAGCGACCCAGACGATCAAAGCCGAGATAAATTACCGGGGTGGTAAACAGCGTCAGTAATTGGCTAAGCACCAGACCACCAAAAATCGCCAATCCCATCGGGTGCCGCAACTCAGCGCCTTCACCCCAACCCAGCATCAGGGGCAAAGCGGCGAACAGTGCCGCTAACGTGGTCATTAAAATCGGACGAAAACGTAACAGCGCCGCTTGCTCGATCGCTTCGCGTGGTGATTTGTTTTGTTCGCGTTCAGCAGCAATCGCGAAGTCGATCATCATGATCGCGTTTTTCTTGACGATGCCAATCAGTAGAATAATGCCGATCACGCCAATCACCCCCAACTCTTGGCCGGCAATCATCAATGCCAACAAGGCACCGACACCCGCCGATGGCAGGGTCGATAAAATCGTCAGTGGGTGTACATAGCTCTCGTACAGCACACCAAGCACGATATAAACGCAGATCACGGCCGCTAGAATCAACCAGAGCTGATTCTCCAGTGCGGCATCAAACGCGCCAGCGGCACCCAAGAAGTTGAGCGTGACTGCAGCGGGCATGCCTATCTCTTGTCCCGCCTGACGAATAGCGCGTACCGCATCCTCCAGCGCGACGCCAGGGGCGGTATCGAAGCCGATGGTAGTAGCAGGGAATTGCCCCACACGCGTAATCTGCAAGGGCGATGCTTGTTCACGCACGGTCGCAATTGCGCCCAGGGTCGTGGCCTTACCCGAACCGGTCTTGATCGGAATATCGGCCAGCGATTGCGCCGAGCTTGCGGTGCCCGGTGCTGCCTCTAGCACCACACGAAACTGATTCGTTTCGGTAAAAATCGTCGACACAATGCGCTGACCAAAGGCGTTATACAAGGCATCATCAATCGCCGCCGCACTCACCGCAAGGCGTGAAGCACTATCGCGATCAATACTTACCATCAGCGATGCCGCGCTGACGCCGACGTCCGAGCCGACGTGCCGTACCGCAGGTTCATTCGCCAGCTGCTGCACGAGTAGCTCAGTCCATCGCTGTACCGTCGCATTATCTGCGCCCTCTAGTGCAACGCGGTACTGCGTCGGGCCGGTCTCGGCGTCAATCGTCAGGTCCTGCAGCGGTTGCACATATAGACTCGCCCCAGCCACCTGCGATGCGCGTGCACGCAAGCGATCCATGATCTGTTGTTGAGTGCCGTTGCGTTCGGTGCGCAGATTAATCAGCATGCTGCCGGTATGCAGCATCGGGTTGCCGTTACCGACACCGACTTGCGAACTGAGCGAGGCAACATCCGGGTCTTGTAATAGCTCACGCGCGACTGCTTGCTGCAGTGTCGCCATGGCGCCAAATGAAATACCCTCACGCGCCTCGACCCGCGCTTGCAGTCGACCGGTATCTTGCTGAGGAAACAGACCTTTGGGTATTTGTATATAGAGCAGCACGGTGAGCAGCAACGTACCGAACGCAACCAGCAAGGTCAGCGTTTGACGCTCAAGTACCCAACTTAGCATCTGCCGGTAGCCATTCAGCAAACGATCAAACCCGTCTTGCAGCGAACGCGCGAGCGCAGGCGGATCAGCTTCGTCGTCCGCACGCAGCATGCGTGCCGCCATCATTGGCACCAGGGTTAGCGACACCAGAGCAGAAATAATGATCGTGATCGCCAGCGTGACCGCGAACTCGCGGAACAATCGACCGACCACATCCGACATGAACAGCAGTGGGATCAACACCGCAATCAGCGAGACGGTAAGCGAGATAATCGTGAAGCCGATCTCGCCAGCGCCTTTCAGCGCTGCTTGCAGCGGTGTCTCGCCGCGTTCGATATAACGCGAGATATTCTCCTGCGAGACGATCGCATCATCCACCACGAATCCGGTAGCAATGGTTAAGGCCATCAGCGTCAGATTGTTGAGGCTATAGCCAAGCAAGAACATCGCAGCGCAAGTACCGAGCAGGGAAATCGGTACCGCAAGGCTGGCGATGATGGTCGCGCGCACGCTGCGCAGAAACAGCAAGATCACTAACACCACCAGTGCTACGGCGACGAACAGCTCGATGGTGACGTGCTCGATAGAGGCGCGGATGGTACCGGTGCGATCTGACAGCACGGTCACTTTCACCGAGGCGGGCAGGCTCTCGGTCAGCTCCGGTAGCCGCTGCTGTATCGCATCCACCGTTTGGATGACATTCGCGCCCGGCTGTCGCTGCACATTCAAAATAATCGCCGGTTTCAAATCAGCCCAGGCGGCGAGTCGCACGTTTTCTTGTGCTTGCACGACGCGCGCGACTTCCGACAAGCGCACTGGTGCGCCGTTTTTCCAGGCGACGATCAGGTTGGCATAGTCTTGTGCGGATTTCAGCTGATCATTGGCATTGATCGAGTAAAAGCGCGTCGCGCTATCAATATTGCCTTTGGCGGTATTGGCATTCGCTTGGGTAATCGCTGTGCGCAAGCTATCCAGCCCCAGACCGGCAGCCGCCAGTGCGCGTATGTCTGCTTGAATACGAATCGCCGGTTTGTGACCACCGGAGAGCGTGACCAGCCCGACGCCGCTGACCTGACTGATTTTCAGTGCCAGTCGGTTATTGGCAATCTGATGCAGCTCAGTCAGTGGCAAAGTATCGGAGGTGATCGCCAGCGTCAGCACCGGCGCATCTGCCGGATTTACTTTTGCATAGACGGGTGGCGCAGGCAGGTCAGCCGGTAGCAGGGCGGTTGCAGCGTTAATGGCCGCTTGTACCTCCTGCTCTGCAACATCGAGACGTACCCCTAAATTGAATTGCAGTGTCACGGTTGACAGACCCGCAGCACTGGCCGAGCTCATGCGCTTCAAGCCGGACATTTGCCCGAACTGTCGCTCGAGTGGCGCGCTGACAGTTTGACTCATCACCTCCGGGCTGGCACCCGGATACAGGGTTTGCACTTGAATGGTGGGGAAATCCACCTGCGGCAATGCTGCGATCGGCAGAAAACGCAACCCAATCAGTCCTGCCAGCACAATCGCGACCATCAGCAGCGAGGTCCCGACCGGCCGCAGAATGAACGGACGGGAAGGGGTCATCCGCCGCTCGCGTTGCGGCTGCGCTTCTCACCGCCCTGGCGTTCTTCGCCACTACCGACAGCACCTTTACCGCCAGCGCCTTTACCACCCGCATCGTCAGCACCACGTGCACCTTTGTCGCCAGCACCTTTACCATCTGCACCGTCAGCACCACGTGCACCTTTGTCGCCTGCACCTTTATCGCCTTTACCGCGCTCACCGGGCAGTCGTACTTTGGCACCATCGGTCAAGCGGTCTGCGCCCTCGGTGATGACTTGTTCGCCCGGCTCGACACCCGACAGAATTTGCGTTTTATCCAGACTCGATAAGCCGCGTTTCACTGGCCGGAGTGATACGGTTTTTTCAGCGGGGTTCAGCACATACACAAACGGACCATCGCCGCCATTGCGTACTGCAGACACCGGCACTGCGGTCGCGCCTTCGACCGTGCGCAGTTTCAAACGCACATTAACGAATTGGTTGGGGAACAAGCTACCGTTCGCATTATCGAAGCGTGCCTTGGCGCGCACGGTACCGGTTTGGGTATCGACGACATTGTCGAGTGCAAGAAAGCGACCAACCGCCAGCGGCTTGCTACGCGAGCGATCAAATGCGGTGACTGGAAGAGCCTTGCCGCCAGAGATTGCGTGCTTTAGCTCGGGTACCGCATCTTGCGGTACTGCGAATACCACATCGATTGGTGCGGTTTGGGTGATGGTGACCAATCCGGTCGCGTCAGCGGGGCCTACCAGGTTGCCGACGTCAACGCTACGCAGACCAATCCGGCCTGAGATGGGTGCGGTGATGCGAGCGAAGTCGAGATTCAGCTGCGCGCTACGAACTGCAGCGCGATCAATCGCGACAGTGCCTTCCAGCTGTTTAACGAGCGCTGTTTGCGCATCGACATCTTGCTGCGCAATCGAGTCCTGCGCTTGCAGTTGCCGGTAGCGACGCTCGGTGACGCGAGCGTTTTCCAGTTGTGCCTCGTCGCGCTGCAGTTGGCCCTTGACCTGCATCAGCGCGTTTTCAAAGGGTCGCGGATCAATTAGCGCCAGCAGTTGACCGCGCTGCACGATTTGGCCTTCACTAAACGACACTTGCTGTACTACACCTGAAACCTGCGCACGAACGACAGCTGTAGCAACTGGCGCGATGGTGCCAAGCGCATCTAATTCAACCGGAAAACTCTCGGTGCCGGCAGCGGCAACACCCACAGTGACGGGTGGGCGGCCACGCGGCATACCGCCACGCTCTGCGTTCTGATCTTTACGCGCGATGGCATACCAGCTCAGACCACCGATCAGGCCGACAGCAATAATCAGTAATAGCCACGGCAGCCAGCGTCGGTTTGGTGGCCGGTAGGGTGCGAATGGCTGAGGGTCTGACGCGCGCGAATTGGTGGGCTCGGATCCCATGGTCTCCCTGATTGGCAAAGGCGGCGCATATACATTTCATATGCGCGAGATGGTGCCATTCTACTATTGCCGATCAAGATGACAGGATGACGACATTCCTTGGGCGTCAGACCGTCGATGTGCGAGCACCGACCAAGTGATATCGGTTGTGCCCGCCGCAGGCCAACTAAGTTTTATTGAATTGGCAAGTGATGCGCAGCGCGCGATGCTTCGAGAATAGGTAGCTTCAGCTCCAGTACGCCGTTTTCATATTTAGCGACTGATTTTTTCTCGTCGACCTCATGATCAAGCATGATGCTCCGCGACTCGCGGCCGTAGTAGCGCTCTGCATGCACCGTGCGCTCACCCTCTCGGGTCTCGCTCTGTTTTTTCACCTCGGCCATGATGGTGACTTGACGCCCCTCAACTTGCACCTTGATGTCATCTTTGCGCGCGCCGGGTATCTCGGCGTGCACGGTATAGGACTGTTTGTCCTCGGCGACATCCATCTTGATGCGCGGTGCCGGCTCCCACATGCGTGAGGGCCGAATGTTTTCCAAGTTATCGAAAAGTTCATCGAGCTTGCCGAAAGGCGTGCTGCGCGCGATGTCGCTAAATGGATTAAATCGACTTAGATTGGCCATGCTTGTCTCCTTCATGCAGTGGGGGTAAAAGGCAAGCGCTAATCATCCGCTTCGCGGTCGCCAGCGTTTTGATGTGCTTCGTATAAAGGCACTGTCGCCTCAATACTTGATAAGGCGCAGGCTTGTCTGATCGAGCGGGTTTGCGTTACCAAGTCTTGTGGTACCGAGCGCCCACCAGCAAATACTTGCCGAAACGCCTCAATGAAGATCGAACGCTCCGCAGCCGGCAGGGCATCAATACCCGCCGCTGCGGGCCGGCCCCCACCGCCCGCGAATTGCCTGCAGAGTTGATCTGCACCATAAGGCGATTGCATGGGCGCACGCACACTGACCCGCCACGCTTTATCTGCTGTCGGCAGCAGCACTGCATGCGCAAAAGTAGGCTCATCACGCGCGAGGTAATTGGCAAGTGTGCCCGATACACGCCTGCTCCAAGCTGCATCAGGCAGATAAGTCATGCTGCCGCAGGGTGATACGCGCTCCGGCGATATGAAGAGTGCCTGACGCAAATCACTTTCAAGTGTTGCTGCAAGCGTCTTGAGTAATGGCTCGTCCGATATAAACCTGAGTGGGTCGAGGTGTCGGTGCAGACGTCGGTATAACTCAGCGGGGTGAATGATCAGCTCATCAACGCTATCGCCATACGCGTTGTAGTTGAGCAGCTTGCCAAGCTGGCGCAATGCATGTCGTTCCAGGGTGGGAAGTCGAAGACTGTGCGCAAGCTGACGCGCGGTGTTGGGCAGGTTATCGCCATAAGCCGCCACAATGGCCCAGCGTCGGTAGCGACCACCTAGTTGCTGATCCACCAGTACGGCGGTACAAACTGCGGGATCTGTATTGATGGTTGCGTGCAGTAGCGGGTGGTCCGGCAACGCTTGGCTGGCGTGATGATCGACATAATCCACCCGAACACCAGCATCTAATAAAGACAACAGCGCGCTGCGGTTTTCGTCAACGCAAACATCCAATACCGTTACCGAGTCGCCAGCACGAGCCTCGACGTTTTTCAGAAGCGCAATCGCCCGCTTTGCACCGGTGACCAGCACCGCATCGCGCGGGCAATGCAGCCGCACTTGATGCAGCGCACATATACCATCGGCATCGCCATTGAACACGTCAAAGAAAGCCATGCCGTGCCGCCCAAGATACGGTACTGGTCAATCGTCAGATTCGCGGCATGCCAAAAAATTCACTCTTGTTGTTCGCACTTGAGCACAGTCATGTGCTGGGTAACGCTATCGCACAGCAGCTTGGATTGGCGCTCGCCCCCCATGAGGAGCGCGTGTTTGAGGATGGTGAGCACAAAGCCAGACCCTTACAAAGTGTCCGAGGGCGTAGCTGTTTCGTGCTGCACTCGCTGTATGGCGAGCCAGCACAAAGCGTCAATGACAAGCTCACTCGCTTGCTATTCTTCATTGCAACGCTCAAGGATGCCGCGGCAAAAGAAGTGACGGCCGTGGTGCCGTATCTTGCTTACGCACGTAAAGATCGCAAGACCCAGCCGCGTGATCCGGTCACGCTGCGATATCTAGCGCAACTGTTCGAAGCCGTTGGCACCGATGCGTTATTGGTGCTGGAGGTGCATAACCCGGCTGCGTTTCAAAATGCATTTCGCTGCAGCACCGAGACGCTCGACTGTACCGCGCTATTTGCCCAGCAGCTGGTTGATCGGCTTGGCGATTCTGCGGTGACTGTGGTGTCGCCGGACGCCGGTGGCGTCAAGCGAGCGGCATTGTTTCGACAAAATTTGGCGCACAGCCTCGGCCGGAGCGTGACCATGGGCTTCGTCGAAAAATTTCGCAGCGCCGGCGTATTGAGTGGTGAGTTGCTGGTGGGTGAGGTCAGTGGTCGGCATGTCTTGCTGTTTGACGACCTGATCAGCAGCGGGCAAACCTTGTTACGCGCCGCAAGGGCTTGTCATCAACAAGGCGCGACAGCAGTGTGGGCGCTGGCTGCGCATGGATTATTCAATGCAGATGCAGCAAGCGTGCTCAGCGACCCAATGATCGAGCGCGTATTCATTACCGATAGCGTGCCATTGCGCCTCACACCCGGCAGCGCCTTGGCGAACAAACTCGAAGTCGTCAGTTGCGCAGATTTATTGGCCGAGGCGATCAGGCGCTGTCATGAAGGCGGATCGATTGTTGAGCTGATGCAGGGCTGATCCGAGCGCATAGCAGCTGCATGCTTTATTGCTAGTTGCAGCCATAGCCGTGACCGACCCACCCACTCATGATGGGGTCGATAGCTTGGTTCTGACAAGCGCAGGATAGCCAGTCGCGCACGAATTGCTGCGCGTACGGACTGATAAAAGTGCAGCAACGCAGGTGGTGGATAGTCATGCGTGATCGTCTGATAGTGCTGAAGCAGGGCATTGCCTACCGCTTCTCCTGCCAGCCGCTCGCAGTCCAGCGCAAGAAACCCAATCTCATCAGCGCAATCGAGCTGACGCAGTGCCGCTGAAAACTCCAGACAATCAATCGCGCCCACGGTATCGCTGACGAACACATGCTCCGCGCGTAAATCCCCATGCCCCTCGACCATGCAACCTTGATGAATACGCGCATCAATCCATGCGGCATGGGAGATCAAGAAAGCGTGCTGTTGTTGGCACAGGCGGTCGACCTCCGCACTCGGTAGGCAATGCGGATAGGCCAGCAGGGCAGATGCATTGCTAGCTATTGTCTCGTCAATCGTCTTTCGCCATTGGTGTGGCACGGGTTGCAAGGGCGGTAAGTTGCGATGAAATTGCGCGATACAAGTTGCGACGGGTTCCAGAACATTGCGGTCCACCATGCCTTGCACTAGCTTGGTGCTTAGCATCACGCGTTCGGGTAGCCGGCGCATTCGAACCACGCAATCCACCCGTTCACCGTCGGCGCCAAACCGCAATTGTCCATCAGCGTCTAGCGAGATGGTTTCGAGGCCTAGGTAAATATCCCGGGCAAGCCGTCGATTAAGGCGTAATTCTTCGGCGCAGGCGCGGCAGCGGACGTCGACACTACGGAAATCAAGATAGGCATTGCGCAGGGGTTTCTTCAGCTTCAAGGCGTATTCGCCCGCCAGAAATACCCAGGACATATGGGTCTCAATGACCTCAACCGCCGAGCTAACTCCGTAGGTATCAGGTTGGCGCAGGAAGCGAAGCGTCGCTGTATCGGTCACGGCCATGCGGCACGGGCATCGCTTGCTGGAGGTTGGGCGTACTGTTTTGAATGAATTGGCGCCCGCCGGGTTGCCGCCTGTGCGGCAGTTCAAAAGTCCTAGTGCAGCAGAGAATCTTATTGCGGCGCAGCAGCTTGCGTACAATCACGGTTTTACGCTGTTGGCGGGCTTCAGAAGGCCCGGCGCGGCTGACGCAATTCACGATTGGCTCACCCCATGAAAAAAATCCACAAACTGCTGGTTGCAAACCGTTCAGAAATCGCCATTCGCGTGATGCGCGCTGCCACCGAACTAGGTATCCGCACCGTCGCTATCTACGCGGCGGAAGACCGATTTGCGCTGCACCGCTTCAAAGCCGATGAAAGTTATCTGGTGGGTGAGGGCAAGAAGCCGATTGCTGCTTATCTGGATATCGACGACATCATTCGGCTAGCGCTGGAGGCGGGGGTGGATGCGATTCACCCTGGTTATGGTTTTCTGTCCGAGAACCCGGATTTTGCCGAAGCCTGTAGCGCCAACGGTATCGCTTTCATCGGGCCGCAGCCAGAAGTCATGCGCACGCTCGGCAACAAGGTCGCTGCGCGTAACGCTGCGATTGCAGCCGGTGTGCCGGTGGTACCCGCCACCAAGGCGCTGCCGCACGATATCGAACAAGTAAAGTCGATGGCCGCCGAGGTGGGTTACCCCTTGATGCTGAAGGCGAGCTGGGGCGGCGGTGGACGCGGCATGCGTGTGATTGAATCCGAAGCCGAGTTGCCGTCCCAACTTGAGGTCGCTCGACGCGAAGCCGCTGCCGCATTCGGTAATGATGAGATGTATCTCGAAAAACTGGTGCGCCGTGCGCGCCATGTCGAGGTGCAGATTCTGGGCGACACCCATGGCAATCTGATTCATTTGTTCGAGCGCGACTGCTCGGTGCAGCGGCGTAATCAGAAAGTAGTCGAGCGCGCACCCGCCCCGTATCTTGACGATACCACCCGCGCTGAACTGTGCGAATCAGCGCTGAAACTCGGCCGCGCGGTGAATTACACCCATGCCGGTACTGTCGAATTCTTGATGGATGCCGACAGTGGCAAGTTTTATTTCATCGAGGTTAATCCACGCATTCAAGTCGAGCACACCGTGACCGAGCAAGTCACTGGGGTCGACATCGTCAAATCCCAAATTCGTGTGACCGAGGGCTTGGCGATTGGCCAGCTAGACGAACGCGGCGCACGCATTCCCCTGCAAAACGAGGTCAGACTCAACGGCCATGCCTTGCAATGCCGGGTTACCACCGAAGACCCCGAGAATAACTTCACACCCGATTACGGCCGCTTGACAGCGTATCGCAGTGCCTCTGGTTTTGGTGTTCGTCTTGATGGCGGTACGGCCTATTCAGGCGCGGTGATTACGCCGTATTACGACTCATTGCTGGTGAAGGTGACCGCTTCGGCACCCACTGCGGGCGAGGCTGCAACGCGTATGGATCGCGCACTACGCGAGTTTCGGATTCGTGGCGTCTCGACGAATTTGCAGTTCCTTGAAAACGTCATCAACCACCCGCTGTTTTTGTCGGGCGAGTGCACCACGCGCTTTATCGATACCACGCCGGAGCTGTTCAAGTTCGCCAAGCGCGCCGACCGTGCAACCCGCTTGCTGCGCTTTATTGGCGATGTGGTGGTGAATGGCAATCCGGAGATGAAAGGCCGCAAAGGCTCGGACATCATCCTGCCACACGCCCCGATGCCGAAGTTGGGTCGCAATCTGCCGATTCAACCGGGCTCGCGCGACAAGCTGAAAGAACTGGGCGCCGACAAGTTCTCACGCTGGATGCTCGATCAGAAACAGGTGCTGTTTACCGACACCACCATGCGTGATGCGCACCAGTCTTTGTTCGCCACGCGTATGCGTACCGCCGACATGCTGGCAATTGCGCCGCACTACGCACGCCTGTTGCCCGGCTTGTTCTCGATGGAGTGCTGGGGTGGTGCGACCTTTGATGTCGCCATGCGCTTCTTGAAGGAAGACCCGTGGGACAGGCTGTCCCAGCTGCGCGAGGCGGTGCCGAATATTCTGTTTCAGATGCTGCTGCGTGCATCGAATGCGGTTGGCTACACTAACTATGCCGACAATGTGGTGCGCTACTTCGTGCAGCAGGCGGCTGCCGGTGGCGTGGATGTATTCCGCGTATTCGATTCACTGAACTGGGTCGAGAACATGCGCGTCGCGATTGATGCGGTATGTGAAACCGGTGCACTGTGCGAAGGTGCGATTTGTTTCACCGGTGACCCGTTTGATCCAGCGCGCAGCAAGTACAGCTTGAAGTACTACGTCACTATGGCCAAGGAACTTGAAAAGGCCGGTGTGCATATTATCGGCATAAAGGATATGGCGGGTGTTTGCCGTCCGAACGCGGCGCGTGCGCTGGTCAAGGCCTTGAAAGAGGAAGTCGGCTTGCCGATTCATTTCCACACCCATGACACCAGCGGCATCTCTGCTGCCAGTGTGTTGGCGGCGATTGAAGCAGGTTGCGATGCGGTTGACGCGGCAATGGACGCCATGAGTGGCCTCACCGCACAACCCAACCTCGGCTCTATTCTCGCTGCGCTTGAGCATACCGACAAAGACCCACAGTTGCCGAAGGATGCCTTATTCGCAATCTCACAGTACTGGGAGGGCGTGCGTCGCTACTACGCACCGTTCGAAGCAGATATCCGCTCCGGTACTTCGGATGTCTACCGCCATGAAATGCCCGGCGGTCAGTACACCAACCTGCGTGAGCAGGCACGTGCGATGGGCATCGAACATCGCTGGAACGAAGTCTCGCAAGCCTATGCCGATGTCAATCAGCTGTTTGGCGATATCGTGAAAGTCACCCCCACCTCCAAAGTTGTAGGCGATATGGCCTTGTTCATGGTGGCGAATGATCTGATGCCTGCCGATGTCTCCGACCCCGACAAAGAGATTGCATTCCCGGAGTCAGTGATCTCCTTGTTCAAAGGTGAGCTGGGTTTCCCACCGGATGGCTTTCCGAAAGCACTCGAGAAAAAAGTACTGCAGGGCGGTAAACCGCTCGAAGGCCGCTATGGCGCGAATGTGCCACCCGTTGATTTAGACAAGGTGCGCGAAACTGCTGAAAAAGCGGTTGATCGCAAAATCAGTGAACCAGAGCTGGCGTCCTATCTTATGTACCCCAAGGTGTTCACGGATTATGCGCAGCATCGTCGTGCGCATGGTGATATCTCCGTACTGCCGACCGATGTGTTCTTCGAAGGTCTGAAAGATGGTCAGGAAATCTCGGTCAGCATCGATAAGGGTAAGACGCTGGTGATTCGTCTGGTGGGTCGTAGTGAAATTGAAGACGAAGGTATCAGCAAGCTGTTCTTCGAACTGAACGGTCAGCCACGTATGGTTCGGGTGCAGCACGCGGGCGTGGTATCCGCCGTCACTCACCCCAAAGCGGAAGAGGGCAACGCCCTTCATATTGGCGCGCCAATGCCCGGCATGGTGGTGACCGTTGCGGTACAGCCCGGAAAGAAAATCGCCAAGGGTGACCCGCTGGTGTCCATCGAGGCCATGAAAATGGAAACCATGATTCGCGCCGAGGCCGATGGTGTCGTCAAGCGTGTCCATGTCAAGCCGGGCGCGGTGGTGGCTGCCAAGGATTTGTTGGTAGAGCTGGGCGGCTAGATACCGCCAACTTGCGCGCGCGCATGAATCGCGCAGATTGGTGCGCAATTAGATAGGGTCCGAGGCAAGCTGGCGTGATTGCGCATGATGATGCGCGGTTCCCTCTGCGTGCTCAATGCCATCGCTATCGACTGAACTACCTACTGACGTATTGACGACGGCTTGGTGGTTGCAGGCACCCACGCCCACCCATCCTGATCTGGGCTTAAGCGCGCAGCAAGCCGCCGAGATGCGGCGGCGCTACGGTGAGAATCGCTTTATTGAACAGCGCCAGCCACCTCTTTGGCGGCAATATCTCGCGCATTTCAGAAATCCACTCGTACTGATTCTGCTGCTGGCCAGCATGGTGTCCGCCTTGCTGGGCGAGTTGACGAATTTTTTCATCATCGCGGTGATTGTGCTGGCCAGCGTCACGTTGGATTTTTTTCAAGAGCATCGCGCGCGCAATGCGGCTGAAAAACTCAAGCAATCCATCGCGCTGCGCGTCCGTGTCATGCGCGACGGTGTCGAGCAAAGCATTGTCGTAAATGAGATCGTGCCCGGCGATATCGTCCTGCTCAAAGCGGGCGACTTGGTACCGGCCGATGGCCTGGTAGTTGAAGCACATGATTGTTTCGTCAACCAAGCGGTCTTGACGGGTGAGTCTTATCCGGTAGAGAAGCGCAAGACGCTCATTGTCGAGGAAGGTGGTGATCTGCAAGCGGCGACTAATGCGCTACTGATGGGCTCATCGGTATTGTCGGGTAGCGCGAAAATTTGCATTGTGCATACCGGCTCGTCAACCGCCATGGGGTCGATCGCCGAGCATATCTCGGCACCGATTGGGATAAGCACTTTCGATCAAGGCACGCGCAAGTTCAATCTCATGATCTTGCGCCTCACCATCGGCATGGTGCTTTTTGTGTTGCTGGTCAATTTACTGTCGCACAAGCCCTGGCTATCATCTTTTTTGTTTGCACTCGCACTGGCAGTGGGTCTGACACCCGAGCTATTACCGATGGTGGTGTCAGTGACCTTGGCACGCGGCTCGGTACGCATGGCGCGTGAGCAGGTGATCATCAAGCGGCAACAAGCGATTCAGGAATTGGGTTCTATGGATGTGCTGTGTACCGACAAAACCGGCACCCTGACCGAAGCCAAAGTCCATATGGAATCGCATCTCGACCCAACAGGTATTGAGAGTGAACGGGTTTTAGAGCTTGCCTATCTGAATAGCTGGTTTGAGACCGGCCTGCGTAATCCTATGGATGAGGCCATCCTGGCGCACAAAAAAATCGACATTGCTGGGTGGAAGAAAATCGACGAAGTGCCATTTGATTTCGAGCGTCGCCGCGTTTCCGTGTTGCTGGAAAAAGAGGGGCAGCGCTTGTTGGTGGTGAAGGGTGCGCCGGATGAAATTCTGCGGCTGTGTACCCATAGTGTTGCGGCTGATCAGATGAGCGAGTTAGACGGGGACCTCCGAGATCGAATACGCGATGTCTACCGGGCACAAGAAACTCAGGGATTTCGTGTGCTGGCAATTGCGCATAAGCCAGTACCGATCGATCATCCGCATGCCGTAGTCGATGACGAATCAGCACTGGTACTGGCCGGATTTGCAGCTTTTCTCGATCCGCCGCGAGAGAGCGCACGGCAGGCACTTAAAGCATTGCTTGCTGCCGGTGTCGATGTGAAGGTTGTGACCGGCGATAGCGAACGCGTCACGCAGCATATTTGTCAGGTGCTGGAATTGCCTATCCAAGGTGTGGTCCTCGGTAGCCAGATTGAGCGACTCGATCGTGCGGGCTTGCAAGCCCGAGTGAGTACGGCGAATGTATTTTGTCGTTTGAACCCTGCGCAGAAAGAGCGTGTCATTACTGCCCTACGTGCACGGGGTCATGTGGTCGGCTATCTGGGCGACGGTGTGAATGATGCACCCGCTTTGCACAGCGCGGATGTGGGTATTTCGGTCGATGGTGCAGTCAATGTGGCCAAAGCGGCTGCCGACGTGATTCTGTTAAAGCATGACTTGAATGTGCTTTACCGCGCGGTGATGGAAGGGCGTCGTACCTTCGGCAACATCATGAAATACATCATGATGGGGAGTAGTTCTAATTTCGGGAATATGTTCAGTATGGCAGGTGCATCGGTGTTCCTGCCTTTTTTGCCGATGCTGCCGACGCAGATTTTACTGAACAATATTTTGTATGATCTGTCAGAGATCGCGATTCCGCTGGACGCCGTTGATGATGCCGAGTTAAAGCGGCCGCATGTGCTGGATATACAGCTCATCAAAAACTTCATGTGGGTGATCGGGCCGGTCAGCTCGCTATTTGATTTTCTGACTTTCGGTCTACTGCTGTGGCTTTTTGAAGCAAATGAGGCGCTATTCCAAACGGGCTGGTTCATCGAATCAATGTGCACGCAGGTGCTGGTGATCTTTATTATTCGTACTCGCGGCAACCCGCTGAAGAGCCGCCCGCATCCATTACTTGCGGTCACTTCATTGTTGGCAGTATCGCTGGCGATCTTGTTGCCATTCACCGCGCTCGGTACCTATTTCGGTTTCGTACCGCTGCCCCCGAGTTATTTTGGTGTGCTGGCATTGCTAGTCATAAGCTATCTGGTGGTTGTGCAAGTCATCAAGAACCAGTTCTATGCGCACCGTCGTTAGGCTACAAAGCTGGTTGAGCTATTTCACGCCGATGATATTCACGCGGTCGCCATCCTTCAAGCCAGCGGCTGGATGGGCAATCACTTTAGTGCCAGCTGCAAGCGTGGTTTTAATCCACGCCTCGCGCCCATTGCGCGCCAGCAGTTCTACTTCTTCGATGCGGGCGCGACTATGATCAACTACAAACAGCGCACTACGACTACCTCTCGGGAATAGGCAGCCGACTGGCACCATCGTCACCTTGGTGGCGCTCTGCACAGGAATCGTGACATCTACCTTGTAGTTGTCGCCCAGGGTCTGCCATGCCTCAGGCAGCGAAGTGATGGCTAGCACGACATTCACTCGCTGTTCCTCAACCCCGAGTGCGGACACTTTGGTGAAAGCAGAAGGCTCTACCAAGCGGACACGCGCTTGCAGCGTGGCAGGCCCGCCCCAGTTACTCAATGTGGCGAGTGCGCCGGGTTTTATCTGCGCTGCGTCTTCGGTTAATAGCTCGACGATCACTTCGATCGCTCCCGGGTCGCCAACATCCAGCAAGTTGGCACCCGCCGCCAGAACGGCCTCGCTTTGCTGTCTTAGCTTCACCACCTTGCCGCTACTCGGCGTGGTGACTGCAACCGCTTGTATGGCGAGTGGTTCTTTACCGCTGACACGCTGCAGGGCGATACGTAGCTGCGCAAGTTGGTGACGCGCGGCATTACTCTCTTGGGCCGATATCTCTCGCTCGCGCTGTCGCTGCTGAACCGTCAGGCGGACATTTTCGATTTGTAGCGGTGAGATAAACCCGCGCGCCGCCAGCGACTCCTGTCGCTGCAGATCTGCCTGCGCTTGCGATAGGACGAGTTCTGATTTTTGCAGGCCAGCATTCGCGCGTGCGACGCTGGCTTCTGCAGCTGCCACTTGTTCACGTTGTTCTTGCAAACGTCGCTCATCCAACAGTGGTGGCGGTGCTGGCCACAGCAGAGCGACGACTTGGCCTGCATGTACGGCGTCGCCTTCACGAACCGTCAAGCGGGCGAGTTTGCCTGCGACTGGTGCGGAGATGACGTAGCGATCGCGCAGGCGAGTTTTGCCGCTTTCTTCGATTGTGCGCTCGAAATTGCCCACATGAATTTCAGCGACATCTACGTCGAATGGTTTGGGATAGAACGCCCAACCGAGAATCGCAAGGAAAATGATGAGTGCAGCTATCACTCCAATTTTCTGCTTCATATTCTTTACCGATGATCTTCATTGGAGAAAGCGCATTTATTCATGCGTCTTGAGAACGCCCACCAAATCAAGCTCCCGAATCTTGCGGTTCACAATCGCCGCGCTAATCACGCCGGTAATGACAACGCAGAGCACCGCATACGCATAGGTCGAGGTCTGAACTTGGGCCGGCAGGAAAAACTCATCAGTTGCTATCAAGGCGACCATGCCTTTCGCCAGCGCCAGACCACCCAGCATACCGATGGGTATCGCCAATGCGATCTCCAGCACGATCTCACCCAGCAGGATTTTTGACACCTCGGCACGCGTGAAGCCCAGCACCCGCAAGCTCGCCAGTTCCCAAGCACGCTCAGCCAACGCAACACGTACTTGGTTGTAAACCACCCCCACCGCGATAATTGACGCAAAAATCGTCAACACCCCCGTGATAATTCGCAAGTTACGCGCGGTGATGCCTTGCACATTCGCCAGCATCGATGCTTTGCTAAAGGCTGCGGCCACCATAGGAATTTGCTGCATGCGTTGCAACAGCTCGGCTTCATGGCCACGATCAACCAGCAGCGTGGCCCGGTTCAGTACATCGCCCTCGCGCAGCAAATGGTTGAGGCTGCGTCGCTCGATATACGCGCTCATCCCCATCAGCTCACTCACCACCGCAACCACCGGCAGCATGAGCGTCGTCCGCTGACCTTCTTCAACTTCGACCGTCACCATCTCGCCGACACGCAGGCCCAACTTACGCGCCAGCCGGTCGGTCAACAGCAGACCGTCAGCGGGTATTGGCATCGCGCGTTTATCCAAGCCGACCACCCGGTGCAGCTGTGGACTACCTGGCCGCCCTTGGATCATGCCGCGCCAATGTCGATGCTCATGTACCAGTCGAACGGGCACCGAGCGCGCCGGTTCAACCGCAGATACATACGGTAGACGCGCCAGCGAATGCAGGGCAGTGATGTTTCTCGGTTCTATCAAACCGACGCTAATATCCGCACGCAGTACCTGCCGAAATTGTGTATTAAGTAGCAGCTCGATAGCATCACCCCAGAAGGTGCCGCCAATGAGTACGGCGATAGATGCGGCGACGCCAAGCACCGTTAAGCCAGCTCGGATACTGCTGCGTTGCATATTGCGGAACACCATGCGCATACTCGGTGAGAACGCTGCGCGCCATCCCAAGACTTCGATGATGGTACGGTGATAGACACCAGGGGCGCGTGGCCGCATCGCCTCGGCCGGTGCTAGCTGAACGCTACTTTTAATGGCTTGCCAAGTGGCAGCCAGCGCAGCACTCACCGTGGTAAACAGCGCACTCAACAATAGCGATGGGCGAACGCGGAAATAAAACTCAGGAAAGCTGAAGCTCTTGCGATATAGCGTTGTGAGCATTTCGCCCAGCCATGCGCCGGTCACCATGCCTAGCGCAACACCCACGGCAACAATCAGCAGCGCTAGCTTGATGTAGTGCCAACCAATAAGCGCGTTGTCATAGCCCAGTGCTTTCATAGCCGCGATTTGCTCCCGCTGCATGAGTATCTGCCGTCCCAACACCACATTCAGCAGGAAAGCCGCAATTGCCAGAAAAATTGCAGGCAGTAGTGTGCCCAGCACCCGTTGTTCTTTGATTTCCGATTCAACGCGGGTGTACGAAAGCTGCTCATCGCGGCCGTAGGCGCGGATGCCGCCCCATGGCTGCAACACATGATCGATACCGGCAATCGCTTCATCCTGCTTGGCGCCGGGTGCGAGACGCAGATTCACATGATTAAAAGCGCCATCCATCTGATAAGCACTCGCCAATGCTTTTTTATCAAGCCAGAAAACCCCATAGCCTTTTAAGTCGGGTGCGCCAGAAAAGCCTGCGAAGATGAATTCTGGTGAAAGCGCGATACCTGTAACCAGCAGGCGTTCGCGCTTGCCATTGATGAGTGCGAATAAATGATCACCGGGCTGTAGCCCGCGTGCGAGCGCGAAAGCTTCCGAGATCAATACCTCGCGTGGGCCGCTACTTTGACTGGAAATCATGCGCCCGCTACGTAGGAACACGCGGTTGATTTGTGGTGGATGCTTGGGATCGAGTCCGATCAACTTGCCAATGATGGGGTCGCTCACACCGGGGATGCTGACTTGCACATCGCGCACTACCGTGGCCTCGAGGGATGCGATGCCAGGCACTTGTGCCAGTTGCTGCATCACCCGATCTGGTGCGCGCTTTAAATCCGCAAATAAATCTGCGAACTGGCCCACCGCGTAATACCGGTCGCGCGAATACTGCAGCGAGTCGTAGGCACTGTACGTCGTAATAAAACCAGCGACCGCAGCAGCCACCACTAACGCTAAGGTCAGCGCCTGGCTCCACAGTCGCTTCAGGTCACGCAATAATTTGCGGTCGAGCGCGGTCATGTTGGGCTCGACTTCACCAGGACAACTCGCTCGGGCTGAGCTTGTGCTCGTTAACGCTTATTTTTTGCAGCCGACCGTCACCCAGATACAGCACACGGTCCGCCATGCCTGCGATCGCGGCATTGTGCGTGATCACAATGGTGGTGGTGTGTAGTTCTCGATTGATTTGCTCGATCACCTCCAGCACGCGTTTGCCGGTTTGATAGTCGAGTGCGCCGGTGGGTTCGTCGCACAGCAGCACGGCAGGGCGCTTGACGATGGCACGTGCAATCGCAACCCGTTGCTGTTCGCCACCCGATAGTTGCGACGGAAAATGATCCATTCGATCGCCCAGCCCGACCAACTGCAGCGCCTCGGCGGCCAGCATCGGGTGCTCGGCGATATCGGTCACTAGTTCGACATTTTCACGAACCGTCAAGCTGGGCATCAGGTTATAGAACTGAAACACAAAGCCGACATGCTCGCGCCGGTACAGGGTGAGATCGTCGTCGCTGGCACCGTTCAACTCATGGTCAGCGAAATGCGCGCTACCTGAGGAAGGGCGGTCGAGCCCGCCCAATATATTCAGTAGGGTCGACTTGCCACTGCCCGATGGCCCAAGCAGAACGATGAATTCACCCGGATAAATGTCTAGGTCGATGTCTTGCAGCGCGCGAACCTCGTTACTGCCCGAGCTGTAGGTCTTGCACAGCGCACGTATCTGAAAGATTGGCGCGATCTCTTGGCTGACCAATGGCGGCTGACGAATATTCAAGAAGTCATGGCAATTCCCGCAGTGTTCATGATCTTCGCGAACGGCTGTGTGATGGATATCAAATTTGCCAAAAACTTAAGGCCACTTGAAAAGGATATCAATTCGACGTCTAGCCAAAACAACCAAGAAGCAATATATATTGACTATAGATATAATATCCATCTTATCTGCATTGTTTTATCGGGTCCAAATGTCTCATTCAGTGCCTACACTTTTCGACAAATACGGTGGCGTGCCCGCCGTCCGTCGTCTTGTCCGGCAATTTCACGAGCGGTTTGCTGCCAGCCCCGCGCTCAGACGTTATTTCGAAAACGTCGATGCCGAAAAATTCATTAAGCATCATGCGGAGTTGATTGCTTATACGCTGGGCAGGCCGACTGAAAGCTTCGATCCGCACAAGATGGCGCAGCAGCACCATCCGCACGATATCTCCGCTTCCAGCTTTGAACAGGTGATCAATATCTTGCGCCAAGTACTACTCGATGCAAATTTCGAAGGCAGAGATATCGCGCAAATCATTCATCGCCTCGATCAGCAGAGGCATCGCATCGTGCGCGACGTACAGCCGCTGAATGACATCTACCACCCTGAGCATGTGGATGCCCTGACTGGGTTAGGAAACCAAGGTGCTTTGATCGCCGCGCTGAGCGAGGAATGTCTGCACTATCAAAAAGAGCAGCGGCCACTATCATTGGCAATCATTCGCCCCGCCCCCTACGGCCGCGAGGCGCTACCGACAGACCACGCAGGCATTCAGCGGCTGGACCGGCACCTTACGGGCGCACTGTCGCGTACCGCGCGTCGCGCCGACACGCTTTGCCGTCGCAGTGATGGGCTGTTTGCGTTGGTGTTGCGCGCTACCGATACCGGCAAAGCGATGCAAGCGGCGCGTCGGATTCATGCGGCGGTCACGCGTGAGCTATTTGCCACTGCAACTGGCAAGCAACGCATCGATCTGGCGATTGGTCTTGCCTCATGCAGCGATACCGTCTCATCGGCAGAGTTACTGCTGCTCGCTGCTGAGCGTGCGATCGGTAGCGCGGGTCAGGCTGGGCAAATGATTGTGGTGGCCTGAGCCTAGGCGCGCTGTCTGCGATAATTCGCTCTAGATCAATAAAAACAAACCTCCGAGATGCGATTTCTGCAGCGATTCGCTGTGCTGCTGTTGCTGTGTGCTGCGTCGTTCGTTCAGGCTGATGACCGCATTATTGCGCGTGCCTTTGTCGAAGATCCCAGCGGCCAAATGTCGCTGGCCGATGCGCAGCGTGCCACAGCAAAGCCCTTCACCGGTGTCCTCAGCCGAGGCTTCACCGCTTCTGCTACTTGGCTAGAGCTGTCCATTGCTGGTGACCCCGGCGCGCGCAAGGGTGACACGTGGGTTGTCCGGGTACGTCCGACTTACCTGGATGATCTTGAGCTGCATGACCCGCTCGATACATCAGGCCGGGTTCGCAAAGCCGGCGACCATGTAGAGTGGCAGGATGCCGAGGTCAAATCGCTTAGTCACGGTTTTGTCATTCCGGCATCGACCGAGCCACGCCAGATTTGGCTGCGTCTTTCGACCACCAGTTCCAGTTTCATTCATGTGCAGGTGATGACGCCGGAAGAGTTTCAACATTCGCGTCTGCTGCAGGAGATGGTGTACGGGCTGATGCTCGGCGTTTTGCTGCTGTTCTTTTTATGGGCAGTGCTGCACTGGGTTCAGTGGCGCGAAACCATGATGGCGATGTTCAGCATCACCCAGCTGATGGCCATCATTTACGCTATGACGCTGGTCGGCTACAACCGGGTGCTGTTCGGCGATCTGCTGTCGGCCATGACCATCGATACGGTTAGCAATCTGATCATTTGCGGCTACGTATTCGTCAGTTTTATCTTTCACTACTTTTTCTTGCGCGATTTCCAGCCGGCACGACTGCTACTGAGGTTGATCCCGACCGTAGCTGCGGTTGCCTTTGCGGCCGAACTGGTCTTGATCGGGCTCGGGCAGGTTCGCCCGGCGATGTACACCAATATTCTCTTGGTCAGTCTGTCTCCCTTGTTAGTGTTGGCGACGGCGATTTCCTGTAACGCCTGGCAGACCGCTGCTGAAGATGCCCAGCCGCCCATTACAAGGCGGACCTTGATTCTGTTTTACTTGCTGGTTTGTAGCGTGCTGTTGGTCGCGACTTCTCATGCGCTGGGCTTGTTCGATGCGCCCGAGCTAAACCTGCACCTGTACCTGATCCACGGCATCCTGACCGGCGCAGTGTTGGTGACCTTGTTGCAGGTCCGTGCGCTTCGTAATGAGGCTTCGCGCAATCTAGCCATGTTGCGCGCCCGTACCTCAGCGCAGCAAGTCGAGATCGAGCGGCAAAAGTCTCAGTTGCAGAGCCGCTTCATGGAAATGCTGGCGCATGAGCTAAAGACCTCGCTGTCGGTGCTGCACATGGTGTTCGGCACACCGCAGCCCACAAGCGACATGATGTCGCATGCCCGCCGAACCTTACAAAGCATCAACGATCTGATCGATCGCTGTCTGTTGGTAGAAAAGTTCGAGGATGATCAGATCATCTCGAATTACGAATACTTCCGCGTTGATGAGGTGGTCGAAGAGTCATTGCGCAAATCACCAGACCCGGCGCGCTTTGCGGTGTATCACGAGGAGCGAATCACCATCAAAAGCGACCGCCAGCTGCTGAAGTCAGTGGTCTCCAATCTGCTCGACAACGCGGTCAAGTACTCGCCACCCGGTAGCATGGTTCAGTTACGTGTGCGGCAGGGCATGCACGAGGGTCTGAGAGGTTGCGAACTCAGCGTGGAAAACGAGGTGGCGCTGCGCGCCGGTGTCGCGACTTTCCCCGACGAAGAGCAGTTGTTTAAAAAATATTATCGTGCCGATAGCGCACGCCGGCACTCGGGCTCCGGCTTGGGCCTTTATTTAGTGGCTAATTTTGTGCGCTTGCTGGGCGGCGCAGTGCGTTACGAGCGGCAAGAACTCTCGGTCAGGTTTATTGTATGGTTGCCAAATTGAATATCACAGTGATTGAAGATCATGACGCTTTGCGCGCGGTGACCATAGAGGCGCTGCGTCAACAAGGCCATGAAGTGCAGGGCATAGACTGTGCCGAGGCTCTAGACGATGAGGCGGCTGGATTTCACGCGAATATTTTTGTGATTGATATCAACCTGCCCGGCGAGAATGGTTTGTCATTGGCGCGGCGCATCCGCAAGGGAAACCCGGGTGCCGGCATCATCATGGCCAGTGGTCGCACACAAGTCGATGATCGTATTGCGGGTTATGACAGTGGTGCAGACGTTTATCTTTCGAAACCGGTGGCGGTCGAAGAATTGCTGGCTGCGGTCACGGCGATACAGCGCCGCATAGAACTTGCCAAGGTTCCTACCAGCCAAAGCGGGGGCGAAGGTTTTGTGGTCGACTCGCGCGCCATGTTACTGAATGGGCCCAAAGGCTCCGTGGTGATATCTCGCGCCGAACTGCAGATGCTATCGGCATTCGCCACCAGCGCCGGGCAGCAGCTGGAGCATTGGCAGTTGATGGAAGCACTGGGGCAGCAACCGGATGATCTGCGCAAAGCCACGCTTGAAGTAAAAATGGTTCGTTTGCGCAAAAAGCTGTTTGAAGTCGGCGCGGAGCATCGTTGCATTCGCTCGATCCGCTTAGTGGGCTACCAACTGTGTGTGCCGCTGCAGATCATCTAAGTACGGCTATGTAGGTTTTTGTAGGTTGCTTTATCTCTCCGACTCTAGCATGATCAATTCGCGACTAAGCCGCGCGTTTGCGGCGAGCGAAATACCTCAATAAGGAAGATGCAATGAAGGAAACAACACCAGAAGGAACCCTCTTTATTGGCAGTGGTGTGATCGCCAAGGGGCGCTTGATGGTACCGGCGGCGGCCACTATAAATGGCACCGTAGAGGGCGAACTAAGCGCGCAAACTTTGCGTGTGATGAATTCCGGCGTGGTGAATGGCATTGCAACCGCCGAAGAGATTGTCGTTGCAGGTCGTATGGATCAATCCGCTACCGCGACGCGACTATTGGTGATTGAGGCAACGGGCGTGATACACGGTCAGATTGCCTGCGGTGAGTTGGAGATTCGCAAGGGTGGCGAACTGCACGGCAAGATTGAAATGCTCAACAATAAACGCTGATTCCCGATCAGCGCTGCAGCACAAATCTGCAGCCCAGAAATAAGGCGGGCGGACTTAACAAGTCCGCCCGTTTTTATTGGTGCTTATCGTGGCTGGTACCAAACGCCAGCGCCCATCCCATGCCGCATCAAGCGGCCCTCATGCACCAGCTTGCGGAAATGCAGCTTCAGCGTATTGCGGTTACTGCCGGTGAGGCGGATCGCATCCGCCATCGTGACCCGGCCGTGTTCACGTGCCAAATTCACAATATCCGACGATAGTTTGGGCAAGGCCGAGAAAATCTCTTTGTCGCGCTCAAGGCGACTGAACAACCGCCGCGCATGATCAACCAGCGAGCTAAGGAAGAAGGCGGTCCAAGGCTCCCAGTGCGGGTTGGGGTTGTAAATTCCCGCCAGGGTTCTATCGAGTGCCGTATAAAACGCGTCACGATCGCGCTCAAGTTGCGCTTCCAGCGAGGCATAGGCTACTTGCGAGTAGCCGCTCTGCAGCAGCAGCAAGCGGGTCAGCAGCAAGCCCATGCGCGCATTACCGTCCTGATAGGGTCGGATGGCGTGGAAACCCGCGATGAAGGCTGCAATGGTCAACAATGGGTGTTGAGTTGGGTGTTCTCTTTCACCCTGCAGCCATTGCAACAGGTTTCTCAGTTTGGCGGGCGCTTCAAGGGGATTAGCGCCCGGTAATTGCGAGCGTGCCCCGGTATCTGGGTTATTGAAAGAACGGTGGTTCGCCGAGGCTTTGTATTTGCCCGCGTGCCAAACGTCTTTCTTACTATGCTTAAGCAAAGTACGGTGCAGCTCGTGAAGCTGTTCTTCACGAAGCATTTCAATTGACACCCAATCAAACGCCCGATTCAATGCCTCGAAGTAACCGGCAGCCTGTTCTTCGTCTGCATTAAATACACGAACCTCAGACGATTGATGCATCAACAACTCATCAATCTCATAATCCGAAAGTAGTTCTGCAGAAAAATCGTAGGGACTAGTCGGTATATTTGGAGCCGTGGAGGGTTCCAAAACAGTCGTAGCCTTTTCTTCGATGAATGAGCTCGATTGTTGACGTTGCCTGAGCATGCAGATTGTGTGGTTCACTTCTGCATCGGACAGATCGACCGATCCGAGGCGCATGCTGGCACCAACGCTCTCAAGCGTCGCGACTTGGCGCAACGCTTGCAGCTTTTCTGGCGTCAGTAGGCTCATTGAACGAAGCGCACCTTTATGCTCATGAATCTGCGCGATCAATGAAACGCTAAGGGCGGAAATGGGTAGGCTGGATGGTAACTTCATGATTCCAAGTGATTAGCCAATTTTGGCTCAATAATCTTTTGAGTCTCCACCCAAAGAATAATCCGAATCGCTGTTCTATAGAACGGTTGAAAATATGGCAATCTTCCAAATGGCACCAGATACAAGCTTTACTTCAGAATCTACATAAAGAGTCGCCGCCATCTTGAGTAAAGTATTGGTGTCAAATCAGTATTTATCGCTGATTATTGGGGCGCCATAATCCTGAACAGGTGTAATTCCGTAATGCTTGGTTCAGATGATGACTCGCTTGATGAGCGCTAAAACTGGCAGAGCCACCCAATTTCAACCGAAAATAGCAAACTGACTGCTCGCTCCTACACCCCCGCAAATTTGTGAACTCACCACTGCCTACCCAATCGTCCAATCCGTTGCGCTGGCCGCGCTGGCTGGGCGCTGGCGTGCTGATCCTGCTATTGCCGGTTTTACTGGTGGTCGGTCTGGCGGTGGTGGGTGTGGATATAGACATCAATGCGCAGCGGGCTACGCTTGCACGCATGATTAGCAAGCAGGTTGGTCGTGAGGTGCGTATTGATGGCAAGGTGCATTTACGGCTCGGACTGCGTCCGCAACTCCGCCTACGAGATTTAGCAATTGGTCAGCCCAAGGGATTTGCCGCTGGTGATTTTTTGCGACTTGGTCAATTGGAGTTGAAGCTCGACTTGATCCCTCTGCTGGCCGGACGCTATCGCGCTGATCGAATTGCTGCCAGCGATGTGCGGCTCTCGCTTCAGCAGCGCGATGATGACATCAACAACTGGACTTTTGACGGTTCACCTTCTAGCGAGCCGGATGACGGCCAAGCCTTTGATGCGCACGAGGTGGCAGGCATCGATATCCGCCAGCTGGAACTCGACAACATCACCGTGACCTTTCAGAGCAGTAGTGCGCGACCCATAGAGTTCAGATTGGATCAACTCGACGCCGCTGTACCCGTTGGCGGTGGTATTACCCTGAAAGCTAAAGGCATGGTCGAGCGCACCATGCCCTATCAACTCGCCATCAATGGCGGCCCATTGGCGGATCTATTGCGCGGTAAATCCGGCTGGCCGGTATCGGCACAGCTGAGTTTTGCGGATGGCGTATTGGTGGCCCAGGGCAAGCTCGGCGAGAAAGGTAGTGCGCTGAGTTTTGGTTTGGGCGCGCCAGATCTAGCGCAGTTCGGAAAAGTGATCGGCGTGAAGCTGCCGAATGCGGGTGCTGCGGGATTATCCGGTGAGGTAGCGATTCGTCCTGGTTTGGTACGTCTTGAGCGCGTGTCTGCCACGCTCGGCAAATCGAGTATGGCGGGTTGGATGCAGTTAGATGCGCGACCGGAGACGCCGAAGCTGACCGGTTCGCTCGCAATCATTGCATTGGATTTGCGGCCATTCTTGGGGCAGGACGATAAAGACGAACCGCCGCCCGATTTGCGCGCGTTGTACCAAAGCCTAGCGGGTGCACGACTCGATTTGCAGGCGCTGGATGAACTCGATGTCGACTTGCAGCTGGGTGTTGGTCAATGGCTGAGCCTGCCCGGCGATATTCGTAATGCCTCGATGCGGCTGCAATCCAGCAAGGGCAAGCTTGAGATACCGGTTGCGGCAGAGATTGAACAGGTGCCGATGCGTGGCCGCTTCGTAGTAGATGCTCAACAAGCCACTCCGTCTTTGTCACTGTCGTTTAGCGCTGAGAAATCACCGATCGGTGGCTTGTCGCGTTTCTTGTTTGGTGTGTCGGGTGTTGAAGGTAAGTTGGGTGGGTTGTCATTGTCGGTCAATGCGCGTGGTGCAAAGGGCGATGCATTGATGCGCTCGCTGACACTATCGATGCAGCTACGAGAGAGTCGACTTAGCTACGGTAACGTCGTCGGTGGTAAGGCGGTCAGCTTTACGGTGGAACAGATGTCGCTGGGTGTAGGCGGTGACAAAGCGCTTGATGGCACTTTGCGTGGGAGTTTGCTCGGGCGACCATTGGTGGCGACTTTGGCGGGCGCCTCACTGCGTTCTGCGATCGAAGCGGGTAGTTCGCCAGTGTCGCTCACGGTGCAAACAGGGCGGATATCTGCGCGTGTTTCGGGTCAGTTGGAAGGTGCGGATCAGAGCGCCGATCTAACTTTTGCGTTGGGCGCCGAGCGCGCTGGCGATGTGGCAGCATGGTTGGGCTTGAACCCACAATCAGAGCTACCGATTGCTTTGGCGGGTAGGGTCAGAGGAAATCTGCAGCGCTGGTCTTTGTCGAATCTGGTGTTTCAGGTGGGCGATAGCAGTCTATATAGCCAACTCGACCAGAGCACTACGCAAAGCCACCAACGTCTCAACGCCAAGCTAGAGATTAGCAGCGTTGATTTGCAACAGCTCGATAAATTGCTACCGCCACCTGCACCTGCTAAAGCGGGCAGTAAAGCCAGCCTGGATATTCCTATTTTGCCAGCGAAGCTGGTGCTGGAAGATGCAGATATCAGTGTGCGTGCGCGTGATATTCGTGGTTCGCAACTGGCGCTGGGTGAGATGGGCTTTGATGGTCGAGTGCGTGATGGTTACATGCAAAGCTCACCCTTCTTTGCCAACATAGCCGGTACACGTTATGACGGCGCGATCATGCTGGATTTGCGCGAGGCTGAGCCGCATACACAATTTTGGTTATCCGCTGCACCCGTCGATGTGAGTCAGGCGCTACGTCAATTAAAGCTCGCTAAAAATATTGATGCGGATATCGACCGATTGACGTTGTACATCGATACCCGCTCACGCAATTTGGCAACCATGGTGGCGAATGCCTCTGTGCTTGGCGAGATCAGTGGCGGTCGCATTATCGTACGTGACGAGAATACCCAGTCGCAGCTGAAGGTACAGGTTGCGCAAGGTAGTTTGTCGGCCAAACCGGGAGAGCGCGTCACGCTTGCACTGACCGCTGTCGTCGACAATCTACCGCTCAACTTAAGGCTGCGTAGTGCCACGCTGAAGGCGCTGGCAGAATCGCAGCGCCGGATTCCTTTCGAGTTGATGGTCGAGGCATCCAAAACCAAACTACTACTTTCAGGAAGTGTCGATCGTGATCTGGAAGCACGTGACATTGAACTCGCACTGGATGTGCGCGGTGAGCGTTTAGATACGCTGGACCGTTTGGCGCGAGTGTCCTTGCCCCCTTGGGGGCCGTGGTCGGCCGAGGGTCGGTTTCGGATGAATGCGCGCGGCTATGCGGTTGACGCCTTGCGTTTACAAGTGGGTAGCAGTGTGTTGAATGGCCGCGGCGGCGTTGATACCAGCAGCGGTAAAGCAAAAATCGATATCGCATTGGATGCACCACTGATTCAGCTTGATGACTTCAAGCTACAGCAGTGGTCGGCGATGGACAGCAAGCCGGCAGCCGACGAAAAAACCGACGCAGCAAGCGTGAAGCGCAAAGCAGTCGAGGCGAGTGACCAGGCGCAGGGCTTATTGTCGCGTCAGGTTTTATCCAAGGCCGATGCCACGCTGTTGGTGCGCGTTGAGCAGGTGCGCTCGGGTAAAGATGTGCTGGGCAGCGGTAAGCTGGATGCGCGACTCTTGAAGGGGCGGGCCGAGATTGGCCCCGTCATCGTAGCCATGCCCGGCGGTGAGGCTAAGCTACAGCTATCGTATGAGCCGCGCGAGCAGGATGTGCTGGCTGACTTGAAAGTCGATATTGATCGCTTTGACTACGGCGTGATTGGTCGTCGACTGAAACCAGAGAGTGATCTGGGTGGACGCTTCAGCTTGAAAATGGATGTCAATTCGCGTTCATCGCGGTTGTCGCAGATGCTTTCCCATGGCAACGGCAGTATCGATATCGCAGTTTGGCCTGAAAAACTACCTTCTGGCGTATTTGACCTGTGGGCAGTGAATCTGTTTGTTGCCCTGCTGCCGACACTCGATCCGTCGAATGCATCGGTGGTCAACTGCGCGGTGGGTCGCTTCACGCTGAATGATGGCAAACTAGCGCAGCGTCAGTTGGTGATTGACACCAGCCGCATGCGAGTAAATGGTGAAGCGCAGGTAAATTTTATGGATGAACGACTTCGCGTTCGGCTGCAACCTCAAGCAAAGACAGCACAGTTTCTAAGTTTAGCGACGCCGATCGAGGTTAATGGCAGTTTCGATCAGTTCAAGGTCGGGCCCAACCCCGGCGATATCCTACAAACCATCGTTAGGATGGCGACATCGATTTTTTGGGTGCCGATTCAGAAGCTGATGGGAGAGAAGTTGCCTGCCGATGGTGCAGATGTTTGCAAGCCTCAGTTTCGGTGATCGCTTTGTTGAGGTAGACCGCATCACCAGTATCAAGACTTCGGCGATGACTTGCGATTTCTGGTCATCGGATTTATCGAGTGCTGATGAATCTGTGCTGGCTCTGTGTGTTTCTGCTGGAGGTCGGCATTGTAGCGCTGATAGAGATTGCGGCCTGAAGATTTGGCGGCATACATGGCAGCATCCGCGCGCTCGATCAAAAGATCTTCGCTATCACCATCTTCCGGATACGCGGTGACGCCCAGGCTACAGGTCACTTCCAATGTGTGACCGTCGAAATCGACAGGCTCGCAGATTACTTGCATGATGCGTTCCAATAGTGAAGTGCTGAGTCGTGCCTCCGGGCCACCACGTAACAGCAACACAAATTCGTCACCCCCGTAGCGCCCAATAATGTCATCTTGACGAAGTAATTGGCGAAGGCGCGCCGAGATGGTCTCTAGTAGACGGTCACCGGCGCGATGACCAAATTGATCGTTGATTTGCTTGAAATGATCAAGATCGAGAAATACCACCCAAAACGGCATGCCATGCCGTTTGGCGAAGGCCAGGGTTTCAGAGAGTGAGGTAATCAGTGCCCTGCGATTACTGACACCCGTCAGCGCATCGTGGGCAGCATAGTGGGCGAGTTCCTTTTCGAGTCTCTTGCGATCAGAAATATCACGCGCCACCACCTGCATAGCGGTTTTGCCGTCGAAGGTCATAGGCAAACAGCGCAGCGCAATTTCGAAGCGGGAGCCATCGAGTCGCGTTGCTTTGGTTTCGATACGCTCGCTGAGATCTTCCGTCGTGCGCGCCACATCCGATTCCAAGGCCAGGTCATTTAATGTCGAGCCGATAAGCTGCCGCTGATTATTTTCGGCAAACATCCGCCGCGCCGCGGGATTGGCGAAAGCGATTTGTCCGTCCATCTGCACCACGATGGCATCTGGCGAAAGTTCTACGATCAGACGATAGCGTTCTTCGCTTTCCTGCAGTTTTTGCAGGGTAGCCTGACGTTCTTGCCTCTCGACGTAGATTTCCAGACTTTTTTGTTCAAGCAGACTTTCGGCTTGTTGCCGCGCGCTGATCTCGCGTGCTAGGCGTCGCTGTAGTAACGCCTCAGGCGTTGGCATTTGTGGTGCGTACCAGGGTGAAACGCGTCAGAGCTTCTTCTCCTTGCGAGGGTAGGTCGGCGCGCTGAATGGTGATGTTTTCCTTGAAATGAGCGACGCAGCCCTCGATCAAGCCTTGGGCAAAGTCGGCCATTCGGCGGCGTGATCGGTAGATGAATACCATCTGCTGCTGACCGTCTCGCTCATAGGTGAACGACGGTGTTTCGGCGTCGCGGTACAGCTTGTTGACGTCCACGTGAATGGTGTTTTCAAGTGCACTCAACAACGAAAAAACATCGCTGAAGGCATTGGTCATGTTGGGGTGAATTTCCACGAAACGCCCAAACAAATGCCGGCCAAAATGCTGCAATAGATCGGGGACTGAGATGCCGGTTTGGGTGGCTAAGTTGGAGACCAGATCCACCATCTCTTGATGCGGATAGGTGCCAACCGAGGTGTACGCGCCGTTGGTGGACAGCGAGGAGGCTTCGATGATGGTGTCGGCAGTTTCAGTAGAGAACTGCGACTCCACCATGTCGATGAATTCACGGAAGACGATGCCCTTCACGGTGCCGCCCCCTTAGGTTTGATTTGCTTGGTTGAAGTGCAGAAACAGAATGTACTACAAGTAACTAATGTTGAGTATTAGTTTTGTATAAGGATCAGGCTGTTTTCCTCGGGTATCTAGATTAAAGTGAAATTCAGTTCTAAATTACAAACTAAATTTGCTGGCCGCGGGTTATCTCGGCGCTATGGTCGCTGGAATGCCGCGACTGGTAACTGCGGCGCTTCCTTGAATTGCTTGGGCACTTCGCCCGTCAGTGTTCCGAGGAAGGCGACGATCTGGCGCACTTCCTGGTCTTGCAACTGACGACCTAGCTGGACACGTGCCATCACGCGCACCGCATCATCCAGTGTCGCGACCGAGCCATCATGGAAGTAGGGCGGTGTCATCGCCACATTGCGTAGCTGCGGCACTTTAAAGATCCATTGATCTTCCTCTTTGCCGGTATCGTGGAATTTGCCCTTGTCATAGCCCTTGAAGTGGGCGATCTCGACACTGCCGGTCGCTTTCCAGTAGTCCTCAACCAGACCGAATTTTTGGAAGCTCTGGCCGCCGACGGTCGAGCCATTGTGGCAACCGGCGCAGCCGTAGTTGATGAATTTCTCTAGCCCGGCCTTGGCATCAGTACTGATGGCTTTGGTATCGCCTTTCAGATACTGATCAAAGGGCGCCGGGGTGAGTAGCGTGCGCTCGTAGGCGCCAATGGCGATTGCCCAGTTCTGCGCGCTCACTGCCTCTTTTTCATTTGGGAAGGCGGCTTCAAACAAGGGCTTGTAGCCTAGCGTGTGCAGCTTTGCTTCGGCTTCGGCGAAGGTCTTGTTACCGTAGGCAAAAGGGCTGGTGAGTGCTTTCCACGCCTGCTCTTCAACACTGACCCGGTTGCCACCGTAGTGCTGTGATACCAGCAGCGGGGTATTAAAGACCGTCTGCGCATTGCGTGGCATGAGTACGCCATGCACGCCAACCGAGCGCGGCAAAGAATCTGCACCGTAGTGGCTTGGGTTATGGCAGCTGACACAGCCGGTGCGGCCGTCGGTGGATACACGCGTCTCGAAGAAGAGTTTTTTGCCGAGTTCTACTCGGGCTGCCGAATGCGGGTAATCATCCACATGGGCAGTATTGGGCAGGGGGCGAAATACTTGCTTCGCGCGCTCCAGCAAATCGTTCTCGGTATCGGCGGCGGTGACGAGTCCGACGCCCAAAGCACCCGCGCCGACCAACAAGGCGATCAGGCCGCTACGTTTTGAAAAAGAGAAAGTGAGTTTCATCGATGTCTTTCTGTAAATCTTGATTCTGGGAAACTACCGGATTTTGCCCCGAATCGGAGCGGCGCGCATCACCCATTCGCTGCGGAGCAGGTCGCCAGCCGCCTACTCGGCTGAATACGGTTTTGGTGTCAGGTAATTCATGATTTGACGTATTGCAACTTTGACACACCGAAAATAAGCTTCAGTCTATTGCCCGCTAATGCATAGGCCGCCGGTTTTTCCGTCACTGCAGCCGCTGGTGCCGCCGCCCTAAGTTACAGTCGTTGTTGGTGGCTAGCTCTCATGAATCTAATCATTCGAAACGTTTCTTCCGTGCTGTTCGCGCTTGTCGCGACGGCCGTATCGGCAGCCCCTGCTGAATGGCAGGATCAACTTGCCCCCATCCCTGCCAAGGACTGGAACCGTGACCGCGCAGCGCATTTGCTGGAGCGCGCGGGTTTCGGTGGAACCCCAACCGAGGTCGAACGTTTCGCAAAGATGACGCCCGCTGTAGCGGTGCGCACGCTGGTTCGGTATCAATCGATTCGTCATGCCTTGCCACCATTCGACGCCTCAGGGGCGTTCGATCCCGGGCTGGATCCTTTCTCACCCTCACGCCCCGCCGCAACCGACAAGGCTAAGGCCGAGGGCGAAGCATTGGGCGTGAAAGTAAAGCCGGAGGGGAATCGCCGGCTGCAGCAGGTAGCAGATCGGTATTTGTACTGGCTGCGTGTCAGTAAGTTGGAATCGCAACGGATCGGCTATTGGTGGGCCAACCGCATGCTGAACACGCCGCGTCCATTAGAAGAAAAAATGACGCTCTTCTGGCATGGCCATTTTGCGACCAGCGATGAGAAAGTACGCGACTACCGCAAGATGCTCAAACAAAACGAGACGCTTCGCGCGAAAGCCACCGGTAGTTTTCGTGATCTGCTAATCGCTGTGGCGCAAGACCCGGCGATGCTGGCGTATCTGGACGCTGCGGTGAATGTGAAGGGCGCACCAAATGAAAACTTTGCGCGCGAGATCATGGAATTATTCTCGATGGGTGTGGGCAATTACAGCGAAGAAGATATTCGCGAGGCGGCACGTGCCTTTACCGGTTGGAATTACCGCGGTTTGGATTTTGTGATCAATCCGGCGCAGCATGATGATGGTGTCAAGACCGTGCTCGGTCGTCAGGGTAAGTTTGATGGCGTGCAGGTGATCGACATTATTCTGTCGAAGCCCGTCACTGCAGAATTCATTGCCAGTAAGCTGTACCGCTATTTTGTTCGCGAAGAGATTTCGCCCGAGATGCGTGTCAAGCTGGGCAAGCTGCTGCGCGATAACAAATACGAGATCGCACCCTTCCTCGAGACACTGCTTTTGTCGCAGGATTTTTACGCGGATGCCTCAGTCGGCACGCGCATTAAATCGCCGGTTGAACTGGTAGTTTCGACTTACCGCAGGATGGGTCTGAAAGAAATTCCAGGGATCCCGGATTTTAATAATCTGACCGATGCCATGGGGCAGAAGCTGCTGTTCCCACCGAACGTTGCAGGCTGGGCCAGCGGTAACAGCTGGATTACGCCGGGCCTGCTGCTGGTCAGGGGTAATTTTGTTTACGACACGGTGTTTCCACCGATTGATTTTGTCGCCACTGACCGAGTGCCCGAAGACCGCTACGGCATTGTGCCGGTCGCTGACAAGCTCGCGATGGGCGCGGATATCACCACCGCCACCAAGCCGGATGGTAAAGAGGTGACCTCGATGTCGATGCAAAACGATCGCGATGAAGATTTCAATACGCGCTTGGCGAGTTACCACGCGTGGCGAAAAGCAATTGAGAAGGTGAAGCCGATACCCCGTGCGCCAGCGAGACTTGATCTTGCCAAGCTGGTGCGTGATGCGGGCTGCCGTACTGCGCAAGAAGCGGTTGATCATTTGCTGCTGCGGTTTTTGGTGGTGCCGGTGGATGGCGATACACGCGCCAAGTTAGCTAGCTTGCTGGCGACAGATCTCGGCACCTCTGATCTGAAACTCGCCGACAGCTATATGGAAGATGCGCTGCGCAATACGCTGCACGTGATCTTGTCACTCCCTGTTTACCAATTAGGTTAAGCCGCATGGTGCGAAGCGTGAAAACTCATCATCACCAACAATTGCAGAGCCATCATCAGGATGATCAACACGATCATCTGCACAATCACGGCCAGCATCGTCACGATCAGGCTTTGCTCACGCGCCGTACCTTGCTAAAGAGCTTGAGTGCCGCCGGTCTTTCGCTGGGCTTGCCATTTCCGGCTGCAGCGGCGACATCAACCAAGCAGCCTATCCTGGTTGTAGTTGAGCTGTCGGGTGCCAATGATGGTTTGAATACCTTGGTGCCGTATGCGGATGATGTTTACTATCGTTTGCGTCCACGCATTGGTATTCGCCCTGACAAGGTGCGCAAGATTGATGACCGCTTCGGTTTCAATCCTTCGATGTCGGGCTTTGAGCGTTTGTTCAAAGACGGCAAGATGGCGATTGTGCATGGTTGTGGTTATGCGCAACCGTCGTTCTCGCACTTCACCTCGGCTGCGTATTGGCACACCGGCGCGCCCAACACGGGTGAGCCTTATGGCTGGCTGGGTCGCGTGGCGGATGCAATTGATCCGCAGCTCACTCCGAATTTTTTAGTGAACATCGATGAGCGGCAGTCGCTTGCCGTGCGATCAGCGCGGCATGTGCCGGTGGTGTTCGATGATCCCGAGCGCTTTGCGCGCAAGGGCTTGCGCCAGAGTCGTGCGCTGCTGGATAACGCGGTTACTGCAGAGGCGGGTAGCGCTTCACGCAAATACCTCGATGAGGTGGCGCAAAGTGCGCGACAAGCATCGCAGCTGGTGCGTTCGGCTTGGGAGGCTTACAAGACACCGGTCGACTACGGCATTATCTCGCTCGATTTGCCGAAGGTGGCCTCGATGATTCATGCGGGTCTACCAACGCGTTTGTTTTATGTTTCGTATCGCCACAATGCCTTTGACACGCATGTGCAGCAAGCCGAGCTACATGGTCGGTTGTTGTCCTATGTGTCGGACGCGGTTGCCGGTTTTATCGGCGATATGCAGCGCATTGGTCGCGCGGATGATGTGAGTGTCTTGGTGTTCTCGGAGTTCGGTCGTCGCGCTGCTGAAAACACAAGCTTAGGTACGGATCATGGCACCGCTAATCAAATGTATGTGATTGGTAATCGCGTGCGAGGCGGTCACTACGGTGGCGTGCCATTACTCACGGATCTGGACGAGGGCGGTAACTTGAAGTTCAGCACGGATTTTCGTCGTGTCTACGCCAGCCTGATTGAGGGCTGGCTCGGCCATGCCGACAGCAAGTCGCTGCTGTCGGGCAGTTTCGACACGTTTAACTTGTTCACTTAACCGGCGCCGTCAATATCCGCTCGCCGGTGCCATCAACCTCATCTAGCCGACGCCAGCAACATCAACTCTGCGCAGTGGTTCCCAAGGCCGAAGGCGACCGCGCTTTCGGTTTTCCCTGAATATCCGAGATGCGGTACTTGGCGCGACGATCGCCCATCAGATCGCGCAGTTCACGAATGCTGAGGTCGGTTACTTCATGCATGCGAATCAGCATCGAGGCACCTACCGGCAGTGCGCGGTGCCGTATCTTGCTAATGACGGGCGGCGCCACCTCCAGTGCACGTGAAAGCGCGGCATCGTTCTTCAGCTGCATCCGCTCGCGCAGCGTATCCAGTAGCCGACTCGGGTTATAGCTATCTTGCGATGCGAGCGCGTGTTCTGGCGCAAGCTGATGGTGAAGTGGTTGCATGATGCTCCTTGTCGCGGCGTGATGTCTATGATGACTGTGCGGTGGTTGACAAGTTCCACCGCACCCTCATGCGCCATCAGACCATTTGTCATGCCACAGAAATTAAGTTAAAGAAAAACTAGGCAATGACGGCGTGATCAGCGCCACGTGCAGCAGTACAGTTCTACCAAAGGCTAGTCATCATGCCGGTGTTCAAAGAGGGCGGGTAGCCACCCGAGAACGGGAATGACATCAGTCCGAGCGGCATGCCAAGCGCTGCACTTTGCGCTTGTAGTGCCGGCAGATCGCGGTACCCCATGCGAATCGCTTGCATTGCCGGTATCCCCATTAATGCGCTGAGTCCGGCATTGGTGCTGGCAGATGTCGGCAGGCCTTGTGGTGCGGCCAAACCGACTGCTCGCAAGGTATCGGGTAAACCAAAGCCGGTACGGCGCTGGTCGCCGAGCATGAGTGGCTGACATGATTGCTTGATGATCTGAAAAAGTCGCTCTACGCGTGCAGCGCTTCGCATTTGTCCGCTCCCTCGAAAATCTGGATGATGCGCCAGAGCGAGTGCTGCAAGACCGGTGACATGAGGTGCTGCCATCGAGGTGCCATCCCACGCGGCATAGCTATTTTCAGGTACGGACGACGTAATCGCTACGCCGGGTGCGCAGACTGATACTTCAGGGCCATAGCATGTGAAGCTGGCCGAGAAGAAGCCGTTGGCATCCACCACCGGCGTGACGGTCTGTGCGTGATAGCTATCCGCCGGGAATTCATTGACACGACCAATGGCGGCAACCGTCAGTACATTCGGTGAAGACCCAGGGTATTGCACGACGCCACCCGAGTTACCCGCAGCCACAATGCAGGCAATACCCGCCTGCCTGGCGCGTACGATTTGCTGCTCGAGCGCTTCCGAGGGTTCGGCACCACCGAGCGACATGTTCACCACATCAATCTGCTGCTCGATGCAGTACTCCAGTGCATCAATCAGTTGACTGACCTGCCCACCCGGGAACAGCTTGCAGACATGAATCTCTGCATCCGGCACGAAGCCGCGAATACCGCCAGCTGAGTCAAGCCCTGCGATTAATCCGGTGCAGTGAGAGCCATGTGCGAGTGTGTCGATATTCCATGTAGCAGTGCTGACCGACTTGTTGACGATGTCATAGCCGCGCGCTACCTGCGTCAGATCTGAATGCGAGTTAGCACAACCAGAATCAATCACCGCCACTTTGACGCCTTGGCCGCGGAAAGTATTAGGCAATTGATCCAATCGCATCGCGCGTTGGCCCCAGGTCAGCTGCTGTTGCTGTGGGAAGTTTTTAAGACTGGGCCAATCGGAGAGTGCGCGCAGGCCCACCATGTTGAGCTCGGTGTCGCTGATATCTGGTTGCATTTGGTAGAAGCTCCAGAAGTCAGCGCGTGGCTTGACGTATAGCTTACGCAGACTGGCCGCAGTTTCACCATAGAGTGCGAGCCGCACGCGGCCCTGCGCATCAGTGACGCCCTGCGCGGGCAGCATGCTGCCGTATAAGTAGACCTCGGCACCGGCAACCGGTTGTCCTTTGCCCATCACCACAAACTCTGCCGTAAACGCAGCACCGGCCGCTGGCAAATTACAGTTGGCCAAAGGTGGCTGCTGCAGGTAGCTAACCTCATGCAGCTGTAATGGCTGATCACGTTCAACAATCAGCTGACCTTGCGCCTGTTGTGCCAGTGCCTGCGCTTTGTCTTCATGCATGAGCGCCACCAGCACACCGCCTTCTTGCATACCGGTGCCGAGTGCGCCAACCACCTGCTTTGGTCCAACGCGATCAATGATCTCTATATCGGGTGATTCTTTCAGCGCCTGCTCGACCATCGAAAAACTCAGTGGTGCAATCCCCATCATTTGCATTCCCAGATTACGGCGCGGTGCGATCAGAAACTGACCCTTGCGCTGCGTGATCCCGCGTGAAGCGGGATTCACGCTCGAGCCCGGATTCACACCCGGGCTCGACGCTGCCGAAGCTGGATTGATGCCCGCACCTGACGCCGCCCCCGAAGCCGAAGCCGGATTTACACCCGTACTTGACGCCGCTGAAGCTTTGTCGGAATCTGATTTAGTGGCCATGACAATCCTTTCGACATTGACGGTTTATTGGCTGGTCGCCGGTTTGTCCATCATCTTCACCCGCTGATCCGGCTCGATCTTGAGCTCGCCCACGCCAGCGAAGCTTTTCTCTAGCTGCGCAGCTTTTTCATGCGACATATCGAACACTGCGGTGTGCGGTGCTTCTGACGGGCCAATCTTTTCGACCAGCTTTACCTCGGGTTGTGCGCCGACTTCGGATAAGAAAGTGGACAGCTTGGCCCCACTAGCGCTGCTGACGAGGTACCGACCGCGGCCCGGACTACTTTGGATGCTTGACATGATGTTCTCCTTTACTGCGGATAGAGACTGCTGCGCCGGTTTCGGCCGGCGCCTCACTTGCCCCCATTAGTGCAAGGTCTGGCCTGCACCGTAGGCTTGTTGACCAGCAGTGGCATAGGGCTGCTGCTGGGATAACTGCTGCGCTAATTGCTGCACCATCTGCTGTGCCATTTGCTGTACCAGCTGCATTTGCGCTAATTGCTGTGCCCACTGCTGCTGTGCCATTTGCTGCACCAAGGCTTGTTGTGCGGGATCGGCTTGGAACGGAAGTAGCCGACCGATCTGTGCAGCGATACTTCCGATCTGCCCACCCAATGCCGGTTGCCCATGCAGCCCACCGATCGCGGTACCGACGGGTTGACCGATCTGGCCAATCAGGTTGCCGATCCAACCCTGCGGTGCATAGCCTTGCGATGCATACGCTTGCGTCGGTGCTTGTTGACCATAGGTTTGTTGTCCATAGGCCTGCTGCATGGTGTCAGCCGAGAACGGCAGCATGCGACCAAGCTGTCCGGCGTAACCACCCAACTGACTACCGATGTGTGGTTGACCAAAAATGCCGCCAATGGCACCCCCAAGCGGCTGACCGATTTGACCGATCAGGTTGCCGAACCATCCTTGTGGAGAGAGTTGCTGCTGCTGTGAGGGTTGTTGAAACTGTGAAGGTTGTTGAAGTTGTTGTTGCTGCGCGAGTTGTTGAAGTTGTTGAAGTTGTTGCTGCAGTTGAAGTTGTTGGAGTTGTTGTTGAAGCACTTGCTGTTGTGCGAGTTGTTGTGCATAGGCTTGCATCGGATCAGCCGAGAAAGGTAGTAGCGCGCCGCCAATGCCACCTGCAAGCTGTCCGATCTGGCTGCCGGCGCCAGATTGGCCAAACATGCCGCCAATGCCGCGACCAATCAGCCCACCGACCGGAGCGCCTAGCATGCTGCCGAAAAATCCCTGAGGTGACAGGGCTTGCGAACCGTAAGCGCCCGATTGCGAGATGCCATTCATGTCTGCTCCTGTTTGTGGAAGGAGCAGACATCTTTTCGGCTAGCGGCGATAAATGCAAATCGATCGGCACGTTGATTGCGGGCTCTCAATCGAATTGCGTTAATTGGCTGTGTTTTCTAGCTCGGCAGCAAATAAAAAACCGTGCAGGCCTTGCAGCACTGCACGGTTCGCGGTTCAGTCACTCGGTTTTATGGAATCACGAGTAGCGTGAACGGATGAACGTAAGCCTGCAAGGTGACCAACAATCCCACCAAAGCAGCGAGTGCAATGGAATGGAAGAACACGTAACGCAAGATCTCACCTTCGTGGCCGTACCACTTGGTCGCGGTCGAGGCGACCACGATCGATTGTGCATCGATCATTTTGCCCATCACACCGCCCGATGAGTTGGCCGCTGCCATCAGAACCGGCGACAAACCGAGCTGCTCGGCCGAGGTTTTTTGCAGACCACCAAACAGCACATTTGATGCGGTATCGGAACCTGTCAGCGCAACACCCAACCATCCGAGCAGGGTGCCGAAGAACGGATAGAAGATGCCGGTATTGGCAAACGCTAAGCCGAGCGTGGAATCCACACCTGAGTAGCGGGTGCAGTAGCCGAGCGCGAGCATCGCAGCGATGGTGATCAGCGAGTACTTCAGCAGCTTTAGCGTGTCCCAATACACAGCTAGCATCTCACGCACGCGATAACCCATCAGGAATGCAGAGATGACCGACGCGATGAAGATGCCGGTACCGGTCGCCGATAGCCAGTTGAGTTTGAAAATCGCTTCTTCGATCTTCGGTGTTGGTGCAACCGGCGGCATCTTTTGGATGACGTTATGCAAGTGGGACCATTCGATCTTGATGATCGAGATACCGTCGAGTGCTTTCTTCCACTCTGGGATGCCCCACAGAAGTACGATCACCGAGAGTACGAGCCATGGTGTCCAGGCATCCATGACTTCTTTACGCGAGTAACCGTGCCCTAGGGTTGCGGGTGCTTGTTCATCGGCGCCCTCGAACTTGCCTGACGGCGAGGTCATGATCTCTTTTGGGTGCCACACTTTCAGGAACAAGGTGAGGCAAACCATGGAGCTAACCGCAGCGCCAACGTCAACCAGCCATGGGCCGTGGAAGTTGGAGATGAAATACTGTGGAATCGCAAACGCAGCGCCACCGACCAGAATCGCTGGCCACACCGCCAACATGCCGCGGAAGCCACAGAACGCCCAGACCAACCAGAACGGAACGATCAGCGAGAACACCGGCAATTGGCGACCAACCATAGCGGACAGTTGCAGCATGTCGAGGCCGGTCACTGCGGCCAGCGCGATGATCGGCGTGCCCAGTGCGCCATAAGCCACAGGCGCGGTGTTCGCGATCAGCGACAAGCCTGAAGCTGCCAAGGGTGCGAAACCCAAACCGATCAGCATTGCACCGGTGACTGCGACTGGTGTACCGAAGCCGCCAGCACCTTCAAAGAACGCACCGAACGAGAACGCAATCAGCAGCAGCTGCAAGCGACGATCGCCGGAAATGCCGGCGATGCTCTCACGAAGAATTTTGAACTGTCCCTTGCGATCAGTCAGCTGGTACAAAAAGATCACGTTGAGAATGATCCAGCCGATCGGGAACAGGCCATAGGCCGCGCCGTAGAGCGCAGAAGAAATCGCAGCATCTGCAGGCATTGTGAAGCCAACAATAGCCACCACCAACGCTGACACCAAACCCATCAGCGCGGCGATATGCGCTTTGATATGGAAGAAGGCAAGCGCCGCCAGCATCACCACAACAGGAATTGCTGCAGCGATGGTCGACAACCAAACATTGTTGAACGGGTCATAAACTTGTGACCACATGGGGGATCTCCTCCGCTTGTATCAGCGTTTTAAATGCGAATCGGACATCATATTGAAGCGGAGAAGCCTTGTCCATGCGTTTGCAGGACCAATCTTGCCGATTCGACCGTGACTCGGTGAAAACTTTTTCTACGCGTTTTGAAAATTTTTTGCTTGTCAAACCCATACCGGGACATGGGCTCGGCTGCTAGCGCTGATTAGTGCTGGTATCGCCGAAGATTTTGGGCATTTTGGCGGGCATGCAGCGGTAATACTGCGGATGCCCCTCGATTCTGCCCCCAAGGGCAGCGGCAGCATGCCACGGCCAACGCGGATCGGCGATAAAAGCCCGCGCCAGTGCCACGATGTCCGCTTGGCCGGACTGAAGGATGTATTCGGCCTGTTCAGGCTCAGTGATCATGCCGACGGTAACGACCGGGATGCCGACCGCCTGTTTCACCTGCGCCGCAAAGGCCACCTGATAACCGGGTCCGATACTGATTTTTTGTAACGGCGAAACCCCACCGGAAGATACATCGACAAAGTCGGCGCCTACCGCCTTCAAGCGCTGGCAGAGGGTGATGCAATCATGAATATCCCAACCGCCTTCAACCCAGTCACTGCCGGTGACCCTGACACCGAGCGCGATTTCCGGCCCCAGCTCGGCGCGCACCACCTCATAAATCTGCAGCAAGAAGCGCATGCGGTTTTCCATTGAGCCACCGTATTCATCGTCTCGCCGATTGGACAGCGGCGACAGGAATTGGTGAATTAAATAGCCATGCGCTGCATGAAGCTCGATCGCGTCAAACCCGAGCCGACGCGCGCGCTTTGCCGTTGCCGCAAAATCATTGATTACTCGCTGAATGTCATCGCGACTCATGGAGCGTGGTGCTGCTTCTTCTGGCTTGTGCGGCAATGCCGATGGCGCGATGGTTTCCCAGCCTCCTTCTGCGCTTGAGAGCAGGGCGCCACCTTCCCATGGACGAGCGCTTGAGGCCTTGCGTCCCGCGTGCGCGATTTGCAGCATCAGCTTCGACTTGCTGGCCTCGCGCAACATATCCACCGCGGTCTTGAGCGAACGCTCATTCTCATCGTTGTAGAGGCCAAGGCAACCGGGCGTAATTCTGCCCTCAGGGCTGACTGAGGTAGCTTCGATGGTTAACAGCCCGGCGCCGGAAAGCGCTAGAGAACCGAGGTGCGCCAAGTGCCAGCCATTGGCATTGCCGTCGTGACCGGAGTACTGGCACATCGGTGACACCATGATTCGATTGGCGAGCGTCAGTGGGCCAAGCGCGATAGGCGTGAAAAGCAGCGGGGAGGACATGAGCTTCCTTGCGGCGCTGGTTTACAGCGCCGAGTTGTCTAACGGACCGGGTATCAGCTCAGAAACTACGTGAGCTTGAACAAGCTCACGCTTCAGTTTCTGGTTTTTTATCAGTGAGTTATTTGACGCTTTTCAAGTAATCTATGATCGCCGCGCGCACGGCTGGGTCGGCCTGCTGGTACATCATGTAAGTGCCCTTGGCGACTTTTTGCGGGTTCTCCAGCCACTTGTCTAGCAGCTCAGGGCTCCAAGACTTGCCTTTTAGCGCGGTTTTGAACTCTTTCGAGTGCGCAAAGCCCGCAATAGCGCCGGCAGGTCGACCCACCACACCGTGCAGGTTTGGCCCCATTCCGGGCGGGGCGTCTTTCTGTATCGCGTGGCAAGCCGCGCATTGCTGCTTGTACAGATCTTCACCCGAGACGTTTTGCGCAGATGCGTGGCTGGTCAGCAAGATGGCGGCTGATAGCAGGGTGATGCGAAGGGTATTCCTTGCGGCTGACATTGTGCTCTCCTAGTTCTCTTGGTTTTGTTATTGAAACCCGTGATGTTTCCGGTGCGTATTTTGGCACGCGGCCAGAGATTTTTCGACCAGGAAAAAAAATGCTCTCCGACGGAGAGCAAAACCTAAGAGGGGATTAGGCGGAAACGAGGAGATTACGTCAAAGCCCTCACCGCCAAGGCTACGTGCTTGAACCTTTTGCCATTTGAGTAATGACAAACCGATACATGATCAAAATCAATGATTTACCCGGCCCTGCCGCTGCGCAAGTCAGGCAGCCGCATTTCAGGCTTATTCGTTGGTGCGGGTGCGGGCCGGCGTGAGCAGATGGCCAAGCTTATTGGCCTTGGTTTGCAGATAGCGCTGGTTTTGGTCAGTACTGCTGGCGATGTGGGCCACCCGCTCGGTGCTGATCTCCAGCTCTTTCAAGGCGTCGAGCTTGCGGGGATTGTTGGTCATCAGGCGCAATGAGCGGATACCGAAGTATTGGAAAATCGGTGCGCATACATCGTAGTTGCGAAGGTCATCGGCAAACCCGAGCTGATGATTGGCTTCAACCGTATCCGCGCCTTGTTCTTGCAGCGCATAAGCACGGATTTTATTTACCAGACCAATGCCGCGCCCTTCCTGACGCAGATAGAGCAGGATGCCACGCCCTTCTTCGGCGATGCGCTGGAGGGCGCCCTCCAGCTGGGCACCGCAGTCACAGCGTTGGCTGAATAGGGTATCGCCTGTAAGGCACTCGGAGTGCAGCCTGGCCAGCACTGGCTCGCCATTGCTGATGTCGCCCAAGGTCATCGCGAGATGCTCTTTACCGGTACTGGCTTCAAGAAACGCGTGCAAGGTGAAGCTTGCCCAAGGCGTTGGCAGTGCACAGCTGGCCATGTGGGTCAGACTCGCGTGATCGGAGTGGGTAGTGCTTTGCGGCATTTAGGGGTTCCTGCAAGCCGGCGCTCAAATGCAAATGCGGCGTCGCGATACCTCGCGACCGCCGCATGCCGGACGTCAGACCAGATTATGCCACCGCACGGCGATGGCGGGCGCTTGACATAGCGGCGCCCGATGCGATTGGCAAGTTTGGTAAGTGAATACAGATGTGGTGACGGCGGCCGCACCTATGGCAGGTCGAACAGCAGTAACTCTGCATCACCGGCTTGGTCGAATAGCAGTCGACTTTCTTGCGATATCTTCAACGCATCACCGCTTTCCAAGCGCGTACCGTTGACGCTAACGGTCCCGCGCGCAACATGCACATAGGCGCGCCGTTCGGGTGTCAGCGCGAACTCGACGCGGTCGTTCCCTGATAACAGGCTGGCGTAGATGAGTGCATCTTGATGGATCCGTACGGAGCCCTCGCGCCCGTCAGGCGATGCGATAACACGCAACACGCCGCGCTTGGCGGCATTGTCGATGTTTGATTGCTCATAGCTTGGGGGGATGCCTCGCTGGGATGGCTCTATCCAGATCTGTAAAAAATGGACAGCATCGGTTGACGATGGATTGAACTCGCTATGCCGGATTCCGGTACCGGCACTCATGCGCTGCACATCGCCGGGTCGGATCACCGAGCCATTACCCATACTGTCCTGATGCGAAAGCTCACCGGAGAGTACGTAAGAGATGATCTCCATGTCACGATGACCATGGGTGCCAAACCCGCAACCCGGCTTTACCTGGTCCTCGTTAATCACGCGTAGCGGTCCGAAACGCACATGCTGCGGATCGTAGAACTCACCAAATGAAAAACTATGCCGTGAGTGGAGCCAGTCCAGACGGGCGACACCGCGATGCTCGCTCTTGCGAAGTTCGATCATGGTTACTCTGAGAATGGGGCGCTGCGGTTGTGCATTGGTGACGCAGGCGGCGGCGCTGGGAGTTGAAAAATACGTCGTGTAATGATCCCACAGTACTAGTGATCGCGCAGCTCGCGCGAATACTGTGGAAGATCTCAGGCGTGGAACGGGGCCATCATCTGGCGCGCTTCAAGGTGCTCCGGTGGGCGGGGTGAACCCTTGCCGGGTCGTAAGGCATAGCCCTCGCCGTAGGCACAGGTGATGGTGAGCTGGTTGCGGGTGACTAATTCAATTTTGAATCGAAGCTGGAAAATCGTCACCCGAATATTGCTTCCCGTCGAAGCGCGTCCAGCGAGTTTGAACATCAATAGAATTTCGTCCATCGGTATCACGCTACCCAAATGGCTAATGAACAATTCGGCCAACGGTACTTCGGCGGGGGAGAGCTGAATGAAATCGCCAAGGTAAATAAGACGACGGGATTCCAAATTCAAGGTCAGCAGACCAAGCCCAAGTTCATCGAGTAAGCAGTTATGACGTCGAAGCGCAGTGACGACACGTCGTGCCACTTCGGTCATATCGTCTTTGCCACATACCCAGTCGCTGACTAATTTTGGAATATCGAGTGCACTGGGCGCACTCGCATGCTCATCAAACACCAACAGCAAGGGCACAGGGGGCAGGTCGGAATCCACGCGGTAGCACAGACTTGGATACTCGAGACGACCGAAATCCCACAGCATTTCGATTTGTGTTGCGTCTCGAATCTCAACTAATACGACCGCCGCTTGGTTCGGTTCGGTGTCAAGGTAATCTAAACGGAACGGTGATTCCAGGCGCTCAAGCTGCCAGCTTACCAATTGGGTGCTTCCTAGCCGCCGTGGAAACGTAGAGTCTTGTGCGGCGATCTCTTTCGCCAGTCGGTTAAACAGACTATCGCCGATAACTCTGAGTGCAATTTTCACGGGGACTCACTTTCGGTTGAAGCCGTCATCGACCTATGTGCTAGCAGGTTCAATTGAATGCCCTAGCGCACGACAAGGTTGTCATTTTTCATGTCCCGGATGTTGTCCCAGAGGTTGCCATTCAGCAGTCGGGCTCGCTCGTGTGATGCATAGAGTCTGATATCAATTTTCGCGCTCCATTCGTCATCGCCCGCCAGAGCAAGTCGGCGTTTCGCAATATCTTGCGCAACGCAACGCTCGGGTAGCCAGGCGATACCCAGACCAGCGCGCGCGAGCGTATGCAGTACGCGTGCATTGGCAGTCTGGACGATGACATTGAAATTGGGATCACTTGGTCGGAACCGGATGAGTCCATTGCAAATACGACCGAAAAATGTCTCGGGTGGGTAGGCCAGCAGGGGCAAGTGTCGAAGCTTCGACTCGCTCAGCCGATGCGTTGGGGAGCCGAACTCGTCCGCCAAACTGACTGGCACCAAACGATCATGCCCGAGCGTGATGGACGGTGACATTTTCTCGTCGATCGACATCGGCACGATCGGGCTATGGTAGGCCATCAGCAGGTCGCAACGCCCATTGCTCAATGCGATGACGCCCTCATACGTCTCACCTGCATGGATATCGAACTTGAGACCGCTGATGCGCGTGTTGATCTGCTGTATCCAATCCGGTAAAGCTTCCTGGACTAGCGATTGCGCGACAAACAGCTTGAGTCCGGAAAATACTTTACTGCGATGGCCAAGGGCGATACGGGTATCTTGCAACTGTCGAACCATTTCACGTGCAGCGTCGCGGAACAAATGACCCGCCATCGTCAGCCGAGGCGGGACCGTGTCGCGATCGACCAGCGAAATACCAATCCAATCTTCCAGTGAACGGATGCGACGACTGAACGCCGATTGCGTGACGTTGCGTGCCTGAGCCGCCCGGGTGAAGCTCGACATATCGGATAACACCAGAAAGTCTTCAAGCCATTCGATGTCCATGGCAGCTCCAATCCATGACGCGGCGTGAGAAACCGCTTTGAGGCGAGTTATTAAAACGATAACTTCGGACTGGCGAGACTGTAATTTAATTAGTTCCCTACGGATAGGGGGGTGGGTGAGGGATCGACGACGAGCAGGTGCTCTTGTCGTGACTTTTACCTAAATCTGTAACGTGAAAACAACGAATTCAGCCGGGATTAGCGATTGGCACAAGCGGCAAATGATGCAGCGTCAGTACACATTGGCGATCGGCGCAAGCGGCGAATGATGCAGCGTCAGTAAACACTTGATCAAACAGGATGTTTGAATTGGTTGGTTAAATCGCTGTTTTGCCCGCAGCGTTTACGCGAAAAAAAACCGCCGGCGAACCGGCGGCTTAGTTAAATCAGCGAGTACTTATTCGTGTGCGTTGATATCGTTATCTTTGGTTTCGCGCACAAACAGGGTGCCAATCACGAAGGTGAACAGCGCGATCACGATCGGGTACCACAATCCGTAGTAAATATCCCCCTGATAGGCGACCAGCGCAAATGCGGTAGTCGGCAGCAAGCCACCAAACCAGCCGTTACCGATATGGTAGGGCAGTGACATCGAGGTGTAGCGGATGCGGGTCGGGAACATCTCAACCAACATGGCGGCGATTGGGCCGTAGACCATGGTCACGTACAACACCAGAATCACGAGGATGACCAGCACCATCGGTTTGTTGACTTGAGCCGGATCAGCCTTGGCCGGATAACCCGCTTCACCAATTAGCGCCTTCAGCTGTTCGGTGAACTGTTTATCCTTCGCTGTTGCTTCTTCTTTCGGCAGCCCCACCGCGCTGTACGAGGTCAGCTCTTTATCACCAACCTTGATCACCGCTGTCGTACCTGCAGGTGCAGCCTCGTTCTTATAGTTAACCGAGGCGGCCGCCAGCTTTGCTTTCGCAATATCGCAAGACGACGTGAACTTCTTGGTGCCGGTTGGGTTGAACTGGAACTGACATTCGGCCGGGTCTGCCACCACCACCACTGGTGCATTGGTTTGCGCCGCTTCTAGCGCCGGGTTGGCGTAATGTGTGAGCGCCTTAAACAGCGGGAAGTAAGTGAGGGCCGCCAGCAGACAGCCCGCCATGATGATTTTCTTGCGCCCGATCTTGTCGGACCAAGAACCGAACACGATGAAGAAAGGCGTACCAATCAACAGCGAGGCAGCGATCAGGATGTTGGCGGTTGGGCCATCGACTTTCAGCGTTTGCGTCAGGAAGAACAACGCATAGAACTGACCGGTGTACCAAACGACTGCTTGACCTGCTGTCAGGCCGACCAATGCGAGAAGCACAATCTTTAGGTTTTTCCACTGACCGAACGCTTCAGAAATCGGCGCCTTGGAAATTTTGCCTTCTTCTTTCATGCGCTGGAATGCCGGCGACTCATTCATCGAGAGACGGATCCAGACCGAGATACCCAGCAAGAACACTGATACCAGGAAAGGGATACGCCAGCCCCAATCGGCAAACTGTTCCTCACCAATCGCGGTACGGGTACCGAGAATCACGAGCAGCGACAGGAACAGACCGAGCGTTGCGGTGGTTTGAATCCAGGCAGTGAAAGCACCACGCTTGTGATCCGGTGCATGCTCTGCAACGTAAGTCGCAGCACCACCGTATTCACCGCCAAGCGCCAAGCCCTGCAGAATCCGCAGAGTAATCAAAATAATCGGTGCCGCAATACCGATGCTCGCGTAATTGGGCAACAGACCGACAATGAAGGTGGAGACACCCATCAACAGAATCGTGACCAAGAAGGTGTACTTGCGCCCGACCATGTCACCCAGGCGACCGAATACGATCGCGCCGAATGGACGTACCAAGAAGCCTGCTGCGAATGCGAGCAAGGCAAAAATGAACGCCGTGTTGGGGTCTGTACCAGCAAAAAACTGCTTGGCGATAATGGCGGCGAGCGAACCGTACAGATAGAAGTCGTACCATTCGAATACCGTGCCTAGCGAAGAGGCGAAAATGACCTTCCGCTCTTCTGGCGTGATCACGTGGTCAGTTGCCTGATCTGAGGCCATGGTGTCTCCCTATGTTTATATGTTTGCAACGGATTTCCGTAGCATCGCAGGCGAGTGTAGGTTTGAAAACTTACAGTTCGCTTTCTTGAAACTTACAAAAACTTACGCCGAGTGAGCTGCCGATAGCACCGAAGTTTCGCAGAAAAGGCGCTGTGCTATCCTCGTCCGCCCTCAAGGGGCGCTAATCTCGCTATGGTTAAACGGAATGGATAATGATCAAGCACATCGTAATGTGGCAGTTGAGGGAGCACGCCGAGGGCGCTGACAAATCGACCAACGCAGCAAAAATGAAGGCTCTATTGGACACTTGCGCGGATATCGTGCCCGGCACGCTTGCCTTTGAGGTCGCGCTGGCGCAGCCCGGCTACGAGTGCACCTATGACGTGGTGCTGTACTCGGTGTTTGAATCTGCGGCCGCACTCGACGCTTATCAGAATCATCCGCAGCATGTTGCGCTCAAGCCTTTCGTTGCTGCGGTCAGGTCGGAGCGGCAGTGTATGGACTATCACATCGACTAGATTAACGGCTTCCCATGCAAACCTATCAGCGCATTGTTCTCGCCGCACGTCCGAAAGAGAGCGTAGCGCCCACAGACTTCAGACTAGAGACTGTACCGGTGCCGGAGATCGGCGAGGGGCAGCTTCTGGTCCGTAATCATTACCTCTCGCTTGATCCCTACATGCGGATGCGCATGGAGGACATCAAGAGCTACGCCGCGCCGCAAGCCATCGATGACGTCATGATCGGCGGTACTGCAGGTGAGGTGATCGCCTCCAATCACCCAAAATTTGCGGTGGGCGACAAGGTGGTGGGTATGTTGGGTTGGAGCGAGATGGGTGTCTCCGATGGCAGCATGCTCAAGAAAGTCGATAGCACTCAGATTTCCTTGTCTGCCTATCTGGGTATTGTCGGTATGCCGGGTATGACAGCTTGGTATGGACTGAACAAGATTTTGCAGCCCAAGCCTGGGCAAACCATTGCAGTGTCTGCCGCGAGCGGCGCTGTAGGCAGTGTGGTGGGCCAGCTCGCCAAGCTACAAGGCTGCCGTGTAATCGGCATCGCGGGTGGTAAAGCAAAGTGTCAGCTAGTGGTCGACAGCTTTGGTTTCGACGCGTGTATTGACTACAAGGCGGGCAACTTGTTCGGCGATATCAAAGCCGCCGCGCCTGATGGCATTGACGGCCTGTTCGAGAACGTGGGCGGTGTTGTGATGGACGCCGTCTTGAATCAGATGAACCCCTTCGGTCGGATTGCTTTATGCGGCATGATCTCTGGCTATGACGGTCAGCCGATGCCGGTGCACTCGTTGCACAAGGTGTTATCGATGCGCCTGATGATGCAGGGCTTCATCATTTCCGAGCATCTCGAGTTGTGGCCGCAAGGCCTGTCCGAATTGGCGCAATTGGTCGCCACCAAAAAACTGAACTATCACGAGACCATCGCCGAAGGTCTCGCCGCTGCGCCTGAGGCGTTCATCGGTATGCTGCGTGGTAAGAACCTTGGCAAGCAACTGGTGAAGCTGGTCTGACCACGGCTCACCCTGTAAAAATCCGACATGCAATCCTTCGCCGCCAAAACTGTTGTGATCACCGGTGCAGGGAGTGGGCTAGGGCGTGAGTTTGCGCTGTTAGGTGCGCGACTCGGCATGCGTCTGGTGCTGGCCGATGTTCAGCAAGAAGGTCTCAAACAAACCGAGGCCGCCGCTGTTGCTCTCGGTGCCGAGGTCTTGTCCCAAAACTGCGATGTGCGTCGTGGTGAACAGGTCGAGTCGTTGGCCCAATCGGCGCTAGAGCGTTTTGGCGTGATTCACCTGGTATTCAATAATGCCGGTGTCGGCGCAGGTGGCTTGATCTGGGAAAGCACCCAACAGGATTGGGAGTGGGTGCTGGGTGTGAATCTGTGGGGCGTGATTCATGGGGTACGGTTGTTCACGCCCATCATGCTGGCCAGTGAGAAAGCGGACCCGACTTATCAAGGCCATATCGTCAATACCGCCTCAATGGCGGGTCTGCTGACGCCACCGGCTATGGGGGTTTATAACGTCTCCAAACATGCGGTGGTCGCGCTGACCGAGACGCTCCATCACGATCTTAGCCTGATCGACTCCACCATCGGCGCGTCGGTGCTATGCCCTTATTTTGTACCCACCGGGATTAGCCAGTCCGAAACCGTACGACCGGCAGATACCAAACCCTCAGAACATCCCACACGCAGCCAGCAACTCTCCCAGGCCATGCTGGAAAAAGCAGTCACCGCCGGTAAGGTCAGTGCAGCTGAGGTTGCGCAGATGACCTTTGATGCCATCCGTGCGCGGCAGTTTTATATCTACTCGCATCCACAAGCGTTAGGCAATGTCGAACGCCGCATGCAGGATATTCTGCAGGCGCGTGACCCAGGCGATCCCTATGAACAGGCCCCTAAGCTGCGTGAGCAGTGGCGCTCGGGTTTACTGGAAAAATAAAGGATCGTTGTATGGCGCGTGAGGATTTTCGGTTCTTTCATCAGCTCAGGGTACGCTGGTCGGAAGTGGATATGCAGGCGATTGTCTTCAATGGCAATTACCTGAATTACTTCGATGTGGCCTTCACCGAGTATTGGCGTGCTACTGCCTTACCCGATGTCATTGCACAAGGCGAGGCGGGTCTGGAAATGTTCGCTCGCAAGGCGAGTGTGGAGTATCACGCACCGGCGCGTTTCGATGATGTGTTGGAGATTGGTGTGCGCTGTGCCGAGATCGGTCGCAGTTCAATGCGCTTTATCCTGGAGATTTATCAGAGCGATCAATTACTCGTGTCTGGCGAGATGATGTATGTCTACGCGGATAGCCGGGTACGTAAAAGTGTGCCGGTACCCGATGCGTGGCGTCAGCGACTGATGGCAATGGAAAAAGAATCATCAGCGTGCTAGCGATGGTTTTTTACCGACTCTCTTTATGAAGCTGAATATCATCACGGGTGACTGGGACAGCTTGCGTGATCACGCGCAATCATTGCGGGTGGAAGTCTTCGTCGTCGAGCAAGGTGTACCGATTGAACTGGAATGGGATGAGGCCGATGAGGTCAGTACCCATGCAGTGGCTTACGATGAAGCAGGGCAAGTGGTCGCAACGGGGCGCTTGCTGCCCGATGGCCATATCGGCCGCATGGCGGTCCGCAAATCAGCGCGTGGGCAGGGCATCGGTTCCGAGGTGTTAGCGGCGCTGCTGCAAGAGGCCAAGCACAGGCAGTTTCATGTCCTGGTACTGCATGCTCAGACGCATGCTGTCGATTTTTATACCAAGCACGGATTTCAAATCGAGGGCGACGAGTTTGTAGAAGCGGGAATTCCGCACCGTCGCATGACGCTGAAGCTTTAGCAGTAGCTGAAACTGTCGCTGAGGCTATTTCAGCCGGCTATCGAATCACGCGCTCGTTCAGCACTGCCAGACCACCAGCATGCACTCGCACAATGCTGGAGGCACGTGTGCCGTAGTGCTCGGATTCGATACAGATGGGCGACAACATGCGCTCGAGTTCCAGACTGACACCTGTATCAGGCAGTCGGCTATCGGCAGCCCGTGTGGTATCCGACAGCATCTCAAAATAGGCATCGTCCGGCGCACCCTGACACAGTAAGCTGGCAAATTGCGCTTTGGCGCGTACCACCTTGGGCCATGGCGAATCCAATGACCCATTCGACAATCCATAGATGCCAGGCTCAATCGCTTGCCAGTCACTCTCGTTGCCATTCGACACCCAGTACATTGCTTGCTCATCGCCCAGAATCAGGTTGAAGCCGTTGTACTGGTCGCCCGTTGAACGAACCTGCTCGAGATACTCTTGTGCCGAAATATCTTGCCCAAGGAAATTCGACACCAACTCACCGCGTGAGCGCTTCTCTCGCGAGGGTTCGTAGCCGTTGCGGATATTGGTCAGTGCCGCGAAGCGCCCCTGTCGATTTATTCCGAGCCATGTGCCGCCACCCTCCAAGTCGCGCCCGGCGAAGACGTTGGGTTGATCGGACCACCAATCGGCAGACTGTGCGGGCCGAGAGAAAAACTCATCACGGTTCGCGGCCAGCACGAGCGGACACTGCGGTATCAGCTTCCAGGCAAAAACGATCAGGCACATTGGGGCAAATCCACAAAAATTTCTATATGGCGCCCGCCGTCGATCGGCAAGTGCGCATCAATCGCCGCCTGCTCCAAGGCACCAAGAAATTCATCTGGTACCGAGGGATAAATTTCTAGCCAGGTTTGGGCGCCGTCTTTTTCTTCGGGGCGGCGTTTCAGCAGCGTATCAACGCCGTATTCTTCGCGCAGCCTTTCCTGCATTGCCCGCACATGGGGCAGCATCAACGCAGCCAACTCGCTTCGCACCCGATAGTAGACGTAGATATCGCTCATGTCTCTGCGTTCAGTGCGTAGGGAAGTTCGCCGAATTCCAGCGCAGGTCCATTGACCGAGCGCAGATGAACGCTTGCTGCGAGCGCTTCCATCTTGAGTTCGACCAGGCAAGCCATGCGGCCATCAGGGCCCGCCTCGGCATTCACGACCATGCCGCAGGGTTGTTCGGGGTCGGCCGATGAGAAGACCTCAGTACCGGCAGCGGCGGTTGCATCATCGCAAAATGCCAGCAAGGTGCGACGCTTTGTTTTGCCGAGGTATTGACTGCGTGCCACGACTTCCTGGCCGGGGTAGCAGCCTTTCTTGAAATTGACGCCACCGACCAGTTCGAAATTGATCATCTGCGGCACGAATTGCTCGCGGGTGGCTTCGACGACTTGAGGCAATCCGGCGATGATCTCGCTCCAGCGCCAGGTGGATGAGGATGTCGCAGGGAGTTGCGACGACCATGCCAGCCATTGTTGCTGGGCTTTTTCGGGGGTGCCGATCCACACTAGTCTTTGCAGCTTGCCTGCGTCCGGCATCCGGATCAGGGTGCCGTTTTCATCCGTATCACAATCCCAGACAGATGGCGTGGCATCGAAGTTCGCGCTGGCAGCGCCAATAGCGACCCATTGGTCACTAGCGTCGTGAAGTTTGACTTTCGAGCGCAAGATGAACATCTGTAGCCGCTTGAGGACGCCTGGCAGCACTTCACGTGGCAGCGCTAGAAAAACACGGGTGGCGCTTCGCCAGACCATCGATGTTGCGAGCAGTCGTCCCTTCGGCGAGCAATAACCCGCCAGAGCCGCGTGGCCTAGATCGAGGCCCTGAACATCGTTGGTGAGTTGGTTATGCAGAAAACCGGCGGCATCGTCGCCACTGGCCTCAATCACACCGAGGTGGCCGAGCCCGCAAAGAAAGCCAGTTCCGGCGTCGGGATGCGGGGCAAAGTCAGGGTGATTATCATGGCCGTCGCTGGCCCGAGTCGCGCCAAGGCTGACGAGGAAATCCGGCCAGGAGCCCGAGGGCGCCGACATGAATTCCGGGAAATTCGGTTTCGCGACTATCATTGGGGGCGAATTATAGAGGCGCGCTCAAAAACGCGTTGGCCGGTCTGGGGATTGAAATGGCAGTCTTTAAAAAACTCGTCGCGCTGCTCGCGCTTCTGGTGCTGGCAGCTGCCGCTTTCTTTATTTACTGGGCTCGGGAACCCTTGATGCCGCCTGATTCTGCGGCCATTGAGTTCAATATTGCGCAGGGGAGCAGTATTCGTGCTGCGATGCGACAAGTTCAAGAGGCTGGGGTGCCGGCCTCGCCAATCCTGATGGAGATTCTCGCGCGTGGCTCGGGCACCCGCAGTCTGAAGGCGGGCAGCTACCGGGTCGAGGGAGGTACCACGCCGCTCTCGCTGCTGGATACACTGGCGCGCGGTAACACCATCAAGGAATCGCTCACCATTATCGAGGGCTGGAATTTTGCGCAGATGCGCGCCGAGATGAGCCGTCAGAAGTACCTGCGAAAGGACAGCGCTGAAATGGATGTGGCCACCCTGATGCAGAAAGTCGCGCCGGGCTATGGCTTTCCAGAAGGGTTGTTTTACCCGGATACGTATTTCTTCGATCGTGGCACCAGCGATTTACTAGTGATGCAGCAAGCGCACCAACGCATGCTGAAAATGCTTGATGAGGCTTGGACCAAGCGCGCGCCGCAGTTACCGTATAAAGATCCCTATGAAGCCTTGATCATGGCCTCGATTGTTGAGAAAGAGACGGGCACCGCTGCAGATCGACAGAAGGTCGCTGCGGTGTTTGTGAATCGTTTGCGGCGCGGCATGCTGCTACAAACCGATCCCACCGTCATTTATGGCATTGGCCCGACCTTCGATGGCAACTTGCGCAAGATTCATTTGCAGACCGACACGCCCTACAACACCTATATGCGCCCTGGCTTGCCGCCGACGCCGATTGCCTTGCCCGGGCGCGCAGCCTTGAACGCGGCGCTGAATCCGGCGGCGACCGAAGCGCTGTATTTCGTCGCGCGCGGTGACGGTAGCAGCGAATTCTCCAATAACCTCGACGATCATAATCGCGCGGTCAATAAATACCAGCGCGGGCAGTAAGCCCGCGATCACCATGGCAACCGGAAAATTCATCACCTTCGAAGGTGTCGATGGCGCGGGCAAATCGACCCATATCGCCGCCTTCGCCGATAGCGTGCGCCAGCACGGCAAAACCGTGATCACGACGCGCGAACCCGGCGGTACCGTACTCGGCGAGCGGTTGCGTGCCTTGCTACTGCATGAACCCATGGATCTCGAAACCGAGGCATTGCTGATGTTTGCGGCACGGCGCGAGCATCTTGCTCAAGTGATCGTGCCAGCGCTGACACGCGGCGACTGGGTAATCTCGGATCGCTTTACCGACGCCACGTTTGCCTATCAAGGAGGTGGTCGCGGTATGTCGCTCGACAAGCTATCCCAGCTGGAGCAGTGGGTGCATGGCGATTTACAACCCGACCTTACTTTGCTGTTCGATGTGCCACTCGAAGTGGCGCGTGAGCGTTTACAAAGAACCCGTGATCTCGATAAATTCGAGCAAGAGCAAGATGACTTCTTTGTCCGCGTGAGGCAGGTGTATTTGCAGCGCGCGGAAGCGTTCCCGCACCGCATACGCGTCATTGATTCGACCCGCCCGATTGCCGATATCAGCCGCGAGTTGCAGCAAGTGGCGGCTTTTTTGTGCGGCGAATGACAAGGCCATGAGTTCAAACGCTATCTACCCCTGGCAGCAGTCCGACTGGGAAAGGCTGCAGCAACTGCGCGAACGCTTGCCGCATGCAATGCTGTTTCATGGCGAGACGGGCATCGGCAAATTCGCCTTCGTCGAGCATCTCGCTGCATCGCTATTGTGCGAGCAGGTTGCGCCGGATGGCCATGCCTGCGGCCGCTGTGACTCCTGCGGCTGGTTTGCCAAGTACGGTCATCCGGATTACCGCCGTGTTCGCCCCGACGCCCTCGAAACCGAAGAGATCGAGGATGGCGCCGAGGCAGAAGAGGGTGTCGGAAAAAAAACAACCAAAACCCCTTCCAAAGAGATTCGTGTCGAGCAGGTCAGGGCTCTGTCGACCTTCATGAATGTGTCCACCCATCGCGCTGGTCTGCGCGTGGTATTGCTTTACCCGGCCGAGGCCTTGAACACGACGGCGGCCAATACCCTGCTCAAAACACTGGAAGAGCCGCCGCCGGATACCTTGTTCCTGTTAATGACGCATCGGATTGATCGCTTGCTACCCACCATCTTGTCGCGCTGTCAGCGCTTCGCGCTCTCGCCCCCAGATGCCGAGACTGCGCGCGCATGGTTGGCTGAACAAGGCGTGCCAGAGGCTGAACGTTGGCTTGCTGAATATGGTGGTGCACCACTGGCTGCGTTGACGGCGGCGCAGCAGGGTGCCATGCCGGAAAAAGATGAATGGCTGATGCAACTCGCGCGGCCAGAGTCAATGAATCCCTTGATCGTTGCAGAGCGATTACAAAAAGCGGCCTTGTCCGAACTGGTCGCGTGGCAGCAACGCTGGCTGCATGATTTACTGTCACTGAAGCTGGGTGCTCGGGTACGCTACTTCCCGCACCAGCAACAAGTGCTCGGTCAGTTGGCAGCGCGGGTGAGTGCCGAGCGTTTGCAGCAGGCAGTACGCGACGCTGCGATGCGACGTGCTGTATCGGATCATCCCCTGTCGGCGCGTCTCTTCATCGAGCAGATGCTGCTCGAGTACACAGGATTATTCAGATAAGGAACACAGCATGACAGAGCCGGGTGGTGAGCAAGCCTTGCAATGGTCAAGACCCTCGGTGATGTCGCTGACTATCAAAGACAGAGCAGGCCTGTACGCTGCCTATATGCCCTTCCTGCAGCGCGGTGGCATTTTTGTGCCAGGTGCGCGGCCTTGTCAGTTGGGGGATGAGGTTTTTCTGTTGTTGACGCTGATGCAAGACGAGACACGTTACCCGGTCGCAGGCAAAGTCGCCTGGATCACCCCCCAGGGTGCTACGCATACAGCGGGTATCGGCGTGCAATTCCCTGACGATGAGAGTGGCATCCGCGTTAAACGCAGAATCGAAGAACTGCTCGGCACAGCCCTGGGCTCATCACGGCCGACGCATACGATCTGAACTACAATGGCGCGTTTTTCAGGAACGCGCTGTTCATGTTCATCGACTCTCATTGCCATCTTGATTTTCCGGAACTATCGGAGCGCTTGCCCGAGATCTTGCAGAAGATGCGGGACAATCAGGTTAGTCATGCCCTGTGCGTCTCGGTGACACTACCGGAATTCCCGAAAGTGTTGGCGCTGGCTGAGGCGCATCCGAATCTGTACGCATCGGCCGGTGTGCATCCGGATTACGAGGACACCGAAGAGCCCAGTGTTGAGCATTTGCTGCAACTGGCATCACATCCGCGTATTGTTGCGATTGGCGAAACTGGCCTCGATTATTACCGTTTGAGTGGCGACTTGGAATGGCAGCGTGAGCGCTTTCGTGTCCATATCCGTGCATCGCGCGCCAGTAAAAAGCCGCTCATCATTCACACCCGTGCAGCATCCGATGACACCCTGCGTATCATGCAAGAAGAGGGCGCCGGCACTGGTAAGGGTGGTGTCGGTGGCGTAATGCACTGTTTTACTGAATCCTTGCAGGTGGCCGAGGCAGCGATTGAGATGGGTTTCTATATCTCCTTCTCCGGCATCGTTACCTTTAAAAATGCCAAGGAATTACAAGAGGTTGCGCGCGCCGTGCCGCTCGAACGTATGCTGATCGAAACCGATTCGCCGTATCTGGCCCCGGTACCGATGCGTGGCAAGACCAACGAGCCGGGCTTTGTCCGGCATGTTGCTGAGTACCTCGCCGACCTCAAGGGCATACCACTCGATACGCTGGCGAAGGCGACCACACAGAATTTTCGCTCGCTGTTTCAGATTCACTGAGCATGACGCAGGGACCACATAACCCCGGCCGACGTCAGATGCTGGCAGCGGTCGTGTTGGCCGATGCGGACTCCCTATTCCAGCGCCTGCTTCAACCGAAAGCTGATTCTTATCGCGAATGGTTCGAGGCAGTGCGGGTCGATGATGTCAGGCGTGTGCAGTCCCTCTTGGCGCGTGGTTTTGATCCCAATTCTGTCGAACCGGAGCGCTTCGATACTGCGCTGATTATGTCTGTTCGACTCAAATCTTCCAGGGTTTTTTCTGCCTTGCTACAGGGACAGGATGTCAACCTCAATGCGCGCTCTTTGAACGGTGATACGGCACTGATGATTGCTGCCTACCAGCCAGATATTCCCCGTGCTCTGGCCTTGATCGGCAAGGGCGCTGAGATCAATCGCGTTGGTTGGACGGCACTCCATTATGCGGCGGCCTCCGGGAGCATCCCGATTATTCAAAGACTGCTGGATGAGTCAGCGTTCATTGATGCCGAATCACCGAATAAGACAACGCCTCTCATGATGGCTGCGCGTAGTGGTCATAGTGCAGTGGTGAGGCTACTGCTTGATGAAGGCGCTGACCCCACCCTAAAAAATGAAGCCGAGATGACTGCAGCGGATTTTGCACGCGCGCAAGGCTTCAAAGAATTAGCGCGGCTCTTGGATGACAAGACGAAGCCTTGATCGCATCCTGCAGTCGCAGGGTTTTGGCACACGCAGTTTTTGCCGACAGCTGATACGGCAGGGCGAGATCAGCATCGATGGTGTAGTGGTGGATGATGAGCGCGCTGAGTTCGAGACCGATGGCCTCAGTTTCAGCTTGTTCGATGAAACCTGGGTTTACCGCGAGCATGTGTACATCGCGCTCAATAAGCCGAGCGGTATCGAATGCTCGCGTCGCCCCAGTCATCACCCGAGTGTGATGACGCTGTTGCCCGACGAGTTTCGTGAGCGTGAAGTGCAGGCGATTGGTCGGCTGGATCATGACACCACAGGTTTGCTGCTGCTCACCGATGATGGCGCGTTCAACCACCGCATGTCGTCGCCCAAGCACCATGTACCCAAGCGCTATCTCGCCACAACGGCAGAGCCGGTCAGCGCATCGCTGATCGACGCACTACGCACTGGTGTGCAGCTCCATGATGAACCCGAGCCACTCTTTGCGATCGAGTGTGTTCAAGTGTCGGAGCATCAGCTGGAGATCGTTCTGGCGCAAGGCAAATACCATCAGGTCAAGCGCATGTTGGCAGCCGCGGGTAATCATTGTGCTGCATTACAGCGTATCTCGATCGGTCAGCTGACGCTGGCCTCGCTAGCGCTTGCAGAAGGTGAGTGGTGTTATTTGGAGCAAAGCCAGCTTAGTTTGCTCCAGTAATTGCGCCGGGTGTCGGTCTGATGCGATAACAGGGCTGATAGTGAGATCCTGGCAGCTTCATGCGTGATTGCTCGACGAAAGCACTCAATAGCCGATCCATCTGCGCCATGATCTCGGTGTCGCCGTGTAGCTCGAATAATCCGTGACGCTCGATCTCCTGGATACCCTGCAGCTTCACATTACCCGCGACTACCCCAGAGAAAGCGCGCCGCAGATCTGCCGCGAGTAGATGTGGCTGCTGCTGCCGACGCAGATTCAGTGCGCGCATTGAAGCGTGGGTCGGTACAAATGGGCGCTGAAACTCGCCATCGATTTTGAGTTGCCAGTTGAAGTAATAGGCATCACTCTGCTGCTTGCGGTGCTCTCGCACTGCTTGCGTTCCCTCGCGACAAAGCCGCGCTACTTGCTCCGGGTCGTCGATCACTACTTGGTACAGTGATTGCGCGTGCGCACCCAGCGTCGCACCGATGAATTCATCAATCTGATGAAAATAAGCGGCCGACTCTGCAGGGCCTGTAAAGACCAGCGGGAAGGGCAGGGCGTGATTTTCTGGGTGTAGCAAAATCCCTAGCAAGTACAGAATTTCTTCTGCCGTCCCTACCCCGCCGGGGAAGACGACGATCACGTGTCCGGCACGAACAAAGGCTTCAAGTCGTTTTTCAATGTCGGGCAGGATCACCAGATTATTAACAATGGCATTGGGTGATTCGGCCGCAATAATTCCCGGCTCAGTGAAGCCCAGGTAGCGACCATTCGCGATACGTTGCTTGGCGTGCCCGATCGCGGCGCCCTTCATCGGTCCTTTCATTGCGCCCGGCCCACACCCCGTGCAGATATCAAGCCCACGCAATCCCATCTGGTAACCGACACGCTTGGTGTATTCATACTCGGTGCGCGAGATCGAGTGCCCGCCCCAGCACACCACCAGATTGGGTGCCAGATCCGTTTGCAGCACATTCGCATTGCGCAGGATATGAAACACCAGATCCGTCAGCGCGACGCCATCATGTTCGCCGCGATGGTCCTGCAACGCCAGCTCGGCACTGGTAAACAGGATGTCGCGTAGTGTGGCAAATAAATGCTCGCGCATGCCGAGAATCATGCGTCCATCGACAAAGGCACTGGCAGGTGCGTTGCTTAACTCGAGCTTGATGCCGCGCTCGCGATGCACGATGCGGATGTCAAAATCCGGATAGGCTGCCATCAGCGCCTTGCCATCGTCCATGTAATCGGCCGAGGCCAGCACGGCCAGCGCACAGCTTCGAAACAATTGGTGCAGCCCGGTCTGGCTGTTGTCGAGCAGCTTGGCAATCTCCCGCCGCGACAAGACCTCAAGATGCCCTTCGGGCGCGACCAGACCATCCATTACGGGATACTTCATGGTGTGACTCGTGGGTGTTGTAGTGACCGATCTTACCAGCGGCTGAATTTGCCGCGTCTCGGTACAATGCAAGTTTTTCCGGTCAGAGGTTTGCCCATGTCAACCGATAACGTCGCGCTTCGTACGCTATCTCGCATTATTCCCGCCATAAATACCTCCGACGGTGCCGGTGTGCGCCTGCGCCGCAGCCTGGGCAGCGGCAAGGATGTCCGTCTGGATCCGTTTTTGATGCTGGATGAGTTTTCATCGGATAACCCGGGTGATTACATCGCCGGTTTTCCTGCGCACCCTCATCGCGGCTTTGAAACGGTGACCTACATCCTCGACGGCCATATGCGGCATGAAGATCACTTGGGCAATCAGGGCGACCTGCAAAGCGGTGGCGTACAGTGGATGACCGCAGGCCGCGGCATTATTCACTCTGAAATGCCACAGCAATTAGAGGGCCGCATGCGTGGCTTTCAGCTGTGGATCAATCTGCCTGCTGCAGAAAAAATGAAGCCGGCCGGCTACCGCGACATACAACCAGAAGAAATCCCGGTGCATGTACTTCCCGCGGGCGGCCAAGTAAAAATTATTGCGGGCACGTTGGAGACGGATGATGTAAAAATCACCGGGCCAATTGCGGGCTTGTCGACCGATCCGCTTTACATCGACGTACAACTGCCGCCTGGTGCAAGTTTTTCTCAGCGTATCAAGCGTGGATTGAATGCGATGGCCTATGTATTTGAGGGTCAGCTGAAACTTGCCGGTGCAGACACGCCGCTGGCAACGCACTGCGCTGCGGTGCTGAATGATGGCGATGTCGCGGCATTTACGGCGGCAGAGCAGGGCGCACGCTTTCTGGTACTGGCAGGGCGCCCCTTGAATGAACCCGTAGCGCAATACGGCCCGTTCGTCATGAACACGATGGCTGAAATTGAACAGGCGGTTCGGGATTATCAGACCGGACGTCTGACCGCTTGATTCCTTGAGGTGGAAGATCCCACTGCGGCTCTGACCGCCTCAATAATGCCTCGTGCTGATTGATCGAAATTATAGGGCTCAACCATTACGCGCGAGCGCTGGCCATAGGCCTGCCGTAGTACGTCATTGGATAACAAGCTCGCGGCGCAATCGGCCCACTGCTCCAGGTCGAGTGCGCGCACAAAGCCGTTCTTTTGATCGACCACTAATTCATCTGCTGCACCGGCATGTGGGCTGATGATTACCGGCAGGCTCGCAGCGCAGGCTTCATTCGCCACCACACCCCAGACATCTGCCTCGGTTGGGAACAGAAACACTTTTGCGGATTGATATAAGGCGGGGAGATCAGCTTGTTTGGCGAATCCGTTAAACACTACCTCAACATTTGCTGCATGCGCCTGCGCTCGCAAGCGTAAGGATTTTTCCAAACTACCAGAGCCGACCATCAGTAAGCGAGTTTTTCGCATTAACAGTGAAGCACAGCGCGCCGCCACCTCAATGGCGAACGCTGGCCGCTTGCCGGCCTCGAGTCGTCCACAAAAGATAAAGTCGAAAACTTTTTGCGGTGCGTTGTCTTCAGCGGTGCGAAAGCTGTCGTTATCGATACACAGGCAAGACCGGAAACAGGCTGTGCGCGGTACGCCATAACGCTGATACAAGGCGAAACCACCGTTACTGGCAGCAATTACCGAGCGTGCTCGGCGGTATACCACGCGTCGCAAGCCGACATGTACCCGGCTAAGGCTACGCTCGGACTGCAAAGTGCCATCGGTCATCGGTACATAGACGCGACGAGTTAGCGCGCACCAGCTTATCGCATACAGATGGGTAGGATTGAATCCATTGCCGATCACTACATCCGGTGAGAAACGGCTCAGGGCAAGATAGACCTCGGGGTTGTTGTGGATGTAACGTCCATTGACCGTGGTGATGCGCTCGCGCAAATAGGTTGCATCGAATTTCATTGGGGGCAAATCCCAGAAGCGATTTGGCTCACGTCGACAACAAAAAATAACCTTGAGCTTTACATCTGGCGAGGCAGCGATACGGTTAAGAATCGGAATCCGATACGGAGGCGGTTCATTGAGCACCAGCGCAAGTTTAGGCATCGATGGTTTCGGCAGTCAGTGAAGTGGGTAGGGGAGCCAGCGCCTGATGGTAGATGCTCAGCAGGGTGGCGTAGTTGCGCTCGGGCGTATAGCGCGCCAGGTAGGTCTGATATGCCTCCATCCCCATTCGCCGCATCTGCATCGGGTGAGCGAATGCATAATCCATCGCTTCGGCAAGCGCTTTGGAATCACCCGGTGGTACCAGTAGACCATTCCGACCATGCTCGACGATTTCGCGCAAGCCACCGTGTCGACTCGCGATGACCGGCGTGCCGCATGCGAATGCTTCAATCGCAGCCAAGCCAAAGCTCTCGATGCCGGTGCTCGGCATCACGAGAAACGCAGCGCCCGCGATACGCGCTCGCAGTGCTTCGCCCCGTTCGAAGCCGACATAATCCAGTTGCTTACTTTGCTCGACCACGCTCTGCAGCGGGCCACTGCCACACACGGTGATTCGTGTGCTTGGTCTTTGTTGAAGGGCTTGCACCAAGGTTAATACACCTTTCTCAGGCGCGAGTCGGCCAATGAACAAGCCACCAGAACGTAGATGATCGCCGGGCGCACCGGCGGCCTCAACAAAGTTTGGTTTGATGCAAAGCTTTTCAGCGGGTAGTCCGCCGCGAACAAAAATCTCGCGGCACATCTGGTTCAGTACGATGAAACGATGCACACGCGATCGCCATGTGCCGAGTGCGCGATGCGCTGATAGCACACCCGCACTGACCGCAGTCTGTGCCAGCGAGCCGCGGTAGCATCGATGTAGCACCGCACGCCAAGGCCAGCGACCAACGCAGTCGTCGCAGTAACGTCCATTCCGCATCAGCATGGCTTGTGGGCAGAGCAGGCGGAAGTTATGCAAGGTTTTGACGACCGGCACACCCCATCGATCGGCAACGCCAAACAGCGAGGGCGAGATCAATGGGAAGGTATTGTGTACATGCATCAGGTGGGGCCGAAAACCGCTTAACAAGCGCCCGACTTCGTCGATGGTGCGCTTTGACCATACGCTATCGGCTGCTGCCTTCCAACGCGGCAGAGCGTCAAGCTCAGCGTTATCGCGGCGGTAGAGCATGACGTCGTGCCCATACCGTCGAAGCAAGCTGATCTCGGCCTCGACCACCGTATCCTCGCCACCGCGGTATAGGTAGGCGTTATGTGCCACCAGAATTCTCATGGGTGCCGATACTAGGTGCCTAATGGGCGGCGTGGGATGCGCCTGCGCAAGCGACTCCGTTATGATCGAGGTCGTCTAACAAGGAGATGACGACATGCAGTCAATTGATCTCTCTGGCAAGCGTGTGCTATTGACGCAGGCATCGGATTTCATGGGGCCGGCGCTAGCGGAGGTTTTCCGCGAGTGTGGCGCTGACTTGATTTCAGCGGATGGCCTTGTTGCCGAGCCCGACTATCCGCAGCGGCTGTTGGCCGAGTCCGGCGCTATCGATGTGCTGCTACTAAATCTGGGTATTCCGGCGCCCACCACAGCGGTGCCCGAGGTGATGGATGATGAGTGGCGGCATGCGTTTTCTGCGATGGTGGATCCGCTGCCACGTTTTGCCCGTGCCGTATTGCCGCAGATGTTGGCGCGCGGTAGCGGGAAAATTCTGTTGATTGGGAGCGCATCTGCCTTGCGTGGAATGCGGCGCGCTTCAAGCTACAGCGCGGCCCGTGGCGCACAACTGGCCTGGGTCCAAGCAGTCGGTACCGAACTGGCCAGCAAAGGTATTCAGGTCAATGCGATCGCTCAGAACTTCGTTGAAAACCCCACGTATTTTCCGCCCGAGGTGCAAACCAATCCAGCGTTCCAAGAAAGACTCAAACGCGAAGTGCCGCTTGGTCGTCTTGTGAGCGCACGCGAGGATGCGATGTTCTGTGCCTACCTGGCCAGCCAACACGCCGATTGCTTTGTGGGCCAGGTTTTCCCGGTCTGTGGTGGCTGGGTTGGCCGATGACGAAACCATCTTTAAGCCGCATAATTTGTATTATGTAAAACGAAGGATCAGGTTGAAAAGTGCCGTGGCACTAGCAATATCGCTATGTCTTCGCACTACCCAGCGTTAGCACTACCTAGCCTTAGCACTACCTAGCCTTAGCACCTACAGGGTCGCTTTGCTCACGACGAGCTTCAACCGTTTCCGGTATCCCGCTTATTTTCTGAGCCGACTTTCCCTAATCGGCTGCTCGACAATCAATCCTGCGACCATCGACAATTCCGATGCAATCAGGTTGATCACATCGTCTGACGTAATCATCCCGAACAGCCCGCCGGCACGATTGACCACTGGAAGCCGCCGAATTTTCTTCCCGCGCATGACCCCCAATGCCTCGTTCAGGCTGGCGTCTTCCTGCACCGTGGTGACAGGCGAACTCATCAGCTCGGCCGCCGAGAACATCTTGGGGTCGACGTCCAATGCCAAGGTCTCGACCAAGATATCGCGGTCCGTAACGATCCCGATCGGTATCCGGGCCCCATCTAACTGATTGTCGACCACCACCACATCGCCCACGTGGTGGCGCCGCATCAGTGCCGCGACCTCCGCGATCGGGGCATCCGGCTCACAGCACACGACATTCAAATTCGCGTAGTCTCTTACCAGCATGGGTTTGATCTCCAGAGATTGACATCGCCTTGGCACAAGCACACCATGCCGCTTCAGGAGGACACTATGTCATCAGAATTCAGTTTGGAACGCGTTGCTCGGCTCGTCTCTGATCTTGAGCAGGAGCTTCAAGCTGCGCCATCCGGTACGGCCAAACTTGATGCGCTGCGCGAAGAAATTTCGGTGCTGAAGCGCATGCTCCAACAACCTGAAGGCGCCTCGGCGGATTTAGACGCCCAGCTACACGGGATTCGCAGCAAGCTCGACGAGGTGCTGGCCAGCGTCGAGGGAGAGGCGCTGAAAGACACCCCCTACCTCGTTGAATTGGGTCGGATACTTGGGCTGGTCTAGTGACAAGACCACTTCACGATACGTGTAGCCCAAGTACCCAACACCGGTGATACAAACTACTGATTATTGCTACTGACGGCATTCGCGGTATTGCCGCTGGTACTGCCGATGCTCGCACCGCGAGTGCTTGTCGTGGTGGTACTGCTATTGGTTGTGGTGGAAACGCTGGTGGTAGCGGAGATTACGTTGCTATCGGAACTAAGTCGCTCGTTATCGAATGACTGGATCAGCTTGGCCGCAAATGCCGGGAATACACGGGCACACGCTTCCTTGATTGAGGCAAAGAGCAAGGTTGGAATCGCCAATGCCGAATCCGCGTCGTCGCCCTTCGCAGTCCGAAGCACCATGCGGGTCAATATCAGATCGTAGGCCAAGCGCTCCCTCCCTTCCCTGCCCGCTCCGACAGCGCTCAACTTCCTATCCATGGCTTTCCAAAGATAGAGTAACTCTGGCGAGATTATGCTTGCTGGCGAAAAACGCGTATTCAAACCAAACACAAAGTTGGCGAATGCAAGCGCGCGATCATCCATGTTCTTTTTGTAGCGTTCTTTGACCGCCGGGTCTGATTCCTCCCTTTTCACCATATCAGCGATGGTGAGCTTGTCATTGCTGTAGTCATTCATCACAGATTGGCGAGTAGCAAGTAAAGTCTTGCCAGCCGTACTCGACCGGAAAGCTCCGCTGTACAGTAAATTAATCAGCGCCGAGTGGGAAATTATCGATTGGGTGAAAGATTTCGGCAGCCGCGCACGAAGCTCTGGCGAAAGATTGTCCAAGGGGATTTTGAGGTCTTGGCGAAGCAATGCTTTCACATCCGAGACTCGCATTGAATTCGCTTGATTTTTTACACCACTTCCGAGCATGGCATTGATACAGTGACCCGCTATTTCATCGGCGAAAGCTAGTAAATCTTTGTCGAGTTTCCGGGGCGATGGTATCGGTTGTATGTCTGGATGACGATCTTTTCCGGGTGATTTGATTGATTGACGAACCGATGACGGCTGATACTCGGCCGACGGCCGGGGGGATTTACGTGGCGTGGAGGGTGCTGACGCACTCCCCTGCGCAGTGTCTATGATGTGAACCCTTGAGGTGTTCTCCGGCAAGATGATCTTGTGCTGATCAATAGTCCCATTTTTCGCTGGGGAAAATTGCGAATTGCTGGCTGGCGAGACGGATTTTAAATTGAGTAACGGAACTGTTGCGAGTGACAAGTGTAAGGGGGATATCAGTTGCGACGGTGATGATTCACTGCGTGTTCGGGTCTTTAATTTAGGTGGAGATGACGGTATCACCGGTGTGTCTGCAAGCGGTAAGGCCGAATTAGGTGTGAACACCGACGTTGGGTGAGTGTTTGCAGTTGTAACATCGGTCAGGGTAGTCGTCGTTGTCGTTGTCGTTGTCGTTGTAGTTGTCGTCGTTGCTGAGCTAGCTGTTGCGGTCGTAATCATTGTTTCGTTTGAAGGTGCTAAGCCTGTGGTAGCCGGTGTCGGTTCCGATGTCGCTGGAACTGACAAAGTTGATGATAACGATGCTGGCGATATATTCGGCTGTGGATTAACTGGCAGCAGAATTTGTGTCAAAGTTCGAGTCGAGCGAGGAATGGTTCGAGTCGGCGGAATGAATACTTTCGCTCGCTGATCGGCTGTAGCTTTACTCGAAAGTAAGCTCGTATGCTGCCCGCCCTGATCGGCATTCCCATCGCACTTCGACGCAATGTCGCCTTGCTGATTTACGGCTGAAAGATTTTCCTGAATTATGGCTTTATTCACATCCGATTGGGTTGTGAAGGATCTTGGCAAACTCATTAATTACTCCCTGTACTTAGATAAAAAAAACTTTAGCAATCGAATACTTTACTGTGATTTGTTTGCCGTATCTTCTGCTAGCTGTACCTTGAGCGCAGGTGAGCTTCCAGAAAGAGTCGTCGCAGTCTGAGAATTTTTGAAAACTGCAAACCAATTTTTCCATAGCGGCTCAATCGACTGACGTAACGAGTCGGCAAACCATATCGGGTAGACCGAAGTTGCGGCATCACCCGACCCAATGCATAGTGGATAGATGAGCCGAGTAACGATCAGATCAAATCCTAGCGCTGAGCGGAGGTCATCAAGCGCATCTTCCGATAAATTCAATGATCCTTGCGCCCAAGTTTTGAGTTTTTTATCGAAGTCTTCCCAGATTGTGATTATTTCGATTGGAAGGCCTGAATCGC
>JAJTGD010000018.1 GCA_021299035.1 Oxalobacteraceae bacterium | reverse complement strand
CCATTTCCGATGTCGATTTATGAAAATATCGCCTTTGGCGTTCGGCTCTATGAAAACCTCTCAAAAGGCGAGATGGATGAGCGCGTTGAGTGGGCGCTGAACAAGGCGGCACTGTGGAATGAGGTGAAAGACAAACTGGGCAAGAGCGGGCTCTCGCTCTCCGGTGGCCAGCAGCAGCGTTTGTGTATTGCCCGCGGCGTCGCGGTCAAACCCGATGTATTGTTGCTGGATGAGCCAACCTCGGCACTTGATCCGATCTCAACCGTCAAAATCGAAGAGCTGATCAGCGAGCTGAAAGAGGATTACACCATCACGATCGTCACCCACAATATGCAGCAAGCAGCCCGTTGCTCGGACTTCACGGCGTATATGTATTTGGGCGAGTTGGTCGAGTTTGGTGAAACCGATAAAATCTTCTTGAACCCTACCAAGAAAGAAACGCAGGACTATATTACCGGCCGCTTCGGCTGATCAGGAGACCACCATGCCGAATGAACATTCGTCGCGCCAGTACGAGCAAGATCTCGAAGCGATCCGCTCGCGCGTTTTGCAAATGGGCGGTTTGGTCGAAAAACAATTTTTCGACGCGCTGGCTTGCTTCCGCTTGCTCGATGCCAGAGAAGCCGAGCGCATTAAAGCTGCTGACATCGAGGTGAATCAGATGGAGGTCGCGCTGGATGATGCCTGCAGCCATTTGATCGTAAAGCGTCAGCCTGCTGCCAATGATCTTCGTACGGTTATGGCGACCATCAAGGTGATTACGGATCTTGAGCGTATCGGCGATGAAGCAACCAAGATCGCACGTGCTGCCGCACAAATGCATCAGCGCGGATTGGTGCCCATCGCCCATGAAGATACGATACGCGTGATGGCCGACCATGCGGGTAAACTGTTGCATGAATCACTCGATGCGTTCGCCCGACTGGATCAAAAGCTGGCTACTCGCCTGATCATCGATGATGAAAAAGTCGATAATGAATTTCGATTAGTCATGCGGAACGTCATCACCTTCATGATGGAAGATCCACGAACTATCTCGGCATCGCTCGATACGCTATGGGTTGCCAAGGCGATTGAGCGCATTGGCGATCATGCAAAAAATATTGCCGAGTATGTGGTGTATATCGTCGAGGGTAAGGATATTCGCCATACGGATTACGCCGTGCAGCAAGGCGCCGCCTGAGGCGGGAAGCGATTCATGGCAGCGGTTGAACCTACCATTCTGGTTGTTGAAGACGAGCTGCCCATCGTCGAACTGATCACCTTTACCCTCAAGAGTGCCGGGTGGGCGGTAGACGCGGTCAACGACACCGCCAGTGCCTGGGCTTACCTGCAGCAGAAGCGTCCCCAGCTCATGCTGCTGGATTGGATGCTGCCGGATCAATCCGGTATCCGTCTGTTGGCACGCATTCGTGCAGACCGCAACTTCGCTAACCTGCCTGTCATCATGCTGACTGCCAAAAGCATGGAAGAAGACAAGGTGCAGGGGCTGGAGCAGGGTGCTGATGATTACATCACCAAACCATTCTCGCCGCGGGAACTAAATGCCCGTATCAAGGCGCTGATCCGGCGTAAAACCCCGGAGCACTCCGAGCTTGAAATGCGTGCTGGCCCGCTGACCGTAGATCCGGTGAGTTGTCGTGTCAGCGTCGATGGCCAGGCAATTGAGATGGGCCACGCCGAGTTCAAGCTATTACGCTTCCTGATCGCCCACCCCGAGCGCGTGTTTACCCGTGGCCAGTTACTCGACAAGGTATGGGGAGACCATGTGGTGCTCGAGGAGCGTACCGTGGATGTCCACATCCTCCGCCTACGCAAGGCCTTGGCGCCCGCCGACGGCCTGATCAAAACCGTCCGCAGCGTTGGTTATATGCTGTCGGAGAAGTAGCGGTCTCCAGTACAATCGCGCCAGTCGGGATCTGGCCGTGCCGCAAGCACTGACAAGACCTTGCTTCCGCCGATCTGCCCGAGACTTTGCCGCGTGTCTGCTCAGCGGTATGTCCACCGGCAGCGGCAGCTCAACCAACTGCTCGGCATAGGCCGGTATTGAGTGTTCCCCCGAGATGACGCATCGAAACCTGTTCTGGATCCCCGTGGCTCTGCGCTTCGCGTTGGTCAGTGTTGCCGGCTTGGCGACTGGTTATCTGTGGGGCGCGCTGGTGGGTTTGCTGATGGCGTTGTTGGTGCTTGCCCTCCTGCTCTTGCAGCAACTGTTCTACATGTACCGCTTGTCGGCTTGGCTGGAAGACCCTGAGCGGGTCAGGCTCGATGATGGTGGCGGCGCGTGGACGGAAATTTTTGCCAAGCTGTACCGAATGCGGCGTGAGGATCAGAAAAACCGCGCTGAATTAGCAGAGTGGTTGTCACGCTTCAGGCAAGCCATGAGCCAGTTGCCAGACGGTGTGGTCATCATGGACGACGTACTATTCCTTGAATGGTGCAACCCGGTGGCCGAGCAGCACCTTGGCTTATCGCTGGCGACCGATAAAGGTATGCGTGTCACCAACCTTATCCGCAGCCCGGAGTTCATTGATTACATCATCCTCGGTCGTTATGAAGAGCCACTCACGCTCGCCGTAGATGACCGCAAGCTGGTTGTGCGCCTGATTCCGTTCGAGAATCGACGACATATTTTGGTATCGCATGACGTGACGGACTTTGAGCGGCTTGATCAGATGCGTCGAGATTTCATCGCCAACGCCTCGCATGAGCTGAGAACGCCTCTGACGGTCATAAATGGTTTTCTGGAAATCGCAGCGAACCAACCCGAGCTGGATACGCCGACGCGCACGCGACACATGAAGCTGATGGTCGAGCAAGGTCAGCGCATGCAGCATTTAGTCGAGGATATGTTGGTATTGACCCGCCTTGAATCGATGGATTACCCGCTGCGCGAGGAAGAAATCAATATTCGCGAGTTACTCGAGAAAATTGAAGCTGAGGCAAACGCACTGTCCGCCGGTCGGCATCAGATCAGTTTGGTGGTGAATGGCCCCGACTTGCGCGGCAATACCGAAGAGTTGCGCAGTGCGATTGGTAATCTGGTGTCGAATGCGGTGCGCTATACGCCAGATGGTGGGGAAGTCGAAATCCAGTGGTCCAACGGTGATGAAGGCCCGCGTTGCATCGTTTCAGACACTGGCATCGGTATTAGTCAGGAGCACATTTCGCGTCTGACAGAACGCTTCTACCGAGTGGACAAGAGCCGATCACGCGAGACCAAGGGAACCGGATTGGGCCTCGCAATCGTCAAGCATGTACTGATGCGGCATGATGCACAGCTACAGATCCACTCCGAGGCGGGTAAAGGCAGTCGCTTTACGATTCAATTCCCACGCAGCGCGATGGTGCTGCACGAGGGCTGAGCGATCACGCCTTTTCAGCAGGCGCCTTCTCATACCAGGCGCGACTGTTGTTCACAATTTTTACTACCACTAGCATCACGGGTACCTCGATCAGTACCCCAACCACGGTCGCCAAAGCCGCACCCGAGTCAAAGCCAAACAGGCTGATGGCAGCGGCTACCGCCAGCTCGAAAAAATTCGACGCGCCAATCAGGGCAGAGGGACAAGCCACGGCGTGGGATTCGCCGAGCTTGCGGTTCAGCCAGTACGCCAGTCCAGCGTTAAAAAATACCTGAATCAGAATCGGCACAGCCAGTAGTGCGATCACCAGCGGTTGTCGAAGAATCGCCTCACCTTGAAATCCGAACAGCAAAACCAGCGTCGCTAGCAGCGCAACGATCGACCAGGTTCCTATACGCTGCATAGTGGCATCGAATACTTCCTGCCCACGCGCGAGCAAGCTACGACGCCATAGCTGCGCAAGGGTAACGGGTATCACGATGTACAACACCACCGAGGTCAGTAAGGTCTCCCACGGCACCACAATCGATGACATGCCCAGCAACAGCGCAACGATGGGTGCGAAGGCAAACACCATAATGCTGTCATTCAGTGCTACCTGCGAAAGCGTGAACAGGGGATCACCATCGGTCAGACGACTCCAGACGAACACCATCGCGGTACACGGTGCCGCAGCCAATAAAATCAAACCAGCGATATAGCTATCGATTTGCTCGGTAGGTAGAAGGGGTGCGAATAGGTGCCGAATGAAGATCCAGCCCAACAGCGCCATCGAGAAAGGCTTGACCAACCAATTTACAAACAGTGTGACACCAATGCCACGCACATGCTGGCGGACCTCATGCAGCGCACTGAAGTCTACTTTCACCAGCATTGGAATGATCATTACCCAAATCAGCGCACCGACCGGAAGGTTGACGCGTGCGATCTCAAGCGCACCGATCGCCTGGAACGCGGCTGGGAAGAATTGTCCCAGTGCGATACCGACGACGATACAGCCAAAAACCCACAGGCTCAGAGTACGTTCGAAGAAACTCATCGGGTAGTGACGCGCAGAAGGGGGTGTTGCAATTTAAGACGCATAGCCTGCTGTTTGCCCGGGATCACAGGTCGCGGTGGTTATAGGTGAGCAGGGGTTTCCGCCACAGCAGTTCTCAGTGAGAAACTCAAGCAGCGTATTCATGGCTTGTATCTTTGCAGAGTGAATCACGAACCGGCCTTCTTGACGTGAGCTCGCCAGATCAGCGTGAACCAGCTCTTTCATATGGAAGGTCAGGGCTGATGGCGAGATACCCAACTCCTGAGCAAGTTGGCCCGCAGTGCGACCAGTGGGACCTGCCTGTACCAGCGTGCGGAAAATTGCCAGTCGCGACTCTTGTGCCAGCGCAGACAGCGAACGAACAGCCGTTTTTATGTCCATGCTCATGATTGGCTCTCGATGATGCTTGCGTCATCCGATGGTCTGGTAGAGCCAATTTCGCGTACACGCTCTTGCAGGGCGATTTTGTCCAGCTTTTCCATTGGTAGGCTGAGGAGAATCGCGATCCGGTTAGAGATTTGGTACATAGCTCTTTGAAAAGCGCGGATGCGGACTTCCTCGGAGCCTTCAACGGCAACCGGATCTTCAAATCCCCAGTGCGCAGTCATTGGTTGCCCTGGCCACATCGGACAGACCTCCCCTGCAGCTTGATCGCAGACGGTAATCACGAAGTGCATGTGCGGCGCATCTGCTTGAGCAAATACATCCCAGCTTTTGCTTTCCAGGCCGTTGGTGGGGAAGCGCGATTTTTCCAGTAGCTGAACCGCGATCGGGTGGACTTCACCCCGCGGATGGCTGCCAGCACTGAAGCCGCGAAAACGCCCACCGCCGAGTTTGTTGATGATGGATTCGGCAAAGATGCTGCGCGAAGAGTTTCCGGTGCATAAAAACAAGATATTCATGACTTTCGAGTCCATTTCACCCCCTATTGAATTTGGACGCATTCTTGGCGCATGCCGTACCGGTCTTGAGCAACCAAGCGCCCCATTATTTCATTATTTCAATATTTATTCAACCATTATGATATCATTCTCCTTGTTCCTATTTGCCGGGATTAATGGGTCTTTTGTGGTTAAAAGTGCGGAAAGCGAGGAAGATGGTGAAAGTCGGTATCAACGGAATGGGACGAATCGGGCGCCTTGCCTTACGTGCTGCCATGGGCGCAGCAGACCGACAGCATGACGACCCGTATGCTGAAAACCGGCTTGAGGTGGTTCACCTCAACGAGATTAAGGGCGGGGCAGCGGCAACCGCGCATCTCTTGGAATTTGACTCGATTCAGGGCCGCTGGCGCGCCGGCATTGAAGCGCTCGACGAGTCGCATATCCGGATCGGCGACAAAACGCTTGGTTTCTCGAGCCACCCAAAAGCAGAAGAAATCCCCTGGGGCGATCTGGGCGTTGATCTAGTCCTTGAGTGCACCGGCAAGTTCCTCACGCCCGAGACCTTGCAGGGACACCTCGATCGAGGCGCCAAGCGCGTGATTGTGGCAGCCCCGGTCAAGTTTGAATCCGTACTGAACCTGGTGTTCGGCGTCAATCATCATTTGTACGACCCTGCGAAGTACCCGATCATTACCGCCGCGTCATGTACGACAAATTGTCTCGCCCCCGTCGTCAAGGTAGTACACGAGTCTATCGGTATCCGGCACGGCCAGATCACCACTATTCATGATCCAACCAATACCAACGTCGTCGTTGATGCCCCGCACCGGGATTTACGTCGTGCACGCAGCGCCATGTTGAGCTTGCAGCCGACGACTACCGGTAGCGCTACCGCGATTGCCTTGATCTACCCGGAACTGAAAGGCAAGCTGAACGGGCATGCGGTGCGGGCGCCGGTGTTGAATGCTTCGTTGACGGATTGTGTGTTCGAGCTTGCGCGTACGACCACGGTCGACGAGGTCAATGCGCTTTTCGCTGCTGCTGCCAGCGGGCCACTGGCGGGAATTCTTGGCTATGAGACAAAACCACTGGTGAGCGCAGACTATGCTCGCGATACCCGTAGTGCGATTGTCGATGCGCCTTCTACTATGGTGACCGACGGCACCCTGTTGAAGGTCTATGCCTGGTACGACAATGAAATGGGTTATTCCTGTCGCATGGTCGATTTGGCTTGTTATGTCAACGCGCAGGGGTTGTAGTCGATGAGTGCGCCGAGCGCTGGTTTGCGCCAATACCTGATTGTTACTTCAGCCTACTGGAGTTTCACGCTCACTGATGGTGCTTTGCGGATGTTGGTGCTCATGCACTTTTTCCGCCTAGGGTATTCACCCTTTACGCTGGCTTTTCTTTTCCTGCTGTATGAAGCGGCCGGGGTGGTTGCAAATCTGATTGGTGGCTGGCTGGCGACCCGTTTCGGCATTGCGCGTATGTTGATGGTGGGATTAAGCACCCAAATTGCAGGATTTTTATTGCTCGCGGCACTCTCTCCAGAATGGAGTGCCGCACTATCCGTAGCATGGGTGGTCGCAGCTCAGGGGGTTTGTGGTGTCGCCAAGGACCTGACAAAAACTGCCTCGAAGTCTGCAATCAAGTTAACTGCCGGCGAGGCATCCGGGCAGTTATTCCGCTGGGTTGCATGGTTCACCGGTAGCAAGAATGCGATGAAAGGTATTGGCTTCTTCGCCGGTGGATTACTCCTCGACAATTTCGGTTTCTCACATGCCCTTTGGTTGATGGCGGGCCTGTTGAGCATCGTATTGATCTTGGTTTTTTTCAGCTTGCCGCCCATGATGGGCAAGTCAAAAGCCTCGTCCAGTATCCGCGAATTATTCGGTAAGCAAAGAGCGATCAACTTATTGGCCGCTGCCCGAATCTTTTTATTCGGTGCGCGCGATGTATGGTTTGTGGTGGGTGTACCTGTCTTCTTGTATAGCCAGGGTTGGAATTTCACGATGGTGGGTACGTTCATGGCGTTCTGGACCATTGGCTATGGTGTCGTACAGGCCTTAGCACCAAAAGTGATCAGTCGTAGCAGTGACGGCTTATCAAATGAGGTACCTGCCGCACGCCATTGGTCATTGTTACTGGCGTTCGTACCTCTGGTACTAGCAGGTGCGGTAGTTTCTGGCCAAGAGCCGATTGAATGGATTGTCGTTGGTGGCCTTACTTTGTTCGGTTTCGCTTTCGCGGTGAACTCGTCGGTTCACTCTTACCTGATTCTGGCTTATGCGGGGTCTGAAAAGGCAGCAGAAGATGTTGGGTTCTACTATGCGGCCAATGCAACTGGTCGCTTTCTCGGAACCTTGCTTTCAGGTCTTCTGTATCAGTGGGGTGGTGTGTCTTATGCCTTGTTCGGTTCTGCAGCGATGTTGCTGGCGTGCTGGATAATTACAACCGCGCTACCGATGACGCACGCATTACCGATGCCACATACGGGGTCGGATACGCCGGTGACTTGAGGCTTTGTGAACGAGGCGATCGATAACGAACCACTCAAGTCGCGTCGCTTGATTCAATCAAAACATCTTTGCTGGCGTATACCGCACACCAAACGATAGCCATCGATGATCCATGGTGCCGCCCGCATGCTGGCCAGCGGTGACGTCTAGTTGAAGCAAACCCGGAATCAGGCTGTAGCGCGTACCCGCTTGCCAGTATGCAGAGTCGGCATTGTTACCAAAACTCTCCGCGATCAGCGTCCAGTGCTTGTCGAGATTCAGCTCGGTACCCAAACCCCAGGTCATTAAATCTTTGTTGGTCGCCTTGTCATGTAGCCAGCCCGTATTGACGTGCACGACCAGCAAGTCGTCGGCGAAGGATAGCGACAGCGGAACATACGCATAGCGATTGCCGAGCAGATTGGGGCCGGGGTTTACCTCGGGGTGTCGTACGGTGCCGACTGCGGCTCCGATGCCCCAGCCATTTGGTTCCAGCGTCTTGAATAGTGTCTTGGCCTGAAACACATAATCACCGGTCCAGCCGGCGACGTTATTCATTTTTGCCGAACCACCGCCAACGGTAATCTCAAGATTACCGGTCGGGTTGCAAGCGGGTAGTGCCCACACCTCATGGCTGGTGCGGTAGGCCCTGACCCAGCTCTCTAGCTGGCAGCTGCCTCCCGTCGTTAGCCTGGCGTCATCGGTGACGAACGGACGCGCTGCCCAGGCCCCATTGACAGCAAAGTAGAGCAAAAGAGGGAGGATCGATTTCCACATAAGCTTGCGATTGTATACAGGCGCGGTGCTATAGCGATCTGGGATTCAAGCCGCTGGGCGGAAGGCAAAAAAATAGCCCGCCGAAGCGGGCTAAAACAACTTGGAGATTACTGCTTACTTCCATATCGGCGCGCCGGCGCTATCCTTGAACGATGCTTTCCAAAGGTCTTGGATTTGCTTCACGACAGGCGCAGGGATAGGCACGTACTCAAGCTCGGTTGCCATTTGGCCACCGTTCTTGTACGCCCAGTCGAAAAACTTCAATACTGCACGGCCGGTGAGCGCATCAGCCTGAGTCTTGTGCATCAGGATGAACGAAGCACCAGTCGCTGGCCAGCTCTGCTTACCAGGTTGGTTCGTCAGCAGCACGCCCATGCCGGGGGTGTTCGCCCAGTCAGCGCTGGCAGCAGCTGCCTTAAAGGTCTCATCGTCCGGCATTACGAACTCGCCATCACGGTTCTTCATTTGGCCGTAAGGGATTTTGTTACGCTTAGCGTAGGCGTATTCAACGTAGCCGAAAGCACCTTTGACGCGCTGTACGTTGGCAGCTACACCTTCATTACCCTTGCCGCCCACACCGGTGGGCCACTTGACCGCATTACCGGTACCGACTTTGTCTTTGAACTCGGCATTGGCTTTGGACAGGTAGTCGGTCCAAAGGAAGGTCGTGCCCGAACCGTCAGCGCGGTGAACCACGGTGATCGCCAGATCCGGCAGTTTCACATCTGGGTTGACCGCAGCGATGGCCTTGTCATTCCATTTGCTGATCTTGCCGAGGTGGATAGCGCTGATGAGTTCAGGCGTAAACTTTAATTGGCCCGCCTGAATACCATCCAGGTTGAACACCGGCACAACGCCACCGATAATGGCGGGGAATTGCACGATGCCTTCTTTTTCAAGCTCTTCAACCTTCATAGGCTGGTCGGAAGCACCAAAGTCGACGGTCTTCGCCTTGATCTGGCGCATGCCACCGCCCGAACCGATCGACTGATAGTTCAAGCCGATGCCGGTCGATGCCTTGTAGGCCTCGGCCCACTTGGAGTAGATCGGGAAAGGGAAGGTCGCGCCAGCACCGGTAAATTCAGCTGCCTGGACTGAGAGGGTCATCAGAGCGCCTACTGCAGCGACGGCGACGCCCTTAATCAATTGCTTGGTTCGCATGGATACTCCTTGGGGGATTGTTAGACAGTCAACAAAAGACTGGGAGAACTTTACGGAATGAATATTTCATCCATATGACACTTATGACAGTTTCAAGCGAATAATTACTTCCTTTATAACGCTGTCACGGGTTTGTCATGAAGCTACATTAGGCTCAGTCATGAAAATCACCGCCAAAGCCCCTGTGAGCACAAAAAATCCTGCGAATGCGTCGCCGCCTGCCAGCTTCCTCAACCGGGAGCTGTCGATGCTGGCGTTTAACCGCCGTGTTTTGGCGCAGGCGCAAGACCCCGATATCCCGTTGCTTGAGCGACTCAAGTTTCTTTGCATTGTCAGTAGCAACCTCGATGAATTTTTTGAAGTGCGCGTTGCCAGTTTGCTGGCGCGTGACCGAGAAGAGGGTGCGGCTGGGCACGGCATCTGGATGCGTGGCTTTGACCAAGTCAGTGTGGCTGCACATGCGCTGGTTGAGGAGCAGTACCAAGCACTCAACGACCACATACTTCCGGCGCTCGCCGATCAGGGTATTCATCTAATGCGTCATCTGGATCGTAACGATGCGCAGCGTTTGTGGGTGAAAGACTATTTCGAGCGCGAGGTTCGTCCCTTGCTCACGCCGATCGTGCTCGACCCCGCGCATCCGTTCCCGCAAGTCGTGAACAAGAGTCTTAACTTTATCGTCGAACTGGCAGGTAAGGATGCATTCGGTAAAGGCACCACGATCGCGGTCATGAAGGCACCTCGGGTTTTGCCGAGGATTATTCGCCTGCCTGATGGTTTAAATGGTAATGGGGTTGCCTACTGTTTGTTGTCGTCAGTAATCCATGCCCATATCGCGGATCTTTTCCCGGGTCGCCAAGTCCTTGGGTATTCACAGTTCCGCGTCACCCGCGACAGCGATCTATGGGTCGATGAGGTAGAGGTAAAAAACCTACGCCAAGCGTTAAAGGGCGAATTGCAAACGCGCCAATTCGGATTTGCAGTGCGTCTCGAAGTCGCTCAAAATTGCCCGGAAAACCTGTCCAATTTTCTTCTCGAGCAATTCGACATTTCACCGGAGTTTTTGTACCCAGTCGACGGCCCGGTGAATATGGTGAGGCTGAATGAGCTGATTGATTACGCATCTGAGCCGGCTTTTCGCTTCAAGCCCTTTGCCGCGGATCTGTCGATGCCGGTGGCGCATGAGGATATCTTTGCACTCATTAGCCAGCGAGACTGGTTATTGCATCACCCTTATCAATCATTCGAGCCTGTCATCGAGTTTCTGCGGTCGGCCGCAGTCGATCCCTCGGTCGTCGCGATCAAGCAGACAATTTACCGAACCGGGATGAACTCCGAGCTGATGGAGTCTCTGATCGCCGCTGCTCAAAACGGCAAGGAAGTAACTGTAGTGGTGGAACTGATGGCGCGCTTTGATGAAGAGGCCAACATCAATTGGGCTGACAAGCTGGAGCGGGTTGGTGCCCAAGTGGTCTACGGTGTGGTGGGTATGAAGACGCACGCCAAAATGGCGTTGGTGATTCGCCGCGAATCCGGTAAGTTGAAAATGTACGCCCACCTTGGTACGGGAAATTATCACCCCACGACCACCAAGTTTTATACGGACTTTGGTTTATTGACGGCGAATCAGTCGTTGGCCCGCGAGGTGAATGAGGTCTTTATTAATCTAACCAGCCTGACACGCCCCAGAAAATTGGCTCATTTATGGGTCGCCCCTTTCGAGTTGAGCAAGGAGTTGCTTAAGGCGATCCATCATGAGGCACAGATCGCAACCGAGGGCGGTGACGGCCGTATCATTGCCAAGATGAATGCGCTACAAGATGAATCAATCATCATGGCGTTATACGAAGCCTCGCAGGCTGGTGTGAAAATTGATTTAATCGTTCGCGGTGCGTGCGTATTGCGACCCGGTGTTCCGGGGCTATCGGAAAATATTCGAGTCCGTTCCATCGTTGGTCGTTTCCTCGAGCACAGTCGCATTTTTTACTTCCACAACGGTGGTAAAGCGGATGTCTATCTCGCGAGCGCTGACTGGATGAACCGTAATTTGTTTCGACGGGTTGAGGTGGCCTTCCCGGTGCTGGACCCTGAGCTGAAGCAGCGCGTAATCGACGAGGGTTTAAAGCCCTACTTGAAAGATAACCATAAAGCCTGGGAACTCGACGCTGACGGACACTATCATCGCCGTAAACCAAGCGCCCGACAGCCGCTATTCAGTGCCCAAGATCATCTGATGGAGACACTGGGGGAGTGATGGATCTGATTCTGTGGCGTCATGCGCAGGCGGAGGTGGGTAGTCCTGACCATACGCGCGAACTCACCGCGCAAGGTCGCAAGCAGGCGCAGCGTATGGGTGCCTGGTTGGATCGGGTATTGCCCGCTAGCTGCAAAATACTGAGCAGCCCTACTGCGCGCACGCTGCAAACGGTCGAGGCGCTGGGTCGTAAGTACAAGATCGTCTCTGAAATCGGCCCAGATGCTACTGCCTACGAAGTATTGCACGCAGCCGGCTGGCCGAATGCGCGCGGCCAAGTGCTGGTGGTAGGGCATCAACCATGGCTTGGTCGTGTCGCGTCTTTGGTCTTGACCGGGGTTGAGCAAGACTGGACGATCAAAAAGTCCAATGCCTGGTGGATCGCGCAACGCGATCGCGACGAAGGCAATGCGATTTATTTGAAAGCGGTATTGGCGCCGGAATTCTTCAGCGATTGACGAGTTTCTTAATCCCTAGGCGAGTAATATTCCGCGCGTTTTATCTTTTACCGACTGTGCGGTGAATTATCGTCATGCGCTTCGCTCTAGTTAAAAGCGTATTCATTGGTATGACGAATACATCCACCACAAGCCCAGCGGTGTAAAAATCCAGTACTCAATCGGCGCACCCATCCACCAGTGACGGTGCCAGCCGGCGTGAGTTTTTTCGAACCGGCGCAAGCCGAATGCCGGGTTCAATACAAACCAGAGAAAATCCTCACTGACCCAGAACAGCATGATGGAAGCGAGTGCACGTTGCTCTGCAGCCCAGCTAAAGTCGCCAGAAAAAATCAGCGGGAAGTGAAAGAACAGCGCGATCAGTGAAAATGCCCAGGCATGGTAGCCCGTCATCTCGCGACCACCCCAGAATAGATCGAGTAACCAATGCTTCTCGATGCGCCAGGTCGGTAGGTTGGCAGCCCAGCCGGCATCGCCCTCAATCGCGATCTCGAGCTTCGCGAAAAAAAATCCAAGTAACACCACAAAGCCCAGCGTGACCATATAGTCCGGCATCGAGAAGTTCGCCATCGTCACCGAGTCACTGTACGTGCTAGCTGCAGGACTTCACGTGCCGCAAATGGCTTGGCGAGTGATCGCGCACGGGAGCGCATGGCTTCAAGCTTGTGTCGATCGTTGAGTAATCGTTGCAAACGAAATTGCAGGGTAGCAGGATCATCGGCGCGTAGCGCAGCACCCTCTTGAATCAACCATGCTGCATTGCGCTCTTCCTGACCTGGGATGGGATTCACCAGTAGCATCGGCAACCCCATCGCGAGACACTCGGAGGTCGATAGCCCGCCGGGCTTGGTGATCGCCAGATCAGCGCAGGCCATTAGCCGATACACATCATCAATGAAACCCAAGGCACGTAGGCGGGTGGGAAAAAACGCTTCGATTGATTGCAGTGATTCGCGCAGTGCGTTGTTACGACCCGTCAGTACAATCAACTGTAAATCCGGATGCTGCTTCAGTAAGGATTGCACTAGCGATTGTTGCAGTCCAGCGCCAGCGCCACCGTTCATTATCAGTAGGGTGGTTTTTTGCGGATCAAATCCAAGTTGTCGGGATACCGAGCTGCGATCGGGCGGCATGGCGAAGCCCGGCATCAACGGGATACCCGTTACAACAACGCGCGAGCTGGGGACGCCCTGTGCATACAGTCGGTAGGCCAGTTCGTCATTCGCGACAAAGTAGCCACTGATACCCGGCTGTACCCAGATTGGGTGAAGGTCGAAGTCGGTGACTTGTACCCAGATCGGGCAAGTGACTTGTTGCTTCAAGCGCGCATCCGCCAAAATCTCTGCAGGCAGAAAGTGGGTGCAGATAATCATGTCCGGCTGGTAGCGCCGGATTTCATCAAGCAGGCGTGATGCACACAGTGTTTGTATTGCCTTGCGCGCGCGTATACCCAAACTTCCCGGCGCTGCTGCATCCGTTGCCCGGTACAGCCAACCCCAGGCATCGGGGAGTCGATGCGCCAACGCCATATATACATCGCGATAAATCTTGCTGAACCACCGCGGTACCAACTGCAGCACATCCTGATGGCGAACCGAGATGGCAGGGAAGTCAGCACGCGCATGCGCGACCAAGGCTTCGGCGGCGCGCACGTGACCGTTCCCTGCGGATACCGACAGCATGAGGATACGTTTGCGACTATCTTCCGCGCTGGGGCTATCGATCGAAAAGGACGGTACAAACTCAAGGCCGCTGCTTAGGCCACTATCCAGCCCACCATTTAACCCGCTACTCAATCCACTATTCAACTCGGCACCAAGCCCGCCGCTCAATCCACTCACAGGTATGGAATAGTCGGTCACGCGGGTTGCATGCATAGCTCATCCTCGTGTTCTTCCTCTTTCTTGAGTTGCGCTTGCTCCCAGCGCAGCATGATTTCATGCCAATCAACCAGTCGTAATTCGCCGCTGGGCTCTTCTACCAGCGCTGACAAACTCTCGACCCAATCGCCATCATTGCAATACAAGATGCCGTCAATGTCCCGAATCTCCGGCTTGTGAATATGGCCGCAGATCACGCCATCCAAACCTTTCTTACGCGCCTCAGCCGCCAGAGCCTCCTCAAAGGAGGTGATGTAGCTGACCGCGTTTTTCACTTTCAGCTTGAGGTATTGCGATAAGGACCAGTACGGCAGACCGACACGCGCCCGCCAATTGTTGTAGTACTGGTTAAATTTCAGAATCATGGTGTACAGCGAATCGCCCACGTAGGCCAGCCACTTTGCGCAGGCGATCACGCCATCGAAGCGATCACCATGTAACACCAGCAGCTTGCGGCCATCGGCGGTCTTATGGACTAATTCATCACGAATCTTGATGCCACCAAAGTCTAGCCCGATGAACTGCCGAACTGACTCATCGTGGTTGCCCGGCACGAAGATGACTTTAGTTCCTTTTCTCGCCTTTTTCAGAACCACTTGAACGACGTCATTGTGGGTCTGGTGCCAGTACCAGCGACGTTTAAGTTGCCAGCCGTCGACGATATCGCCAACCAAATAAAGCTTGTCGGATTCAGTGGCTTTGAGGAATTCCAGTAGGCGCTTGGCTTGGCAGCCACTCGTGCCAAGGTGAATGTCAGAAATGAAGATGGTTCGGAATCGGAGTGGAACCGGTTTGTAAAGCGGGTGCTTCGGTAGCTTCTTTTTTTGTTTTAATTCTGTGAAAGCTTGTCGCTGATTCATTCATGCTCTCCGATACACGGTGAGCACACATTAATGGAGAATTACTTCATTACCATGACAGCAATATGTCGGTTGTATGACATTGCAATCGACAAGAATCGCATCAGACCAGATCGGCTCCAATCGGCCCGCCATCGTCACGCGTGATCACGATAGTGGCGGAGCGTGGTCGCGCATTGCCACCGTCCGGCCAATGGCTGAGATAGGTATTCGGCTTGGCGATATCAAAACCCTTGCCATTAGTGGTCTCACCAGGGTGCTGGATATTGACGAATAAGGCCTTACCATCAGGTGACTCGGCCAAGCCTGTGATCTCGCAATCGACCGGGCCTACAAGGAATCGACGCAGTGTATCCGGCGAGGCTTCAGCGCCGACGGGGGTGCGAATACTTTTTTGCTGATCACCGTCGCGGCTGATGATCTCGCGTTGACTGCCATCGCCCACCGCCCCAGGTATTGCGGCTAGCAGCATGCAGTTACTGGTATCGGTATAGGCGCTGTCATCCGTCTCTATCCACAGCAAGCCGCTTTGGGAGAACCAGAGCCCATCCGGTGAAGAAAAATCATTGCTGGCATCCAGACCGGAGAGGTTGACGTTGTCACGGTCAGCGCTCTCGCGTGCCGCGAACAAGAACACGTCCCAGTTGAACCGTGTGGCACCTTGCTGGCTATCGTGCTCTGCCCAGCGGATGATGTGGCCGTTGACGTTACCTCGCCCTTGCTTGCCGGCTTTGGAGTCAGTGTAGAAGCGAGGATTAGCGGCATCTAGTTTGTTGAAGTCGCGCGACGGGTTGTAGGTAAGGGTCATGTAAACCTCGCCATTTCGCGGGTTCACTGCACCCCACTCGGGCCTATCCATTTTGGTGGCCCCTGCCGCGTCGGCGGCGAGTCGAGCATGAATCAAGACGTCTGCTTGATTCGCAAAGGGATAGGTAGCGTTTTTGCTGTCGATAGTGTTTTGCCCCAGACTCAGCTCAAGCCAATCACCGCCACCGTCGGCATTAAAGCGTGCGGCATACAGACGACCGTCATCAAGGTATTTGTCACCGGCCGAGATACCTTTGCCAGCGTCTGCGGGATCCCAAGCTTTGGCAGAAACAAATTTATAAATGTACTCACCCCGCGCATCACAGCCCATGTACCACACCAAAGGGTGACCAGGGCGCACCGGGCCCGGCCAGGCACCCTCATGCGCGAAGCGACCAAGTGCCGTACGTTTTTTGGGTGCGACGTCTGGATTGAACGGATCAATCTCGACTACCCAACCGAAGGTGTTCGGCGCATTCCGGAAATCGTCACTGCCATCGGTAGAAGAACCCATCACCGAGGCATCCCAGCGGCTAAAGCGTTGATCGTTCCCATCAGGGCCGGCGGTCGCCCATAGCTCACGCCCGTTGCCTGCAAGGTTATAGCGCTTCAATGCGGTGAGTTGCTGCCCGCTACGTTTCGCGTCATCCGCTGCAGGGCGTCGGAAATAGCCAGCCCAGTTTTCTTCACAAGTGAGATAGGTTCCCCAAGGGGTATGGCCGTTGGCACAGTTACCGAGTGTGCCGCGCGTGCGCTTGCCAGTGGGCGAGTAACGCGTGATCATCAGCGGGCTACCGGCAGCAGGTCCACTAATTTCCATCTCGGTCATGGTGGTGATGCGGCGATTACGCGGTGAATCCGTTTGCACTTCATAGGTACCCGCTTTGCGGCGAACTTCAATAACGCTCACGCCGTGCGCCAACATTTCCTTAAGCACTTCGCTATCCACCGTGCGCTTGCCATCGACAATGGTTTGCCCATTCGGATGCAAAAAGGCACTGGTAATAGCCTCATGGTTCACGCACAGTAGAGCGCGATCCGACGACTTTGCATCCCACCGGCCTTTGGTATTCATACCAAAGAAATGCATGCCGTCGTTATGGTCACCGGCGCGGCGAGCGAAACTGCTCGCCTCGTCTGCGCCAGTGTTGGTATAGGCAGGAATCCCCGCTGCAATCGGGTCGCCCGTAGCGAGTAACATCTTGTACGAGTAACCCGCTGGTAGCCGAACTAAGTCATCGAGACCTTTGGCTACCGTGTTGAAATTCAAACGCAGTCGCGGCCCAGCGGCCTGCGCATCGCTCGAGCTTGAAGCGGCGAGACCGCCTACGCCGAGATAACTGGTACTCGCGGCTGCCAATGAACCCTTCAGCAATCCCCGGCGTGAAAGCCTTTGCTGAAGAACGGCCTGAAAGTCTACTGCTAGGCTGTCTTTGTGATCTTGCATAGTGGTGAGCGTGGGCGGTCTTCTTGGCCCATCCTGCAAGAAGACCGCTCATCTGATTGGTATTGCACTATTTCACCATTGTTTTGTGAAGCTTGCATTACAGCGTGGTAGCGGCCAATCGCACAGCTCAGTCCTCGGATTCGGGCAAGCCACTCACCGTTGCCGGTAAAGGGCGCATAGACCGGCAACGGTCACAGCGAGCGCCGCCGCTTACTTGGATTTTTTGGGTCGCCCAGCCTTGAGCGGGGTGAGGGCAGCCTGTGCTGCCTTCAGTTTCTTGAGGTTCATCGCAGCTAGTTGGGCAACGCCAATACGTAGCAACTCGCTCTTCTTGATAGCGATACCGCCAGCTTGACAGGCTTTTTTAATCTGACCCAGTAAGGCATATTCTTGCTCGGGCATGGTGAAGCCATCGCGCACAAGTTTCGGTTTTTTGGGTTTGTCTGCTTTCGTGGTTTTTGGCTTCGCGGCCTTTTGCTTGGGCTGCTTCGCCAGCTTTACCGGCTTAGTTTTTGCAGCAGCCTTGGACGCGGCCTTTTTCGCGAGCTTGCCTTGGGCAGATCTGCTCACCGTTTTTTTTGCAGCAGCTTTCTTTCTGGCCCCGGATGATTTTTTAGCAGCACTTTTCTTAGCAGCGGGTGATTTTTTCGCAGCACTTTTCTTAGCAGCGGGTGATTTTTTCGTGGCGGGTTTGTCAGCAACCTGGGGTTCTTCTGCGGCGGCGGTGGGGGTGGCGGTGTTGATCATCTCGCATCTCCTTCAAGACATTCAGCCATGTGATCTTAGGCGGGAAAATAATATAAATTATTTAGTCTGATGACACAAATATGACAACTCCATGTCTTGCTGCGCGGTGATTCGCTCGGCAGAATACCAATCGCACTCGTAATGGGGCATGCATCACCGCGCTCCAGTCCCCTATCTGTGGCGTCCGGTCCGATGTCCTCTAGGCTTGCCCGCAACTTTCAACTTGCAGGATCAGGCAATGTCCCCGTCGTTGATACCAATGCGCAGGAAAATTATTGTTAACGAAGTTACTTCCCGCCGTTAGCAAGACAATCCTCCAAGCGACGCTGTCGGCTAGCCACAGGGCCATACCGTCTTTGTGGGTTATTGAACACCCATTCGATCTCGGCATACCAAGCCGCTAGCGTACCTTGGTCAAGCTCACGTTGCTGGGCAATGAGTCGAGCATTTTCTTTCACCTGATTTTTTGTAAACCCCTTCTTTCGCTCCTCGGTAAATGCTTCAGCATTCGCGGCGACAGATTCGCAGTAATGCAGCTGGCCTGCATACGCGATACCTGCGGGTCCAGTGAATAGGGCGACTGACACTAAAAAGAGCGGTGTTCTTAATAGGTGGCGGATTTTTCTGTTGATGAGAAAATCTGCGCGCTCAAAATAATCTTTTGTAAACAGCTGATTCATATTGTTGTCATCAATAAGTCACGAAATTGAAAATTGTCGCTGATACATTCCACCCCGATCATAAGGAGGAGTGATTATGCGCTTGATCACAGTCAGTTCCGATGGGAAGGCAAACTTTCCGAAGCTTAACCTGAGCATAGCGAATACCCAAGAGCAAATCAGGGAAGTACAGCGATTGCGATATAAAGTTTTCGTTGAAGCTACCGGCTTACAGGCGCTACAGAATTCCGATGGGCTAGAACGTGACGAATTTGATGAATTCTGTGACCACCTCATCGTACGCGATACCCGAACGGGTGAGGTCGTGGGGACCTACCGGGTCCTCACTCGTCACGGCTTGAAAAAGACCAAAACCTTCTACTCCGAAAAAGAATTTGATCTTGGCAAGCTCTCGCCGATTCGAGACTCTATCATCGAAGCTGGCCGTGCATGCATACATCCCGACTACCGACATGGCGGTGTCATCATGATGCTGTGGTCTGGACTGGCTTCTTGTATGCAGCGAGAACGAGCACAATTCTTGATAGGTTGTGCAAGCGTCAGCCTCGCTGACGGTGGTGGCTCAGTCAACGCGCTTTACAGAAAGCTAGCCAAAGAAAATTTGTGTCCTGAAGAATATCGTGTGTCGCCAAAATTGAAGTACGAGTTGCATGATGGCCCGACGCATGAGGTCTTGCAAGTTCCGCCGCTGATCAAGGGTTATTTAAGGAGCGGTGCTTGGATCTGTAGCGAGCCTGCTTGGGATCCAGATTTTCATACGGCAGATTTGTTTATGATGTTGCCCTTATTCAGATTGGATAGCAGGTACGCACGGCATTATTTGAAGGATGCGCAAACCGCCTGATGTAATTCAGGGCGAGGGAGCGGGGTAGTAGACGCTATTACCAAGATCTTCAGACTAAGCTAACCCCAAAAGCTGGCGACAGTGTTGTCTTAGTTATGAGGCCCCGTGGTGGGGCAGGCTTCATCCGCTCTGACAAATGCGATGTCTGCAAACCCAGCCCGGACCTTCTCTTTCGTGTTGTCCGAGTCCGAGGCGATTGCGAGTAATTTCAGTTTGCCGCCCGTGGTTCCAAAGGACCGTTGCAGGTCGTCAAGGACATTCACTCTCTCGCCTACCCACTTTTCTGAATCTACATTACCGGTTCGGAGAACCACCATCTTCGCCCGAGAGGTATAAGCATTCGGCATCCTTGTGCCGACCGGGTGCATGTTGTCCCAAACATAGTTGATTGCACCATCGGGGACCTGACTGCCAAAAATCCCTCGCACAATGGTGAGCGCAGCTTTATCCGCCAGCGTAAGCGTTTCCTTTGGGAGGGAAAATGCTAAATACACCCGCGCCGCATAATCGTCGCCCTGCCGTTTTGTCATATTGGCTGATTTAACGACACTATCGGTCCGCCAAAGCCAGCAAAGCATTGGCGTTTCATGCAGATCAACGTCTACTAGACGACCTAGAAGGGCCATGCTTGCATCCGCATTTGCTTCGATAGCATTCACCCCATCCCAATGGCGCTGTCGATAGGTAGTGGCCGGAACATGGTTCTCCAGGCGGATGATTTGCCAGGAGGGTGGAATCGACAGTGTTGGAGGAGTTACGGGATCAAAGTTGCTTACAAATACCGCCGCTCTAGCGAGGGTCGAAAAAAGTAACAACAGTATTCCGAGACCTAACCCGAGGATCTCGTTTTGTCGTGCGGTAGTAATGATGTGACCTCGACTACTCGGACGCCAGAAAAACTATCATACCGATGCTGAGCATGACGATCTCAATGTAGTCGGCGATCACGTTGATGATCAACTGGTAGGAAGCAATCATGGCGCTCTCATCTCTCTTGGATTTATAAAAGAGCGGCAATTTTTTGTCGCGCGTAGCTGGCCGCTCTTGGAATGAGTGCAAGTCTGAAACAAGAAAGTTTCCGCAAAATGACAATGAATATAAGCATCGAATGCCGGGCAGACATCATCAAATATTCATTTTTCTGTCACATTTCTGTAACGAAGTGCTCAGCCATCCCGCCAAGAGAGGCGAGTTGCCGAGATAGAGCGGATGGGTTGGTGCGCTGTTCACCCTGAATCGCGACTGGGCGCTGCTACTTTGTGCAGGGTGTAAGGGAGGGCGGTAGGTAGGTACGTATTGACTAGATCAATGCAGCCCCACTATCAGAGCGGGGCCGCGACCATCTTGAGGAACAACTATCGGGCAGTGATGCTGGCCACAGGACGTCAGGCTGCTTTATTTATTACGCCCATGCTCCCGCGCTTAATTTGCTGTCTTAGCGCAGAAGCTGGCTGAAATAGACTGATCACACCCTCCAGCAGCTGTTGTGCCTTGCTTCGATTGTCTGTTGAAAAATTACAGACATACACATCCAGCGTTACCGCTGATAACTCCGGCCAGGTATGGATGGCCAGGTGAGATTCGGCCAGCAGCACCGTGCCGGTGACTCCGCCAGCGTCTTCATTTTCTGCTGGTTCAAACTGGTAAAACAGGTCATGAACCGCGGTCAATCCACTGATCGCCACCAGTTCAATGCAAATCTCGCGCAGTTTTTCAGCATCAGTCATCAGGCTGTGATTGGTTTTGCATCCAGCCAGATCAGCGGTCAAATGTACGCCATTCATAGGATTCCCCCCCTTGAATTGTTTGAATGTAGTTTCAGAACAGTTCGACCCATCTATACGAGCTTGGCCTTTTTGGGTCGGCCAGTTTTAATGGGTTGTAGTGCTCTTTTCTCTTTTTTCAGACGGGATAGTCCGAGGCCGTAGACAAGCGAAATCCCGATCCTGATCAATTCACTTTTCTTGATATCAATACCGGCCTTCAAGCATTTTTTCTTGGCATCAGCCAAAAGCTGCAACTCATCTCCGGGGATGGTGAAGCTGTCCCGGACAAGCGCGGCGTGCTTGACATCGAGCTTCTTCTTCTCAGTCCCAGCTTTCGAGCCCGCCTTCGCATCTGCCTTTTTTCCAGCCTTGGCACTTTTCTTTGCCGTGGCTCCAGAGCCACCTTTTTTCTTGCTCGGCAATTTTGAGAGCTTTTGATAAGCCGAGCTAGCGCGGCTGTCGCTATCCGCGATTGATCCATCAAGCCAGAGCGTCATAAGGTCCATCGATACATCCCCTGTTTTTCCGTATAAACGGTTTATATAGTATGTAAATTAAGATGTCCATACCATGTGGTTTCTTTTGTCAGTAATGATCCGTGCTTCCAAGCAGCGATTCTGGCGGTAGGTTTGCCTAGGCCCCACGACTTTTTCGGCTCTCAATTTCCTCCATCGATTAGCAAGCGTGGTCGGTCGATATCCGATGAGGTGCGTTTCGACGGGCCGAACCCTGTCATTTAGCTGGTCGCATATCAGGCGCTATTACCGGGCTGCGTATAGGCCACGCCTATTGGCTACTTTCCTGAATTAGATAATTTGTATTTGGCGGGAGTGTTCCAGTTAGTGGAACCTGCCGAGGCGGGCTGATCCTGAGCCAGCCAGCAGGCTGGTCGCGAGGCTCTGCATTCGCCGACGGGTGGTGGATTGGCAGACCGGGGTAACGGGATCGGTGTCACGAAGTTGAAATTCAGGAGCGGTATTTTTCGCTCGGTCCCACTTTCCCCGGTATTGCTATGGATACGGTTAACACTTTTACCTCACCAGCAGCTGTTATCAACGAATTGACGCGAATGCGAAGTCTCGGCTACTTCGTGGTGGACGAGGCTTTTGAATTTGCTCGAGCCTTCGATGTATCCGACTTTGCGGGCTTGTCTGTCTCATCCCTGGCGTTTATTGCGTGTGAGCGTGGGCACGCTGAATACAAGTCGAGGTTGAGGTCCAGCGGGGCAATCGACGCCACCGCCAAGTAAAGCAGAGAGAACAGGTTTCCTGCATTAGCAGCTAGATCCAATTGCTTGATTGACCTTGATGAGGCGTCTTGGTCAACGGGCATGCCTACCTAGCCATGCCTCCAAAACATTCGATTGATAATTATTACTTCACGAGGTCGCGATTGCGCTTTCTTAGCTTAGTGCTGCTGTTGATAGCACAGACGACCAGCATTTCTGTAAATGCGGCTGCACCCAGTGATACTTTGCTTCATATCGTGCAACGCTGTGTTGACGCTAGTTCTCCCAGTTATTGTAGCCAGTGTCGGCTTCCTCAAAAAAGTGTTGGTTGTCTAGCAGAGCCTACTTGTAGAGCCACCGTTGAGATTTGGGCGGAAGACAAGGATTATGTGGCGATGCGGGATATCAAGATGTGCGGATGCCCGGATGACTTTGTACACGGTCTAGTACTACCGAAGGCGATAGTTACCGGCGTTGAAGATCCGAATAAGCCTGATTCGATCTGGCTATTCTCATGGCGTATCGCGATATCAAGAATGTCAGCGGAGGATATTGCCCTAGTCGTTAATCCGCGCCTACGCAGATCTCAGAATCAATTACATGTTCACCTGGTTAGGCTGAAGCCAGAGAGCCGGTCGCAATTTGGAATGCATAGCGTGGGTGAAACCAGCGATCTCTCGAGCGTTTGGCACATCGCGCAGCGGGCAGCCGATGCTCGAAAAATGGATGACTTTGGTGTACTGGTGTTTCAAACCTCTGCCAATAAGTTCGGGGTAGTTATATCCGGCGATAGCCCGGAGGGTTTATACACTCACGCTGTCTGTCGACCAGAAGCAGGACTACGCTAGTGCTGCAAACGCCAGAAAACCTAATCCATTGCCATAAAAAGCTTTATTCACCAAGACCGGCATAACACCTAAGATTTTTTGGCTTGTTGAACAAATATAATAAACCCCTGTTCTACAGCGCTGTGTCTTGTGCGGCAGAATGCCAATCGAGGCGGATGGGGAGACAAGCATGAAGAAAACAACATTTACTGTACGCCGTATCGATGCGGAGAAGCCATTCTCGCTGGCGGACGTGCCGACTGCACCCCTGACTGAGCCCAAGAAATCCGAACTCGATGCGGTGAGATCCGAGATCAGCGAACTGAGTGGGCGGTTGAACAAGCTCCAGCTACGGTTACATTCGTCCACCGAGCATGGTGTGCTGCTCGTGCTGCAGGGGATGGATACCTCGGGGAAGGACGGCGCCATTCGCCATGTTTTTTCGAATGTTAGCCCGCTGGGTGTACGTGCCGAGCCATTTAGCGCACCGAGCGAGGATGAGCAGCGCCATGATTATCTCTGGCGGGTACACGCTAAAGCGCCACGCCGTGGCGAGCTGGTGGTCTTCAACCGCAGCCACTATGAAGACGTGTTGGTGACGCGGGTGAGAGGATGGATCAGCAAGGCAGTCTGCCAGCGTCGGTATGAACACATCCGAGATTTTGAGCGTATGTTGAGCGATGAGGGCATCACCCTCATCAAATGCTACTTGCACATCTCAAAGCAGGAGCAGAGGGAGCGGCTACAAGCGCGCATGGACGATCCCGACAAGCACTGGAAGTTGAAAGCTTCCGATTTTGAGGACCGGCGATTATGGAAGAACTATATCGAGGCTTACGAGGATACGATCGCGGCGACTAGCACCGATTATGCGCCGTGGCACGTGATCCCGGCCGATTCGAAGTTATACCGCGACTATTTTTTGATGACGCTCTTGGTCGAGACGCTGGACGGGCTGAAGTTGAAGCCGCCCGCAGCCAGTTTTGATCTCAAGAGCGTACGGTTGGACTGAGTGCATCCAGACCAAGTTCATCCGAGCTGAGCATATTCAGCCACGCAGTACTCGTAAGGCATTGTTCGCGGCGAGTTGGTCGCGTAGCCGGTGGCGTGACGGGGTATCCGCCCCCTGCTTGCTGGGTGGGGTCCAGCCATATTTTTTCCAGACAGATTGCACGTCCCCGCCATGGGTCCAAACATGCTCACCGGGTCGTTTACCGACCTTCGCCGTCGTGGTATTGCTATCTTTGGGTTGAGTGTGATTCATATGCTTGGCTGGAAGAAGAATACAAAATTTTAGGTACTAAGAATCGGCAGCGTGATGCATTTCTTTAGGCCTCTGTCGCTGATTTGCATGACTGCCCGCAAACTTAAGTTTTAAGTCGCCGCCAGAGTGTGGTCCGGCTGATGCCAAGATGATCCGCCGCTGCCGCCCGGTTACCATCAAAGCGAGCGAGTACTTGCTCGACAGTTTCGGACGGAGCCGCCAGATCAAGATCGGTCATAGAGCTGGCCGCTGTTCCGGTAGTCGCTTGGGTAGATGGTTTGGGCGACAACTCGGGCGCAATCTTGACCAGAAAAGCGGGGGTCAGTGCCTGCAAGGGCTCGACCGCCAGAAACAGCGCAACACGTTGCATCAGGTTTCGAAGCTCACGCACATTGCCTGGCCAGTGCCAGGCTTGAAGCGTATTGGCGCAGGCCAGCAATTCTGCGTGCAGATTGGCACTCACCTGTGCACTGATTTCTGCAAGCGCGTTTTTCAGAAACCATTCTGCGAGCGTGACAAGATCATCGGGGCGTTCACGCAGCGCAGGTAGCGTCATTCGCAGCACGCTCAGGCGGTAATACAAGTCAGCGCGAAATCGCCCTTCTGCAACCAAACTATCCAAACGGCAGTGGGTGGCGCTGATGATGCGCACGTCAATCGCAATCGGACGCGTACCGCCCACACGAACCACTTCTTTTTCTTCCAGCACCCGCAGCAGGCGAGTTTGCAGCGGCAGCGGCATCTCGCCGATCTCATCCAGAAACAGCGTGCCACGATGCGCAGCCTCGAACAGGCCAGCATGACCACCACGGCGCGAGCCGGTGAACGCGCCCTCTTCATAGCCGAATAGCTCGGACTCTAATAAGGATTCCGCAATCGCGCCGCAGTTCACGGCGACGAATGGACGATCACCACCAATACCACGCACACTTTCGCGGTGAATCGCTTGCGCGACTAGTTCTTTGCCAGTGCCGGTTTCGCCTTCGATCAGTACAGGCGCGGGCGATTTTGCGTAGACCGTGATGGTGCTTCGCAGTGCTTGCATACTGGCGGAATCTCCCCGCAACGCTGACAGCGCATACTTGGCTTTGGGGTTGTCTGACACTGCATAGGCTCGACCACGTGGCGCATCAAAGCGTGTGGCGCGCGCGATATCGAAGGCGTCTTCGAAGGCCTGACGCATCGAGCCCGCCGAGTACACAAAGATCCCGGTGAGCCCAGCTTCTTGCGCGAGATCGGTGATGAGGCCGGCACCGACTACGGCCTTGATACCGGCTGACTTCATCTCGCTGATCTGCGCGCGGGCGTCCTCCACGGTGACGTAGCTGCGCTGCATTACCGGCAAACCGAAGGTGCGCTGAAACTCGAGGAGCTCGGGCGGTGCCTCTTGGTAGCTGATCATGCCGATTTCTGTGGTGATCTTGCGCGCCCGTGCCAGGGCTTGCATCACATCGAAGCCGCTGGCCTTGGCGAGTACCACCGGTATCGACAGCCGGCTCTTGAGGTATGTGCCGTTCGACCCTGCGGAGATCACAGCGTCACAACGCTCAGTCTGCAGCCGCGCTCGAATATGCGCGACCGCTTCATCAAAGCCGAGTTGGATCAATTCGATATCGGCGCGGTCGTCGAACTCCGGCGTGAGATCGCGAAACATGTCGAATAGTTGCGAGCTGGCGACTGCCCAGAACACCGGGGCGTTGCCACGATCTCGGCTGGGCGGGCTAGGGCGTGCCATGTTTCAGAGATGTTTCATGTTTCAGAAGATTTTGTCATTGAAACACAAAATGAAACATCTGCCTATGCTTAAGCTTTTAGTAATAAGCGTGGGTGTGCACGCAAGCTGCTGATTTGGCGCAAGGATTTCTTCGGGGGCAATGTGCGGCTTGCGACAGGGGCGAGTGGCACAGCGATTGCAAAAGTGGTGCTGCACATTTCAATTGAAACCTTCGCACAGGACACCCCATGAGCATTTCATCCCCCGGCGCGCGCTTCCGACAGGCACTCAAGGAAGAGTCGCCGCTGCAAGTCATCGGCGCTATCAATGCCAACCATGCGCTGCTCGCCAAGCGCGCTGGTTTCCGCGCGATCTATCTCTCCGGTGGTGGCGTTGCAGCGGGCTCACTCGGTTTGCCGGATTTGGGTATTTCAAGTCTCGATGATGTACTGACCGATGTACGAAGAATTACTGATGTCTGCGATTTACCCTTGTTGGTAGATGTGGATACCGGCTTCGGCTCGTCTGCCTTCAATGTTGCGCGGACGGTGAAGTCGATGATCAAGTTTGGTGCCGCGGCAATGCATATTGAAGACCAGGTCGGCGCCAAGCGTTGTGGCCATCGGCCGAACAAGGAAATCGTCACCAAGCAAGAGATGGTGGATCGCATCAAGGCAGCAGTCGATGCGCGTACGGATGATCAGTTTGTAATCATGGCGCGTACCGATGCGCTGGCGGTGGAGGGGTTGGACGCCGCTATCGAGCGTGCAGTGGCCTGCGTCGAGGCCGGGGCTGACATGATTTTCCCTGAGGCGATTACTGAACTCGCCATGTACAAAAAATTCGCAGCGGCGGTGAAGGTACCCATTCTGGCGAACATCACGGAATTTGGTGCGACACCTTTGTTTACAGTTGACGAATTACGTGATGCGGATGCAGGTATCGTGCTGTACCCGCTGTCAGCTTTCCGCGCCATGAATAAAGCGGCCGAAGCCGTTTACCAAGCAGTGCGCCGCGACGGTACGCAAAAAAATGTAGTCGATCTGATGCAGACGCGCATGGAGTTGTACGACAGGATTGATTATCACGCTTTCGAGCAAAAGCTGGATGCGCTTTTCGCGCAGCAGAAGTCAAAGTAAAAAGTAGAAGTCACAGTTAATAAGGGAGAGATCACATGAGCGAGCAACAAGCAGCCGGCTTCAAGCCAAAAAAATCTGTCGCGCTATCGGGTGTTACTGCAGGTAATACAGCGCTTTGTACGGTAGGTCGCACCGGTAATGACCTGCACTACCGTGGATATGACATTCTTGATCTGGCGGAGAGCAGCGAATTCGAAGAAATCGCGCATCTGCTGGTGCACGGCAAATTGCCGACGTCTGCAGAATTGAAGGCTTACAAGCAGAAATTGAAAGCGCTGCGCGGTTTGCCAGCGAATGTGAAGGCGAGCCTTGAGTGGTTGCCAGCCTCGTCGCATCCCATGGATGTGATGCGGACTGGTGTTTCTGCACTGGGTTGCGTCTTGCCAGAGAAAGATGATCACAACACGCCGGGTGCCCGCGATATTGCAGATCGCCTGATGGCTTCGCTCGGTTCGATCCTGCTGTATTGGTACCACTACAGCCACAACGGCAGACGGATTGAAACAGAGACCGACGACGACTCTATCGGCGGTCACTTCTTGCACCTGTTGCATGGTGAAGCACCGTCCGAATTGTGGGTGCGTGCAATGCATACCTCGTTGATTCTGTACGCCGAGCATGAGTTCAACGCTTCGACCTTTGCGGGCCGAGTTATTGCCGGTACAGGTTCGGATATGTTCTCTGCAATCACCGGCGCGATTGGTGCTTTGCGTGGCCCAAAACATGGCGGTGCCAATGAAGTGGCGTTCGATATTCAGAAGCGCTATGACAACCCGGATGAAGCAGAGGCAGATATCCGTCGTCGTGTTGAGAATAAAGAAGTGATCATTGGCTTTGGTCACCCGGTGTACACCATCTCTGATCCGCGGAATAAAGTGATCAAGGAAGTGGCGCGCACGCTGTCGAAGAATGCGGGCTCAACCAAGATGTTTGATATTGCCGAGCGACTTGAGAGTGTGATGTGGGATATCAAGAAGATGTTTCCCAACCTCGACTGGTTCTCGGCAGTGTCGTACCACATGATGGGTGTGCCGACCGCGATGTTCACACCGCTGTTCGTGATCTCACGCACCTCGGGTTGGGCAGCGCACATCATCGAACAGCGGATTGATAACAAGATCATTCGGCCGAGCGCGAATTATGTTGGGCCGGAAGATTTGAAGTTTGTTCCGATCGCTAAGCGTAAATAATAGATTGCAGATGATGAACGCCACCCACCGCAAATCCCTACCCGGTACCAGCCTCGACTATTTCGACGCGCGTGAAGCCGTTGATGCAATCCAGCCTGGTGCCTGGGACAAACTGCCGTACACCTCGCGCGTGCTCGCCGAAAATCTGGTGCGTCGCTGCGATCCATTGACATTGACGGCGTCGCTCAAGCAGCTGATCGAGCGTAAGCGTGATCTTGACTTTCCGTGGTTTCCGGCACGCGTGGTGTGTCATGACATTCTCGGTCAGACCGCGCTGGTGGATCTGGCAGGTTTGCGTGATGCGATTGCGGATCAGGGTGGTGATCCGGCCAAAGTCAACCCGGTCGTGCCGGTGCAACTCATTGTTGATCACTCGCTCGCGGTGGAATGCGGTGGTTACGATCCACAGGCTTTCGAAAAAAATCGTGCGATTGAAGATCGTCGTAATGAAGACCGTTTTCATTTCATCGACTGGACCAAGCATGCATTCAAAAACGTCGATGTGATCCCGCCGGGTAACGGCATCATGCACCAGATTAATCTGGAGCGTATGTCGCCGGTGATTCATAACGATCACGGCGTGGCTTATCCGGATACCTGCGTTGGCACCGACAGCCACACCCCCCACGTCGATGCACTTGGGGTGATCGCCATTGGTGTAGGTGGATTGGAGGCGGAAAATGTCATGCTCGGCCGCGCGTCGTGGATGCGTCTGCCGGATATCGTCGGTGTTGAGCTTGCTGGCAAACCGCAGGCTGGTATCACCGCGACCGACGTCGTGTTAGCACTGACCGAGTTCCTGCGTAAATCAAAGGTTGTGGGCGCTTATCTGGAGTTTTATGGTGAAGGGGCGCGTGCGCTGACCTTGGGTGACCGCGCGACCATCTCTAATATGGCACCAGAATATGGTGCGACCGCAGCGATGTTCAGCATCGATGAGCAGACCATTCAATATTTGAAGCTGACTGGTCGTAGCGATGATCAAGTGAAGTTGGTCGAGACCTATGCCAAGGTAGCAGGACTATGGTCCGATAGCCTCGCTCATGCAGAGTACGAGCGTGTGCTGAAGTTCGACCTCTCGAGCGTTGTTCGCAACATGGCGGGTCCATCGAATCCGCATGCGCGAGTGGCGACCACTGATCTTGCTGCTAAAGGTATTGCCGGTCAATGGGACGATGTGCCGGGGCAGATGCCGGATGGTGCAGTGATCATCGCCGCGATTACCAGTTGCACCAACACCTCAAACCCACGCAACGTAATCGCTGCGGGCCTGTTGGCGCGCAACGCCAACAAGTTCGGCTTGTTGCGCAAGGCTTGGGTCAAAACCTCATTGGCGCCGGGTTCTAAGGCGGTCACGATGTATCTGGAGGACGCGGGCTTGTTGCCGGAGCTTGAGAAGCTCGGCTTCGGCGTTGTTGCGTATGCCTGCACCTCGTGTAACGGCATGTCGGGCGCGCTTGATCCAAAAATTCAGCAAGAGATCATCGACCGTGATCTGTACGCGACTGCCGTGTTATCGGGTAATCGTAACTTTGATGGACGCATCCACCCGTATGCCAAGCAAGCCTTCCTCGCCTCGCCACCATTGGTGGTGGCGTATGCGATCGCTGGCACGATACGCTTTGATATCGAGAAAGATGTACTGACGGTTGCGAACGGTAAGGAAATCCGATTGAAGGATATCTGGCCGAGCGATGAAGAGATCGATGCGATCATGAAAGCCTCGGTCAAGCCTGAGCATTTCCGTAAAGTATATGAGCCGATGTTTGCGATTCGCACCGATAGCGGTACGCAGGTCACACCGCTGTATGACTGGCGCCCGCAATCAACCTATATTCGCCGCCCACCGTATTGGGAAGGTGCGCTGGCGGGTGAGCGTACGCTGAAAGGTATGCGGCCACTCGCGCTACTGCCGGATAACATCACGACTGATCACCTGTCGCCATCGAATGCGATTCTGATGGATTCTGCTGCAGGTGAGTATCTGCACAAAATGGGTTTGCCGGAAGAAGACTTCAATTCCTATGCTACTCATCGTGGTGATCACCTGACCGCGCAGCGGGCTACTTTCGCGAACCCTACGCTGGTCAATGAAATGGTGATCGTCGACGGTCAGCAAAAGAAAGGTTCACTCGCACGCGTCGAGCCCGAGGGCAAGGTGATGCGTATGTGGGAAGCCATTGAAACCTACATGAATCGCAAGCAGCCATTAATCATTATCGCGGGTGCTGACTACGGTCAGGGCTCATCACGCGATTGGGCAGCGAAAGGTGTGCGTTTGGCGGGAGTGGAAGCGATTGTTGCCGAGGGCTTCGAGCGTATTCATCGCACCAACCTGATCGGTATGGGTGTATTACCGCTGGAGTTCAAAGCCGGCGTTAATCGCAAGACGCTCGCGTTGGATGGCACTGAGACCTATGACGTGATCGGTGCCCGCAAGCCGCGTACTGATTTGACGCTGATTATTCACCGCACGAGTGGGGAGCGTGTTGAAGTTCCAGTGACCTGTCGCCTCGACAGTGATGAGGAAGTGTCGATCTACGAGGCGGGTGGCGTGCTGCAGCGCTTTGCGCAGGATTTTCTTGAGTCCTCTCAGAAAGCAGCGTAAGGCTACTGAAAGTCTGAGAAAAGTCACTGGATCCCGGCCTGCGCCGGGATGACGATATTAAGGCTGATCACTTCGGCTAATGTCTAGATCCATGGTGGTCGACCGTATTCAGATCAGTTGCTTTTGAACCGTCACCCCGGCGCAGGCCGGGGTCCAAGATGTTTCAGCAAACCTTAGAAACCAGTTGAATGACCATGAACTTTAAACCGCAAATCAAAGTCCCGGCCACTTATATGCGCGGTGGTACCAGCAAGGGTGTGTTCTTCCGTTTGCAAGATCTCCCCGAAGCAGCGCAGGAGCCTGGTGCAGCACGCGATGCGCTACTGCTACGTGTGATTGGTAGCCCCGACCCGTACGGTAAACAAATCGACGGTATGGGCGGCGCTACCTCCAGCACCAGCAAGACGGTCATCGTTTCGACAAGTACTCAGCCCGAGCATGATGTGGATTATCTGTTCGGTCAGGTATCGATTGATCAGGCCTTCGTCGATTGGAGCGGTAACTGCGGCAATCTGTCGGCGGCGGTAGGGCCATTTGCGATCAGCAATGGTTTGATCGATCCATCGCGTTTGCCTAATGACGGTATCGCCACCATTCGCATCTGGCAGGCGAATATTCAAAAGACCATCATCGCGCATGTGCCCATGACTAACGGTGCGGTGCAAGAGACTGGCGACGTTGAACTCGATGGCGTGACATTTCCTGCGGCTGAAGTGCAGCTCGAGTTTATGGATCCGGCCGCCGAAGAAGAGGGTGCGGGTGGCGCCATGTTCCCGACTGGGGCGTTGGTCGATGATCTGGAGGTGCCGGGTGTTGGTACCTTGAAGGCGACCATGATCAATGCAGGTATTCCAACGATCTTCGTGAATGCGGAGGCGATTGGTTACACTGGTACCGAGTTACAGGAAGCGATCAATAGCGATCCCAAAGCACTTGCGATGTTTGAGACGATTCGCGCCCACGGTGCTGTGCGCATGGGGCTCATCAAGGATATCAGCGAGGCTGCCAAGCGACAGCATACGCCGAAGGTAGCGTTCGTCGCCGCACCTAAAGAATATGTGTCGTCCAGCGGCAAAGTCGTCAAAACCGGCGATGTTGATTTACTGGTGCGAGCGCTGTCGATGGGCAAGCTGCATCACGCGATGATGGGTACCGCCGCCGTCGCGATCGGTACTGCTGCTGCGATCCCCGGCACGCTGGTGAATCTGGCGGCGGGCGGGGGTGAGCGCACTGCAGTACGTTTTGGTCATCCCTCCGGCACGCTGCGCGTCGGTGCAGAAGCGATGCAGCAAGACGGTGAGTGGTGTGTGAAAAAGGCGATCATGAGTCGTAGCGCGCGGGTGCTGATGGAAGGCTGGGTGCGTGTGCCGCCTGCGGTATGATGAAATGTAGGCTCGACGTATTCGATGGCTACTGAGCATCGGCGCGAGTGAGAAGGGGAGACAAGATGGGCGGCGCGTTCTACCAAAAGTCAATCAATGATCCTGATGCGTTCTGGACCGAGCAGGCCAAGCGCATCGATTGGCATAAACCATTCGAGCAGGTATGCGACTACTCGCGCCCGCCATTTGCCAAATGGTTTGTCGGTGGCGAAACGAATCTTTGCCACAACGCTGTTGACCGCTGGGCCAAGACGCAGGGTGATCAGCCCGCACTCATTGCCATCACCACCGAAACTGCCGACGGTTCACCCGTAGAAAAAGTATGGACCTATCAGCAGCTACTGCGTGAAATAGAGCGCATGGCGGCGATCATGCAGTCGCTTGGTGTCGCGAAAGGCGACCGTGTGCTGATCTACATGCCGATGATTGCTGAAGCGACATTCGCAATGTTGGCCTGCGCTCGCATTGGTGCGATTCATTCGGTCGTATTCGGCGGATTTGCTGCAAATAGCCTCGCGACGCGAATCAATGATGCACAGCCCAAGCTGATTGTGTCGGCCGATGCTGGTTCGCGCGGTGGCAAAGCCATTCCCTACAAGCCCTTGCTGGATGAGGCGGTCGAACTCGCCAGTCATAAACCGCAGCATGTGTTGCTGGTTAATCGGCATCTGGCCGAGATGAACAGGGTCGTCGGGCGTGATATTGATTATGCCGCCCAGCGTGAATTGCATATCGATGCTCAGGTTCCGGTCACTTGGCTGAAGTCAGATGATATTTCCTACGTCCTGTATACCTCGGGTACCACCGGTAAGCCTAAGGGAGTACAGCGCGATGTTGGTGGCTACGCCGTGGCGCTCGCGATGTCGATGGAGACCATCTTTTGTGGTCAGCCCGGTGAAACATATTTCTCTACCTCGGATATTGGTTGGGTCGTAGGGCACTCGTACATCGTCTACGGCCCGCTGATCGCAGGGATGGCAACGATCATGTACGAAGGAACGCCGCTGCGCCCAGATGCTGCGATCTGGTGGCAGATCGTTGAGAAATACAAAGTAACCCGTATGTTCTCTGCGCCTACCGCTGTGCGCGTGCTGAAAAAGCAGCCGCCGGAGTTAATGAAGAAACATGACTTATCCTCGCTGAAAGCGCTATACCTTGCAGGCGAGCCATTGGATGAAAATACCTCTGCTTGGGTGGCTGATGCGCTAGGTGTGCCTATCATCGACAACTACTGGCAGACGGAAACCGGCTGGCCGATTTTATCGGTGGCAAAAGGCGTGGACGACAGACCAACCCGGCTCGGTAGCCCTGGAGTGCCGATGGCCGGTTACCGCGTCAAAATTTTGAACGAAGCCAATGGTGATTTGTGCGGCGCCAATGAAAAAGGCGTGGTCGTGATTGAAGGGCCCTTGCCACCAGGATGTTTGCAGACCGTGTGGCGTGATGATCAGCGCTTCCTAAATTCCTATTGGTCGAATTTCAGTACCGAGCAGGTGTATTCCACCTTCGACTGGGGCATTCGTGATGACGATGGCTACTACTTTATTCTGGGCCGTACCGATGATGTGATCAATGTCGCAGGTCATCGCCTGGGCACGCGTGAGATTGAAGAGAGTATCTCAAGCCATGACAATGTATCCGAGGTAGCCGTGGTTGGTGTCGAGGATAAGGTCAAGGGTCAGGTCGCATTTGCTTTCGTCATACCCAAGCATTCCGATAAGGTGGTGACACTGGAAGCGAAAAAACAGTTCGAGAAAGAAGTGTTTGCGATTGTTGATCACCAGCTCGGCGCAGTCGCGCGCCCGGCGCATGTTTTTTGTGTGAACCTGCTACCCAAGACACGATCGGGCAAATTGCTGCGCCGATCGATTCAGGCGATTTGTGAGGGCCGTGATGCGGGTGATTTAACCACGATCGAAGATCCAGCCTCGCTCACACAGATTCGCGAGGCAATCGCCTCAATCAAGACGTAGGCAAGACGCCTCAGGCCGTCAGTGTCGCGACGACCGGCGTATGGTCGGACGGCTGTTCCCATTTACGTGGCAGCTTGTCGATCTCGCAGGCGGTGCAGCGTGCAGCGAGTGGTGCCGATAGCAGAATGTGGTCGATGCGCAAGCCTCTATTACGTCTGAAGGCCATCTGCCGATAATCCCACCAGCTGTAGAGCTTCTCGGCTTGTGGGAACATCCGGAACGCATCTTGCAAACCCAGGGCTACCAAACGCTCGAACGCCGCGCGCTCGGGGTCGGAGCACAGCACTTGTCCAGCCCACTCCACCGGGTCATAGACATCAGCATCGCCAGGAGCAATGTTGTAGTCACCAAGCAGGGCGAGTGAGGGATTCGCTTTCAATTCATCACTCAGCCAGCGCGCCAGTGCATCCAGCCAACGTAGTTTGTACTCGTACTTATCCGAGCCGACCGCCTGACCGTTGGGGATATAAGCACAAACAATACGCATGCCCTCGATGGTTGCGCTAATGACCCGCTGCTGCTCATCGTCGAACAGGGGATTATTTTTAACGACGTTTTGTATCGGATGCCGCGAAAGTATGGCGACACCGTTATAGGTTTTTTGACCAGTGAAAGCGACTTGATAGCCCGCTGCATTAATCTCCGCAACGGGAAATTTATCGTCGGTGAGCTTGGTCTCCTGCAGGCAGAGCACATCAACCGGCGAGGTCGACAGCCACTCAAGTACTTGTGGCAGACGGACTTTCAGCGAGTTGACGTTCCAGGTGGCGAGTTTCATTCAACAGATTTTGTTGGCTTGAAAACGCCATTGTATCTAAACACGTGCTATCCCGATGGATTTCTGTAAAAACAAAAAAGCGGGAGAAATCCCGCTATTAGATGACTGATGATCGAATCAATTCGATATCTCACTGGAGATGATTCCTGAGAATTCGAGTCAAGCAGGTAATCAATAGACCTTTATCTTCAGGAATATACCGATAAAGCTCCTTGGTAAAAACCACGACTTCAAAAACCTCTTTTTTATCTAATTTCCCGTGCTCAATTCCTAAGGCGATTCGTGTCTTCCTGAGAAAGCCTTCAAGTGTATGTTGCGTCAGACTAATGTTTTTTTGCGACCCTATGGCGAGAGGTTGGGTTCCATCTTGTTTACGTAAATATTCTGTGAGAGCTTGTACCAAGGTTCTATAAATATTTTCGCTCTGATTTATTATGCGATTGGGGAGAGATGTGATTAATTCGGAAAATTTTTTATATTCTGAATGGTTCTCAATCCATGGAATTGAGTTGAGATTTTCCAGCGTTTCAAGAAGTGAATTGTAATCTCCGAGGCTTATACTAATCGGCGCCAGATCAAGGCATTGATCAATCAGGGGACTTCTATGCCTCGACTCCGCCAGAATCAATTGCACGCATTTGTCATGCCCTGATTGTTCTAGCTGCTTAATTACAAACTGCTTCACCTTTAACAGGTCTGGGTATGAAAATAATACCGGTGACGTTGATGTCAAAGGGGTCGCATGAGATGGGTGGCTCTGTTGGTATTTCTCCAGCTGCTTGATGCTCCAGTCACGCATGATGTTTAGTTGTGCTTGCGTACTCCTTACGTCGTTCATTCCTGGACGCTGTCGCTCCGCCGATTTTTGAATCTGCTTGATTCGAACTCTGGTGGCCTTCTCGATGTGGGATTCGCTCAAGCTGTTGGAGCTGAGGTCATCGCCTGGTGTGTCGGGTGTTCTGGCGTAGCTTCGATGAGATGTCGGCGTGCGATCTGCCATCATGCTTCTCCCAAAAAGTTGATTGATAAACGATGGAAATGTATGTTCATCGAACAAAATGGGTTGAAGGCAGCCGAATATAGTTCACTCTGTACTCTAAATTCCTATGCGGCAATAATCAGGTGTGGACGATGGCCAACAAAAAAGGGAGCCGAGGCTCCCTTTTTCAGTGATGCTGACGAAACTTATTTTTTAGCCCGCTCCAGCAGGAAGCTGGTTAGTAGCGGTACCGGACGCCCGGTCGCTCCCTTGGCCGCGCCACTCTTCCAAGCCGTACCGGCAATATCGAGGTGCACCCAGTTATATTTGCGGGTGAAGCGTTCCAAGAAGCAGGCGGCGGTGATGGATCCGGCCGGTGGGCCGCCAATATTTGCAATATCGGCA
>JAJTGD010000080.1 GCA_021299035.1 Oxalobacteraceae bacterium | reverse complement strand
GATCATTGCGCAGGCACTCGAGCCTCACCCCTACATCTTGAAAGCCTGCGACGAAAACCGTATCCCGCTGCTGACCACGCCACTGCCCGCGGCGCAGGTGATCGATTTCCTGCGGGTGTACTTATCCAAGAAACTCGCTGCACGCGTCACGATGCACGGCGTGTTCATGGATGTACTTGGCGTCGGCGTGCTGATCACCGGCGAGTCTGGCCTCGGCAAGAGCGAGCTTGGCCTGGAACTGATCTCGCGTAACCATGGCCTGGTGGCAGACGATGCGGTGGAGTTTGCACGAATTGCTCCCAACATGATCGAGGGACGTTGCCCGCCGCTGCTACAAAACTTGCTGGAAGTCCGCGGTCTCGGCCTGCTGGACATCCGGGCGATTTTTGGTGAGACCGCTGTGCGACGCAAGATGCGGCTGAAGCTGATTGTGCATCTGGTACGTCGCAAAACGCTGGAAGAAAACTACGAGCGACTGCCAGTAGACCTGCATACCGAAGAAGTGCTCGGCTTACCGATTCGTAAAGTCATCATCCCGGTGGAGGCGGGCCGTAACATTGCGGTGCTGCTGGAGGCTGCGGTGCGTAACCATATTCTTCAGATCCGCGGTATCAATACGCTGGCGAATTTCATGGAGCGTCAGCAGCGCGCGATGGGCGACGAGTAAGGCACGCCCGACATAAATGCTTTCCGCTATGATGCGTAGATGCGCATCATTCTTCTCACAGGTATCTCGGGTTCTGGCAAGTCGGTCGGATTGGCCGCGCTGGAAGATGCCGGTTACTTCTGTGTTGATAATCTTCCGCCTGCGCTGCTACGCGCGCTGGTTGAAACTCGCGTGGCAGAAGGCGCACAAAAGCTCGCGATTGCGGTTGATGCACGCAGTGCCTCATCCCTGGCAGAATTGCCCGACACGATACAGTGGATGAAGTCACAAGGTCACGCGGTCGAAGTGATTTTCCTGACCGCCAAGACCGAGTCTTTGATCAACCGCTTCTCGGAAACACGTCGTAGCCATCCACTATCCCACCGCATCGCACCGGATGCGCCGCAATCCGCGCTGCCAACGCTCATTGAGTGCATACGACAAGAGCGCGAGGTACTGTCGGCGATCGAAGGCCTCGGGCATCAGATTGACACATCGGGTCTTAGTGCGAATCAGTTACGCGGATGGATCAAGGACTTGCTCCACAGCGGGCAGAGCGCGCCGCTGTCTTTGCTGTTTGAATCCTTTGCGTTCAAGTACGGCGTACCTCTCGACGCCGACCTGGTATTCGATGTGCGTGTCGTACCCAACCCGTTTTATGACAAGCGCCTGCGCCCGCTCACCGGCAAAGATCAGCCGGTGATTGAATTTTTGAATGCACAACCCGATGGCATCCGACTCATGGAAGATATCCGCGCCTTTGTCGAAAAATGGTTGCCCGCATTTGAACGCGATAACCGCAGCTACCTGACCGTTGCCATCGGCTGTACCGGTGGTCAGCACCGTTCTGTATTTTTTGTTGAGCGCTTGGCTGAGCTATTTCGCGATCGCGCGCGCGTGCTGGTCAGACATCGCGAGCTGGACTGAGAGCGCTCGCTGCAATGATGAACGAACACGACTGGATCCCACTATTCCCACTGAATACTGTGCTATTCCCGCGCGGTGTTCTGCCCCTGCGCGTGTTCGAGACACGTTACGTCGATATGGTGCGCGAACGCATGAAAAGTGGCGCGCCATTTGGCGTCGTCGCCATTCGGGCGGGCAATGAAGTCGGCACGGCTGCCGAGCCTTACGATGTTGGCACGCTGGCGCACATTGTGGCGTGTGATGTGGAAGATCTGGGTGTACTGCTTCTGCATACCCAAGGCGGCGAGCGTTTCCGTATCCTCGAAAAACGTACCCAGCGTAATCAATTGATTGAAGCGCGCATCGCGCCGCTGCCAGCGGACGATCCTAGCCATACCGGCGAATCTTTGTCTCTATGCGCGAGAGTGCTGCAGGTCGTGATTGACGAATTGAGTCGTCGCACCGATGAAATGCCGGACGGGGATTTCATCAATCCATTCACCGAGCCCCATGCACTCGATAGCCCAACCTGGGTCGCGAATCGCTGGAGCGAAATGCTGCCGATCGCCCTTGAAGATAAACAAGAGTTACTGGAACTGACCGATGCCGGGGTTCGCTTGCAACGCGTCGAGCGCTACTTGCAAGACAATGGCGTGCTCTAAAAAAGGCTGTTAGCCCGCAAGCAGCTTGCGCACTGGTGCGGGAAGTGCAGCACCCTCCAGCGTATTCATGGCGCGCCAGTGGTAACTATCTTGCGACGCCACCCAATAGCGACGCGCGAGTGTGATTTTTAGCGGCGTCACCCGCAACCGAAAATGCGTAAACGCGTGCAAAAACTCCGGTAACACACTGAGCTCGGTAACCTCGCCGATATCGGCCAGTGCCACCCGTGCCTCGACAAACCAATCGGCTGCCTCGGGGTTGCCCCCTAAGCGCTCCAGCTCGGGGAGTGACTGCAGCCCACCCCAGATGCCTAACGGCGGTCGTTGCTCCAACAGTAGCTGCGTTTTTCAGGCGTAGCTTTCTTGGGTCGGCGCATCGGTAATTCGCTGGTGCGATTGGTTTCATGCGCAATACAGCGCGCCTGCATTGGGCAGGTTTCACAGCGCGGACGAGTTCGCGTACACAGCGTTGCGCCGAGATCCATTAAGCCTTGGGTATAGGCCTCGATATCCTGCTCTGGCAGCAAGCTTGCAGCAAGCTGCCACAGTTGTCGCTCAACAGCCGGTTGACCCGGGAAGCCCTCGATACCGAACGCTCTGCACAGCACGCGTTTGACATTGCCGTCGAGAATCGCCGCGCGTGTGCCGTAAGCAAAAGCGGTAATTGCCGCTGCCGTCGACAAGCCTATGCCAGGCAGCGCTGCCAAGGATTCAACGTCAACAGGAAATACCCCACCGTGTTGTTGCACGATCGCCTGCGCGCAGCGATGAAGATTGCGTGCGCGGGTGTAATAGCCGAGGCCGGCCCACTGCGACATCACCTGATCCACCGGCGCAGCAGCGAGCGCTCGGACATCCGGAAACTGCTGCAAGAAACGATGGTAGTAAGGAATGACGGTGGTGACCTGCGTCTGCTGCAGCATGATTTCCGACAACCAGATGCGATACGCATCACGCGTCTGCTGCCAGGGCAGCTGATGCCGCCCGTGCTGCTTTTGCCAATCAATCAGTCGCTCGGAAAAAGCCGACTCTTGCTGGGCAATGGCACTGACGACGATACGCTTCATCGCTGGCAACGACCACAATAGAAAGTCGATCGTTGCCCTTGCACAATACGACGAATCGGGGCTCTACACTGCGTGCACGGCTCACCCTCTCGGTCATACACCGAGTAGCTTTGCTGAAAATACCCAGATACACCGTCGGCACCGATGAAATCACGTAATGTGCTGCCGCCTTGTTCAATCGCTGCTGCCAAAATGCGCTGTATCGCCGGTGCAAGTCGCTCGTAGCGGCTGCGTGAGATTCGCTGCGCGGCGGTATTCGGATGAATACGCGCCTCAAACAGACTTTCACATGCATAGATATTGCCGACCCCAACCACAATATCGCCAGCAAGCAGTACCTGCTTGATCGCTGCGCTGCGACGACGCGTCTCTCGAAACAGTAGGCCCGCAAGATCGGGGTAGGCGATAGGCTCTACGCCCAAACTACGTAGCAAGAGGTGCTGCTCAACATCGCCCACTTCATGCGCATGCCAAAGCACGGCACCGAAACGTCGAGGATCGGTAAAACGAACCATGTGCGCGCCGAACTGGAAATCAACATGGTCATGTTTGGCTGGTGGCAGGTGGCTGGGCAACACGCGCAGGTGGCCGGACATACCCAGATGGATGATGAGTGTGCCGTGATCAAACCTCAACAACAGGTACTTGCCACGTCGCCCGGTTGAACGAACAACCTGATTCAGCAGCAAGGACTGCAGATCGGCAGGAAATGGCCAGCGCAGGCCGCTGCGCCGCAGTACCACGCCGGTGACCCTCAGGCCCTCGACAGATGGCGCGATCCCGCGACGAGTGACCTCGACTTCTGGTAATTCAGGCATGTAAATAGGCGCGGGTCACGCAGATCAAATACGCGCAAGCGGCGAGTCGGAGGTGTGGCGTAAAATCGAGCCGCCAACACCTTTCGATAGCGCCACGCGCCGCACAGGATTCCCTTGAAAATATTTCGCGCCATTCTACCGCTGAGCGCCGCATTGGCCTTGGCAGTGCTTCTTCCCGCCGCCCGAGCGGAACAAGCCAGCAGCAGCGAGTCCCTGCCCAATATCGCCGTTACCGAGCAGTTGGTTCAAAAATATCTGTTGGCCGAGCTCGCCTTCCAACGTGGCGACAAATTTGCGGCTTACTCCACCATGTCGTCGCTGGCGCGCACCTTGCGCGATCCTCGTCTGGCCCGACGCGCGCTCGAGTTCGCTATTTCCGGATCGCTTGCCGGGGAGGCCTTGAAAGCAGCGAGACTGTGGCGAGAGATAGCGCCGCAATCGGAAGAGGCGACCCAGGCCGTCGTGGGGCTTTTGATTTCCAGCGGCCGCATCGATGAAGCCAAGACGGTGATGTCGCAACTATTGTCAGCAAGCTCG
>JAJTGD010000045.1 GCA_021299035.1 Oxalobacteraceae bacterium | reverse complement strand
CACGCTGGCGCGAGATGGAAATTTCACGTGTTGTTGCATCGGTCGCCCGAGCGACGGCCAATTTTATCGAGGACTGATGATGTCACTGATCATCGAACCGAATTTCCGTGAACCAGGTAAGCGTTATTTTCGTGATTTTTCACCGGGCGATGATTTTTATCAGCTACTAATCGATACCCATCGCGGGCTCAGCGAAGAACAAAGTGCGATGGTCAATGCCAAGCTGATCCTGATTCTCTCCAATCATATCGGTGATATCAGCATGCTGCGTGAGGCGATGCAGATGGCACGCGCAGATGTCGAGTCTAGTTAAAACGAGGTCTTATGCAAATCGAACGCATTCATCACGTCGCGTACCGCTGCAAGGACGCAAAACAAACTGTGGAGTGGTACACCCGCCATTTAGGTATGGAGTTCGTACTAGCGATTGCCGAGAATGAGGTACCGTCTACCAAAGCACCCGATCCGTACATGCATGTATTTCTGGATGCAGGCGGTGGCAATATTCTCGCTTTCTTTGAGCTGCCAACGCAGCCGGAGATGGATAGAGATCACAACACCCCGACCTGGGTGCAGCATCTGGCCATGAAAGTCGATTCTCTAGAGACTCTGATCGAGACCAAAGCCAAACTCGAGGCCGCGGGTATCGACGTGATTGGCCCCACTAATCACACCATCTTTAAAAGTATTTATTTCTTTGACCCGAATGGTCATCGACTTGAACTCGCCTATGACTGCGGTACGCCGGAGATGCATAACAAACTCGATGCCGTGAAATGGGAGATGCTAGAGGAATGGAGCCGCACCAAAAAAGCGCCGCAACATGCGGCATGGATGCATGACGGGAGCTTGTCACAGTGACTGCATTAAACGAAACCCATGACCCCAAGCTAATCAGCTGGGTTGCCTCGGCCAACCTGCCTGGTAATGACTTCCCCATACAGAATCTACCGTTCGCAGTATTCCGCCGCAAAGGCAGTGATGAGGCTTTCCGCGGTGGTGTCGCTATCGGTGATCAGGTGTTGGATTTGGCCACCCTCAGCAGCAAGAACCTCTTCGCCGGTGAGACACAGCAAGCTGCGCTCGCAGCATCGGGCAGTACGCTCAATGATTTCATGGCGATGGGGCAAAGCGCGTGGAGTAGCTTGCGTCTGGCTTTATCGCGTTTGCTGCGCGAAGACGCAAAACAACAAGCCATCACAGCGCAGTGCCTGTTGGATATGGAGGATGTCGAGTACGCACTGCCCGCCCACATTGGTGATTACACCGACTTCTATACCTCGATTTATCACGCGACCAATGTCGGCAAGTTATTCCGGCCAGATAATCCGCTGCTACCGAATTACCGCTGGGTCCCGATTGGTTATCACGGACGAGCCTCCAGCGTTATTCTGTCCGGCGATGACATCCAGCGTCCGCAGGGACAGCTGATGCCACCGGGCGCTGAGCGTCCGACGCTCGCGCCAAGTAAACGGCTGGATTTCGAACTCGAACTCGGTATCTTTGTTGGCACGGGTAATTCGCTCGGTACGGCCATCCCGATCGATCAAGCTGAGCAGCATGTGTTTGGCATGTGCCTGTTGAATGACTGGTCGGCGCGCGACATTCAAGGGTGGGAATATCAACCACTCGGCCCATTTCTTTCCAAGAGCTTCGCTACCAGCATCTCGCCATGGATCGTCACGCTTGAGGCACTTGCACCCTACCGATTACCTTTCACACGCGACGCGGATGAACCACAGCCACTGCCCTACCTCGACAGCGAACATAACCGCGCTGCAGGTGCATTCGACATCCAACTGAAAATTACGCTTGCGACGCCTTCGATGCGCGAGGCTGAGCTACCGGGCCATACGATTTGCCAAACCAGTTACCGCCACGCTTACTGGACATTGGCGCAGCTGATCACGCATCACACGGTCAATGGCTGCAATTTACAAGCGGGCGATTTACTTGGCAGCGGCACTCTGTCTGGTCCGGAACCCCATCAACTCGCTGCCATGCTCGAAATTACCCAAGGTGGAAAACAACCGCTCACGCTACCCAACGGCGAGCAGCGCACATTTCTAGAAGATGGCGATCAAGTCACGCTGAGAGGATGGTGCGCAACGAAAGACGCAGCGCGCATTGGTTTTGGTGAGTGCATCGGAACAGTCTTTAGCAGATAGCCTTAGATATCCTCGCAGTATTCAATTGTTAAAACTTAGACAATCCTATTTTTCATAACCCTTACTCCCATTTATTCTGGTTTTTCAAGATGGAAGTCTAGGGCACGATCTCGTTTAGGTAATGCGGCGGAGTTCGCGTGCCATTCCTCACAAGGAGATCAAAATGAAGCAAGAGAATCAATCGCAGTTGTTCAACTACACACCCGAAGCCTTTCTCGAGCGGTTGTGCGAGAGACTAGGCGCGCGTTCTCTTTCGGCGCTCGGCCGGGTCGTTGGCCTCTCGCCCTCTGTTTTAAGCAAAGTGAGACGACGGCGCCTCGCCATCAGCAGTGAAATCCTGCTGAAAATCCACGATGCCACCGATATCCCGGTGCGCGAACTGCGTCGTTGGATGGGAGACATGCGCCCCTACTTCTCACGCGTCGAACTCGCCAGAGCGAGAGCTTGATATCGGAGCGCGGCAGTCCCACTGCCGCGCCACGAAAGATCAAGAGTGCGCTGAACCCGACCTCTGCCAAGAGAGCGGGTCACTTCAACATGAAAGGACTGCATCATGAACAGAGATGAATTGATCGGGCAGTTAGCGAGTTGTGTTGGACAAGGGATGCGTGTACCAGAAGAAGCATTTCGCCTCGCCGCAAGCATCGATCTGCAGCGTTTCAAAGGTATGTCAGTTCATTCCGCCGCATTATTAGTGTTGCGTATGGGCCTACAAAAACGTTTTCGCTTTTTCACTGTCCGTCCATCCACGGTGGAGCGCCAAGCCAGCCAGCTGTTCGGCGAGGCAGGCAAAGCCGGCAGCAAACTCTCTACCAAGCCGCCACTCGGCTTTTCCCCAGTCATTTAGCGCGACTCAGGCCTCAGAAATTCAAGCTTTGCGTGATGCCGGCCGACCTCGGTCGGCATCGTCCGTTGCATGGATGTTTCGGTGTATTCTCCAATGGCAACCATCGGCACGCTGAGATGCCGGGTTTGACCATGCTGGAATATCAACCTTTTACGCCGAACAACCATGCACAAGCCTGTCTCGCGTCCATCCCGCCATAGTCTCGTTCCCCCTGCTCTGCTAACCGCTGTGTTCAGCTTGATACTCGGTGCTATTGCTGCGCTACCCGCCGCGGCCATGACCCCCGAGCAGATCATCGCAGCATTGCAGCGCCCGGAAAACAGCACCGGCAATATCGCGGATGCGGTTGAAGAGGCCACTGGTGCGCGTGGCTGGATGTCTGCCGATGTGAAACCGATCTACGACGCCCGTATTGTTGGCCGTGCGGCGACTGCGCTGATGCGCCCGGTGCTAAAAAACGATAACCGCAAATACCAAAACCATTTCCTCGATATTTTGGATGAAGCAGCGCCTGGCTCGGTGCTGGTGTATGTGATGCAGGATGGCTTGGAGATTGCTGCGATGGGCAACCTGATGGGAACCACCGCAAAAGTACGCGGATTAGCAGGCGCCGTGATCGATGGCGCGGTGCGCGATATTACCGAACTGCGCCGACTGCAGTTTCCGGTTTGGTCGCGTCGCGTCAGCCCGGCCACATCGGTCGGACGTATGGTGAGTGTTGATAAACAGATCCCCGTTAAGTGTGGCGAGATCATGGTGCATCCCGGCGACTATATCGTCGCTGATGCCGATGGTGTGGTCGTGGTACCTACCGCCGCAGCGCTGCAAGTGGTCGAGCTACTTAAAAAATATGATGATAAAGAATCGCAGATGATTCCCATCATCGAGCGCGAAAAATCTATGCGCAAAGCGCTAGAGAAATATAACCGCTACTAATCACTGAAGTAACAGCGCGTATGACAAGCCCTACGCCAACGCAGTGGCCCGAGATTCTGACCTTGGGCGAGCCGCTGATCGAGTTCAATCAGACCTCGCCGCTCGATCAGCAGTATTTGCAAGGCTTTGGTGGCGATGTATCGACGGTCGCGATTGCTGCGGCACGTTTCGGTGCGCGTGCGGGCATTATTACCCGTGTTGGCAGTGATCATTTCGGTGACCTGCTGCTGGAGTTGTGGCAGCAGGAAGCGGTCGACACTCATTGCGTACTACGTGATCCAACAGCCCCGACGGGTGTTTATTTTGTTTCGCATACCGAGACGGGACACCGCTTCAGCTATCTCCGCAGCGGCAGCGCTGCCAGCCGCATCACACCAGCGCAGTTGCCGCTGGCAGCGATCAGTTCAGCGCGCTGGTTGCATGTGTCTGCGATTAGCCAAGCGATCAGCGAATCATCTCTGACGACCGTATCTGCAGCCATCACTGCTGCCCGCGCTGCTGGCACTCGCGTCAGCTATGACCCGAATCTACGACTTGCACTGTGGTCACTAGAACGTGCTCGCGACACCATACGCGCAACGGCAGCGCTCACTGATCTATTCCTTCCAAGTCTGGAGGACATCGTCACGCTCAGTGGTGCCACATCAGCTGAGCAAGCGCTGGAATGGTGTGTTGAGACCGGCGCGCGTCAAGTTGTGCTGAAACTTGGTGCACGTGGGGTAATGGCATACCTTGAGGGACAAATAGTTTCAATAGCGCCAGAACGTGTGAATATGGTCGATGCGACTGGCGCTGGCGACTGCTTTGCTGGTGTATTGTTGGCCTGCCTTTGTGCTGGCGAAGATATGCAAACCGCCATGACCCACGCCAATACAGCTGCTGCACTCGCGACGACAGGCTTCGGCGCTGTGGCGCCGCTACCCAGGCGTCATCAAGTACTTCAACGGTTGGCGTCGCAATCGCCGGAGTCAAGCCATGTCAGCTAGCGAGCAGCTCAAAAAGATCGTCAGTGACTGCGGTGTCATCCCGACGCTGGTGATTGAGGACTTGAATAGCGCGGTGCCACTGGCGCAGGCCTTGTACGACGGCGGACTCAATGTGCTCGAGGTCACGCTCCGAACGCCGGTGGCGCTGCAAGCGATTCAACAGATTAGGCAGGCACTGCCGGATGTGGTGGTGGGCGCTGGCACGGTGTGCGACGCAAGCGCTGCGTCGGCCGCACATGATGTCGGTGCTCAGTTTTTGGTGAGCCCGGGTTATGCCACTAACTTGGGTGACTATTGTCGGTCAAAACAAATTGCACTCCTGCCCGGTGTTGCCACAGCGAGCGAGATCATGGCAGCGCTTGCTGATGGCTATGATTTTCTGAAGTGCTTCCCGGCAGCTGCTCTCGGTGGTACACGCTGGCTGGACGCTATTCGCGGCCCATTTCCCGATGTACGTTTCTGTCCCACTGGCGGTATCAGCGCTGCAGATGCTGGCAGCTATCTCGCGCTGCCGAATGTACTGTGCGTTGGGGGTAGCTGGATCACACCTGCTGCTGCGATACGCGCGCAAGACTGGGTACGAATTACGACGCTGGCGCGTCAGGCTTATGAAGCGCGCAATAGCGGCTAGCGTACCTAACGGTCAACACACGGGTTCATCGAATAAAAAATCAAATAAGGAGATAACGATGTTTCTGGCTAAATGGGCGCGATGCATTGCAGCGACGCTGCTGGGACTGTGCGCGACATTCACAACGTATGCAGCAGATAACTATCCGACCAGACCGATTACGTTGATTGTGCCTTTTGCTGCCGGTGGTGGCACCGATGGTGTTGCACGTATTGTGGGTACGTTGCTGGAAAAAGAGTTGGGGCAACCGGTGAATGTCATCAACCGCGCGGGGGGTAATGGTGTTGTTGGTCATGCAGCTATCGCCGCCGCACCAGCCGACGGCTACACACTCGGCATGCTGACCAGCGATATCACCATGTTCCATTGGACGCGGCTCAGCCCGCTGACCACCAAAGATTTTACGGCGCTCGCACGGATGAACATCGACCCGGCTGCAGTCATGGTACGCGCCGATGCACCGTATAAAAAATTGGATGACTTGCTGAAAGCCGTAAAAGCCAACCCTGGTAAGTTCAAGGCCTCGGGCACAGGACACGGCGGCATCTGGCATCTTGCCATGGCCGGCATGCTGAAAGATCTGGGGATTGATCCCGCCAGCGTGCCCTGGGTACCTTCAACTGGCGCGGCGCAGGCGATGAATGACTTGGTTGCCGGTGGCGTGGAGTTTGTCACTTGTTCACTACCCGAGGCTCGGGCGCTGATTGATGCTGGCAAAGCAAGGCCACTGGTCATCATGTCGGATAAACCCGCCACGCTCTACCCCAACGTGCCAACGCTACAAGCGGCCGTTAATAGTCCATGGACACTCGGTACTTGGCGCGGTCTGGCTGCGCCGCGCAATTTGCCGGCAGAGGTACAAACTAAGCTTTCAGCAGCGCTGAAAAAAATCTATGACGGTAAAGCGTTTCAGGATTTCATGGCGAGTCGTGGTTTTGGTGTCAGCTATGCCGACGCAAAAACATTCGAGCAATTCATGATGCGCGCCGATAGCGACATGGGCGCCACCATGAAATCCGTTGGCTTGGTGAAGTAGATCGCACGATGAAGCTGCACGACACGCTCAGCGGGCTCGCCTTACTCATACTCGCGCTAATCATCGCGATCAATAGCGCGGGCTTCCCGGAAATACCTGGCCAGCAAATCGGGCCTGCGGTGTTTCCGAGAGCACTAGCAGCTTTGTTAGCGCTGTGCGCCGTGTTGCTGATCTTTCGAGCCCGACTGCCTGCACCTGGTCAAGCATGGGTACAACTCGGTGCATGGCTGCAATCCCCAGTGCATCGGCGTAACTTTGTCATCACCCTTGCCTGCTTGGTGTTTTATATCGTAGCGTCAGAGCTGCTCGGCTTTTTGCTTTGTAGTGTATTGATTTTGTGTGTGATGTTTCATGCGCTGTCGGTCAAGCCCTCGCACATCGTACCGATCGCACTTGGCGTCACGCTGCTCATCCACACGCTGTTCTACAAAGGTCTGCGCGTACCCCTACCGTGGGGTGTGTTGAGCCCTATACAGTGGTGAGGCAATCGTCATGAGCTTCGCTATCTGGATGCAGGCACTGGATCTGGTACTCGATCCGCAGGTGCTGATCGTGATTCTAGGCGCTGCAGTATTCGGTTTGTTCATCGGTTGCATCCCCGGCCTGACCGCCACCATGGCCACCGCGCTGCTGGTGCCGCTGACCTTCTTCATGCCGCCGGTACCAGCCGTTGCTGCCATCGTCACCGCGACCGCGATGGCGATTTTTTCAGGGGATATCCCGGGCGCTTTGCTACGCATTCCCGGCACACCTGCCTCCGCAGCCTATGCCAACGAGGCCTATCAGATGACCGTCAAAGGTCAGGCTGAGCTAGCACTGGGTACCTGCTTGGTGTTTTCTGCTATCGGTGGTTTGTTTGGCACCATCGTGCTGATTCTGTTCTCGCCTTCACTGGCTGAATTTGCGCTGCAGTTTTCTTCATTCGAATACTTCTGGCTGATGGTACTCGGCCTGTCCGCTGCGGTATTTGTGGGTAGCGGTAGCAAATTGAAGGCCTCTATCTCGCTCGTGATCGGACTACTGATCGCCTGCGTCGGCATGGAGAACCCGGCGGCACATCCCCGATTCACCTTTGGACTACCCGAGCTGATGAGTGGAATTGAGCTGATACCCATGATGGTTGGCTTGTTCGCCGTCTCTGAGCTACTACGCTATGTGACTGACATCGCACCACCACCCATTGTCGTCGCTACCAAGATCGGCAATATCTTCGGTGGTATGTGGGGCCTGTTAAAAACCTATCCTGTTCAACTACTGCGCGGTAGCGCCCTCGGTACACTGATCGGCATTCAACCCGGCGCTGGCGCCGATATGGCCGCATGGATGAGCTATGCGACCAGCAAAAAGTTTTCTAAAGAGCCGGAAAAATTTGGCACGGGCCATGTGGAGGGCATTGCAGAATCTGGCGCCGCGAATAACTCGGCACTGGCAGGTGCGTGGATACCTGCGATTGTGTTTGGCATACCCGGCGACTCGATAACCGCGATTGCGATCGGCGTGCTGTATTTGAAAAATATGAACCCCGGGCCCACGATTTTCATCAACAATCCACAAAACATTTACGCCATCTTCATTGTCTTCATGCTGGCGAATCTGGTGATGCTCCCGCTGGGCTGGCTGGCTGTAAAACTTGCGACGCGTGTTTTGAATATCGCGCGCAATATCCTGATGCCGACGATTCTAGTGTTTTGCATCGTGGGCGCATTTGCAGTCACCAACTCAACGCTGGGTGTATTGTTGATACTGTGCTTCGGCGTTATCGCATTCGTGATGGAAGAAAACGGCTTCCCCATCGCACCCGTTATTCTGGGCGCGGTTCTCGGCAAAATGCTGGAAGAGAATCTCGTCACCTCATTGATCAAATCCGACGGCGACATGCTGGTGTTCTTCACCCGCCCGATTGCGATGTGGCTCGCTGCTGCCACGCTAGTGATCGTGACCTGGCCACTGTTCAAGTGGCTGCTACAACAACGCCAGCGGGCAGGTGCAGAGGCGTAAGCCTTACAGTGCGGGCCTTAAACAACGCCAGCGGATAGACGTGGAGGCGAAAGCCTTACAAAGCGGGCCTCTGGCTAGGCGGAGGCCTCGCAGACAGTACGTGAGGTACGGCAAGGGGCCTTCAACAACGCCAGGGGCACGTTTTGTGAGGCGCTAGGTGCGAGGACCTTTCATGCCGCCCCAAGTATCCCAATTACTCCCACACAGCCAACCCGCATCAATCGGCATGATGATGCCGGTGATAGCGCGCGCCGCATCGGACAGCAAGAAGCCGATACCATCAGCAACCTCATCGGGCATGACCAGCTTGTTCATGGCTGAGGGTCGTGACATTTCGGCCGGGTCGCGATCACCGCGATCAATTGCCGCTTGCATACCCTCGGTTAGGGTGAAACCGGGAGCGACTGCGTTGACGCGCACTCCTGATCGCCCCCACTCCGCAGCAAGGCTCATGGTCAAGGCCGCGACCGCCGCCTTTGCAGGGCCGTAGGCATGTAATGGCGATGAGCGGAAACTAGTGACCGAGGCAATGTTGACGATGGCGCCGTGACCACGCGCTGCCATCTTGCTGCCATACACCGCACAGCTGAGGTAGGTACCACGCAAGTCGATATTGGTCACTGCATCCCAGTGATCCATGGGTAAATCTTCGGGCGGCAGCTTGCGTTGCAAGATACCTGCACACGTAATCAAGTTATCGACCGGGCCGTGCTCGGCTTCGATCAGATCGGCGACATCGCGCACGCGTTGATCATCCAGCACATCACAGTCGTAGAAGGCTTTCGCCCCCATGCTGCTGGCTTTCTGATCTGACCAAGCGCTGGCAAGATCAAGCACGATCACCGTATCACCACGTTTGACGTGATGCCTCACACATGCCGCGCCGATACCACTGGCGCCACCCGTCACAACTGTCAGCGTTTTTGTTTCCATTGGTCACAGATCCTTTTATTCAATCCAGTTCGGATGGTAGCCCAGCCTTCGTGTCAGCACCCTAGATGAGAGCACGCACTCATGATTGTCATTGTGAAAATAGCTGCGCCAAGATTACTGAGCGATTAAAAATGTCAATCTGAGCTTTCATATATTGGTGTACATTTACTCTGACACTCCGGGATTCCCAGAGCACCACCATCGAGGACACCACCATGAATATGACGATCTATCTATTTCTATTAGCTGGCGCAGGGTTCGGCATCATCACCTTCCCAGTCAGACACTTGTTCAGCGAGGGCCCGCACAAAGCCGACGAATCGCAAAATGCAGATGCACTCAGTGGTCGCATCTTTTGGGTGATGGTGTGCACGTTTTTGTGGCCGATCATGGTGCTGACTGGACTGAACTCTGCACGCATTCTGATCAAGCGACGCGCAAAACAAGAGGTCTGATTCGCGGGAGCGACGGACTTTACGAAGTCAGTCGCTCGATAAACCAGAGGGTCGAGATCACGAGCACCGCGATCGAGCCCCAGCGCATGACACGTTGTCGGCCTGCATCGCTGCGGACCAGCCAAACCGAGGGTACAGCTACCAGCAGCACCACGGACAGCTGACCCAGCTCGACACCCACATTAAAGGCAATCAGCGTCTCAATAAAATACGAGGCTGAGAGGCCGAGTTCTTTCAATCCGTTGGCGAACCCCATGCCATGGATCAGCCCAAACGAAAACGCCAGCAGCCAGTGATTGATTCGCAGGCGGTGCTGAAGATTTAACACGGCTGAGATCATGATCGAGAGTGCAATCACCGACTCGATCAACTTGTCCGGCAGGCTGATCATGCCAAGACTTGCCATCGCCAGCGTAATCGAATGCGCAACGGTAAATGCCGTGATGACCTTCAGCGCGAACATCCATGCGGCTCGATGACCGCCGCTAGTCGCTACTGGCGCGCTGACTACGGATGATTTCTCACCCCACAACTCCCAGATATGCTTGGCGCCCTCATGGGTGAACAACAGTATCGTCGATGATCGCTTGGTCTCACCCAGCGCAAAGCGCTGCGTCGCGGTGGCTTGATCGAATACCGAGGAGATTTCGTCCCCATTCACCGCCAGCCGCAAAAATGCACGCCCGAGACTATCGCTTTGGGTGAAGAATCCGTAGCGGACCACCACAAAGCGTGCTTGCTGGTCAATGGCAGGTGCAGTGAACTGCTGCCTTACATACAGACCATCGTTGTGCAGCACAACGGTCTGCCGTACGAAGCTCAGCGACAGCGGTTGCTCGTCTGCCTCGATACTCAGGGATTTCTCGATCAGCTGTGTGATCTCGGGTTGCAGTGCCTGGATTTTGTCCGGAGGTGGCGCTGGCTCAGGTTCAGCACCCGACTTTTGCAGCAGGTTGCCAAGGTCCCGTACATAAAAATCAAGATCAATCTTGAGCTGTCCGTCTGCTTGCTGCACATAGAGGTAGCTGTTACCCGTTTGATGTGCAAATGCCCCGGCTGCCACTAACCATAACATCAGCCCTAGAACGGTCCTGCGCACAACTGACATCCCAACCCAAACACAGCTCGCATTAAGGCGTCGCAGCGGCACGCTGCAACAGTGACTGCCGATATCACTCAGCAGAGGTCTAGGCAATTCAAACATGATGAAAGTATCTACAGCGACTTAGGACATCAATGACTCAAGCGTGAGCAGCTTGAGGCTTTGCGGGTAATCCTTGTGCATTTCTTGCACCAGCCTCTTCAGCTTTTTCAGGGTCTCTTCTTTATCGCCCTGCTGCTGCTTGATCGCTTGGAGATAGTGAATTCCGAGAATAAATCGAAGTTCTTCGCCGCTGATCTGTGCATGCTTGGATTTCAGCAAGCCCTCACCGATGCTAATCATCTCGGCCAGCGTTTCCTTGGTCTGCGAGAACGGTACGAGTGGATTATCGCTAAAGCTGTCGTAGAAGTGGCTTTTCAGCAGCATGTAGCGCGCATGATCGATATAAGGAGCGCGCGGATCGAGTCGAATCGATTCCCGGTAGTGCTGTAGCTGTGAAAGATACAGACCGGTTTTTGGGGATGCTTCAAGTTTGCTGCCAATACGGGTCAGCTCATTCAACAGCAATGAGGTCTCCAGCCCTTTGACGATGCCATGGCTGATCATGTCTTGATTGAACAGCTCACGAATCTCGTCCAGCGTTACGCCAAGTTGATACAGACTTTTCGCGCGTACAGACGCTGGCGAAGCGGCTGCAGAACTGGCTTGCAGCTCTTGTATCTTGGTGATGTAGTTTTTGCGTGCTTCGGCATTGATCGAATCATGCGCCTGCACAGACCCTGCCGAGAATCCCGCGAGAAGCACACAGGCGGCGACGTACCGCACGAACTGTTTCATGAGCTGGCGGGCATCTCAAGCTTCTCGCCACTGTAAAACGCGCGAGCGCCTGCGTGGAGCGGCATACCAAAACGACCCTTGCCCGGATCGATCAAGTTCAGCTTCTGAGCCTCGCCCATCAAGGTGGCGGCAATCAGGAAGCCGTGGTGTAGCGGTAAATCAGGGCGCGAGACGAGTAGATACTTACCGTCATCCACCACCACTTCCAGTGGCAGCGGCGCGAAGTCCTCAAACGGTGGTGAACCGGTAAACATCAGCCGTGCGTGCATGTAAGACAGCACGGCGAGCTTACTTTGATTGGTTTTTAATAGTGCAGCGATACGCGGCATGTCATGCGCGCGGCTGACCATGGCACGACTCAGCGGCAGCTTGGCGCGCAATGTCTCGACCCACAGATCGCCGACATCGTCACCCGCAAGGTCTGCATGCGAGGTCAGTAGCTGCAGATGACTCTTACGGAAAACATCCCACTGCGCGTATGGCGTGTGGGCGAATGACAGTGAGGGACTAATTGCCGGCAGAACGCCAGCCGCCAGCAGACCGGCGGTCTGCTTGATGAATCGTCTTCTTTGCATGGTGATATTAGGGAGAGCCTTTTTCATTCGAGCACCGTGCTGGCAACGCCGACATATCCGGCACGCGAATGAAAAAGGCTCGGGGGAGCGATTGAGTACCTCGCGCCGCCCGAGCCCAGAGAGAAGATTACTTCGCGTCGAAGATCTCCATCGGGCAGATGGTCGTTACCGCGTAGTTCGGAACGTCTACCACGTTGCTGATGCGCAGGTCGCATGCGACGCTGGTCACGACAAACGCCTGATCTTTGGTCAGACCTTTGGTCGCTTGCAGCCAATCCAGCATTGCGATCAGCGAGTTACGCGCTGCCAGTGTCACATCGTTCGACAGGTTGGTCAGCGGCTTGATTTTCTCGCTATCCAGATACGTCCACTGTGGTGGCACTTCGCCAGCCTTCTTCAGCGGATAGCCAACAACAGCGTGGAAGCGATCGGGTTCGAGAGCTTTGATCTGCGAGCCGCCTTCAAACATCGGCTGCTTCACGATCGATGCCATGCCCTTGCGGATTTCAGTCTGCACGGTCACAACAGCACCCATTTCAATGGCGGTACCCGCCACTTCGCCGTCACCCTGCGCGAAGTGAACATCACCGATGAACAGACCGCAGCCGTCGATGAAGCAAGGAACCAACAGCGTGGTGCCTTCGACCATTTGCTTGACGTCCATGTTACCGCCGTTCTCACGCGGTGGAATGGTACGCAAGCACTTGTCTTTGTGGCTGCCTTTCGGGCCGCACACTTCGGCAGGACGCGCGCTGGTTGGCTCAGGTGGCAAAGCTACGCCGCCTGCTGCGCCCAGTTGCGATTCACGTGCCAACCATTCGTTGACTTCCTTCTCGCCTGGCAGAACGCCAACCGAACCCATGAAGCCACGCATTGGAATACGAACACCTGGCACCTGTGCCGACACTGCCTCGACACGGTTCAGCTTCCAGTTCGCCACGAACGGCTCGGTGTACAGATCTGGCAAGAAGCCAAAGCCCGGGATGATGGTGGTGTAACCGTACTCGTTCGGGTTGATGTCGATCAGTTTGATCGCCAGAACGTCACCACGCTTCGCGCCTTCGATATGAATCGGGCCGGTCATCGGGTGAATCAGGTTGACGTCGATCGCCGTGACATCTTTTGGCTTGGAATTGATGTTCAGATTCGAATCGAGTGCATCACGTGTATGCACAACGATCAGATCGCCCGGCTTCGCACGCGCAACTGGTTTGATCGCTGGGTGATAACGGTTGAAGCAGTTCGGGTCTTGCTCGCAATGAGCACCCTTCTTCTTCACCTCGACGATGGTTTGGGTTTTGACGTCAGCGGTGTCGGCCATAGCGACCGACCCAACGCCTGCCGCCAACAGCGCAGCAAGTAGTGTGGGGATAAAGCGCATCACAAATCTCCGAGTTGGGTGGAAAGTATTTGTTTTTAAATGGATTTCGGGTAGAGCGAACCGCTTTGGAAAAACAATTGGGTTCGAACGATGTTTTACCACAAAGCAACTTTTTTTTCAGCGTTTCTTGGGGATTTACGCCGTCTACCTGAAGGCAAGGACCTCACGCAGAGCAGATCATTAGCATTTTGAAACGAAATTATCAGTGATGTGTTCACAATTAGTGCAAGGGCATGCACCAACAGTAGCGTCCGCATAAATTGGTATCATGCTGCGCGATTCATCGACCAAACTGATACACAACTTAGTTCGGCGATCTGAACCCCTCCCCTTGATTGGACACTTGCGTTGATCTCGTCACGCCTGATTTTTTTTCGTCTACTTGCTTTATCAGCGATTGCAACTCGCGCTGCTGCAGACGATGTGCGAAGCTTGCCTGAGGTGGAGGTTTCTGCGTCGCGCTATAGCTTAATTGGTGTTGCGGACAGCGCCAGTGAAGGCGTGGCTGGCCAGTTCCAGATCCGAAACCGTGTCGTTGCCCGAACAGGTGAGGTTCTTGAAGTGGTCCCCGGGCTGATTGTCAGTCAACACAGCGGTGACGGTAAGGCCAATCAGTACTTCTTAAGAGGCTTCAATCTTGATCACGGCATTGATTTCAAAATGTCGCTGGATGGTATGCCGATCAACCAACGTAGCCACGCACACGGCCAAGGCTGGGCTGATCTGAATCCGCTGATACCGGAGCTAATCTCATCCATTCATTATCGTAAAGGGCCCTACTACGCGGCGGACGGAGATTTTGCGAATGCAGGCTCTGCCAATATCTACTACACCGACAAGATTGACCGCGGCCTTGCGAGCTTCGGCTTGGGGCAAAACGGCTTTTATAGAACCCTGCTGTCGGATGCACCAAAATTCAAAGATGGAAACCTGCTCTACGCCTTAGAGGTATCTCACTATGACGGCCCCTGGGTCAACCCAGACAACTACAACAAGCTGAACGGAATACTCCGCTACTCCCAAGGCGGGCAAGGCAACGGCTTTAATTTGACTGCCATGGCCTACTCCGGCCGGTGGAATTCTACTGACCAGATCCCCTGGAGTGAATACAAAAACGGCGGCATCTCTCGCTGGGACGCGATGGACAAATACTCCGGCGCTTGGGCTCACCGCTATAGTTTGTCGGGTGAATGGCGCAGCGCTGACGCTGAAAGTAGTAGCTTGGTACAAGCCTATGTCATCAACAACTATTTGGATTTGTACTCAAACTTCGAGTACGGTGCCAATAGTCAGTTCAACCAACGTGATAGCCGTGTGACATCGGGCATTAATGCGTCACGCACGGTCAATATGAGTGGCTTAGGTAAAGAAGCTGCGAATACTTTTGGCGTGCAGATCCAACATGACCAAATCAATAATAGTTTACTAAGCGCCAGGCAGCGGCAGCGTAATCCCGATGACCAGTGCTTTCTCGATCAATGCCGTCGCGATCGTATCGCCCAAAGCAGCGTGGGTGTCTATGCCGAAAATCATGTGCACTGGAACGATTGGTTTCGAACGGTCGCAGGGCTCAGGGGTGACTACTTCCGATTTGCGAATACTGGCCTACACAGCTCTGTGGGCGACAACAATACCGCTACGGTCAACGACTTCATTACCAGTCCAAAGTTGAATCTAGTCTTCGGCCCATGGAGTAAAACCGAGTACTACTACAGCGTTGGCAATGGCTATCACTCCAATGATGCCCGTGGGGTGACGATTGGTAGCGGGATACGTGCCAATGGTTTGGTACGGACCTTTGGGCAGGAAGTTGGCATACGAACCGAAATCATCGACGGCTTGCAGACTACCCTAGCAGTGTTCCAGCTCGATAATGCATCGGAGATTGTTTACATCGGCGACGCGGGCCGCACCGAAGACTCTGGCCGGCGTACCCGCCGTACGGGTTTTGAGTTCAATAATTATTTCAAAGCCAATCGCTGGCTAACGATTGATGCCGACTACGCGCTTGCACGCGCACGCTTCCGTGATATCTCTGATGAGGGCAACTACATCCCCGGCGCCGTGGAAGGCGTGGCCTCGATCGCTGCAATTGTGGACGATGGTGGCACCTACAGCGGCTCACTTCAACTAAGGCACTTCGGACCGCGTCCACTAAAGGGAGATAACTCACTGCGGTCAAATAGCACGACTACGCTGAACGGAAAAATAGGCTATCGCGTCAGTAACGATACTCGGATTGAATTGATAGGCTTCAATCTGCTGAACAGCCGACACTCTGCGATCGATTACTACAACGGCGACTACTCTTTCAATGGTACCTCTGGTCTTTCCGGAAGAGTGTTTCACCCGATCGAGGCGATCAACTTTCGGGTCATGCTAATTACTAGCTACTAATAAAAAACCCGGCGACAAGCGCCGGGTTATTTGTCCAGAGCGTTGGATTAGTAATTACGCTGGTAATGGATGCGCCAGCCTTTACGCTCTTCGCTGTAGTTCTTTGAGTCGCTTTGTGTGTAGCGTAGACCGATTGTATTCGACTTATCGAAATCATAGAGCGCCATTGCATGGAAGCGAGTACTGCGGTAGTCGATTGCATTCCCACTGTAGTCGATTGCATTGAATGCATTTCTAAAACGAACGCCGACATCGAGTGCGAGCTTTTCCGTCATAGGGACCTTCAATCCAGCATCAAAAGCGTAGTGAGTAAAGTGAGTAGCGGTGTAGTTGAATTTCTCTCCTAATCTTAGGGCTACGTACGGCAAGAAAAAGGTGCCGATATCAAAAGACTGTTTAATCTTCAACTCGATGTTATTACTCAATTCATCGTTTCCCGAGTACTTGTCTTTCTGGCTACCGCCCACCTTTACCGAGTATTCCGTTTTTGAGGGCGTTTTCACACCCATGGTGAGATTCGCGTTAACGTACTCGGTCGCAAGCGATCCGGAATACTGAGCATCCTTCTCCATGCTGGTATCGACCATCACGAATGGCTTATTGCGTGGCGGTTCATCCCCACCAGTGTCCCCCGCGATCACTGCGCCGGACACCACCAGCAGTGACAAAGCAAATATTCTTTTCATTCTGTAATCTCCAGATTCGTACCCAATCGCCGCTGGCAAAGATTGCACATTGACGGTCTTATTGTCGGCGGTTGCGGTAAAAAAAACAGTCCGTAACGCGCGTAATCATCAGGAAGCGGCATCTTTCAACATTTTGCGCGCTTCTTTAAGCAGTTTTAGCGCCTCGGATTCACGGCCCTCGTCATACAGTTTTTGCCCTTCGGCCCGCATGGTTTTAATTTTTTCCAGTTGATCACCCTGGAGTTTGGTGTCGGTCATCATCGAATCGACCGCCTTCATCTCACAGACGGTGGCGTTCGGGCAATGCGCAAAAGCCAGCGATGCAGAACAGAGCAGCAGCGCAGCGAGCAGGGACTTCATTGAACTTTCTCCTCGGATATTTGATTGTAATTATTGAAATAATTTTAGGCCCGCGGCCCCAGTAAACCGACATTATCCGCTAATCGCGAAGCGGTCGACTTTCTACAGTGGTCGAGCATGTCACAAATCCTGCGACCAAGGTGGCAGCAAATCACCGACAGCGACTTGCTCACTAATCTTCCACAACTCACCCAGCGACCCACGCATTTCTTCCGCGGTAGCAGCGCCGGAGACCTCTGCCAACATGATTGCCTTCTGCTCGATCTCGGGACGCGTTAGGGTATTACCGGGGTCACCCTTGGGTTCATCAATACGCGCGTGTAATTCACGGCCATCGCTTGTGGTGACGGTCACCTTGCCGATCCAGCGCTGCGGATAAAGCGCATCAACCTCGGGGTCAAGTACCATAGTCACACGCTGGCGAAAGGCCTGTACTGCAGCCTCACGAAAACACTCGTTAAACTCGTGCACACCTGCCTTACCGTATATGGCTAACAAACCCAGCACGGTACCCATGGAAAACTTTGCCTGATGCACACTCTTCGGCTCATCGACCTGGCCGAGTACATCAATCGCCCCCTGATGCACATGCGTGGTAACTGAGGCCACTTGATCTGCACTCAACTTGTGCTCTTGTATCAGCGAGAGCAAAGCATCTGCTGCAGGGTGCGTGTGCCGACACGACGCATGGAACTTGAACGAGGTTTCAATCGTAGCCCAGCGCTCGCCAAGCCTATCAGTGAGACGCGCCGGGTCGGCATCTTGCGACATGCCCGCAGCCATGCCCTTGGCACCTTCCAGAATTTGCTTCGCGCCAGAAAAGCCTTTCTCAGCGAGGAGTGCTGACAGCAAACCATCGAACGCCGCTTTAGCGGCATGCAGCTGTTTGGAGTTGGCCGCATCTTTTAGAAACTCCCACAAGCCAGCAGCTTGTGTTCCCGCCGAGCCAATCGCATGCTGAATTTTCTCGGGTGGGAGGTTAATAGCGCGCCCCGCCGCGACCGCTGCAGCGATAGTGCCGGCCGTACCCGTCGTATGGAACACCTTGTAATGTGATTGACCGAGAAACTCGCCCACGCGAATCCCGACCTCGTACCCTGCTACCGCAGCTGTCATTAACTCTTTACCGCTGATGCCGCGTTCCTGCGCAATAGCAAGCACCGCAGGAAACACTACCGTACCCGGGTGAAATACCGAGCCGTTGTGAACATCATCCTGCTCCATGAAATGGGATGAGGCTGCATTCACCATGGCCGCAAATACCGAGGTGGTTTTTCGACGCGATAGCAGTACTTCAGCGCGACCCTCTTGCGGGCCAATCTCGCGCGCGACCGATTCAATCGCTTGAACCGGTCGCCCTACTTTGCCGGACAGCGCAGAGCCAAACCAATCAACGAATAAATCTTCCGCACGTCGCATCACCGCCGGCGGAATCTCGTCGTACTGCAAATTGGCAGCAAATTGCGCCAGTTGAGCGCTAGGGGTGACGTTAGCTTTCATGGTCGGTGAACATTGCGTTGTTTACGGGGGCTGAGTACGCCAATGACCTCACGTGCAAGTTTTTAATCAAGAAAATCAGGCTGCTCTTTCAATATCCGCGCATAGAGCGGCTGAAACTGAAACCACCCGGCGTAGGGCGAGCCAACAATGTCATAGCTCTGCTGTGCAGACGCGGGCGCGATTGTTTTCAACGGCTTGCCATGAGACGCCGCTTCGGCCAAAAGTTGAACCTGGCAGCTCCGCTCCATGCAGATGTACCACCAGGCCGCCGCATCAACCGTTTGCCCCGCGGTCAGAATGCCGTGGTTTTGCAAGATCGCTGCTTTATTGTCGCCCAGTGCACGGGCAATACGGACACCCTCATCCACATCGACCGCCACACCACCAAAATCGTCGTAGACCGCATGGTCGTTATAGAACGCGCAGGCATCTTGCGTGATGCTGTCAAGCGGCCGACCCAAGGTCGACCATGCGCGGCCATAGGGCGAATGGGTATGCGCAGCAGCATTTACATCGGGCCGCATTGTGTGTACCGCAGAATGAATCGCAAACGCTGCGCAATTCACCGGGTAATCGCCCTCCACCACACTTCCGTGGTGATCGACGCGAATCAAATTGGAGACTTTAATCTGACTGAAATGAACACCGAAAGGGTTCACCCAAAAGGTATCCGTGAACTCGGGGTCGCGCGCCGTAATATGCCCAGCCACGCCCTCATCGAAACCAAACCGCGAGAACAACCGAAAGGCACCGGCAAGTCGCTGCTTGCGGTGCAGTCGCTCTTCTTCGAGCGTGGCAAATACGGGAATGGTCGGCAATGGCCTAGATTCACCATTACTCAATAGATGCTGGTTTAGCTGTATGGCAGACAGCTCGGCGTGGTCGTTCATCATCTCCCCCATGGGCTGGGTAATATTATTGAATCGATAATTATCTGCGTCGATCCCGATGACGAATCCTACCCCGACAGCTGGTCACGCGGAAAGACGAATTTCCCCGTTTTCCCGGTTCCGCAAAGGGCTTTTCAGAACAGGGCCATTGCGTCCTGCAACATGTGACGGTAATCGTCGGGGCTGGCAATGCGTGGGTTAGTTTTGTGCGAGTGATCCGCCAGCGCGCCATGAATGATGTGATCGAATTGATCGTGGGTTAGCCCAAGTGCGGCCAAGCCTGACGGCAGGCCGAGCTGCTGATTGCGCTGAGTAATCGCCTGCGCAATAGCCTCGGCAGCAGCGACCGCATCTACTTGTGCGGGCAAACCCATGGCCTGTGCCATTCGCTCCATTCGGCGCTCACGCACGATGGATTCAGCTTGTGCATTGAAACGAACTACCGCTGGCAGGTAAATCGCATTCAGTGTGCCGTGATGCAGCGTGTGATCGACTGCACCGGTGGCGTGACTGAGCGAATGCACGCAGCCGAGGCCTTTTTGAAATGCCATGGCTCCTTGCATGGAGGCACTCATCATTTGCAAACGCGCTTCACGGTTACTACCGTCGCGCGTCGCTATTTCAATATACGACCATGCACGAGCCAAGCCATCCAAGCCAATCCCATCAGCCGGCGGGTTGAACGCGGGTGCCATGAAGGTTTCCATACAATGCGCAATCGCATCCATACCGGTCGCAGCTGTCAGGAGCGGCGGCAAACCTAGCGTGAGATCCGGGTCAAGAATCGCCGCCTTCGGCACCAAATTCCACGAATGAAAACCGAGCTTACGGCCATCATCGACAATCACGATCGCTCCGCGTGCCACCTCACTGCCCGTGCCCGCCGTCGTAGGAATTGCGATCAGCGGTAATACACGCTCGCTGATACGGGGCGATCCACCTTCGATGGTGGCGTAGTGTGTCATCGGGCCTTCATGGGTCGCAACAATCGCGACTCCCTTGGCACAATCCATTGACGATCCGCCACCGAAGGCGATTAAGCCATCACACCGATGCTGCTTGACCAGTACAGCGGCCTCACGAACGGCTGCTTCGGTCGGATTGGCCGGTGTGGCGTCATACACCGTGGTCGATTCCAGGTTCGCGCTGGCTAGTACATCCATCAACTTATCCAGCAAACCAGCCGCTCGAATACCCACATCGGTGACGATAAGTGGCCGGCGAATGCCCACACGCTCACACTCTGAAGGAAGGTGACTGAGTGCGCCGGATTCGATACTTACATGAGTGAGGTAGAAGATTTGGGGCATGGCTCTACTTGCTATTGGCATTGAATTGAGAGGTAAAAACGATAGAGATTGTCAGGATCTGAAATCGTCATTGAGCTTCTAGGCACAGATCTCGAACAAGCTGCATAGGCCACAAACTGATCATTCCTCGTACAGCGCAGTTCACCGCTGCGTCGCCCGGATCGATTACTGCCGCGGACCACACAAGACACCCAACCCGTTCTAATCCAGCTGGGAAACGCTTGCATATTCATTACTTTCTCATCTGAATCGCCATCGCCAAGCCTGGACAGCGAAACGGAGACATTAATCAACCTATTCATATCTGCTGAATCTCTCGCAGTGCCGATGATGGTTGATATCTCCGATTGGGCCGTGCTACCGAGTGGAAGCAATCCGAACAACCCGAGCGCCAAAGAGCGAAGTAAATGCATTGTGGCCATATGATCCGTGTGTAAAGTTCTACTTAACTGATCACGAAAGTATCAGGGTATTAATAAAGCTTGTCCAGAAATATGCGGGTGGTATCTAGTCCAGTAGCCGGAAGAATACTTAACGATTGAGATGCGGCGATCTACCTATGTGCCTATTTGCTTGCCCGATTAAATCTGGAAGAGCAGATCCAAATCGATAAAAAACGGCCGCTAAATTCAGCGGGCGTTTTTCATATAACTGGCGGAGACCGAGGGATTCGCCTACATTCCGCAGGCCGCGGTTTGGCTTGCAAGCCAAACCCTTCGAATCCCTCGCGCGATGTCCGCAGGGACATCGCTGGTCTC
>JAJTGD010000017.1 GCA_021299035.1 Oxalobacteraceae bacterium | reverse complement strand
AGTTGATCCAGCAGCGCATCCAAGTCGCCGAGATAATCTGGAAACCAGTAGCAATCCGCTTGCACACGCTCGGACAAACCAAAGCCACGCCAGTCCGGCGCGATCACGTGCCAGTCACGGCTTAAGCAATCGACCACGAATTGAAATGAGGCGGATATGTCCATCCAACCATGCAGCATGAATAGCTTGGGCGCATCCGCACTGCCCCAATGGCGCACATGCGTTCGCAGGCCGCGCAGGGATAGAAACTCGGATCGGGAAGGTTTGAACGGTGTCTGCATCAGATGGAGAGTTATGAGGATTGCCAGTACTTACGGCCAAGGCTAGCATCCCACCATCAAATTATAGGGGACACCGGATGCCGGCCACCGATCACTACGACGCGCTCTACCAATCCTTTCGGTGGATGATTCCAGAGGATTGCAATATCGCTCAGCTCTGCTGTGGGCGCTGGTCTGACGACCCTGAGCGTATCGCTATCGTGGTCGATGACCCGCTGAACGGTCATCGCGAAGTGAGCTATGCACACTTGCAGCGTGATGCTAACCGTCTTAGCCATGTGCTGCCATCGAGTATCGACTGCAAGATAGTGAAGCCATGGTGGCAATCGTCGATCCCAGTGCGCTGGCATCCATCGACGCTGCATTACCGCACTGCCCTTCGCTCAAGCATGTCATCGCTCTGGATACTCAGCGTGCTGATTTGATTAATTGGGATGGTGCATTAGCAGGTTCTCCGGAAAGTTTTGCGCCGGTTGCTACCAACGCCAACGACCCGGCAATCTTGATCTATACCAGTGGCACCACCGGATCACCCAAGGGCGCACTGATTCCGCAGTCAGCACTGATCGGCAACCTACCCGGCTTCGTCGCATCACAAAACTGGTTTCCGAAACAAGGTGATGTGTTCTGGTCACCGGCTGACTGGGCGTGGACCGGTGGCTTGATGGACGCACTTCTACCCACCCTCTACTTCGGTCGTACCATCATCGCGAGTCGTGCCCGCTTCTCTCCCGAGTATGCATTCGAGTTGATGGCACGGCATGGCGTAACAAACACGTTTTTATTCCCGACCGCACTGAAGATGATGATGAAAGCCGTACCTGCACCGAAACAGTATTACCCACTCAAGCTACGCGCCATCATGAGTGCAGGCGAGGCTGTCGGTGACGCGGTCTTTCAATGGGTACAGGATGCGTTCGACATCACTGTCAATGAAATGTTTGGCCAAACGGAAGCCAATTATTTGGTGGGTAACTGCGCACTCTATTGGCCAGCGCGCGCGGGCAGCATGGGCAAGCCCTACCCTGGGCATCGCGTCGCGGTGTTGGATGACACCGGTCAGCCGCTTGGCCCTGGTCAGATCGGCGAAGTGGGTCTGCATCGCTGCGATATTCATGGCCAACCCGACCCGGTGATTTTCACTGGCTACTGGCGTCGCCCCGATGCAAGTCGAGACAAGTACCGCGGTGACTGGCTGATGACTGGCGATTTAGCGGAGATGGATGCCGACGGCTACCTCTGGTATCGCGGTCGTGCGGATGACATGTTCAAGGCCGCAGGTTATCGAATCGGGCCATCGGAAATCGAGAACTGTCTGGTCAAGCACCCGGCCGTCGCGAATGCCGCTGTGGTGCCCACACCGGATGCAGAGCGCGGCAATTTAGTGAAGGCATTCATTGTGCTGACACCCGAGACACCGCGCGGCGAGCAGCAAGATGCTGAACTGATCAAGGCATTGCAGCAGCATGTGCGCGGCCAGCTAGCGCCATATGAATACCCGAAGCAGATCGAGTTCATTGATGCGCTGCCGATGACTACGACCGGCAAGGTTCAGCGCAACGTACTCAGAGCATTAGAGTTGAATCGTGCAACTGGGGAAAACCAATCGCACTGAGTTAGCTAATGCTAATCGCAATGAAACGAATAAGAAAAATCGTTTCAAGAAGCTGATAAATAAAAAGGGATCAAGACACCGACGACAATGACTTACTCAACGAGTTTGTTGAGTTGATCGGCATCGAAACGATCGGAGGGCGCTACTTCTTCAACAGCAATGCCCGCCGCTTTGAGGGCTGCGACGATTTTCTGCAATTGCGTCTCTTGCGAGGCCGCATTATCGATCAAACCGTGCAAGGCTTTGGACAAGGGATCGTCACCATTTGGCGTCAGACCATACGCCGCAAACATACGCGCTGCTGCATCGTCCCGCCCGGGATGCGTGTCTTTCGCGATCACACGCGCCGGGTTACCGATTGCAGTCGCGCCAGCAGGTACCTCTTTGACGACCACCGCATTGGAGCCCACCTTGGCACCCTCGCCCACCGTGAATCCACCCAAGACTTGCGCCCCCGCACCAATGATCACACCACGGCCCAAGGTTGGATGACGCTTGCTACCTTTATTCAACGATGTGCCGCCGAGCGTGACGCCCTGATAGATGGTGCAATCATCGCCGATCTCTGCCGTCTCGCCGATCACGACGCCAAAGCCGTGATCAATGAATACGCGGCGCCCAATGATCGCACCGGGGTGAATCTCGATGCCAGTCAGCCAACGCGAGATGTGCGAGATGAAACGGCCCAGCCATTTCAGACCCATACGCCAGCAAGCATTTGCCCAGCGGTGCATAACAATCGCGTGCAAGCCGGGATAGCAGGTCAAGACCTCCCAGCGACTACGCGCTGCGGGATCACGCTGCATGATGCTGCTGATGTCTTCGTTAAGGCGGCTGAACATGTCAGGACTCCGGGACCGATCCCGATATTTTACCCACCCGCCGCACGCAGCCGCTGGCGGCGCGCCTCATACAAGCACACCCCGGAAGCAACCGAGACGTTCAGACTCTCAACCGTGCCCATCATCGGCAGGCTCACCAGACGATCACAGTTCTCGCGAGTCAGGCGTCGCATCCCCTCGCCTTCCGAGCCCATCACAAAGGCGGTACCACCTGTGTAGTCAAGATCGAACATGCTCTGCTCGGCATCATCGGTGGTACCGGTCAACCAAATATCGCGCTCCTGTAACTCACGCATAGTGCGTGCCAAATTGGTGACGGTGATATATGGTACGGACTCCGCTGCGCCGCTGGCGACTTTGCTGGCGGTTGCGTTCAGCCCCACTGCTCGGTCCTTGGGGGCGATCACTGCATGCGCGCCAGCACCATCCGCCACACGCAGGCACGCGCCGAGGTTGTGCGGATCAGTCACGCCATCCAACAGCAGCAAAAGTGGCGGACCCTGAATCATATCCAGCAGCTCGGCCAGGTTGCGCGCCAACGAGAGTTCGCCCGCGCGGGCGACAACACCTTGATGACGCCGCGTACCCACCATAGCATCAAGGCGCTGATCGTCTGCTTGGATCACACGCACATTGACGCCTTTGGCGGCGCGTAACAGATCACCCATGCGACGATCATGGCGCGATGAATCGACGTAGATTTCCTCCACGGTCGATGCATCCAGCCGCAAACGCGCGGTCACTGCGTGAAAGCCAAAAATAAGTTTCGATTTCAAATTTACCTACTTGCGCTTTTTACGGCCAGTGCGCGATGCACTGCCACTACCATTCGTCTTCTTGGCGCTCTTGCGTGCCTTGGCGCTCTCCGGCTTGGCAGCAGCGGCTTTTTTAGTAGCTTTCTTCGCAGCTTTTTTAGCCCCGAATAAACCACTACGCACATGCTCTGCATCGGCCCGGCGCGACTCTTTCTTAATTTGCGTGTGAATATCCGGCTGATGGACAAGTCGCAGGTCAATACGACGCGCATCCAGATCCACCCGACTGACTTGCACCGTGACACGGTCGGTCAGTTGATAACGAATACCGGTACGCTGACCGCGCAGCTCATGGCGCGCTTCATCATATTGAAAATAATCAGCACCCAGATCGGTCACATGCACCATGCCTTCGATATACAGCGCATCAAGCTGCACAAAGATACCGAAGGACGCGACACCCGAAATCGTTCCGGTGAATTCTTCACCGAGTTTGTCGCGCACAAAATAACACTTGAGCCAAGCCTCGACATCGCGCGAGGCCTCGTCGGCGCGCCGCTCATTCGCCGAGCAATGAATACCGAGTGATTCCCATATCGCCAAGTCACCTTCAGCGCGCTTCTTGCCGCTGGCACGGTCGCGCGCGAGTAGCTTGCGCGCCATCGGTGAAAGACTTGTGTTGAGCGTCTCGGTCTCTATACCCTTCGGATGGTAGCGCTTGCCTTGCAAAATCGCCTTGATCGCGCGATGGGTCAGCAAATCCGGGTAGCGACGAATCGGACTCGTGAAATGCGCATACGCCTGATACGACAAACCAAAATGGCCGATGTTCTCCGGGCTATAAACCGCTTGCTGCATCGACCGCAGCAGCATGGTCTGTAGCAGCACGGCATCTGGCCGGCCGTGAATTTTTTCCATCAGCTGAGCATAATCCGAAGCCGCCGGTGAATTGCCACCGCCGAGCGACAACCCGAGCTGTTTGAGGAAGGTTCGCAGCTGATTCAGCTTTTCTTCTGACGGGCTTGCATGGACGCGATACAGCGCCGGGTGCTCATGCCGATGCACAAAATCTGCCGCACAAACGTTAGCGGCAAGCATGCACTCCTCAATCACCCGATGCGCATCGTTGCGGGTGCGTGGCAAGATCTTCTCGATCTTACCAGCGGCATTGACAACGATATAGGTCTCGGTGGTTTCAAAGTCCATCGCACCACGCTGCTTGCGCGCTGCCAGCAAGACCTGAAACAAGTCATACAAATCTTGAAGATGCGGTAGCAAGCCAGGGCGCCGCTGCGCCTCTGGCCCTCGTGTATTGGAGAGGATCGCAGCCACTTCGGTGTAGGTCAGTCGCGCTGCCGAGTGAATCACCGCCGGATAGAACTGGTAGGCGCGGATTTCTCCGCTCATCGTGATGACGGCATCACACACCAGCGTGAGGCGGTCAACTTCTGGATTCAGCGAGCACAAACCATTCGACAATTTTTCCGGCAGCATCGGTATCACACGCCGCGGGAAATAGACCGAGGTACTGCGCTCTAAGGCATCAGCATCCAGCGCATCATTTGGTTTCACATAATGGCTGACATCGGCGATCGCCACGATCAAACGGTAGCCTTTGGCGCGCCCGATCTTGCAGGGTTCGCAGTACACCGCATCATCAAAGTCGCGCGCATCTTCGCCATCAATCGTGACTAGTGGCACGTCGCGCAAATCTACGCGTGCATCGAGATCATTGTCACCGACCTCAGACGGCAAAGCCGCTGCCAGTTTTTGCGCCGCTGCTGAAAACTCGTGAGGGACGCCGTACTTTCGCACTGCGATCTCGATCTCCATGCCAGGGTCATCAATCTCGCCCAATACTTCGGCGATCTTGCCCAATGGCTGTGAATAACGAGATGGCTGCTCCGTCAATTCAACGCTCACGACTTGCCCGGCTTTCGCCTCGCCGACCGAGCCCGCCAGCATGATGTCATGGCTGATGCGCTTGTCCTCCGGCACCACCAGCCAAACACCATTTTCATTGACCAGACGACCAATCACATGGGTGTTAGCGCGACTGACCACTTCGACAATCGTACCCTCAGGGCGACCACGACGATCAAGACCCGTTACGCGTACCTGAACACGATCACCGTGCAGTACTTTCTGCATCTCACGCTCTGGCAAGAAAATATCCTCGCCACCATCCGGCAGTAAAAACCCATAGCCATCTCGATGTGCCGAGACACTGCCCTCAATAAAGTTTGATGTATTCGCCAGCTGCAGACGACCGCGGCGATCAGGCTTGATTTGTCCGTCACGCTCCATGGCCGTCAAACGACGACTCAAACCGTCAAGCTCGACGTCTTTGACCGAGAGCGCCTTCGCGATCGCCGCAATAGTTTGCGGCTCGGCATTGGTGCGCAATATGCCGAGGATATCTTCCCGGCTGGGGATGCTGTAGGGGTAAGTGCTCAAAGAACGTATGATCTTGTAGGAGGAATAGCGGCGTAAGTGTAACCGACGAAACCGAAAACCACTCAGCGCAAGGAGCCGAGTTCCACTCAACGTATGCGCAATACAAGGCTTTGATTGGACAGGGGCTGACATTATTCAACCATGAGGCCGGCCAACCGGCGCGCCGATCCGGGCTTCGCGACCCATGTCAGGCCTTCAGCCATGCAGGTTTACGCTGAAATAGCGGCTTCCTCAGGGCGTCCCTAATTTGACTTTTTCCTCTGAGCCTCTATAATCCCGCTTCTTTTGGCCCACGTGGCGGAATTGGTAGACGCGCATGGTTCAGGTCCATGTGCCGCAAGGTGTGGGGGTTCGAGTCCCTCCGTGGGCACCAAATACAAAAAGGAGGTTGCGAGAGCAGCCTCCTTTTTTTATGGGTGCACGCGAGCACAGCACCTGCGTCCCTATCCCATTTATTTGGCTAGGCGGAGGGAAGCAGATCCGGCGTCATCTCATCGTACATCTCGAACGGCTGATGAATCCACGGACTGTCCGGCAGATATTCAACAAAATAATCAGGTTGGATAATCGAGCACGCCTTGAACCAGATAACTGCGGAACGAATCTCGGTAATGTGAGGAAATCGCTGTTGAAGATAGTGCGGGACTCGCGACAGCGTCACCCCTGAATCCACCAGATCATCAATCAGCAGCACGCGTCCCGTGAGCGGACCTGCTGTGGAAGTAATGCTGTTGGCAATATCTAATTCGCCGCGTCGTGTTCCAGCAGCCTCGCGGTACGAACTGGTCGACAACACCGACAAGGGCACGCGAAACAGCCGCGAGAAAACATCGCCAACGCGCAGACCACCGCGCGCAAGACAAAGCGTATGATCGAATACATAGCCGGATTCGAACACGATACGGGCCAGGCGTTCGATCAGGCCGTGATATTCATCCCAATCAACCCAGCGATGACCCGACTCGCCAGCCATGATATCTACGCTGTGGGTACGTTAAACGGGTGTCGCAGCACGATGGTTTCCCGGCGGTCAGGCCCGGTCGATACCATATCGACTGGTACGCCGACTAATTCCTCAATGCGACTGATGTAGGCACGCGCGGCCGATGGCAAGGCGTCCATCGTGCTGGCGCCCACCGTCGGCTGCTCCCAACCAGGCATTTCTTCATAAATCGGCTCGCATGCCGCCGCTTCTTCTGCGCCCACCGGGAATACATCCACTGTCTTGCCATTCAACTTGTAACCGACACAGAGCTTCAGCGTTTCCAGTCCGTCGAGCACATCCAGTTTGGTAAGGCACATGCCTGATACACCGTTGATTTGTACCGAACGCCGCAGCAGTGCCGCATCGAACCAACCGCAGCGGCGCGGCCGACCCGTGACCGTACCAAATTCAAACCCGACCTTGGCCAAGTGCTGTCCTATACCTGCATCCGTTGGCAACTCGGAGGGGAAAGGTCCCGAGCCGACGCGCGTGGTGTAGGCCTTGGTAATCCCCAGCACATAGTGCAGCATGTTGGGCCCCACACCTGCACCTGCGGCAGCGTTACCCGCCACACAATTACTGGAGGTGACATACGGGTAAGTGCCGTGATCGACATCGAGCAGGCTACCCTGCGCACCCTCAAACAATAAATTGGCGCCTGCTTTATGCGCAGAGTGCAGCGCACTAGAAACATCCGTCACCATCGGGCGCAAACGCGGGGCAGTCGCCATTGCATCATCACAGGTTTTTTTGAAGTCGATGGCTTCAGCCTTCAGATAATGCACCAACACGTAATTGTGATAATCCAGATTCTCCCGCAACTTCTCTTCGAAGCGTCGCTCATTCAGCAGATCAGCGACACGGATCGCACGACGCGCGACTTTGTCTTCGTAAGCCGGCCCGATACCTTTACCGGTGGTGCCGATTTTTGCTGCACCACGCGCAGCCTCACGCGCTGCATCGAGTGCGGTGTGATATGGCAATATCACCGGACACGCTTCCGACACCTTCAAGCGTGACGCCACCTCAACACCAGAGGCCTCGAGCTTGTCGATTTCACGCAGCAAATCGGGTACCGATAGCACGACACCATTACCGATGTAACAGGCAACACCGGCGCGCATAATTCCGGAGGGGATTAATTGCAGCGCCGTTTTTTGGCCACCAATGACCAAGGTATGGCCGGCGTTGTGCCCACCCTGAAAACGCACTACCCCCTGCGAGTGATCAGTCAACCAATCGACGACCTTGCCCTTGCCTTCATCGCCCCACTGCGTGCCGATGACTACGACGTTTCTAGCCATGATGATTCAGTCTCTTATGATTGCCGCCATCAGCGTAGCGGCTTGATGATGAGCTTTCCGTTTTCTTCAACAATCTCTCGATCACAATCGAACTCCTGCGGATCATGCGGATGCCCCGGAAGATGTTGGATCACGATCTCGCCCTGCTGCCGCAACTCGGCAATAAAGGCCTGCAGTAATGCATCCTGTCGCCACGGGGCACTGATCGCAGGCACGGGTGGCGTAACCGGCAACAGGCCGACGATCTCGCGCAAATCCATTGAGAACCCAGTGGCGGGCCGGGCACGGCCAAAGGCCTCGCCAACCTCGTCGTAGCGTCCACCGCGCGCTACCGCATTCGGCAAGCCGGGGACGTAAATCGCAAAGGTCACACCGCTTTCATACTGGTAGCCCGACAGATCCGCCAGGTCGATATTGACGCGCGCTGCTCCAGCGGACTCGGCAAGCTGCGCCAACTCCGCGAGCGCAACGCCAATCGCCTTCTTGGCCGGCAGTTGCTGCTTCGCTGCCTGCAACACTTCCACCCCGCCCCGCAGCGAGCTAAGCGCCAATATGGCCTCGCGCGTTGGGCCACTGTAACGCTCCACCCATGCGCGCAGTGCCGGCATATCCTTTGAACGCAGCAAACCGATCAGTGCCGAGCGATCGCGCTTGGCCAGCGCGTCGTCCTCGATCACCGCGTCGAGAATACCGGCGTGTGAAAGATCAAGCGTCAGGTCTGACAAACCTGCAAGCTTAAGCGAGGCCAGCGCCAGTGCCTGTATTTCGATATCAGCCTCAAGCCCGGCATGGCCGTAGATCTCGGCGCCGACCTGCAGCGGCTCGCGCGTGGAATGAAAACCTGAAGGCCGCGTGTGAAGCACCGAGCCTGCATAGCACAGGCGGACGACCCCCGGGCGGTTTAGTAGATGCGCATCAATTCGCGCCACCTGAATCGTCATATCCGCCCGTACCGCCATGGTGCGACCAGAGAGTTGGTCGACCAACTTGAACATGCGCAGATCCAGATCCTGGTCTTGCACCGGCATCAGGGACTCAAGGTACTCCAGCATGGGTGGTGCGACTAGCTCATAGCCATAGCTACGGAAGTGGTCGAGCAAGGCACGACGAACCTCTTCGGTCTTGCGCGCCTCGGACGGCAAGACATCAGCAATATTCTCGGGTAACAGCCAGTTCGGCATTGGGGATCAGGCCGGCAGGGGCAAAAGATGGAAAGCGAGCAGGAGGATACCAAACAGCATCGCCACCAGTCCGAAAAACCGAATCTGGCCATCAGAAAGTTGCGCTATTTGCAGGAAAGTCTGCCGCCAGTGGCGCGGCGCCAGCAGAGGGAGCAAGCCCTCGAGCACGAAAAGCAGGCCGAGCGCGACCATGAAGGAGTAGCCCACCGCCTGCCTTACTTCTTCGCGCCGCCGGGGGTCTTGAAGTACCTGAGGAACTCCGAATTCGGGTCGATCAGCAATACATCGCTGCGCGTCTTGAAGCTGTCTTTGTAAGCCTCCAAGCTACGCGTGAATTTGTAGAACTCTGGATTCTTGCCAAAAGCATCTGAGTAAATGCGGGCCGCTTTAGCATCGCCTTCGCCGCGGATAGCCTCAGCCTGTCGATAGGCATCTGCCAGGATCACAATGCGTTGACGATCGGCGTCAGCGCGAATCTTCTCCGACTCGGCAGCACCGGTCGAGCGCAACTCATTGGCAACCCGGACGCGCTCCGATTTCATACGCTCGTACACCGAGTTATTGATCTGCTCGACGTAGTCAACACGCTTCAAACGGACATCCAGAATTTGCGCACCGATCTGGGTGGCCTCGGCGGCTACCTTGGTTCGTATGGCATCCATCACCTTGCCGCGCTCGCCGGAGATCACTTCACGCACGGTACGCTTGGTAATCTCTTCATTCAGGGAGGCCTTGACGATCTGCGCCATTCGATCCTGCATTCGGCGCTCGTCTCCACCAAACGAAACAAAGTACAACTTCGGGTCTGAGATACGCCATTTAACAAAGGCATCGACCAGAATATTTTTCTTCTCTGCCGTAATAAAGCGATCTGGCTCCGGGGTGTCGAGCGTCAGGATGCGCTTTTCGAGGAACATCACATTCTGGAAAGGCGGCGGCAACTTGAAATGCAGCCCGGGGTCTTTAATGACCTGCTTGACCTCACCCAACGCGAACACAATCGCGTACTGGCGCTGATCGACAACGAACAAGGTCGAGGACAAAATGGCCAGTGCAATCAGGCCCGCAATAAAGTAAGAGATCAGGCGACTCATTAGCGACTCTCCCGATCACGCAAGCTGCGCTCGCGGTTTCTATCAATTCTTCCCTCACTCAGCGGTGGCTCATTGCTCACCGCTGGTGGTGTTGCAGAAGTCGCGGGTGCCGTTACACCAGACGCTGCCTCAGCCGCCGTTTGTGCGATTAACTTATCGAGCGGCAGATAAATCATGCTGTTATTACTTTTTGTGTCGACCATGATCTTGGTCGTACTGGCAAAAATCTGCTGCATGGCTTCGATATAGAGCCGATCACGCATCACCGCCGGTGCACGCTGATATTCCACCAACACTTTATTGAAGCGAGACGCCTCACCCTCTGCATTCGCCACCACACGCGCCCGGTAACCCTCGGATTCTTGCATCAAGCGCGAGGCCGCACCGCGCGCCTTGGGGACAACGTCATTTGCGTAGGCTTGGCCCTCGTTCTTTTGACGCTCACGGTCTTGTCCGGCTTTCACCGCATCATCAAACGCCGCCTGTACTTGCTCCGGTGGCTGCACTGCCTGCATGGTGACATTGGCCACTAGCACTCCGGTAGCGTAGCGATCGAGAATCTGCTGCATCAGTGTGCTGGTATCAAATGCAACTTTCTCGCGACCTTCGTACAACACAAAATCCATCTTGGACTTGCCCACCACTTCGCGGATGGCTGTCTCAGCAACCTGCTTGACTGTTTCTTCCTGATCGCGATTGTTGAAGACCCAAGCAGATGCATCTTTCAAGCGGTACTGGACTGCAAACTGGATATCAATGATGTTCTCGTCGTCGGTCAACATCAACGACTCACGCGCGAGTTTGTTGCGGACATTGCTACGGTAGCCCACTTCAACCGTACGAACCTGCGACAGGTTGACGGTTTCCTGTGTCTGAATCGGGTAAGGCCAACGCCAGTTGAAACCAGGTTGTGCCGAGTGGCTGTACTTGCCGAACGTCAATACGATACCGGTTTGACCTTCTTGGACAATGAAAAACCCACTGACCAACCAGAGAAACACAATGACTGCGCCTGCCACGCCGGCACTAATACCCGCGTTGCGCGCGTCATCATCTCCATCATTCGACGATCCGCCACCTGCGCCACCGCCACCCTTACCTCGAAGCAGGCGGTTAATTCGTTGATTGAATTCTCGCCACAGCTGATCAAGATCAGGCGGGCCGTCGCTAGGTCGACCGGTTTGACGCGGCTCTTTCCCGTCATTGTCCTGAGGACCACGACCCCAACGCGGGTCATTGAGGGAAAAGATAAGGCCGAGTTTTTTTCTTATTGATCCGAACATGCTGTGGTGTTCTGCGGTCGGTGGGAGTGCTGTACGCAAGTGGCGATCGCGCTGCGCAGCAAGTCAATGCCTTCGCCCGTTCTCGCACTGACAAAAACGCGTCGAATTTTATCATATTCATCATATTCCACGCCGGGGGCATGCCCACCAAGATCAATCTTGTTCCAGACCAGAATTTGGGGAACATGATCGGCGCCAATCTCCGCGAGCACCTCGTTCACCTGGACGATCTGCTCGTCTCGCACTGGACTGGCCGCATCCACCACATGTAGCAGCAGATCGGCGTGAATCGTCTCTTCCAGGGTGGCGCGGAAGGCTGCCACCAGTTGCGTTGGCAGTTCCCGGATGAAGCCCACAGTGTCGGACAGCACGATGTTGCCCACTTCGCCCAAGTGAATCCGGCGCGATGTCGTGTCTAGCGTCGCAAATAGCTGGTCTGCAGCGTACACGCCCGCTTTCGTCATGTTGTTAAATAGCGTGGACTTGCCGGCATTGGTGTAGCCGACCAGCGATACGGAAAATGTTGCACTGCGTTCGCGAGCACGCCGCTGGGTGAGACGCTGCCGCTGCAGCTTTGCCAACCTGGCGCGCAGCATCTTGACCCGCTCACCAATCAGGCGACGGTCGGTTTCCAACTGGGTTTCTCCCGGTCCTCGAAGCCCGATACCGCCTTTTTGCCGCTCGAGGTGGGTCCAGCCACGCACAAGTCGGGTGGCGAGATGTTGCAACTGGGCAAGCTCGACCTGAACCTTGCCCTCATGGCTCTGCGCCCGCTGGGCAAAAATATCGAGAATCAGGCTGGTGCGGTCGATGACACGCGTGTTCAGACGGCGCTCAAGGTTACGCTGCTGAGCCGGTGAGAGAGGATGGTTGAAGATCACCAATTCGGCGCCGAGATCGGCCAAAGCCTCGGCGATTTCATCGGCTTTACCCGAACCGACAAATAAGGCCGCATCCGGACTTGAGCGCCGACCGGTCACTGCCGCTACCGGCTCGGCGCCAGCAGATTTTGACAGGAGACCTAGCTCCTCTAGGCTGGCGAGAAAATCACCTTTGCCGAAATCAACGCCGACAAGTACAGCGCGCATCAGTCAGCCTCGGACCGAGGGTCACGAGGCGAGAAGGGCTTACTCAGACTCGGACTCTGAAGAGGCTTGTTGGAGATTAACGGCGCGCGCCGGCACAACGGTCGAAATCGCGTGCTTGTACACCATTTGGGTGACTGTGTTGCGAAGCAGCACAACGTATTGATCGAAGGACTCGATATGCCCTTGCAGCTTGATGCCGTTGACGAGGTAAATAGACACCGGCACGTGCTCTTTTCGCAAGGCGTTGAGGAATGGATCCTGCAGCAGTTGCCCTTTGTTGCTCATGGATGCTCCGTATTCTTATAAGTTCAGTCGATTGTTTTCACGTTTGACGGAGGTAAACGCCCCAATCACTGGCAACGACAACTGTAATCGATTTTGCCATGTGCTGGCAAACGTCGTCGCGCAAAATCCTCGCTAATCCGCCTTTAAAAAGGGGTTTTTCCCTGAGCGAAACTCTATTCTTAGGGGGGTGCCGACCAGCCCGAAACTTTCTCTGAAATGTTTCTCCAGATACCGCTTATAGCTCGCGTCGATACCATCCAATGCGCTGCCATGCACAACAATCACCGGTGGGTTTTGCCCACCCTGATGTGCGTAACGAAGCTTGGGGCGCACCGATCCCTTGCGCCGCGGCTGCTGGTGCTCGACAGCTTGTTCCAGTGCGCGGGTTAACTGCGGGGTGGGTAACTTTTTCATTGCTGCGGCATAGGCAGCATTGATTGATTTCATCATCGGTGCGATCCCCGTCCCTTTTATCGCAGAAATGAAATGCATCTTGGCAAATGACAGGAATGACAGCTTGCGCTCAATCTCGCGCTTGATGTGCTCGCGCGCGTCCTGCTCTAGCCCATCCCACTTGTTCACGCCAACCACCAACGCCCGACCAGCCTCCAACACAAAACCGGCAATATGCGCGTCTTGCTCGGAGATGTCCTGCTGAGCATCGAGCAACAACAGCACAACATTAGCGTCGGAAATCGACTTCAGCGTTTTGACGACTGAGAACTTCTCGATCGCTTCGAATACCTTGCCCTTACGACGAATACCTGCAGTATCGATTAACACGTAATGACGACTATCGCGCTCGAAAGGAATCTCGATCGAGTCACGCGTGGTACCTGGCATATCGAACGCGATCACACGCTCCTCACCGAGCAACGCATTGACCATCGTTGACTTGCCCACGTTCGGACGTCCGACGATCGCAATCCGGGTACCACGATGAGCAGACTCGTCAGTAGCATCCGGTTCAGCGTTAACCAGCTCATCCAACGAAGTCTCGACCAGATCAGCTACGCCATCACCATGCGCGGCAGAGATAACGCAAGGATCGCCGAGGCCAAGCTCGTAGAAATCCGATGCAACGCTTGTGTATTGCATACCTTCGGATTTATTGATGACCAGAATGACCTTGCTTCCGGCCTTGCGCAGAAAATCGTTGATGGTCTTGTCGTGCGGGGTCAGCCCTTGTCGACCATCAACCATAAAAAATACAATATCCGCTTCAGCAATCGCTTGCCGCGTTTGCTTTGCCATTTCACGCAGGATGCCATCTTTGGCGACAGGCTCAAAACCGCCGGTGTCGATCACGAGGAACGGGCGCTTGCCCACCCGCCCTTCGCCGTAATGGCGATCGCGCGTGAGTCCCGGGAAATCAGCGACCAGCGCATCGCGCGAGCGCGTCATTCGGTTAAACAAAGTCGATTTGCCGACGTTTGGCCGCCCGACCAAGGCGATGACAGGTTTCATGGTGATTTTCGATTCTGGGCTCGCCCAGGTTCGCCGCTTCGTTCGCGGCGAGAAACGCCTAAGGATTACTCGGTGGTGATCGCGATCAGTTTGCCATCGATGGTTTGAACCACCAAGTTGGCACCAGTCACAATCGGCGCAGCAAGCACCTGACTACCCACGCCTAATCGAGCCAACATAGCTCCCTCCTCGCGTGACAGAAAATGCAGATAGCCTTCTTTATCGCCGACCACCACCGCACGACCAAAAGAAACCGGGGCCGATAAGCCGCGGCCTCTGAGAGTGGTACTGCGCCACAAGCTGCCGCCGGTATCGCGGGAAAACCCGGCCAGCGAACCCAACTCATCCGCCGCAAAGACGTAGCGTTGATCCATCGCCGGACCCACGTCCGCGGAGAATTCTCGCGCCCAGCGCAGACTACCGTTGACAGCATCGACGCAGGCAATCCGGCCCTGATAGGCGGCAGCACAAATGTCGCGGCCAAGTAACGCGGGAATACCCGAGACATCGGCGACACGCTCAAGTTCGGTCGCGCCACGCGGCTCGGCGATCGGCGCGTCCCAGCGAGCAACGCCTGTAGCGGTGTTGATCGCCAGCATACGCCCGGCGGGCAAAGCAACGAAAGCTGTTCCATCGGCGATGACTATGCCGGGCGCAGCGCGCAAGACGAGCGCAGGTGCAGTGCGCTGTATCACCCAACGGCGATCACCGGTCTCAACATCATAGGCAACAATCTTGTTGTCCATGCTGCGCACGACCACCACGCCGCTACCAACGGCAGGCGCGGACAGCACTTCCGTCGATGCCTTCACTTTCCATCGCTGCTTACCCGTTGCTGCATCGAAGGCGAATACGGTGCCGCGTGCACTGGCTACAGCCACGGTTGCAGCATCAGCACCAACGCCTGCCGCGATATCCGCATCGACAGTGATACTCCAGACCTGCTGACCGCTGGCGGCATCGAAGGCGGATACTTTACCGTCAGCGCCAGCAGCATAGACCTTACCGTCGGCAAAAATGGGCGCAAGAAAAGGTGTACCAGGGCGACCGAGGTCGACGCGCCAAAGCGTGCGGACGGTGAGGCTTGGCTTGAAATCAACTAATGGTGCTGGTTCAACGCGTGGCTTCTTGCTGGAGACCATGGAGCAAGAAGCTAGCAAAACGACCAGCAGCAAGGAGGAGAACCGCAGCGCGCGGCGGAAGGCATTCATCAATCGTTCCCTATTATCCCTTGCCGGATGAGCCACCGACTGCATCCAGCTTCAACTGTATCAACTGGCGAGCGGGGTTCTTCACCTCGGTTTTTTCGAGCGCGTTTTGGTAGGCCGCACGTGCATCCTCCAACTTATTCAGACCAAAGTACAAGTCGCCCTTGCGGTCAGCGACCAGGGCCGCAAACTGATCAGGGAAATCACCGGACAGCACTTTCAAACCCTCGTCATAGGCTTTTTCATCCAGCAATACGCCGGCAAGCCGAATGCGCGCGATGGCTTTGAACTCTTCGTTCTTGCCATGCTCCGATACCCACAGGAGTTCGCCTTTGGCTGCCTTCAAATCAGCGGCGTCGAAAGCCGCCCTTGCCGCCACCAGCGCACCCATCTGCGCGTAAGCAGTACCGCTAAATTTATCTTTTAGATCTGCCGAAGCGCGAGTTCGTTTGGACGCATCATTCGATTCGACAGCCTTCACTAACTCTTCGTACAAGACCGCAGCCTTCGCGGCTTGTGAGCGCTGCCAATAATTCCAACCTGTCCAAGCCGCATAGGCCAGAAGGACCGCAGTGACTAACCATGTCACCAGATTGCCGTATTTATCCCACCAGGCTTTTAAGCTGGCGATCTGCTCTTGTTCTTCGTGATCGTATGCCATGTTTGTACAAATGTATTAATGATGGGTAGGGATTTGTCCGGCGTGAAGGTGACCGTGTTCATGCTCCGAATCACCGACAATTTGATCGATGAGATAGTCGACAACTTGCTCGAACCCGATGTGACGCTGATTATTGGTCATGTCGGCCTCACGCAAGTGCTTGATGGTGGCCTCGCCTTTTGCCATTTCATCATCGCCGAGTATGAGCGCGTAGGCAGCGCCACTCGCATCGGCCCGCTTCATCTGAGACTTGAAACTGCCGGTGCCGCCAAGCGCTGCGCAATGTAGCACAACATCCAGACCGGCATCCCGCAAGCGCTCGCCCAGAATAAAGGCCTGCAACTGCGCCGCGTCACCCTGGTGCACAAGATAGACATCGCATTGACCAGCAACAGTAGAGGTCGTGTTTGCACGCATTAATTCAAGCAAACGCTCGACACCCATAGCAAAACCGACCGCCGGAGTAGGCTTACCACCGAAAATCTCGACCAAAGGATCATAGCGACCACCGCCGCACACCGTACCCTGAGAACCCAGATGGTCGGTGATCCATTCAAACACGGTACGGTTGTAGTAATCCATACCACGTACTAGCCGAGGGTTGATACTGAATCGAATATTGTTAGCGTTAAGCAGTCGTTGCACACCGTCGAAATGGGCACGCGATTCATCACCCAAGTAATCGAGCAGCTTTGGCGCATCATTCACCAATGCCTGCATCGCAGGGTTTTTGGTATCCAGTATGCGCAAGGGATTGGTGTGCAGACGTCGCTTTGCCTCAGCATCGAGTACGTCGCTATGTTTTTCAAAGTACGTAATCAAATCTGCACGATGCCGGTTGCGCTCTTCAGCATCACCAATGGAATTGATTTCCAGACGTATGTCACTCAAGCCAAGATCATCCCAAAGACGCTGGCACATCATGATTAACTCGGCATCAATATCGGGGCCGGAGAAACCAATCGCCTCGGCACCAATTTGATGAAACTGGCGGTAGCGACCACGCTGGGGCCGCTCATGCCTAAACATCGGGCCCGAGTACCACAAGCGTTTAGGACCTTCATAGGTCAGGTTATGTTCCAGTACGGCGCGAACGACGCCTGCAGTACTTTCCGGGCGCAAGGTCAGCTGGTCGCCGTTCATGCTGTCGGTAAAGGAATACATTTCTTTCTCGACGATATCGGTGACGGTGCCAAGCCCGCGCGCAAACAAAGCCGTGGGTTCAACAATCGGCGTACGGATTTGTTGATAGCCGTAGCTACGTAACACCGACTGCACCGTATTTTCAAACAGCTCCCACAGTGGCGCATCGTCGGGCAGTACATCATTCATGCCCTTGACCCCGAGGATTTTTTCTTTTTTAGCTTCTGCCATAACGGGTCTTCACATAATCCAGTACGATGGTTTGAAATTCTTCGGCGATACGCTCACCCCGCAGCGTGACCGACTTCTGACCATCGACAAAAACCGGCGCGGCCGGTGACTCGCCGGTTCCGGGCAAGCTGATACCAATGTTGGCGTGCTTGGACTCACCAGGGCCGTTGACGATACAGCCCATCACCGCAACGTTCATCTCCTCCACGCCGGGATAACTGGTCTTCCACACCGGCATCTGCTCGCGCAGATAGGTTTGAATTTGATCTGCCAACTCTTGAAACACGGTGGATGTCGTGCGACCGCAGCCGGGACAGGCAATCACCATCGGCGTAAATTTACGCAAGCCCATGGTCTGCAAGATTTCCTGCGCAACGATGACTTCCTTGGTTCGATCACCGCCAGGCTCGGGGGTCAGCGAAACTCGTATGGTGTCGCCGATGCCCTCTTGGAGCAGCACACCAATCGCTGCAGTCGATGCAACAATCCCCTTACTGCCCATGCCCGCTTCGGTCAGTCCGAGATGCAGTGGGTAATCGCAACGACGCGACAGCTCGCGATACACCGCGATGAGATCTTGTACGCCCGACACTTTGCAGGAAAGAACAATTCGGTCACCCGGCATACCGAGCTCTTCGGCGCGCTTGGCATTATCCAGAGCGGAGGTGATCAGCGCTTCATACATCACCACTTGTGCAGTCCATGGATCTTTACGCTGCGCGTTTTCATCCATCATACGCGCCAGTAGCGATTGGTCGAGACTGCCCCAGTTGACGCCAATTCTCACCGGCTTGCCATATTTGTTCGCTACGTCAATCATCTGCGCAAACTGCGTATCTCGCTTCGCGCCCTGCCCCACGTTACCGGGGTTAATACGGTATTTAGAGAGCGCTTCTGCACACGCTGGATGGCGCGTCAGTAAGAGGTGACCGTTGTAATGAAAATCGCCCACCAGCGGCACATCAATACCCATTTTGTCCAACTGCTCGCGAATTGCTGGAACAGCTGCTGCCGCTTCTTCGGTGTTGACGGTAATACGCACGACTTCTGAGCCGGCACGTGCCAGTTCCTTGATCTGGATCGCGGTACCGATCGCATCGGCGGTGTCCGTGTTCGTCATGCTCTGCACGACCACGGGTGCGCCGCCGCCGACCAGTACTTTTCGGTCGCCGTAACGCACAACCGATTGGCGCGTGATCTTGCGCGCGACTGGTCCTGAGGGTATGGGGGAGACAGACTGATCCATAAATAGCTCCTTACTTGAGGCTCAGCTTGGCGACGTTATCGCGTGCAACTGCACGCAGATTAAGCGACTGTCCGCGTAGCGTTGCGTCGATACCAGCAGCGTTGCCAACCACGAGCACAGCCGGTTCATTGATTTCCACCAGTTCTGTTGTACCCGCCTTCATCAATCGGGAAATGATCCTACGTTCGCCATCGACCGTGGTGACCTCTACCCAACTGTCTTCCCGCGCCTTGATCTCCAGAGCGCTGGCAGACGCAGCGGCTATGCCTAATGTTTCGAGCACGCCTGTTTTGTCTTTATCCGCTTCCGATGCGGACGGCTCTCGGCCACCTGTCAGTGGTGGCAGTGCATCCACCACTTTGGTGAAGTCCACGCTAGGGATTGAAACCCACTCATACCTGTACGCTAGCACCAGCAATGCACTCACTGCAGACGCCAGAATCACCCATGAAAACCATTTATTCGAACTGCGGCGCCGAGGCGGGGGCGATTGTCGGCCGCGCAGGCCCGGGGCAGGCAAAGGACGTCTTACGACCATACTTTCGAATGCCGGGTTAGGCTCGTTCGACAACATGGCGATCAGCGGCGCCGGGTCGAGCTCTAGCAGCTTGCAATAGGAGCGGATGAAGCCACGGACGGTGGCCATACTGGCGAGTTGAGCGAAATCATCCGACTCCAGCGCAATGATCTGGCGCGGCGAGATTTTCAGTCGCCCAGAAACATCCTCGACCGACAAACGAAATTCTTTGCGGCGCTTGGCAAGCAATGCCCCCGGTAGCTGCTCGGTCAGGCTCTCAGCGACATGCTCCTGATGAGGTACGACCGCCTGATCAGCAACCGCAACTGAAGCCGAATCGATGGAGGGTGACTGCTCGATCGTCGATTCTTCATCAGTATCAGCAATTGATGCAGTGCCATCCTTCGTGGGCACTGTGTGGTCAGCTGAAGCATGATCATCGCCCGTCGACCCCGACGGCAATCCAGCCATAGGATCATGGGGTGGATCACTGATGGGCAGCGCCGGATCAGATTTATCTTTATCGCTCATTGGTTTCGGTACGCAAATAAGCTTGCAACTGCGGGGATTCCGGGAATCGTCGCTTCCACTGTGCGGCGATGCTGCGTTCAGCATCTCTATCGCCTAGCCGCTGCTCAATAGCCACTGCTAATGCGTAGTCCTGACTAGCTGCCTTGCCACTACCGAGCACGACTTTGAGATAACGTCGCGCCTGCTGATCATCACCGCGCTCGATAGCAAGCCGCGCTAGTTGAGACCTGGCTGCCAGCAGACCAGCGTCTGCCTGAAGCGCTCGCTGAAAATAACGCTCGGCGCGATCACGATCATTCAGCCGCAAGCTGCACGTGCCAGCGTTCATCGCTGCATTCGCCGGCGCCGCGTACCGTCGGTGGGATAACGCACGATCGAAATACGGCAAGCTCTCGGCTGCCTTGCCTGTTTCGCAGAGCAGCCAACCCATATTGTTTTGCAGGGCAGGATCTTCCGGCGCTGTACGCAATGCATGCGCCATGCTCTGCCTTGCCTGCTCCGGTTCACCAAGCCGCATCAAGGCCAGCGCACGCAGGCCGAGTACATCAGCGCGGTTTGGCTCGAGCTCGAGTGCGCGATTCGCCTCTTCAAGTGCAATCGCGTGACTGCCCTCGGCAAAGTAGGCTTTTGCCAACTCGAGCCGCGCGCTCGCGCGTTGTTCGGCATCAGCGGAAACTGCCGGATCACGCAGCGTGTGCGTGCATGCGCCAAGTGACAATAGTATGACCAGAACAATCCAACGATTCATTGGTACTTCACCCAGGAATCTCAACAATACGACCAAAATCCGCGCCGTATTTTTGCTGATAAGAATCCAAACTACGCATCCGCTCTTGTACACGGGTGCGATCCTGCACGTCGCCCGCTAGTTGGCCGCAGGCTGCGTCAATATCATCGCCGCGTGTCTTGCGAACGGTTGTCACGATACCGGCATCCATCAGAATTTTGGCGAAAGCCTTGATACGCGTGGCGCCAGAGCGACGCAACCCCGAAGCCGGAAACGGATTGAATGGAATCAAATTAAACTTACAAGGCACATCACTCACCAGCTTGAGCAACTCACGTGCATGCGCATCCGTATCATTGACACCGTCCAGCATGCAATACTCAAATGTAATGAAATCGCGCGGCGCGAACTCCAAGTAGCGCTTGCATGCCGCAAGCAACTCGACCAGCGGATACTTGCGGTTCAGCGGCACCAAGTCGTCACGTAGCACGTCGTTCGAAGCATGTAGAGAAACAGCAAGCGCGACCGCACAGTCCCTGGACAGTTTGTCCATCATGGGCACAACGCCACTCGTTGATACCGTGACGCGACGACGCGAGAGACCGTAGGCGTTATCGTCGAGCATCAGCTTAAGCGCAGCGACCGTCGGTTCATAGTTGAGCAGCGGCTCACCCATGCCCATCATCACTACATTTGTAATCTGACGTTCGCCTTTGGGTCCGGCTGCAATGCCCTTCTCACGGCGCAGCGTTCGCTCGGCCATCCATAGCTGTCCGACAATCTCACCGATTGTCAGGTTGCGCGAGAACCCTTGCTTGCCGGTAGAGCAAAATCGGCAGTTCACGGCGCAGCCGGCTTGCGTGGATACGCAAAGCGTACCGCGATTTTCTTCGGGGATAAAAACCGTTTCGACCGCGTTACCATCGCCAACGTCGATCAACCACTTGCGTGTGCCGTCGGAGGCGGTGTTATCGCTGATGATCGCTGGCGCATTTACCGTTGCGTGAAGCTTCAGCTTTTCGCGCAAGGATTTGGCGAGGTCGGTCATCGCATCGAAGTCGGCCTCACCGAATTGATGTATCCAGCGCTGCAACTGCTTCGCGCGAAATGGCTGCTCGCCAAGTTCGCCGCACCAGCGAATAAGCTCAGCGGGTTCCAGATCCAGCAGATTGGTCAATGCCGCCATGGTTACCCCCCAAACTCCTTGCGGCCGAGTTGGACATCGCGACGATGCGCGCGTCTTGTTTCAGCCCCTTGGCTTGCGCTACTCGCGTTAATGAGATTAGCGAGAGTAAACGTTCAAACTCGGGAAAAAATAAGCGATTTCGTTTTTTGCTGTGTCCGGGCCATCGGAACCATGGACAGCGTTAGCGTCGATCGAGTCGGCGAAATCAGCGCGGATGGTTCCCTTATCGGCTTTCTTAGGGTCTGTAGCGCCCATCAGATCACGATTTTTCACGATCGCGTTGTCGCCTTCCAGCACTTGGATCATTACCGGACCGGAGATCATGAAATCAACCAGATCCTTGAAAAACGGACGCTCACGATGGACAGCGTAGAACCCTTCCGCCTCGGCGCGAGAGAGCTGAACCATGCGGGCAGCGATCACTTTTAGGCCAGCGTTTTCGAATCGGCTGTAGATCTGTCCGATGACGTTCTTGGCCACTGCATCCGGCTTGATGATTGACAGGGTGCGCTCGGTGCTCATCTGAAAAAACTCCAATAGAATGAAAGGGTTAAAGAATTGGGGAGAATTATTTGATAACTTTTAATTTTAACATGAAAGTACCCCTTTCAGGCCTCTCTCGCGACGCTGACTAGTAAATCGGGCTTTGTCGAGACGGGTGCAGCCTGCTAAAAAGTAAGGTAAATTATCGAATTGACAGGTGGCGAGCTTCGCCGGCTGTTATTAATTTGAAAATGGAGGTCAAATGAACCAACCGCTACCCACTCAATACGGCACGCTGGACGACACTTCCGTCGTACGTCACCGCGTATTGCGCAACACCTACTGGCTGCTGGCGCTATCCATGCTGCCAACGGTGCTGGGGGCTTGGCTTGGAGTGCAGATGCACTTCTCGCTGTTCGCTGGCAGTCCTATATTGAGCTTCATCGCGTTTCTCGCGATCGCCTTCGGCTTTTTTTATGGCATAGAGCGCACCAAAAACTCCGGCTTGGGCGTGGTCTTGCTGTTGGGCTTCACCTTCTTTATGGGTCTGATGCTCTCGCGGATGATCGGGCATATCCTGCATTTCGCTAACGGACCGCAACTGATCATGACTGCTTTTGGCGGCACCGCGGTCGTGTTTGCTGCCATGGCATCGATTGCAACTACCAGCAAGCGTGATTTTTCCGGCTTGTCGAGCTGGCTGTTCGCGGGCGTGATCGTGATTCTGTTGGCAGGTGTTGCCAACATCTTCCTGCAGATGCCTGCATTGCAGATCGTGATCTCGTTGGTTGCCGTTGTGATCTTCTCTGCCTACATCCTGTTTGATGTACAGCGCATCATCAACGGTGGCGAAACTAACTACATCAGCGCAACCTTGGCGATCTATCTGGATCTGTACAACGTGTTTGTGAACTTGCTCGCGCTGCTGGGCATTTTCGGCGGCGAGCGCGACTAAGCAGCGCCCACCCCAATAAAAAACGCCGGCTTGATGCCGGCGTTTTTTATTCCACCGAATTAATTAATGACCTCGATCAAACACTGCAATCGATTCGACATGCGCGGTGTGAGGAAACATATTCACCACACCCGCCTGACTCAGCCGATAACCACCCTTATTCACCAGCAGGCCCGCGTCGCGCGCCAAAGTCGAGGGGTTGCAAGACACATAGACAATACGCAACGGCTGTAAATCCGGATTACGTTCTTTCGCCTCTGCGATAGCCGTGCAGAGGTCCATTGCACCGTCGCGGGGTGGATCGATCAGCATTCGGTCAAAGCGCCCGAACGACTGAAGCTCTTGAAGCGTAAATTCGAACAAATTCCTGTGCATGAATTGAGTTCGATGATCCAACCCATTCAGCGCCGCATTACGCGATGCGCGCTCGGTCAGCGCCGAGCTTCCTTCAACACCAACCACCTCCCGCGCCTGCGTCGCCAGCGGTAGTGTGAAGTTGCCCAAGCCGCAAAACAAATCTGCCACACGATCGTCGGGCTGTACCTGGAGTAGACGTAAGGCACGCGAAACCAGCACGCTATTGATATGGTGATTCACCTGCGTGAAATCGGTTGGCTTGAATGGCATCGCCAAGCCAAATTCCGGCAACCGGTACTCTAGCGGCCGCTTCTGGGGATACCACGCCGTGGCGGTATCCGGACCCTTGGTCTGCAACCACCACTCGATATCCCACCGATCAGCAAATGCCTTCAACTGTTGCTCATCGTCAGCGGAGAGCGGCTCCATAATGCGAAGCACCATCACAATCACCAGCTCACCGTCATGCTCGCCGACCGCCAACTCGATCTGCGGTAATCGATCACGAATCGACAACGACGCAACTAGCGTGCGCATCGGCATCAGCATGGCGGATACTTTGGGGGGCAGGATCTCGCACGTACGCATGTCGGCAATGAAGCTGGACCGCCGCTCATGAAAACCAATCAGTACCCCACCCTTCTTCGCGACAAACCGCACGGACAGGCGTGCGCGGTATCGGTATCCCCAATCAGGCCCTTGGATGGCACGCAAAAGATACGCAGGACGCACACGGCCAATGTGGAACAGGTTGTCTTCCAAAACGCGCTGCTTAATCGCGACTTGCGCAGCAGGATTAAGGTGTTGCATCGCGCAGCCACCGCAGACACCAAAATGAGCACATCGCGGTGTCGTACGTAACGAAGACGCACGCAGCAAGGCCGTCATCTCTGCGGCTTCCCACTTGGGCTTGCGACGGAAAGACTGGAAGCGCACTTGCTCGCCAGGCAACGCGCCCTCGACGAAGATCACCTTGCCCGGAGATCCATCTTCATTAGGTAGATGACCAACGCCACGTGCCTCCATATCGAGCGAGGTAATGTCAAGTATCGGCGTCACAACAGCGCATCCTTTCTAACACCGCGCGCGGCGATCACCTGCTTGAGCCTTTGCAAACCATCTTGCTGAATCTGGCGCACGCGCTCTGGTGTCACGCCCAACTCATCGGCAATTTCATCTAATGTCGCAGGCGTACCGTGGTCCAAACCAAAACGTCTCAGAATCACGATACGCTGCTTGATCGGCATGGCATCGATCCAACGGCGCACCATGTGCGTCATCTCCTGCTCCTCGACATGGACGTCGGGCCCCTTGGCGGCCACATCAGCAACCAGATCGAGCAAACTGGCATGGGTGTCGCTTGGCAGTGGCGTATCGAGCGAGGATACTGGCTCGGCCATTCCGAGTATCTCGCGCACTTCGTCGATGCTTCGCTCCACTAGGTGCGCAATATCTTCCAATCGCGCATCCTTCTGATGGTCCAGCCGCGCCTCGAGGTGATACTTGGCACGTAGTACCAGATTTAACTCGCGTACACGATGTACCGGCAAGCGAATCATGCGTCCCTGGTTCATGATGGCGCGCTCGATACTCTGCCGTATCCACCATGTCGCATAGGTCGAGAAGCGAAAGCCACGCTGTGGCTCGAATTTACCGATCGCATGCATCAATCCAAGGTTGCCTTCTTCGATCAGGTCAAGCAAGGCAAGTCCACGGTTCACGTAGTGCTTGGCAATTGAGACGACCAAGCGAAGGTTATGCTCAATCATGACCTGCCGCGCATCGAAATCGCCCTGCGCCGCGAGTGTCGCGTAGTGCCGCTCCTGCGGCGGCGTCAGCAAGGGGCGCGTTCCGATTCGGTTCAGGTAATACTGCGTGGTATCGCTTGCCAACTCGGAACTTAGCAAGGCACGAAACTCCTCGATCGGTTGTAGTGAAGCATCGTCCTCTTCGACCAGCTCGGTTTGATCCGCCGGCTCCCCATCGTGCAGCGGGGTCATCGGTGCCGAATCCGGCCGTTCCGACCAATCGTTCATTCAGCGACTCGGCAGAAAACCGATCGGGTCAACCGCCTTACCCAGCTGTCTGATCTCGAAATGCAGACGGACTGACTCCGCATCCACATCGCCCATCTCGGCAATACGCTGTCCCTTGGCGACCGTTTGGCCTTCCTTGACCAGCATAGTTTTATTGTGTCCATAGGCGGACACCAGTCCATCGCGATGATCAATAATTACTAGGTTGCCGAAGCCGCGCATTGTGTTCGCATAGAGCACCGTGCCGTCGCCGACAGAGACAATCGGCTGTCCGGGTTGTCCTGCAATATCAATCCCTTTGCGTGATACGTCGAAAGCGCGAATGATCTTGCCCTCGGTCGGCCAAACGAAGCGACCGGCAGCGGGTGGACTCACATCGTCAGGCTTGCGGCTATCCGACAGCGACTTCGCGGGTTCGCCACGCTGTAAGTCGGACCAAGCCTGATCGGAGTAAGCGACTTTACGACCCAGGGGTCCATTCTTAGTACCGCCCAAAACACGCGCAGTCGCCGCCGGCGGCGGATTGTTGTTCGGCTGAGCATCAAGGCTACGCATCTCCATGCCGGTTTCAGTTGGCACGCTAGCGACCTTGTTGTCTTCGGGCGGGATAATGCGCAACTGCTGCCCGACGCGGATGTCGTTCGGGTCGGATAACCGATTCCAGTCGCTCAGGTCGCGCACGGGTTGGCTGAACTGCTTGCCGATCTTGCCCAGGGTATCCCCTTTTCTGACGGTGTAAAAACCCGGGGGGTCAATCGGCTCCGGGGCAGTGGCCATCTTCGCTGATTGCGCTGTTTGCGACTTGGATTGAGTTGTCTTGCTATTTTCGCGAGTGGCGCTGCGGTCGTCGATAGGCGCATTACCTGGCGCCCCGGCACAGCCGTGAAGCAGCCAAATGGCCATCAGTATCGAAACAATTCGTAGGGTTTTGCGCTTCATCGGTCCTGCTTCGAAAACGGTATCGGCCTCAGCCAAAGGTACCCGGCCGCATCGGCACAAAGTGACAAGGCTCCAGCAAATCGGCCACCCATTCATTTGGCTTGGTACGGATCACCAACTTGAGGCGCTGCGCGCGCTCACCGACTGGCGCGATCAAACGTCCGCCCAGCGCCATTTGGTCCAGAAGTGCCTGTGGCACGTCCAAGCCGGCCGCCGCCAGAATGATGCCATCGAATGGTCCACACTGGGGCAAGCCCAACATACCATCGCCATAGTGCAGCCGCAGGTTGGGAATGCACAGCGCACGCAGGTTGCTGCGTGCCAATTCATGTAGCGGTCGCATGCGCTCAATCGAATACACTTCATGAGCAACCTGCGCCAGTACCGCCGCCTGATAGCCGCAACCGGTGCCGATCTCGAGTACTCGGAGCAGCTTTCCGTCGACACCCTCACGCATCAACTCGATCATGCGCGCCACGATGGAGGGTTTGGAGATAGTCTGGTGGTAGCCAATCGGTAGTGCGGTATCGACATACGCCTGTGAGGCCAGACCCGGCTCCAGGAAATAGTGTCGAGGCACACTTTCCATGGCCGACAGCACTGCCGCATCCTTCACACCCTGCTGTGCGATCCGCCGCACCATCGCCTTGCGTACTGCCTCTGATACCAAAAGCGCGCCGCCCCCACTGTCAACGGTGGAAACCTGCCGCTGCTGCTTACTGGCGACAACTGGCGCCTGTACCGCGCGCGGCGCATGGGTACGTTCCGTGGCATTGCGGGTTGCGGTCTGCGTGCCGTGAGTGGTCTTCGCGGCAGCTTTACTGCGCCCGGAGAGGCCGGTCACAAAATCAAGCGTCAGCGGGAACCGCTTTTTGGGTTGGCTTTCACTCTCGCTCATCGCAGCACCGTCCGCAAACGTTCTAGCTGGGGACCATGCGTCAGATCGATCTGCAGCGGTGTGACCGACACCCAACCCTGCTCAGTCGCATAAAAATCCGTTCCCTCGCCGGCATCCTTGGCCCGCCCCGCCGGACCAATCCAGAAAATCTCGTTGCCATGGGGATCAGCCGAACGGATCACCGGCTCCGATTCATGTCGCTTCCCAAGGCGTGTCGCGACCACCTTGTTCAAAGCGGCATAAGGGCGATTCGGAATATTCACATTCAGCAGGAAAGGCGCACTCAGCGCGTCCAGATTCCGCAGTACGATATCTTTTGCCAGGCGCGCAGCAGCGTCCAGCTCTGACCAGCCATGTGCAACCTGAGAAAAAGCAATCGCCGAGATACCGAACAAGAAGCCTTCGGTAGCGGCGGCCACCGTGCCTGAGTAGAGCGTGTCATCGCCCATGTTCTGGCCTTGATTGATACCCGACACCACCAGATCGGGACGCTCGTCGAGCAGTCCAGTCAGCGCAATATGAACGCAATCGCTCGGCGTGCCGTTGATCGAGTAATAGCCCTTGTCGGACTTCATCACACGCAAGGGCCGGTCTAAAGTCAACGAGTTTGAGGAGCCGGAACGATTACTGTCCGGCGCAACCACGACGATGTCGGCAAACGAAGACAGCTGCTCAGCAAGTGCGTTGATTCCGGGGGCCAGATAGCCGTCATCGTTGCTGATCAGGATTTTCATCGGCGCGATTTTACCTGAACGCATCCCGGGCGCGGCGACGCTTTGACACCGCTCAACACGGGGCGCTCAACAGAAAGTTTTGCACCTCTTTGAGGTCACGTGTCCGGGCAAAGGGAGGCAGGCTCTGCCAGATTCGACGGCCATAGCCCTTGGAGATTAGTCTCGGGTCGCAGATCATCAAAATGCCGCGATCATGCTCATCCCGAATCAAGCGACCAGCGCCCTGCTTCAGCGAGATGATGGCCTCAGGCAGCTGGTGATGCATGAAACCATTCTGACCACGCCGCTCCATGGCCGCAATTCGCGCCGCAAGTACCGGATCGTCGGGCGGTGCAAAGGGCAACTTGTCGATAATGACCACCGACAGGGCATCACCGCGCACATCAACACCTTCCCAAAAGCTCTGGCTACCGACCAACACGGCATTACCAGCGCTGCGAAACCGCTCGAGCAACTCGTTACGACCTAACTCACCCTGAACGAGTAGTGGCCAAGGCAACTGGCGCTCGGCAAACAACTCGCGTAGCCGCTCGGCTGCGCGTCTGACCGCACGCAAGGTGGTGCATAGCAGGAAAGCACGGCCACCTGCGGCCTCGATCACGGGCAACGCGGCATCGACCACCGCATCGGTGTAGGCGATCGAACTGGGATCAGGCAGATCGGCGGGCACATACAGCAAAGCCTGTCGCGTGTAGTCAAACGGACTCGGCCAGCTTTTCGCGGTAGCAAGCTCCAGACCCATCTGAGAGGTGAAGTGAGAGAAATCATTTTTCGCTGCCAGCGTCGCCGAAGTAAAAATCCAAGCCCGCGGCGCACCTTCCCGCTGCTTGTTGAAGATCGGTGCAATCGAGAGCGGCGTTCGATGGAGCTGCAAAGATTGGGAAAACGCCTCTACCCACAATACCTCAGCCTGGTCGCCCTCTGACGCTATTGAAAGATTCCATCGATCCAGCATCAAGCCAAGCTCGGATGCCCGTGCGCGACACTGATCGATCGTCTCAGCACGCTCGGCCTGCGCAGCCAACACCTCGACCAGGTGCGCCAGCATCGACTTCAGGTGCGCCAGCGCTGGGAAAAAAGCACTGCTCTCGGCAATCTGCTGATAGGCCAGCTTCGCACCCTCAACGGGAAAGCTCAGACGCAGATCGCGTACAGACTTCTCGACGCTGCTTACCACCGCACCCCAATCAGCGCCGTCGCGCGCGTGGGCGAGCCCCTCGGCCAGCACATCACGGCATAACTCCATCAGCTGCGTCGTCGACACAGTCTCACCAAAAAATAAGGTGGCGGTATCCGGTAGCTGATGCGCTTCATCGAAAATAATAGTGTTGGCAGTCGGTAGTAATTCGGCGACGCCCGTATCTTTTAACGCGACATCAGCGAAGAAGAGATGATGGTTCACCACGACCACATCTGCCTGCTGTGCATCACGCCGTGCCTTCATGACGAAGCAATCCTGGTAGTGCTTGCATTCGGCACCCGCGCAGTTGTCACGGGTCGAGGTCACCAGATTCCATACCGTCGCGTTCTCTGGTACACGCGATAGCTCCGATTTATCACCATTGCGCGTAGTTTTGATGAAGCGCCCGATCTCGCGTAAGTAGCCGACATCCTCCCGCGCAGTTAGCCGACCATTCTGCAACGTACGATCGAGGTGAAAGTGGCAAACATAATTGGCGCGCCCTTTGAGCAGCGCAACACTCACCGGCGCATTCAGCGCCTTGCGCACGACCGGTAGATCGCGCAGGAATAACTGATCTTGCAGATTTCGAGTACCGGTCGACACGATGACCTTGCCACCCCAAAGCAAAGCAGGCACCAGGTAAGCGAAGGTCTTGCCGGTACCAGTACCGGCCTCGGCCAAAAGGGTGGATTGCGTGGAAATTGCCTGGGCTACTGCGCGTGCCATGTCGGTCTGTGACTGCCTCGACCGAAAGCCGGGTATGTGCTCGGCCAGCCGACCGGTTGCCGCGAACAAGGCATCGACCTCGGCATCATGGACGCCGACGGTATCGGTGGTGGCAGGTGTTTCGGTCAAAATACGGTAGATAGTCAGGCAGGAATATCAGGTACCAATAACATCTTTAGCTGCAGCACCTGGTCCTTCAGCTGCAGCTTACGTTTCTTCAGACGCGTGAGGAGCAAGTCATCGCGCGTCGGCAGGTCTGCCAAGCGCGCGATCGCCTCGTCGAGATCGCGGTGCTCGATCTCCAACGCAAGGATGCGTTCCCGTAGCTGCTCAGGGTCGAGGCTCATCGACTGGTATTGACTCGTTGGGCGGCGTAGTAGTTACAGGATCACCTGCTTCAGCCTTATCAGCGTTACGCGCAGAACCGGTGATCGAGATGGATTTGTCGCGCTGCTCGGCAGCACGACGCTCACGATCCGCAACCGCGCGGTCTCGTTCAGCGGCCCGCTCACGTCTTAACAAGGCGTTTGCCTCAACTTCGACACGCCGGACCGCTTTGGTAGCACGTCGTTCGCTCTCGCGAAGGTCACTCAGACAAGAAGAGGTAAAAAAATTATCGAGGCACTTCGCACGTTGACCAGCAATTCGGAGAGAAATTTCGGCGCGGGCAACCGGCACCAAAGCAAGCGCGGCATTAGCCCGCTCAACCGAGTCGATCGACTGCGCTGGAAACTGCGTTGCCAGCGCCTGTTCAGCGGCGCCAGGGGACGTGATCAGCTGCGCGCCCGCGCCCCAGCAGCTCAGCAACAAGGCTGCGCCAAGCATCGGCGCTGCAAACTTTCCACTCAGAGCCAAAGAATATCCCGTTTCGTTCAATCAGCAGTTTCTCTGCCCATCACGACAGCCGATGTACGGCGCTCGCTCTCTTTATATTCGCGCGATTGCATCTCGACGATACGCGACACCGCTCGCTGAAACTCCGTTGCAAAACTTCCCTCGGTGAAGAGCAAATCCGGCGCTACTTCTGCGGATATCAATAATTTGATCCGGTGGTCATACAACACGTCGATCAGCCAAGTGAATCGACGCGCCTCAGAGGCCATCTCGGCCGACATCTTCGGCACATCCGACAAAATCACCGTATGAAATCGGTTTGCAATCTCGAGATAATCATTTTGCGAGCGCGCGGTACCGCACAGCGTGGCAAAGTCAAACCAGGCCACTCCACCAGCACGCCGCACGCAACGCACATCTCGCGATTCTATCCTGATCTTGGGGGCATCTTCAGCAGCGCCGGCGAGATTGGTAAAGGCCTGCTCCAGCGCCTCTGCCGAGGCCGTACCCAATGGCGCGTGATACGCCGAGACCTGCTCGAGGATGCGCTTGCGGTAGTCTGTTCCGGCATCGACATTTAACACGTCAAGCTTGTCTTTGATCAGTGCGATTGCCGGCAGCATCCGATCACGATGCAAGCCATCCGGATACAGCGCATCGGGCGCGTAATTGGAAGTCATGACAAAAGATACGCCGCGATCAAATAAGGGCTGCAAAAGGTTATACAGAATCATCGCATCAGCGATGTCGGAGACATGGAACTCATCAAAACAAATGAGCCGGTAGCGCTGCGCAATGTGCTCGGCGACTACCAGCAAGGGATCTTCCACATCTTTTTGCTCGTCCAGTGCATGGTGCACTTCGCGCATAAACTCATGAAAATGCACGCGCGTCTTGCGCTGTACGGGTACGACCGCATGAAAGCAATCCATCAGAAACGACTTGCCACGGCCGACGCCGCCCCAGAGGTAGACGCCACGTGGGATATCAGGATGCCGGAGTAGTTTGGTGAGACGTGTCGAGCGTTTGGAACGATAGGCTACCCATTCGTCATATAAACTCTGTAGCCGCTCGACTGCGGCGCGCTGCGAGGGATCTGCGCTGTAGCCGCGCTCGTCTAGGGAAAGCTCGTAGTACTCGGTGACATTCATCGCGCGTCACTAAGTGGCGTTAAATCCACCGTGAGTTGTCCAGGGTAGCGCTGCCGTACCGTGCCCAAGGGGAAACCGATACCCATCGATACGCCCACACCGCTTGCGCTACCAAAGCTGCCGCCACCCACGCCAACATTAACGCGCGTTCCGCTGTTGCTGACCCCGCCGCCTGACATGCGATAAATCACCTCGGAGTTACGGTAACCAGGGTGCTCACAGACCACACGCAGGTCGCCATTCGGATCGCCCACCATGACGGTTGCAGGTGTCTGTACATTCCAGCTGCCAGATAGATTGCTCACGACGCAAGCCGCACCAGTAAGCGGCTTGCCCTGGGCTGTCGACAACACCTGGAGTTGTCCTGCCGGTGGCGACGGCTGGCTGGCACAACTGACCAACAGTGTGACCAGCATGCTCAACGCAGCGATCCTTGGCCCCCTGGGGCTCGCTCGCCATTGTTCGCCAGTGCGCCCGGGCATTGACTTAGAAGTTCAGGGCCCGCTTATCCACTGCCAGCGCGGCCTCTTTGGTCGCCTCGGATAATGTGGGATGGGCATGGCAAATACGCGCGATGTCTTCCGCCGAGGCACGAAACTCCATCGCCACCACGGCCTCGGAAATCAACTCGGAAGCCATCGGGCCAACGATGTGCACGCCAAGTATCTCGTCGGTATGCGCATCAGCAAGGAACTTCACCAAGCCGGAGGTATCACCAAGCGCGCGAGCGCGACCATTCGCCATGAAAGGGAAACTACCGGACTTGTAGGCAATACCAGACGCTTTGAGTTGCTGCTCAGTTTTACCCACCCACGCGATCTCGGGGGCGGTATAAATCACCCAAGGAATGGTGTCGAAGTTGACGTGGCCGTGCTGACCAGCGATGCGCTCGGCAACCGCGACCCCCTCCTCCTCGGCCTTGTGCGCCAGCATCGGCCCGCGCACCACATCACCCACCGCCCAGACATTGGGCAAACTGGTCTTGCAGTGGTCATCAACCACAATAAAGCCCCGCTCATCGAGCTTCAAACCAATCGCCTCGGAATTCAAGCCAACCGTATTGGGTACTCGACCGATCGACACGATCAGCTTATCAACGTCGAGCGTGTGTGCAGTACCGCTAGCGTCGCTATAGTCAATACGAACCGATTTACCCGTTTTGATCTCACCGATCTTGACGCCCATCTTGATGATCAAACCCTGTTGGGTGAACAGCTTATGCGCCTCGTTTGCAATCGACTCGTCCGCCGCACCCAGGAAGGTCGGCAATGCCTCCAAGATCGTCACTTCGGCACCGAGACGGCGCCATACACTGCCCATCTCAAGACCAATAACGCCTGCACCGATCACACCCAGCTTTTTTGGTACAGCATCAAGTGCCAGTGCGCCTGTATTCGACAGAATTTGCTGTTCGTCGAAAGGTGCTTGTGGCAAAGCACGCGGGTTCGAGCCAGTGGCCACGATGACATGCTTACCCGTCACTGATTCATTTGCGGGTGCTGCAATGGCAATCTCGTAACCCGAGGCATCCGCTTTCACGAAAGATGCGCGACCGTGCAGGAAAGCCACCTTATTCTTCTTGAAAAGGTACTGAATACCGTCATTGTTTTGCTTCACGACGCCATCCTTGCGCCCAAGCATCTGTCCGAGGTTGAGCTTCACACCTTTGACCTCAACACCATGCTCGGTAAGCCCATGCTGCACATGCTCGAAATGTTCGGAAGATTGCAGCATGGCTTTGGATGGAATACAGCCCACATTAGTGCAAGTGCCGCCGAGTGCTGGGCCGCCTTTAGCGTTCTGCCACTCGTCAATACAGACCGCCGACAATCCAAGCTGGGCCGCGCGAATCGCAGCGATGTATCCACCCGGGCCGCCGCCGATCACGACCACATCGAAATGCTTTGCCATGGCCGCTCCTTACAGATCGAGCAGCAGACGCGCTGGATCTTCCAGTGCCTCTTTCATTGCTACTAAACCCAGTACCGCCTCACGGCCATCGATAATGCGATGGTCGTATGACATCGCAAGGTAGTTCATGGGACGGATAACGATTTGTCCATCCTCAACCACCGCGCGCTCCTTGGTGGCGTGCACCCCGAGAATTGCTGATTGCGGCGGGTTGATGATCGGCGTGGAGAGCATCGAACCAAATACACCGCCATTGGAAATCGAGAAAGTACCGCCGGAGAGTTCCTCCAGTGTGAGCTTGCCGTCTTTGGCCTTGGTACCAAACTCACCAATCTTTTTTTCGATATCTGCAATCGACATCTGATCAACATTTCGCAAGATAGGTACGACCAAACCGCGCGGTGAGCCGACTGCAATACCAATATCGAAGTAGCCGTGGTAGACAATATCGTTACCATCCACTGAGGAGTTCAGAATCGGATATTTTTTTAGCGCAGCCACAGCCGCTTTCACAAAGAACGACATGAAACCGAGTTTCACGCCATGCTCCTTCTCGAACTTGTCTTTGTACTTGTTCCGCAAATCCATCACCGGCTGCATGTTCACTTCATTAAACGTAGTGAGGATCGCGTTGGTCGACTGCGACTCAAGCAGGCGCTCGGCGATGCGTGCACGCAAGCGGCTCATGGGTACGCGTTGCTCAGGACGATCGCCCAAATCCAGACCGACTTGTGCCGGCACCTCAGGCAGCAAAGGACGCGCTGCTGCAGGTGCTGCGCTCAGCTTTGGCTGTGCCAGTGCTTGGATCACATCGCCTTTGGTGACGCGGCCATCCTTGCCGGTACCGGCTACTGCAGATGCCGACATCTGATTCTCGGACAGCATCTTGGCTGCGGCGGGCATCGCAATCGCGCCGGATGACGCAGGTGGCTTGGCGGCAGCGGGTGCGGGGCTAGGCGCCGAACTTGCCGCTGCAGGCGCGCTCGCGGGCGTGCTCGAAGACGTGCCGGCTGAGGCAGTTGCTTCGGTATCGATTCTGGCGATGACTTCGCCCGACACCACGGTGCTGCCGTCTGGCTTAACAATTTCAACGACCACACCCTGCGCAGGCGCGGGTAACTCGAGTACGACTTTGTCGGTCTCGATATCAATCAGGTTTTCATCGCGGGCGACGGCTTCGCCCACCTTTTTGTGCCAGTTCAGTAGCGTCGCCTCGGCGACAGATTCAGATAGTTGCGGTACATGGACTTCGATGATGGCCATTACATACTCCGTTTCGGGTTTGTCACGCAGATCGGCGGCTTCCACCCACCTGCGGGGTCATTACTTGGTGATTACAAAACCTTTCAGTTTCGAGAACGCGGTATCGATCAAGGTTTTTTGCTGCGCGTAGTGTTTGTCGTAATAGCCCACCGCAGGCGAAGCGGAGGCCGGACGACCTGAATACGCAAGCTTCTGCCCGTCAGACAGGTTCTCGAGGATGTTGTGTTGAATCTGGAACCAAGCGCCCTGATTCTGAGGTTCATCCTGCACCCAAACCAGTTCTGAAAAATTCGGGAATTTGGCCAGTTCAGTGGCCAGCGCTTTGTGCGGGAAGGGATAGAGCTGCTCGATACGAATAATGGCAACGTCAGTAGAGTTACGCTCTTTCCGCGCATTGACTAAGTCGTAGTAGACCTTGCCCGAGCAAGCCAGCACACGCTTGACCTTTTTCGGATCAAGCTTGTCGTCCACATCACCGATCACGGTGTGGAACGAGCCCTTCACCAATTCGGACAGCGGTGAGCCAGCATCCTTGTTCCGCAGGAGTGACTTCGGTGTGAAAATCACGAGCGGCTTGCGGAACAAGCGAATCATTTGACGTCGCAACAGATGGAAGATCTGCGCTGCCGAGGTCGGCTGTACCAGTTGCATATTGTTATCTGCAGCCAATTGCAGGAAGCGCTCAATCCGTGCCGAGGAGTGCTCTGGCCCCTGCCCTTCATAGCCGTGTGGCAGCATCATCACCAAGCCGGAGGCGCGACCCCATTTAACTTCACCGGAGCTGATGAACTGATCAATCACTACCTGCGCGCCGTTCGCGAAATCGCCAAACTGCGCTTCCCAAATCGTGAGCGTATTTGGCTCAGACGTGGAGTAGCCGTACTCGAAGCCCAACACCGCCTCTTCCGACAAGACCGAGTCAATCACGGTGAAAGGTGCCTGCTGATCCGAAACATGCTGCAGCGGGATGTAGTTACCCGCATCCCATTTCTCACGATTTTGGTCGTGCAACACAGAGTGCCGGTGCGTAAAGGTGCCGCGCCCTGCATCCTGGCCTGTGATTCGTACTGCGTAGCCGGAGGCCACCAATGATGCAAACGCTAGATGCTCACCCATACCCCAGTCGAGATTAACCTCTCCACGACCCATCGCAGCGCGATCAGCTAGGACTTTTTCTACCAAGGGGTGTAACTTGAAATTTTCAGGAACAGTCGTGATGCGCTCAGAAAGCCGTTTGAGCTCAGCTGCAGGTACCGAGGTGTCAGCAGCGTCGGTCCATTTCCGGTTCAGGAAAGGCATCCAGTCGACGATGAATTTATTCTTGTAGTTTGAGATAACAGGGTCAACCGTCTGCTTGCCCTCATCCATCGCCTGCCGGTAGTCTTTGACCATCTGGTCGCCATCCTGAGCACCAATCACGGCCTGCGCCATTAACTTGTCAGCGTAGAGCTTGCGGGTCCCCGGATGCTGCGCGATTTTTTTGTACATCAGCGGCTGTGTCAGCGCTGGGGTGTCCTGCTCGTTGTGACCGAGTTTACGGAAGCAGACGATGTCAACCACCACATCTTTGTGGAACTGCATCCGGTAATCCAACGCGATTTGGGTCGCAAAGACGACCGCCTCAGGATCATCACCATTCACATGCAGCACCGGTGCCTCGATCATCTTCACCACATCCGAGCAGTACAAGGTCGAGCGCGAGTCACGTGGATCCGAGGTAGTGAAACCAATCTGGTTATTGATGACGATGTGTACGGTACCGCCAGTGCCGTAGCCACGCGTCTGCGCGAGGTTGAGCGTCTCCATCACAACGCCTTGGCCAGCGAAAGCAGCATCGCCGTGGACTTGAACAGCGAGTACCTGATTACCCTCGCTGTCACCGCGCCTGTCCATACGCGCCTTGGCTGAACCCTCGACCACCGGATTCACGATTTCAAGATGCGACGGGTTGAACGCCAGAGACAGGTGGACTGGTCCGCCGGGTGTCGACACATCGGAGGAAAAGCCCTGGTGGTATTTCACATCACCCGCCGGCAAATCATCTGCGTGCTTGCCCTCGAATTCAGCAAACAGGTCGTGCGGCATCTTGCCGAGAATATTCACCAGCACATTCAAACGGCCACGGTGTGCCATGCCGATCACGATCTCTTGCACGCCCTGGCTTCCTGCGCGTTGAATCAACGCGTCGAGCGAGGCGATAAAGCTTTCACCGCCCTCGAGCGAGAAACGCTTCTGGCCGACATATTTGGTGTGGAGATAGCGTTCCAAGCCTTCGGCGGCCGTGATACGGTCGAGGATGTGCTGCTTCTCTTCCACGGTGAAGGTACCGGTGGCGCGGGTTGACTCCAACCGCTCTTGCATCCAGCGTTTTTGGGTGGGGTCGGTGATGTACTGGAACTCGGCGCCAATCGAGCGGCAATAGGTATCGCGCAGCGCCTGTAGCAGATCTCTGAGCGAGGCAGACTCGGGGCCAAAATAGGTATTACTGATGTTGAAGACGGTATCGAGGTCGGCGTCGCTAAATCCGTAAAACGGCGGCTCGAGCTCGGGAATCGTCGGTCGCTCCTGGCGCTGTAGCGGGTCCAGATTGGCCCACTGCGTACCCAAGAAGCGATAGGCCGCGATCAACTGCGTAGCCGAAACCCGTTTGCGCCCCATCTCGGCATCGGCCGAAGCGGTAACCGTACGAATCGGTCCACGTTTGGCGCGCTCGGCAAACGAAGCAATAACGCTCGCATGGGGCACATCAGGGCGGTCGGAGCCGTCGACAGCTTCTTCCACGTACGGGGCATTCCCTCCAAACAGATAGGAGTTGGAGAAATATTGCTGCATCATCACTGCTCACCTTTCTTCGCGCTTCGCGAAGTAATCAGCGGGTTCATCAACCATCCACACTGCGGCCACACCGCGTTGCAGATTGCATTTCAAACGAGCAGACCCTCGCCGGGATGCCCGCTTTGTAAAACACAACTAAGTCACCTACCCCCGCAGCGTATCACAAGCAGGGCGCAAAATGACAACACTTCAGTTACCGGTTGGCCATCGGCGGCACGTCGCGACGTGGCGAACCGACAAATAATTGGCGCGGGCGACCGATCTTTTGCTCCGGATCGGAGATCATTTCCTTCCACTGCGCGATCCAGCCGACGGTACGGGCCATCGCAAAAATACCCGTGAACAGTGACACCGGAATACCGAGCGCCGACTGCACAATGCCGGAGTAGAAGTCGACGTTCGGGTACAGCTTGCGCGACACGAAGTATTCGTCTTCCAATGCAATCTTCTCGAGCGCCATCGCCAGCTTGAACAAAGGATCATTTTGCAGACCCAGTTCATTCAGCACTTCGTGGCAGGTCTCGCGCATCAACTTCGCACGCGGATCGTAGTTCTTGTAGACGCGGTGACCGAAGCCCATCAGCTTCACATTCGAGTTCTTGTCCTTGACCTTGGCGACGAACTCGCCAATTTTCTCGACACCACCCTCACGCTGAATGTCTTGCAGCATCTGAAGCGCCGCTTCATTCGCGCCACCATGTGCCGGGCCCCACAAGCAGGCAATGCCCGCGGCGATACAAGCAAACGGATTCGCACCCGAGGAGCCCGCCAGTCGGACGGTCGATGTTGAGGCATTCTGCTCATGGTCAGCATGCAAGATCAGGATACGGTCTAGCGCGCGTACCAACACATCATTGACTTTGTAATCCGCTGCCGGGGTCGCAAACATCATTCGCATGAAGTTTGCGCTGAAAGAGAGGTCATTACGCGGATAGACAAACGGCTGACCGACCGAGTACTTGTACGCCATCGCCACCAGTGTCGGCATCTTGGCTACTAAGCGAATCGCCGATACATCACGGTGCGTGGGATCATTGATGTCGAGCGAGTCGTGGTAGAACGACGCCAGCGCACCCACCGTACCGACCAGCACCGACATCGGGTGAGCATCGCGCCGGAACCCACGGAAGAAAAACTGCATCTGCTCATGCACCATGGTGTGATTCGTCACCGTGGAGACAAACTCCGTTTTCTGCGTCGCGCTCGGCAGCTCGCCATGCAGCAGCAAGTGGCAGGTTTCCAGGAAGTCGCAATTCACCGCAAGTTGTTCGATCGGGTAACCGCGATAAAGCAGCTCGCCCTTATCGCCATCGATGTAGGTGATCGATGAATTACAAGCAGCGGTCGACATGAATCCGGGGTCGTAGGTGAACATCCCCGTCGCACCGTATAGCTTACGGATGTCCAGAACGTCTGGCCCAATCGAGCCGGCATACACGGGGAATTCAACCGATGGCGAACCATCGGAGAATGAGAGCGTTGCTTTCACATCGGACTGTTTCATGGCGTTACCTTCAACTCAAAAAATATGTCAACGATTACAAGAACAAGTCATTCATTCGCTAGGCCTGGCGTAGTTTACTTAGCAAGGCACTCACGTTGGGTGCCGCGAGCATGTCAGCGGGTTCGGTTCTACCCAGTAGCAGATCCAATAGCTCATTGTCGGAAAGCTCAAGCAACCGGGTGAGCGCATCGACCTCGTCATCGGTCAGCTCGATTTCATGCGCATCGAGGAAGCGGGTCAGGATCAGATCATTTTCGAGCAAGCCACGACGACTGCGCCAACGGAGTCGGGCGCGCCGGGTTGGGTCATCCTGATGCCTTACGTCCGCCATACTCAAACAGCGCGACGAACCATCAGCTCCTTGATCTTGCCGATCGCCTGGTTGGGATTCAAACCCTTCGGGCAGACATCGACGCAGTTCATGATCGAGTGACAGCGGAACAGACGGTAAGGATCTTCCAGATTATCGAGGCGCTCACCGGTGGCCTGATCGCGGCTATCCGCGATAAAGCGGTAGGCTTGTAACAGACCCGCTGGCCCGACGAATTTATCCGGATTCCACCAGAACGATGGGCATGAGGTCGAGCAGCAGGCGCACAGAATGCATTCGTACAAACCGTCAAGTTCCTCACGCTCCTCTGGCGTCTGAAGACGCTCACGCTCGGGCGGCGGCGTATCGTTGATCAGGAACGGTTTGATCGAGTGGTAAGGTTAGTGGTACAAGCGAGCCCGTTCTTGCCGTTGATGTTCATCGCGTCCGAGCCGCACACACCTTCGCGGCAGGAGCGCCGCAGCGCGAGAGAATCATCGACATCAGCCTTGATACGCTGTAGCGCATCAAGCAGCATCTTGTCGGTATCGTCCAACTCGACCGTCAGATCCTGCATGTAGGGCTTGGCATCCTTGTCGGGATCGTAGCGGTAGATCTGAAATTTGACTGTGCGTGGCATATTCAATGTCCTGCGATCAGAAAGTACGGGCCTTGGGCTTGAAAGTCTCTACCGTCAGTGGTTTGGTGACCACCGGCTTGTAGTCGAGACGATTGCCCTCCGAGAACCACAAGGTGTGTTTCATCCATTGCTCATCATCGCGCTGTGGATAGTCGCTGTGCGCGTGTGCACCGCGCGACTCATGGCGAGCGGCTGCAGAGTACATCGTGGCCTTCGCAGTCTCGATGAGGTTATCCAGTTCGAGCGCTTCGACGCGCGCAGTATTGAACACTTTCGACTTGTCTTTAAACGAGACATGCTTACGGCGCTCGTCGAGCTCAGCGATCATCGCCACGCCTTCATCGAGCAGCGCCTGAGACCTGAACACACCACAGTGTCGCTGCATCACTTTGCGAATGTCGCTGGCAACCGTCTGCACGCGCTCGCTGCCATTGGACGATTCCAAATGCGCCAAACGTTCGAGCGCCATGTCAGCACCATCGGCTGGTAGATCGTGATGGCTTTGCTCTTTCAACTTAGACGCCACGATATGGTTACCCGCTGCACGACCAAACACCAACAGGTCGAGCAATGAGTTGGTACCAAGACGGTTGGCGCCATGCACCGAGACGCAAGCACATTCACCAATCGCATACAGCCCATTGACGATCTCTTGGGTACCGTTTTTCGGCGCGACCACCTGACCATGGATATTGGTCGGGATGCCACCCATCTGGTAATGAATGGTCGGCACGACTGGAATGGGCTCTTTGGTCGCGTCGACGTTTGCAAACTTGTGACCGATCTCCAAAATCGAAGGCAGACGTTTGCGAATAGTGTCGGCACCTATATGACGCAGATCGAGCAACACATGGTCTTTGTTCGGACCGCAACCACGACCTTCTTTGATCTCTTGGTCCATCGAGCGCGACACGAAATCACGTGGCGCCAGATCTTTCAGCGTCGGCGCGTAGCGTTCCATGAATCGCTCGCCGTTGCTGTTGATGAGAATACCGCCCTCACCGCGAACGCCTTCGGTAATCAGCACACCCGCACCGGCAACACCGGTCGGGTGAAACTGCCAGAACTCCATATCTTCCAGCGGCAAGCCAGCACGTGCGGCCATGCCCATACCGTCGCCGGTATTGATGAACGCATTGGTCGATGCGGCCCAGATACGACCAGCACCGCCGGTTGCAAATACCGTGGTTTTTGCCTCCAGGATGGCCAGCTCACCGGTTTCCATTTCCAACGCCACCACACCAACCACATCGCCTTGCTGATTGCGAATCAGATCGATCGCCATCCACTCAACGAAGAAATGCGTTTTTGCACGCACATTGCGCTGATACAGCGTGTGCAGCATGGCGTGACCAGTACGATCGGCAGCCGCACAGGCGCGTTGCACTGGTTTCTCGCCAAAATTTGCGGTGTGACCGCCGAACGGACGCTGATAGATGGTGCCGTCCGGATTGCGGTCGAACGGCATGCCAAAGTGCTCCATCTCGTACACGACCTTGGGCGCCTCGCGGCACATGAATTCGATCGCGTCTTGGTCGCCGAGATAATCGGAACCCTTGACGGTATCGAACATATGCCAGTACCAGCTGTCCTCTGACATATTGCCGAGCGCAGCACCGACACCACCCTGAGCAGCAACCGTGTGAGAGCGTGTCGGGAATACCTTCGACAGCACAGCCACCGACAGACCGGCCTCAGCCAGTTGCAGCGAAGCGCGCATGCCGGAACCACCTGCGCCGATAACAACCGCATCGAAACGACGACGCGCGATGGAAGATTTAATGGCAGTCACGATCACACTCTCCAAAGAATCTGTACGGTCCAGCCGGCACAGGCGAGCAGCCAGAGGATGGTGAATACTTGCAGCGTAAGTCGAATACCGACTGGCTTGATGTAGTCCATCCAAATGTCTCGAATGCCAACCCAGACGTGGTAATACATAGCAAGGAAGGTGACGAATGCCAGAATCTTGAACCACTGCTGTGCAAACAGCCCGGCCCACCCTTCATAACTAAAATCCGACGCACCTAAAAACAAGACCAGCGTCACCACCGTAAACACCGCCATCACGACTGCAGTGACACGTTGCGCGAGCCAATCGCGCAGCCCGTAGTGAGCGCCGACGACAACGCGCTTTGCACCGATATTATTGTCTGCCATATCAGATCACCCCGAACAGTTTCATTGCCACCAGCAAGGTCAGGACACCGCTGATGATGAGCACTACCCATGCGGATTTAACAGTCTCGTGCTTGGACAGACCGATGTGCATATCCATCACCAGGTGCCGAATACCTGCGATGAAATGATGCAGGTAGGCCCAGCTCAGTGCCAGTATCGCCAGCTTGACCAGCGGGTGGCTCACATAGCCTCTGAAAAACTCGAAAGAGATTTCGGAAGTAATCGATTTGTCGAACAAGAACAGCACGAAAGGAAGTAACAGGAACATCAGTGCGCCACTGATTCGATGCAAAATCGACACCATCCCGGAAGCTGGTAGCCGATAACGAATAATCTGCGTGACGTGGATATTGGTGAAGCGTTTGCGTGCGGCGGCGTCGGACATCGGTGTTTTCTCCAGCGTTTCTGGCCGAATCTGTTTCAGCGTGTTTTCGTGAACTTTCCGAATTCTATCTGTGTCGACAGTTCAGCGCCCATCTGTCGCCGAAATGGTCTTTGTCACCTTGTTAACATCATTAATTGCGGGTCTAGCTCAGTTCGTTATGGTAGTGGTGCTGAGCGGTCAGGTAGATTGCTCTGCGCAACTCAACCGGGCGCTCACCATAGGTAAACGCGACACGCTCAATACTGAGCACCGGGGTGCCTCGAGCCACAAGCAGCGTTGCAGCCACTGAATCATCAGCCAGCGCAGCCTTCAGCTTCTCGGTTGCATGAATCATTTGCGTACCGAACTCTGTCTCGAACAGGCCGTACATCGGGCCTTTGTACTCTGCTAGCCTCTCCGCAGTCAGCCCCTTGAACAGAACACCTGGCAGCCAAATCTCTTCCAGAATGATGGGAGCGCTATCGAAAGATTGCACGCGCTTGATGTACACCACCGAATCGCCCGCCTTGATATCGAGCGCGCGTGCCACTTCGGCGGGACCGCGCAGGCGCTTTACCTCAATAATGCGGTTTTCAGCTTGATGCGCGTCGCCGTTATCGGGCATTAGCTTCAGAAAGCGAAACTGGACCTTCGCCTCATGATGCGTGGCGACAAACGTCCCCTTGCCCTGCCGCCGCACCACCAGATTCTCCGCAGAAAGCTCGTCGATGGCCTTCCTGACCGTGCCCTGGCTGACTTTGTAGCGCAGGGCGAGTTCTACCTCACTCGGAATCAACTCACCCGGCTTCCACTCACCTGATTGCAAACTTAGCAATATTAGGGACTTAATCTGCTGATAAAGCGGACTGAAAGTCGGCGATGACAAACCGGTGCCGGCACTCGCCGCCGGCACGCTGGGAAGCGGTGGGTTTAGGGTCTGACTCATTGCGCGTCATTTCACCACAGACGTTGCCCAACGTCCAGAAGATTAATGAGTATGATGTCTTATATAAGATATAAGAGGTAGATTGACAGCATCATATTGCGCCCCTAAACTCGCGACCAAGTTTTCGGGTGCTGTACCTTAGGCCCGCGCAGCTGTTTCGCTTAATCCACCAGACCGGAGATCTACCATGTCAAAAACTCCCATGCGAGTTGCCGTCACTGGCGCCGCGGGTCAAATCGGCTATTCCCTGCTGTTCCGCATTGCCAATGGCGACATGCTGGGCAAGGACCAGCCCGTCATCCTGCAGTTGCTCGAGATCCCCGACGAAAAGGCACAGAAAGCGCTGAAAGGCGTGATGATGGAAGTCGACGACTGCGCCTTCCCGCTTCTTGCCGGGATGACAGCACACGCTGACCCGATGACCGCCTTCAAAGACGCTGATGTTGCGCTGCTGGTCGGTGCACGTCCACGCGGACCTGGAATGGAGCGCAAGGATTTGCTGGAAGCGAATGCACAGATTTTTACGGTACAGGGCAAAGCGCTGGATGCGGTGGCCTCTCGCAATGTCAAGGTGCTCGTGGTTGGCAATCCGGCCAACACGAATGCCTACATCGCAATGAAGTCGGCCCCTAGCCTGCCCGCTAAAAACTTCACCGCCATGCTGCGCCTCGATCACAACCGCGCGCTATCGCAGATCGCGACTAAAACTGGCAAGCCCGTTGCATCGATCGAGAAGCTCTGCGTCTGGGGCAATCACTCGCCCACTATGTACGCCGACTATCGCTTTGCGACCATCGACGGCCACTCAGTGAGGCAAATGATCAACGACGATGCATGGAACAAAGATGTTTTCTTGCCAACCGTCGGCAAACGCGGCGCTGCGATTATTGAGGCGCGGGGCTTGTCTTCTGCTGCATCCGCAGCCAATGCAGCAATTGACCACGTACGTGACTGGGTGCTGGGCACGCACGGCAAATGGACCACGATGGGCATCCCGTCTGATGGCTCGTATGGCATCCCGAAAGACACCATGTTCGGCTTCCCAGTCACCACGAACAACGGCGAGTACGAGATTGTTCAGGGGCTGGACATCGATGCCTTCTCACAAGAACGTATCGCGCTGACGTTGAAAGAGTTGCAAGAAGAACGCGATGGCGTGAAACATCTGCTGCCCTGAATACACGGATAGCACAGCACCAACCTGCCCTACTTTGTCATTCCCGGCCGCAAGCCGGTACCATGCGGTAAAAGATGCGTTGTAACAGGGGTTTGCCGAGTCCTAATCCGGTTCGGTAAACATAGGGTAAGGCGCAGCTGCAACAGAATGCGGCGCCAGTTCAGATTCAACCCACTCCGCAGGAGGTTGTATGCCGAACCGTTTTTCGTTGGTGCTGTTGCTTTGCTTGTTTTGGATTGGGCAGGCTCATTCATCTACCGCTGACTTGATGTGCGAACGTGCACAACCGGTTTTTGTGGGTGGGGACGTAGTCAGTGATAGCGTGATTGACCTGATCTGGCGTGGCAGAACCTACCGGATGCAACGCGTTGGTACGACCACCGGGGTACAGCGTTTCGAGGATCCCGCCAGCCGCCTAATCTGGATCAGCATCCCGAGCAAATCCATGCTGCTCGATGGCAGCAAGGGTGAACCCATCGTCAGCGACTGCAAGATTGCGGGCGGCCCAACCGTTCGCTGAGTGCGACTGTTGGCAGCGTAGGGTCCGCTGCCTGCGGTCCGCCAAGGATTAACTTTGACAGGCTTTCAGCCTTTTCGAAAAAGAGGAGAACACATGTCGCACCATCCGCTGGATACGCTCAAAGAGTTCACAATTTCCGGCTCCCATAAAGGGAAGTTTCACTCACTCCCTGCCCTACAAAAAGCGCTCGGCGTGAATATCGAACGTCTCCCGGTGTCGATTCGTATCGTGCTCGAATCCGTGCTGCGCAACTGCGACGGCAACAAGGTCACCGAAGCCCATGTACGCCAGCTGGCCAACTGGAAACCCAAAGCAGACCGCACCGACGAGATCCCGTTTGTTGTTGCGCGCGTCGTACTACAGGATTTCACCGGTGTACCGTTGCTGGCCGACTTGGCTGCAATGCGCGGCGTTGCATCGAAGATGGGTAAGAACCCAAAGAATATTGAGCCATTAGTACCTGTGGATTTGGTGGTGGATCACTCGGTGCAGATCGATCACTTCCGCGAAAAAAATGCACTCGACCTGAACATGAAACTCGAGTTTCAGCGCAATAACGAGCGCTACCAGTTCATGAAATGGGGCATGCAGGCATTTGACACCTTCGGTGTGGTGCCACCGGGCTTTGGCATTGTTCATCAGGTGAACTTGGAATACCTGGCGCGCGGCGTCCACCATAAAAACGGTGTCTACTACCCCGACACCTTGGTCGGCACCGATTCTCACACCACGATGATTAACGGCATCGGTGTGGTCGGTTGGGGCGTTGGTGGTATCGAGGCTGAAGCAGGTATGCTCGGTCAGCCTGTCTACTTCCTCACGCCAGATGTGGTCGGCGTTAACCTGACGGGCGTGCTGCGCGAAGGCGTTACCGCGACCGATCTGGTGCTCACCATCACCGAGATGCTGCGCAAAGAAAAAGTCGTTGGCAAGTTTGTTGAGTTTTTTGGTGAAGGCACAGCCTCACTCTCGCTCACCGATCGCGCCACCATTGCCAACATGGCGCCGGAGTACGGTGCCACCATGGGCTTTTTCCCGGTCGATGCAGCCACGATTGATTACTTCCATGGCACCGGCCGCACCAAAGCCGAGATCGATGCTTTCGAGGCCTACTTCAAAGCCCAAAACCTTTTCGGCATTCCGAAAAAAGGGCAGATCGATTACAGCAAAGAACTCAGCCTCGACCTGTCCAAAGTCGCGCCGTCACTGGCTGGACCCAAGCGCCCGCAAGACCGTATCGAAATCGGTCACGTCAAAGACACCTTCAAAGATTTGTTCGCCAAGCCAGTAGCAGACAATGGCTTCAATAAAAAACCTGAAGATCTTGACGCAAGCTACACGACCAGCGACGGCGTCAGTCTGCGCAACGGTGATGTGCTGATCGCTGCAATCACTTCCTGCACGAATACCTCTAATCCGAGCGTGCTGCTGGCTGCTGGTGCTGGCTTGTTGCCCTACCTCGAAGAGCTTGGCTTCGGCGTCACCGCTTATGGTTGCACCACCTGCATCGGCAATGCCGGCGATCTGACCCCGGCCTTCAACGAGGCCATCGTTAAAAACGATGTGGTTGCTGCCGCCGTGTTGTCGGGTAACCGTAATTTCGAAGCGCGTATTCATCCAAACATCCGCGCCAACTTCCTAGCTTCGCCGCCTCTGGTGGTGGCCTATGCCATCGCCGGTAATGTCACCGTTGATCTCATGACCCAGCCGCTGGGCAAAGATGCCAAGGGCCGTGATATTTATATCGGCGACATCTGGCCAAGCTCGGAAGAGATCAACAAGCTCATGAAGTTCGCCATGAACGCAGACACGTTTAAGCGTAACTATGCCGACGTCAAAGGCGCTCCCGGCAAGTTGTGGGAGCAGATTCAAGGTGTGGCCGAGGGTCAGGTCTACAACTGGCCAAAGTCTACCTATATCGCCGAGCCACCGTTCTTCCAAGACTTCGCCATGCAACCCAAAGCGGCTGCCACCGGCATCGCTGGTGCACGCGCACTCGGCGTGTTTGGCGATTCGATCACCACCGATCACATCTCCCCTGCCGGATCGATCAAAGACAGCAGCCCTGCAGGTAAATGGTTGATTGAGCATGGTGTGTTGAAAGCAGACTTCAACTCGTATGGCTCGCGTCGTGGCAATCATGAAATCATGATGCGCGGCACCTTCGCCAATGTCCGCATCAAAAACCTGATGATCCCGACCAAGGCCGATGGCTCGCGCGTTGAAGGCGGCATCACCATTCATCAGCCAAGCGGCGAACAGATGTCGATCTACGACGCCGCCATGAAGTACGTACATGATGATGTACCTACCATGGTGTTCGCTGGCGAGGAGTACGGTACCGGATCGTCGCGTGACTGGGCTGCTAAAGGCACACAACTACTCGGTGTAAAAGCCGTTATCGCACGCTCTTTCGAACGTATCCACCGCTCTAATCTGGTCGGCATGGGTGTGTTGCCCTTGCAGTTCATCGGCAGCGATAGCGTGCAATCGCTGAATATAACGGGTGATGAACGCTTCGATCTGATCGGTCTTGAGCAAGATATCAAGCCGCAGCAAAATGTGACACTGGTGATTCATCGTGCCAATGGCCAGACCCAGCATGTGAAATTACTACTGCGAATCGATACGCCGATTGAAGTCGATTACTACCGTCACGGCGGCATCTTGCCGTTTGTGTTGCGTCAACTTCTGGCAGCTTGAACCAAGGGTGCCAGCCGCGTTGAGGCTGGCACCGACTTCGCCGTGCAGACAAACACAAAAATTAACTTGTAGAGCTGAATCAAGTATCCAACCGGAGACGAACAGATGTGGAAAATGCTTGTAGCGTTTGTAATTTTTGCGGCAGCGGCGCTGGCGGCTGTTTTTAGCATGGGCGATAAAGCCAGCCTGCAGGGCGAAGCAGGCGGCCATGGAGATACTCACACCGAGGCACCGGCAGCCGCGCCAACCGCAGCCAGCCCGGCAATCACTCCTGCTACTTCAGATGCGGCAGCTGCACCAGCAACACCGGAAGCCGGGAAAAAGTAAGCTTGATCGCTTGCGATTAAGCAGCCCGCTTCGGCGGGCTTTTCTTTTGTCATCTCAAGGGCTGACGCATCCAGTACAATCGCCGCTCCCTCCCCACGCCTCACCGCAAACCATGCGCCGCTCGCCTAAAAATCCGATCCGTAAGTTTTCTGCCGAGAGCCAGCGCCTCGCTTCACTGGCGCAATCCATGGTGCGCGCCTCCAGCCGGATTGAAACAAGAGCATGGGAAACCCGACTCGATAGCCTTCTGCAGAAACAGCTCGCGAATAATCAGCAACAAGCGATCGATAACGCGCTCGATCATCTGTTTCACACCGACCTTGATGCTTACGATACGCTGCTTGACTCCATCGAAGCCATCAGTAGCAGTTGCACCATAGAGCAAGATGACAAACGCTACGATGCGCTGCTGATTGCAATCCCGGTGTTGGCTTGGACGCGATTCACTATCCCGTCAGGCGCCATCAACGCCACCATATTGCAAACCATTTCTGCGCAGTTACATGGGCATATTCTCGCTGCCAACACACGCGCTGCGGTGGCACCGGTGTTGTTCTCGATTGATCAGCTCCCGCGCAGCTATTGCGAAACTTACCAACTGACTCGCCGCATGGCCGAGTCGGCCATTTCCGGTAAAGCTCAGCCAGCATCAACAGCACTGCCGGAAACTGCCGCGTTTCTAGCAGATACCCGTCATCTGTTGGCACTGGTGACCGCTGAGAGTGGTCAGCCGTTGCTGCGCTGGCAAGAGGACGAGACCGGTAGCAATCTGCAGACACTCAGCCAATCAGCGCTCACGCAGTGGCAACTACAAGCGGGACCAAATCTGCAAAACTTGCTGCCGGGCTGCGGTATTGAGTTGTTATTGCCCAGCGCCTACTACGTCGCGTGCCGAGAGGCGGATAAAGCGATTCGCCCAATATCACTTCGCGCCGCTGTCTATTACCTCACGCATGTGCTTTCAGTAGAGCCTGCGCAGCTCTCTGCCGTGATTGCTGCAGTCGGTGATGAGGCAAGTGATATGCGTGTCGATGAGTTTCGTATTAGCTACAGCGTGACCGGCAACAACGATGTCGTCTATGGCGTTGTCTGGCCCTTGTACGATGAAGAGAGCGCAGAAGAATACGTTGCCAATCTCACGCATCAACGGGCTGTGGCGAGCGCGCCGTCATCACCGCTACAGCAAATCATTTCGGTACTGCGCGAGAGCGGTATCACGCGCATTCAACAAGCAGATAGTGTGTTTCCGCCAGAGTATTGCGATGACTGCGGCGCACCGCTGTTTTGCGATACCGAGGAAGAAATGGTGCATGCAGAAATGCCTGAAGACGCTTTTGTCCACCCTCTGCTATACTCGCGCGCTTGTCGGGGCGTAGCGCAGCCTGGTAGCGCACTTGCATGGGGTGCAAGGGGTCGCGAGTTCGAATCCCGCCGCCCCGACCATTGTAATCAAGCATTTAGGCCAATCTTCGGATTGGCTTTTTTGTTGATGAGACGAGTTCATGGAAAAACTGGCCAACGAACTGCTCAACACGGTGCCCAACAAATTTCTCAGCTAGCTCGGCTATAGGCGATCGACAGCGCAACCTGAATTTCTGACTGCGCCACATGGGCTTTGGGGTAAAAACATTTCGCGTACGAAATATCACTTCCCATACCAGGCCCAAACTTCGGACTACTCCTATCTGCGAGCTATTGAGAGCAAGAATCTCGGTAATTTTGTTATCAGACTATTCATATTCCGCACTTTTTTAGGCAAAAGGTTGCTAGAAAACAATATAATGTTCGACCCGTGACCATTGATTCCAACGAATCCCGGCAGAGGACGTAGCGATGCAGTTGATGTGGGTTTCTGGCCCTACAGGGCGTGTACGCACTATCTCGATCACCTTCAGGAAGGTGGTGGTTGCGGCGTTGGTGGCTTCCCTCTCGCTGGTCGTCACTGGGTTTCTGCTTTACCTAGTTGGCTTCAAGATTGCGGTCGAAACCAGTCCTGATCTCGCACGCACTTTGGGTGGCGTGACGACGGAAGCTGAGCAGCAGCGCATGGAGGCGATTTATCGTGAGCGCCTCGCAAAGATGCAATCGATGCTGGACGCCACTGCACAAGATATTCGTCAGCTGCAGCAGCTGAAAAACCGCTTCATGGAAATCGCAACGCCCGCATCACTGCGTGAGCGTAATGCCTCTAAAGAGGATGGCCGTGGCGGACCGCTGCTGTTGATGCCAAACCGCCGCTCTGCACTCGACGCTACTCAGCCCCTCAGTGAAACGCTGGATAACGCGATGGGTGAGTTCGGTCAGTTCAATAAAACCATTAGCAGCATGCGAACCGATTGGGATAAGCAGCTTCAGTGGCTGCATACGCTGCCGACCGGCGTGCCGATTGGCGGTAATTTCCGCATGACGAGTGGTTTCGGCTTACGCGTTGACCCATTCACGCACACCCTGGCACGTCATGAGGGCCTCGACTTCACCGCCATGCAAGGCACGCCGATTCTCGCAACCGCAGACGGCTTGGTGACGCGCTCAGGTTGGGAAGACACGTACGGCAATATTGTAGAAGTAACGCATTCGGAAGGCTTCATGACGCGCTACGCGCACATCAGCAAGCGTCTCGTCACTGAAGGCCAACGCGTCAAGCGCGGCCAGCATATCGCCGACGTTGGAAGCACCGGTCGCTCTACTGGCCCGCACCTCCACTATGAGGTGTTTCGCCATGGTCACGTGCTGAACCCCGCCCAAGTGCTTCCCACTGGAGGCGGTTGAACTTATCGGATCGAAAACCGACAAGCTCAAGCAGTTTCTCCGAAATAAATATAAGTAATTGATTTTCAAAATACGTAGTTTTCATCAACGTATTTTGATGATCTAGCAGGTGTAACGAGTAGCGTAATCACGAAAAAATCAATCCCGAACCGACTCAGTGTCCGGTATATTGCGGATTGGAAAATTGGAACAGGAGGGCGCGATGTTCCGCAAAATGAAGCAAAGCAAGCTACTACCTACTCAAGAAAAATTCGACACGCTGATCGGGGCAACGACCGAGATTTATGGTCGTCTGGTGCTTTTGGATAGCGTCCGTATTGATGGCAAAGTCATCGGTAATATCGAGACAGCCAAAGAGAAGAAAGTCACCGTTGCGATTGGTCGTTCAGGTGAAGTGTCGGGTGATATCACCGCGCATCGCGTGATGGTGGCCGGCAAAGTTGAAGGCAACATCTACGCCAATGAGCGCGCAGAGTTCCACAAAGACTCCGAAGTGCGCGGCGATATTACGTACGGCACCATCGGTGTCGAGCACGGTGCCAAGTTGCTTGGTCTGGTGATCCAGGCACAGAACAACACCAGCACGACTGATGCTCAGACTGTGATCAAGATGGCGCAAGAGAAGAAGTAAGCATTGAATCTCTGACTGCGCACAGTCAAACAAAAAAGCCTGACGAATGTCAGGCTTTTTTGTTTTTTCAGGCTCCTTGCGACGCCCGAGTTTGCGCTGTTACGGCTTTTTCTTGAGTTCGCCTTTGACCACACCACCACGCTGGATGGTGATGCTCTTGAAGCTCACTTTGCCATCAACGACAGCGCGGCTACCAATAGTCAAATCGCGGCAATCCAAGGAGCCCGCGAAGTTACCCTTCACGTTCATGGTGTCGCAAGTGACATTGCCGTCCAACACGCCGGTCACACCGATCTGAATCGAGTGCAGCGAGAGCGTGCCGCGAACGGTGCCGTCGATTGTCAGGTAACCGTTTGAACGGATCTCGCCGATAAACTCAAAGCCCTCACTGATAATCGAAGGTTTGAGATTATTGACCGACGGTTTCATGCCGCCGTTGCCGTTACCGCCTGCTGGGTAGCCAGAATCGATTTCCGCCATTGGCATTTCTGGTGCAACCGGTTCTGGCTCGATGACCGGTGGCTGGCTATTTTCGATGGGAGTCGCCATTTTTTCCCGTTCGTCGTTTCGTTTTTTATTGATGAACACGAGTCAAAGCCCCGAAGTCAGTAGGTGCCCGATGCCGGACCGTCACCATCAATCTTTTGTAGTGAGCCCTGGAGGTCACCGCCCTTTTCAATCTCGATCTCAGCGTACTGAACTGAGCCGAGCGCCTTGCCTGTCGATCTGATGAACAACGACTTCTTGGCTGTGAGGGTGTCGTGAATCTCGCCGCGGAGGTCGATGATCTCTGCGGTGACCTTACCCTTGATCACGCCAGAACTGGCCACAATCAATTCTCGTGCCGTGATATCACCCTCGATACTACCGGACACCGACGCAATATCTGGAACAACGAATGTCCCGTTCAGCACGACGCCTTCGCCAACCGTCAGACAGCCGCTTTGATTAGAGTCCGCCAACACCGCCTCCATGAATCTGGTGAGAGAAAAAAATCAAACACTTGGGGCTTGCCATCATCCCATCCAAAGCGACGGATGCGGGACGCTGGCAAACCGGTTTGATTCCTAAAAGAAATTATACGGTCAAATGTTCAGAAATTCGCAAAATTTTATTTCCGCAATGAATCTATGGATCGGAATTTCATGAAATTGCCAATATGGCACGCTCGCATGAAGCACTGCATGAAATTCAGCAAAGACCGAAGTAGCCCCCCCCCTTACCTTGCAGTCATATGGAAATTCTATGAGGCAGATAGAAACAATGCATTTGCCTTATATTCTGCATAGCAGCATAATTCACCTGTCTCCTCTATGTCTTCTCCTCAGATATAGATCTTGCCCGCTTCCTGAGCGGGCTTTTTTTTGCCCGCTTTTGCCCCTTTGCTGCCTAGGCTATGCCCGATCAGGCCAGGGCTCAGGCGCGCAGTAATCCAAGGATGGCCGACAGCTCAGCACGTACAGCCAACAAATCCAATGCTTCAGCTTTGGCTGGCTGGCCAGCACCACTTGAGTCGAGTTTGTTGCGCGCCCCGCTGATGGTAAATCCTTGCTCATAAAGCAACTCTCGGATACGGCGGATCAACATCACCTCGTGGTGCTGATAGTAGCGCCGGTTACCTCGTCGTTTGACCGGCTTGAGCTGAGTAAATTCCTGCTCCCAGTAGCGAAGTACGTGGGGCTTCACGCCGCACAGCTCGCTGACCTCACCGATCGTGAAGTATCGCTTTGGCGGGATCGGTGGCAGAGGCGCCAATGCAGGCTTGGCTGCGCGCTCGTTCATGGCAGCTTAGATTAGGCCGGATGCGTGGGCGTACGGCTGCTCGCCGAATCGACCTGCGCTTTCAGCTTTTGGCTGGCATGGAAGGTGACCACCCGACGAGCACTGATCGGGATTTCCTCGCCAGTCTTGGGGTTGCGCCCGGGCCGTTGCGGCTTGTCACGCAGTTGGAAGTTGCCAAACCCGGACAGCTTCACCGACTCGCCACGCTCCAGCGCATCTCGGATTTCGCCGAAAAATGTATCGACCATGTCCTTGGCTTCCCGCTTGTTCAAGCCGACCTGCTCAAACAGCAACTCGGCCAATTCGGCTTTGGTCAGCGTGGGCAGATCTTTCTCCGCCCCCATGCGCGCCTGGTTGGCTTCGATAGCGCGGTCAAGGTCAGCCGCCACCAGGGACTCGACTTCTGCGGGATTCGTGTGATTCATCATGTTCGACGAGGACCGAAATGGCTGCTTATTTTCTTATGGTTGCGCCATGCTTCTGGTGAACAGCCTCGGCCAACGCTGCCATTGCAGCATCAACCGATTCGTCCTGCAGGGTGCTTCGAGTATCTTGCATGGTCACTCGGAAGGCAAGACTTTTTTGCCCTTCGGGCAGCCCTTTGCCGCGATATTCATCAAATAAAACAATGTGTTGCATGATTCGACATGCCGGGTTCGATGCCACAGTCTGGTGCATGGTATCGAGCAGGGCCTGTACCGACACGGTTTGCTCGACCAGCAAGGCCAGGTCACGCAAAACGGCGGGGAACTTCGATATCTCGTGATAGGTGGGCACGCTGCGTTGCTGCAGCGCCAAGGCATCTACTTCGAACACGACCGGCGCCAGCGGCAGTTCAAGGGATTGCACCAAGGCGGGGTGCAACTCGCCGATGACACCCACTCGCTCGCCATGGAGAAAAACAGCAGCGGATCGACCGGGGTGCAGCGCTGGGTGAGGTGCAGCCTCGAAGCGCAGCGGCTGCGGCGCGAACAAGGCTTCCAGATCCGCTTTCAGATCGAAAAAGTCGATAGTGCGTGCGGCCTGCCCCCACTGCTCGTCAACCACTGCGCCATAGGCCAGTGCCGACAATCGCTTAGGCTGTGCCACCCCCGCTACCGAGAGCGGTCCATCGGTCATATGCGCGTCACGCGAGAACACCGCACCAATCTCGAATACGCGTACGCGCGAGGCCTTGCGGTTCAGGTTGTAGCGCACGTTGGCAACCAAGCCACTCAATAGCTGCGAGCGCATCACGCTCATCTGGCTGGCGATCGGATTCAGCAACTTGATCGGATCCGACACACCAAATCGGTGCTCAGAAGCATCGTCGATGAAGCTGTAGTTCACTACTTCCTGATAATCCAGATCGGCCAGCTGCCTGCGTACCGTAAACAAGGAACGCACATGTTCAGGCGGCAGACGGATTTCATTGGCAGACACCGGTGGTAACGCCGGAATATTGTCGAAGCCATAGACCCTTGCAATCTCCTCGATCAGATCTTCTTCAATCTCGATATCGAAGCGATAGCTGGGCGGCGTCACTGAAAATACATCGCCGTCCTGCGTGAATGGCAGTGCAAGACGAGTAAAGATATCTGCTACCTGCTGCGCCGACAGCGTGATGCCGATGATTTTGGAAGCGCGGGCCACACGCAACTGAACTGCTGCACGCTTCGGTAAAGCGGTGATTTGGTCATCCACCGGCCCCACCTGGGTCTGGTTCGGGATACCGCAAATTTCGACAATCAGCGTAGTGATGCGCTCGATATGCTCGACCGTCGTCGCAAAGTCCACACCGCGCTCGAAGCGATGCGCTGCATCCGTTGAAAAGTTAAAGCGGCGTGCCCTGCCCTGAATCGCACTCGGCCACCAGAACGCAGCCTCAAGATAAATATTACGGGTATCGAGCGATACTGCGGTCGCGTCGCCGCCCATAATGCCGGCCATAGCTTCTGGCGCCGTATGGTCAGCGATGACACCGATCCAATCATCCAAGCTGACAGTGTTGCCGTTCAATAGCTTCAGCGACTCGCCAGCGCGAGCCCAGCGCACCTCGAGGCCACTACGAACCTTATCGAGGTCGAACACATGCGTAGGTCGACCCAACTCCAACATTACGTAGTTCGAGATATCCACCAGAGCAGAAATAGATCGTTGGCCGCTGCGTTCCAGACGCTGACGCATCCACTGCGGTGTCTCTGCCTTCGCATTCAGACCGCGGATGACACGACCAGAAAAACGTCCGCATAAATCGGGCGCAGAAATTTTTACTGGCAATCTCTCATCATGATTGACGGCGACTTGCGTAAAAGCTGGCATCGACAATGGTGCGCCAGTCAGGGCAGACACCTCTCGTGCAACGCCGAGTACCGACAAACAGTCTGCACGATTCGGCGTTAGCTTGATGGTGAACTTCAGATCATTGAGCTGATAGTAGTCGCGGAAATTTTTACCCACCGGTGCATCGTCCGGTAGTTCGAGCAGACCGGCATTTTCTTCGGACAGTTTCAGCTCGCGCGCCGAGCACAGCATGCCTTGTGACTCTACACCGCGCAATTTGCCCAGCTTAATTTCAAATGGTTTGCCATCATCGCCCGGGGGTAATGTTGCGCCGATCATGGCGCATGGCACCTTGAGTCCTGGTCGAACATTGGGTGCGCCGCAGACGATGTTGAGCATGGTGCCGGTGCCGGCATCCACTTGGCAGACACGCAGCCGGTCGGCGTTGGGATGCGGCTCTACCTGCATCACCTGCGCCACCACCACGTGTGTGAATGGCGGCACGACGGGCTCGACCTCTTCCACTTCAAGCCCGGCCATGGTGAGCAGATGCGACAACTCATCCGAGTTGAGCTTCGGGTCGACCATGGTACGTAGCCAGTTTTCAGAGAATTGCATTGCTTGCGTCGTTCGAAATCAATTGAATTGCTTGAGGAAGCGAAGGTCACCTTCATAGAACAGGCGAAGGTCGTTGATGCCATAGCGCAGCATCGTCAGCCGCTCAAGTCCAGAACCAAAGGCAAACCCGATGAACTGTTCCGGGTCGAGACCCATATTGCGTAACACGGTCGGGTGCACTTGACCGGCGCCCGACACTTCCAACCAGCGACCTTTCAGCGGCCCCGAACCAAAGGCAATATCAATCTCAGCCGAGGGCTCGGTGAATGGAAAATAAGAGGGACGAAACCGCACTTGCAAATCGTCGGTTTCAAAAAATGCTTTCACAAACCCGAGATAAACACCCTTCAGATCCGCGAAACTGATATCGGTATCGATCCACAAGCCCTCAACCTGATGGAACATCGGCGAGTGCGTCGCATCGCTGTCGACGCGGTAGGTTCGACCGGGGGCAATCACCTTAATTGGTGGCTGATGCATCGTGGCATAGCGCACCTGCATCGGGCTGGTATGCGTACGCAGCAGCAGTGGCTTGCCGGTGCTGTCTTTACCGTCGGTGTAGAAGGTGTCCTGCATCGAACGCGCAGGATGGTTTTCCGGGCTGTTCAGCGCAGAGAAATTAGTCCAGTCAGTCTCGATCTCGGGACCATCGGCGACATCAAAACCGATCGAGGCGAAGATCTGCTCAACGCGTTCCCATGATCGCATTACTGGGTGAATACCGCCCACACCGCGACCACGGCCTGGCAAGCTAACGTCGATCGCCTCGGCGTTGAGACGCTCCTGCATCTGCGCATCGGAGAGTGCATTGCGGCGGGCTGTTAGCAGCGCCTCGATCTGATCCTTGGCAGCATTGATCAGCGCACCCTGGGCGCGACGCGCCTCGGGATCGAGCTTGCCCAAGCCTTTCATCTGCTCGGTGATCAGGCCGCTCTTGCCTAAGTACTTGGCCTTGGCATTCTCCAGTGCAGCAGAATCCTGCGCAGCGGCAAAATCAGCGCCTGCATCAACGACGATTTGTTCCAGTGAGCTCATGCGTATGCTTAAAAATGGCAACGGGGCACGGGCTTGTCACCTCATGCCCCGCATGAACGTCGCCGCATTCGGCGACGCCAACGCAAGTCGGCCGATTAGGCTGCGATCGTGGCTTTAACCTGATTCACGATGGCGGCAAACGCCGACTTGTCGGTCACCGCCATGTCGGCCAGCACCTTACGGTCGAGGGCGATCTCTGCTTTTTTCAGACCGTTGATGAATTTGCTGTAAGTGAGACCGTGCTCGCGGGTCGCCGCGTTGATACGGGTGATCCATAGCGCACGGAACACGCGCTTCTTGTTGCGGCGATCGCGGTAGGCATACTGCCCGGCACGCATGACCGCCTGCTTGGCGACGCGATAGACGCGGCTACGACGGCCGCGGTAACCCTTGGCGGCGTCGAGAACTTTCTTGTGACGGGCCCGTGCTGTGACCCCACGCTTTACTCTTGGCATTGTGTGCTCCTGTGGTGGTCGTTAGCTTAGGCAAACGGCATCATCGCGCGAACAGCGTTGACGTTTGTGTCATGAACGTCGACCGCTCCGCGCAACTGGCGCTTGTTCTTGGTGGTTTTCTTGGTCAGGATGTGGCGCTTGAATGCTTGGCCACGTTTGACGGTACCGCCTGGGCGAACGCGAAAACGCTTCTTCGCGCTGCTCTTGGTTTTCATCTTTGGCATGACAACTCCGCCCTTTTCGGGCGGCTCCATTATTGGACGATGACAGGTGGCAGCAATTTCACTGCTCTTGGATGCCTGTTCTCGCTTATTGTTGATGGCAGATCGAGCCGCCAATCAATACGACCCCGCCTAAATCTGCGTAGCCCGAAATTATATCAAGGAAATCAGCGCCTTAGCAAGTCAGCAGAGACTTTCTCGCTAGGCCGCTCGCCAGACATGCCGCCGCAGACAGCACAGTCTGCAGGGCAAGCAAGAGAAAAGAGGCTAAGAGCGGCGGCCGCCGGACTTAGCCAGACGGTCTTATTTCTTCTTCTTTGGCGCCAGTACCATCACCATCTGACGGCCTTCCATCTTGGGAAACTGCTCGACCTGACCGAATGGCTCCAGATCCAGCTTCAGACGCTCCAGCATCCGCACGCCGATTTCCTGGTGGGCCATCTCGCGGCCACGGAAGCGCAAGGTGATCTTGGTCTTGTCACCCTCTTCGAGGAATTTCACCAGATTGCGCAGCTTGATGTTGTAGTCGCCATCGTCGGTGCCGGGACGGAATTTGACCTCTTTGACCGAGATCACCTTCTGCTTGAGCTTGGCCTCGTGTGCGCGCTTCTGTTCTTGGTATTTGAACTTGCCGTAGTCCATCAGGCGACAGACGGGCGGTACCGCAGTGGGCGCGATCTCGACGAGATCGACATCGGCCTCTTCGGCCATCCGGAACGCGTCGGCCAGACTAACGATGCCGATCGCTTCATTCTCAACGCCAGAAAGGCGAACCTGGGGGGCAGTGATTTCACCGTTGATACGGTGCGATTTATCAGTAGCTATTGCCGTTTCCTTCTAAAGGTCCAAAAAAGACGCCGTGCTTCTGCTGCGAGCCGACCCGACGGAAGTCCCGTCAGGCCTTGGTAGCGATCTCATGATGGAGTCGGCCTACCAAATCGTCGAGGGACATCACGCCCAGATCGACATTGCCTCGCGCACGCACGGCCACGGTTTTCGCATCTCGCTCTTTGTCGCCGACTACCACAATGTAGGGCAGCTTCTGGACCGAGTGCTCGCGTATTTTATAGGTTATTTTCTCGTTTCGCAAATCTGCCTGCACTCTAAACCCTTGTTTTTTCAGGGATTGCTCGATTTCTTTGGCGTAATCCGACTGACCTTCCGAGATATTCAGGATCGACACCTGCACTGGCGCCAGCCACAGCGGCAAGGCACCCGCATGGTTCTCGATCAGCATGCCGATAAACCGCTCCAATGACCCCAGGATCGCCCGGTGCAGCATGACCGGAACCTTGCGCGTATTGTCCTCAGCGACGTACTCGGCCTCAAGTCTGACCGGCATCGAGAAATCCACCTGAATCGTGCCGCACTGCCAGGGCCGACCGATGGCGTCTTTCAATGTGTACTCGATCTTAGGACCGTAGAAAGCGCCCTCACCCGGCGTAATCTCATACTCACAACCCGAGCGCTTCAGCGACTCGATCAACGCGCGCTCGGCCTTGTCCCACAGCTCGTCCGAACCAACCCGCTTCTCGGGACGCGTGGCGACCTTGTAGATCACCTCGGTAAAGCCGAAATCTCGGTACACCTGCTGAAGCAGCGCAGTGAAAGCGACGCACTCATCCAGAATCTGGTCTTCGGTGCAAAAGATATGACCATCATCTTGCGTAAAGCCCCGCACGCGCATCATGCCGTGCAGCGAGCCCGAGGGTTCATTGCGATGACACTGTCCGAACTCGCCATAGCGCAGCGGCAGCTCGCGATACGAGTGCATATTCGAGCGGAAAATTTGAACGTGCCCAGGGCAATTCATCGGCTTCAATGCATACGCCCGATTCTCTGAATCGGTCGTAAACATATTGTCTTTATAGTTGTCCCAGTGACCGGACTTCTCCCACAACGAACGATCAAGAATCTGCGGCGCTTTGACTTCCTGATAGCCGTTATCTTGATACACATGGCGCATGTATTGCTCAACCTGCTGCCAGATCGTCCAGCCCTTCGGGTGCCAGAAAATCAGTCCCGGCGCCTCATCTTGGAAGTGGAATAAATCAAGCTGTCGACCCAACTTACGATGGTCGCGCTTCTCCGCTTCCTCCAACATGTGGAGGTAGGCTTCCTGATCTTCTTTTTTCGTCCAGGCGGTACCGTAAATCCGCTGCAGCATTTCATTCTTTGAGTCGCCACGCCAGTAGGCACCGGCCAGCTTCATCAGCTTGAACACTTTCAGCTTGCCGGTCGACGGCACGTGTGGCCCGCGGCACAGGTCAGTGAACTGCCCTTCCGAGTACAGCGAGACATCTTCATTCGCCGGAATCGAGGCAATGATCTCGGCCTTGTAGTGCTCGCCGATTGACTTGAAATACGCCACCGCATCGTCGCGCGGAATCACCTTGCGCTCAACTGGCTCGTCTTTCTTCGCCAGCTCGGCCATCTTCTTCTCGATGGCTTCCAAGTCTTCGGGTGTGAATGGACGCTTGTAAGAGAAATCATAGTAAAAGCCGTTGTCGATGACCGGGCCAATCGTTACCTGCGCCTCAGGGAAAAGTGATTTGACGGCATACGCGAGCAAGTGCGCGGTCGAGTGACGAATCACCTCAAGCCCATCGGCATCCTTGTCGGTGACAATCGCCAAATCCGAATCTCGATCGATCAGGAAAGAGGTGTCAACCAGCTTGCCATCGACCTTGCCGGCGAGTGCTGCCTTGGCGAGGCCTGCGCCGATGGATGCGGCAACCGCGGCTACGGTGACGGGCGCATCGAACTGACGCTGCGAGCCATCGGGAAGTCGGACTGAAACCATGGATGCTCCTTCGGAGAATGTCGCGGCCCATGCCGCAGACGAAAAAAAACGCGGACCAGCCGCGTTTTTCTATGCAAGAAGACGGACTAGCAGTGGATACATCTCGCTACGCTGCTAGTTCGCGGTGTCATAACCGTCTCGCCTTTCTCGCTCTTACAGATTATTGCTGCTGTGTGTTGGTAGGCACGATTGGACTCGAACCAACGACCCCTACCATGTCAAGGTAGTGCTCTAACCAGCTGAGCTACGCGCCTAAAGAACCGAGATTATAGCCAGCTTTGCATCCCAACGCCAAGAACGACAAGATTTCGCGGGTGTGGGTGAGCGCAAAAAGCGCTGGTTAGGAGGGAATTCACGGTGGGTTAGTGATTTGCCCAATGCCCCGGATAAGGCTTATTAAATAGGTTAGTGATTTGATATCCAGCGAACCGGGCCTGGCTTAAACGCGCTTCACCTCGGCCACGCCCTTCACTGCACTAATCACTTTCAATGCGCGCTGCAACTGCTCTGTCGACGAAATCTCGCCCGTAAACGACATGTAGGCCTGCCCCTTGCTGCTGCGGGTCGAGACACCAATCACATTGATTTTTTCACGCAGAAAAATATCCGAGATATCGCGTAACAGACCCTGCCGATCCTGCGCCAGCACGAACACGTCCACCGGATACACGGTATCGCTGCCGAGATCCCCCCAACTACTTTGCACCATGCGCTCCGGCGCACGGAGCACCATCTGCGACAAGTTCTTGCAACTGGCGCGATGGATCGAGATGCCCTTGCCACGCGTGATAAAGCCAACGATAGGATCGGGGGGTGCCGGTTTGCAGCAGCTAGCCATTTGGGTCAGCAAACCCTCAGTACCCAAAATCAGCACGCCCGCTTTGCCACCCTGCGTCACACTTGATGCGCGGCTCTTGCGTGTCAGTTGGCTCTCATCATCCAGCGTTGCGCGCTCGTGCGCATCACCATGCAAAGCCTGCTCAATCAGCCGCAAACTCATTCGGTCGTTGCCCACTGCGAGCAATAAATCCTCCAGCTTGGCAAAACCCAGGCGATGCGCCAGATCATCCAGATTGACAGCGGTCTTGCCCTCACGTTGCAGGGTCTTTTCAAGTAGCCCACGGCCGTGTGCCAAGGTCTGCGCCTGCTCGATGGCATTGAACCAGGCACGAATTTTTGAGCGTGTACGAGGGCTCGCGGTGTACCCATCAGACAGCCAGTCACGCGATGGTCCTGCGGTACCCATCGCCACCGCCTCACCTTTGGCGGTAATGATCTCTACCGTCTGACCGTTCTTCAGCACAGTGTTGAGCGGCACCATCGTTCCATTGACCCGCGCACCACGGCAACGATGGCCGACATCGCTATGCAACTGGTACGCAAAATCAATCGGCGTGGCGCCCATCGGCAACTCAATCAATCTGCCCTGTGGCGTCAGCACGTAAATCCGGTCGTTGATTGAAGCCGCCTTTAGCTGCTCGACCCATTGCCGCTCGCTATCTTCTTGCCCGACCACAGTGTCCGTGATCTCGCTTTTCCAGTTCAGCAGCTGCCTCAACCACGCAATTTTCTGGTCATAGGTATCGTCTTGTGCATTACCTGTGCCCTCTTTGTAGCGCCAATGCGCAGCGACCCCGAATTCTGCGAAGCGATGCATTTGCTGCGTACGAATCTGCACCTCCAGCGTGCGGCCATCATCAGCTTCTACAACCGTGTGGAGTGACTGATAGCCGTTCGACTTTGGGCGCGCAATATAGTCGTCGAACTCTTCCGCAATCGGCGTCCAGATATCGTGCACGATCGAAAGAACGGCGTAGCAGGTTTTTACATCCTCCACGATCACCCGAAACGCCCGCACATCATGCAGGCGCGAGAAATCAATGGCCTTACCCTGCATCTTGTTCCAGATGCTGTAGATGTGCTTCGGTCTACCATAGACCTCGGCGCGGATGCCTGCCGCTGCCAGCTCGGATCGCAAACGTTTAATCGCGTCCTCGACAAACTGTTCGCGTTCGACTCGCTTCTCCTCCAGCATTTTTGCGACGCGCTTATAGCTGTCGGGTTCAGAAAACCGAAACGATAAATCTTCCAGTTCCCACTTGAGCTGCCAGATACCAAGCCGGTTGGCGAGCGGCGCATAAAGATCAAAGGTCTCGCGCGCGTAACGCAATGTGAAGTCACTCTCGCTCTTTATTTCAGCGAAGTGCCGTAGGGTTGCTAGGCGCGAGCACAAGCGCACCAGTACCACGCGCATATCGCTCGACATTGCCAGCGTCATCTTGCGCAACACTTCCAGCTGGCTTGCCGCGCTAGTCTTGGTACGGTCAGTGTCTTTGCGCGCGAACATGCCTTCGTGCAAGCGCATCAGCTGCCGAATGCTCGTGACCATGTCGGCCACTTCTTTACCGAAGCGCGGCTCAATCTCTGCAACTTTTTCAGGCACCACGACTGCCAGCTCGAACAACATACCGGCAATGCGCGTATCGGCATCTGCTTTTAGCGAGGCCAGTACTGCAACCACATCGCGCGAAAAATCCATCGCGTCTTGCCCGGTGGGTACCTGCTTGCCAGTATAGGGCTCACGCACAAACTCGATCGCATCCCGCAGCCGTGCCGCGTCCTCGGGCCGCAGGCCTGTGCACAGCTCATCATCTCCGGCGCGGGTTACAACGAATACCATGGCTATTCCAGAAAAAACTCACGCGCAAGCGCGATCTGATCTTCATGCATAAAGGTGGGCGCATGCCCGATGCCGGGCAACTCCACTAATTGCGCGTGTGGGCCGCGCGTCGTCATCTGCTGCGCTGTCTCGCGTGTGAGCAGATCAGACTCACTGCCACGCACCAGTAAAACCGGACATTGCACGGCATCATAGGCGGCCCATAGCGCTGCCTCGCCTCGTTGCGCGCTTTCTTCGGTCATCACCTTGAATGGCAACGCTAATGCCACATCATAGTGTCGTCGCCAGCGGCCATCAGCAGTTTGTCGAAGCACATCTGCTGCGAGTTTGTCCCACTCCTGATCCGTGTGCGGACCGAACGGCGCAGAGATGGTTCGGATGTAGTCCCTGCCCTGCTGAAAACTGTCAAAGCGCATGTCTTCACCGATATAACTGCCGATGCGCGAGAGCGCCTGAAAATTCAACGCGGGGCCAACATCGTTCATCACCATCTTGCGAATCGGGGTATCGGGTAATGCAGCGAGGCCCATACCGATCAACGCACCCATTGAAGTGCCGAACCAGTCCACCTCAGGCACATCCAGTCGCGCGATTAAGGTCACCATGTCACTCACGTACTGTGGCACCCAGTAGTGCTTGGGGTCTTTTAGCCACCCCGACCGGCCGCGCCCCACGACATCCGGGCAGATGACGCGGTAATGGTCCGCCATGGCAGAAGCCAGTGCATCAAAGTCGTCTGACACCCGGGTCACGCCGTGCACGCACACCAGCACCCGCGGGTTACCCGGATCGCCCCATTCCTTGTAGGCCATTGCGTGCAGGCCGGCCGGCGACAGGCATTGCACCATTTTGATTTGCGCTTGCATCGTCACGGGGCGGTCTCCTTGCTTGCTTTTTATGATTTTAGCGGCACTGCCCGTAAAATCGCGTTGTTCATCATCTCATTGCAAAAGGAATGCCCATGCAAACTCGCCAGCTCACCGGCAAAACCGCCCTCGTGACCGGCTCCACCTCCGGAATCGGCCTCGGCATCGCGCAGGCGCTCGCCGCAGAGGGCGCGAACATCGTATTCAACGGGTTTGGCGATGCCGCGCAGA